>NZ_JBAHWA010000016.1:0-79980 GCF_036697405.1 Lysobacter sp. CCNWLW3
GCTAGCCCTTCTCTTTGGTTACTTTCTCTTGGGCTAGCAAGAGAAAGTGACCCGCACGCGCAGCGGGCGGAAGCCGTGACCTTCGTGACCACCACGCACAGCAAAGGCAAAAGCAAATCCTCCCCAACCCGCCCGGCCAGCAGGCATAGCCGCTGTCGTTCAGCCGCGCACGAACCTACGGTTCGAAAACGCACGGCTTCACCCCTTGATAAAGGAGGGAGCCAAAAGCAGGAGAAGGTGACCAGCTGACACAACAGCCGGAATTCGCGGTCGCGGCTCGCGCCGCTCCTACAGGGAGCCCGGCAAGAGAAAGTGGCCCGCACGCGCAGCGCTTGGGAGATCGCCGCGACCCGGCCAATCCAGCCACCGCCCCACGCATAACCCCGCCACACGCCTCGGCTACACTGCTGCCCTTTCCCAGCCCCGGATCGCGCATGCACACCCGCGCCCTCACCCTGTCCGTCCTCGCCTGCGCGCTCGCGCTGGGCGCCTGCAAGCGCACCGAACCGGCCGCCAAGCCGGCCGAGCCGGCGGCCGCCGCCGCTCCCGCGACCGCCGCAGCCGGCGCCACGTCCGCCGCAGCTGCCGTGCCCGGCGCCGACGACAACCTCAACGCCGTGCTCTGGGTCCAGACCTCGGCCGAATACCGCGCCGCGACCGAAACCGTCTACCGTGCCGCCGCCGACAAGCTGGACGTGGCGCTGAAGCAGAAGAACTGGGACGCGCTGGTGCCCGACGAACGCGGCAACGCCGCCACCGGCCTGGCGCCGGCCGTGGTGATGGACGTGGACGAGACCGTGCTCGACAACTCGCCCTATCAGGCGCGCCTGGTCCGCGACGGCAAGCAGTACGACGAAATCACTTGGGACGCCTGGGTCGCCGAGAAGAAGGCCAAGCCGCTGCCGGGCGTGGTCGATTTCGCCAAGGCCGCCAGCGCCAAGGGCGTGACCATCCTGTACCTGTCCAACCGCGCCGAGCATCTGCAGGCCGCGACCATCGCCAACCTGCGCGCGGTCGGCATGCCGGTGAAGGACGACAGCGTCTTCCTCGGCCTGGGCACCTTCGTCGAAGGCTGCGAACAGAACGGCAGCGAGAAGAATTGCCGGCGCAAGCTGGCCGGGCAGAAGTACCGCGTGCTGATGCAGTTCGGCGACCAGCTCGGCGACTTCGTGCAGATCGTGGCCAACACGCCGGACGGCCGCAGCCAATTGCTGGAGCAGTACCACGACTGGTTCGGCGAACGCTGGTGGATGCTGCCCAACCCGACCTACGGCTCCTGGGAGCCGGCGCTGTTCAACAACGCCTGGGACCAGCCGATCGAAGCACGGCGCGCCAGCAAGCGCGCGGCGCTGAACGTCGCGCCCTGAGTCGACACCTCGCTTATGACATCTCAGCAGAGATTTTACATTTAAAATCAATAACTTATTTTGATCTATTTCAGGTATTGCATTAAGTTAACGGGGGACGTAGTCTGCTCCCGTCCGGCCTCGGCCGGAGCCATGCCACAACTCGAAATCCCGGCTTCGGCCGGTTTACAAGGAGGCCCAGCGCCTCCTTTTTTTATGCGCGCGGCAGTCACGTCAAGCCGGTTGCGCCGGTTGCACGTAGCGGGCGATCAGTACGTCACCGTCACCGTGATGGTGTCGCTGTAGCTGCCGATGTTCGGCGCTTGTGCGCCGACCCGGCCGTAGACCGGCAGCGACTGCGCCGCGCCCGTCCCGGTGCCGGCCAAAGTGTCGCTGCCCAGGGTATTGCCCCAGCGCAAGCTGCGCGGGCTGTCGCGATACAGCTCGTAGACGACGAATTGGCCGGCGCCGTTGCGCATGCGCCGCGTCGTGCCGCTGGCGTGGAGGCCGTTGTTGAGGCCGATCTGCCAGGCGGTGCGGCCGCTGCAGACCAGGCCGATCGACGTGGCCTGGTCCACGTTCGCGGCGATCGGCCCCGGCACGTTGCCGAAAGCGAGGCTGGGTACCGGCTTGGGGGTGAGCGTGCAGCTATTGGGCACCGAGCCGTTGACGGTGAAAGGGAACTGGCTGGAGGCGCCGGGGCTGCCGCCGGAGATGCATGAGGCCGGCATCGGCGGGGTGCCTAGCAGTTGCTCGTCATAGCGGAACTCGATCAGGGTGTCGGCGGCGGCGATGAAGCGATTGCTGTAAGTGCCGGCGTTGAGCCCAGTCTGCGCCGGAATGCGGCCATACAGGGTCACGTTCTGTGTTTCGCTGCCGCCGAGCACCGGCACGGCATAGGTGAATTGCAACAGCACCGGGTTGGGCACCGTGGCATCGCCGCGCGAACCCCAGATCGCCGTGCGCGCAGCGTCGGTATAGAGCTGCATGTTCATCGGATCGCCGAAACCGTTGACGAGGCGGCGCGGGTTGAGCGTGCCGCCGCCGTCGGTGCCGCTGCGGATGCTCACGCACATGTTGACCCTGGCGTTGGCGAGCAGCGACAGGCCGAAGGTGTTGCAGGTGACGGTGAGAGTCGCAGTGGCGTCGGTGACACCGCCGCTGGTCGGTGCGAACGTCATGCCGGTCATGCTGCCGTTGCAGGTGGTCGCCGCCTCTGCGGAGCGCGCGAACAACAACAGCACCGACA
Organism: Lysobacter sp. CCNWLW3; assembly: GCF_036697405.1. NCBI lineage: Bacteria > Pseudomonadati > Pseudomonadota > Gammaproteobacteria > Lysobacterales > Lysobacteraceae > Lysobacter > Lysobacter sp. CCNWLW3. The sequence goes on from NZ_JBAHWA010000016.1 coordinate 2,596, forward strand.
TCAGGCACAAGGCCGCGGCATGCGGGAGATTCATGGCGATACCTGCCTCTGGCAGATCAGCGGCCCGATGCGCGGCACGCCGCCGCCGGCCGGATACGCGAAGCGCACGCTGCAGGCGCCGTCGGCTGTGTCGACGCGCACCGTGTTGAGCTCCTGCAAGGCGTCCAGATAGGTTTCGCCGTCGTAGCCGACGACCGCGCTCGCGCCCGAGTCCAGATGCACGCGGCTGCCGACCGGCAAGGCCTGGCCGTTGGCGTCGTGCAGCACGAGCACCGCGGCGCGGACTTGCTCGATACCGAAGCGCACCAACGTGCCGGAGCGGTCCTGCGGCGTGGCCTGGACCTCGACCCGGTCCAGGCGCAGATCGGCGGGCAGTTCCATCGGATCGATGCCGATGCGGTTGCGTTGCCAGGCATTGAGCGGCGTCACCAGCAGCATGCCGTCGCGATCGGTGCGGCCGATCGGCCGGTTCTCCAGCAGCACCGGCACCTCGGCGCGGCCGGTCGAAACCACCGCGAACGCGTCGCTGACGTTGCGCGCGGCGAAGGCATGGCCGCCCATCCACACCAGCGAGCCGCTGGCGCTGGCATAGCCGTAGTCGTTGTCGCCCTGGCGGGCGAAGCCGAGGTTGTAGCGACCGAACGAGGTCAGCCAGCCGACTTCGGCCAGGCCGCCCTCTTCGCCGTCGCCGCCGCGCGCCTGCAGGCGCCAGCCGAAACCGCCGTCGCCGGGCATCGGCCGGCTCAGGTCCAGCACCGCTTGGTCGCGATCGCGGTTGCGTTGCAGCGAAGCGCTGACCTGCAGGCGGCGATCCTCGCGGCCGTAGTCCAGGTGCATCGAGAAGCCGAGGTAGACGTTGCGATCCTCGCCGCGATCCAGATTCTGGTTGTAGGACAGGCTCAGCGTCGCCCCGCCCTTGAAGGTGCGAGTCCAGGTGGCGCTGCCGTAGCGGGCCGGTGTTTCGTCGCGATGGATTTCGTCGCGATAAACCAGGCGCACGTAACTCAGGCCCAGGCTGCCCAGGCGGCCGTCGTTCCAGCTCGCCACCGCGCGTTCGCTGATCCGCGCCGGGCCAAGGCCGTAGCGCGAGGCGACATCGCGGTACTCGCCGTGCGTGCGCTGGGTGTCGGCGGCCAGGTTGAAGCGGCCGTTGCTCCAGTTGTAGGCGGCGGCGTACAGCCAACCGGAGTCGCTGCGGTCCTGGCCGTGCGTGAGCGAAGCGCCGAATACGCCGGCGCGCCCGAGCAACCAGATCGCGCCGAGCCCGCCGTTGACCACGCCATCGCCGCCTTCGGCGTGCGCCTCCAAGGTGAACTCGTCGCTGACGCCGTAACGCAGGTCCGCGCTGGCGAGCAGTTCGCTTCCGTACGAGAACGAGCGCAGCGCATAGTCCTCGCGCGCCATGCCCAAACTCAGCGACCAATCCGACAAGCCCTTGGCGAGCAGTTGTTGCGCGGCATAGAACGGAAAGTCGAGTTGGCGGCTGCGGCCGAAGGCGTCGGTGACGATCAGTTGGGCATTGCCGGCGCCGGTGATGCCCGGGACGGTCGCGAGCTGGAACGGCCCCGGCGGCAGTTCGCCGCTGTATTGGCGGATGCCGTTGACGTACAGGTCCACCGCCGACGGCACCGCGACTTCGCCCAGGAAGGTGGGCAGCGGCGTGGTGATGCGATACGGCTGCAGGCCGAAATCGCGGCCGATGCGCACGCCGCCCAGGCGCAGGGGCCGGGTCCAGTCGAGCTGGCCGCTGATCACATCGCCGACGGTCACGCTCACCATCGAGGCTGGCGACGACCAACGCCAGCTGCTGTCCAGGCGCACCGAATCGGTCCGCCGCGGCTCGTCCTGGCTGCGATGGCTGCGCGTCACCGCGGTCTGGCTGAAAACGCCGGCGCCGAGACCGAAAGCGCGCAGTTCGGCGAAGGCGCTGATGCTGTCGCCGCGGTCGTCGCGGCTGGCATAGAAGTCGTAGTTGAGCAGCACGCCGGGCGACGCGGACGCGGTGGGAATATCGACGCCTGGCGTGTTCAGGCGCGTGATCGCCAAGGACAGCAACGACAACGGCGCGTCGATCGCCACGCGTTGCAAGGAAGCGTCGTAGCGCACGCTGACGCCGGCCAGGCTGTCGGGCGCCAGCGATTCGCCGTCCGCATGGCCCTCGAGGACGAAGCCGATCTGGCGCAGGGTCGCGACGCTGGCGAACAAACGGCCGTCGCGCAGCTCGAACGGTTGCGGCGTGCCGTAGGCGGTCTGGTTGAGGCTGACTTCCAGGTACAGCTGCAGCGGCGCGGCCGCGGTGCCGGCCTCGCCGGCATCGGCCGCGATCAACGGCGGCAGCTCCGCCCCATGGCCCGCCGAGGATGCCAAGAGCAGGCCGGCGAACATGGCTTCAGCGAGCCGGCGGGTCCAGCGCCAGGGTTCGCTCGATCGATTCGCCATTGACTCTCGCCTTGAGCGTGCCGGGACCGCGCAGCAATTCGGCCGACTCGGTCAGCGGCCAACGCATGCGTTGACCGGCCAGGGCATAACCGAGCAAGCCCGGCGCGATCGCATGGCGGCCTCCCCGCGCGTCGACGAAGGTCAGGTCGGCCAACTGCGCGTGCTGGCTGCCACGGTTGTGCACGGCCAGGCGCGTCTGCGCGCCGTCGAACTGCAGTTGCGCGCGCAGGTCCGGTGCGATGGTCGCGTCCCCGATCGGAGCCAGGAACACCGGCACCGAGTAGCGCAGTACGAACTGCAGACCGGCCTGTCGTTCCCGATCGCCGGGCGGCAGCTCGTCGACGATCAGCCGGTACGCTTCCTCGGCCGCGGGCGGTGCGCCCAGCCGGATCACGCGTACCAACTGACGCGCGCCCGGCGCCAGCGCAAGCATCGGCGGACTGGCCGCCAGCGCGCGCGTCGCCTCGAAACGTTCCTCGCCGTTTTCCTGGGTCCAGCGGAACACCCGGATCTGGGCATGCAGCGGCTGGTCGCCGGTGTTGCTGAGCCACAGGCCGTCGGCGCGTTTGCCGGCCGGCAGGGTCAGGGAAGTCGGGGTGACCTGCAGACCGGCCGCCATCGCCGGAGCCTGCGCGAACACGCCCGACAGGGCCGCGACGGCGAGCGCGGCGCGAACGGCATGCGCGAGCCAACGGCCGCTCACTCCTACGCTCCGCTCAGTAGGTCACCGTGGCGGTTACCACGTCATTGTAAGTAGCACTGGGAAAGTTGGCGCTCGGCGTTCTGCCGTATACCGGCAGGTTCTGCGCCGCACCCGTGCCGCTGCCTGCCAGGACGTTGCCGCCGCCGCCGACGGTACTGCCCCAGACATCGCCCGCACCGCGCGCGGCGGCGCGATAGAGCTGATAGGGAACCTGGTTGGTGCCGTCGCTCATCGCCCGGGAGTCGACGTCGGCGCCGTTCTGGCCGTTGTCGAGCGCGATCGTGTAGGCCGTGCCCGGCGTGCAGTTCACGGTCAGCTGGCCCTGCTGGTCGACGTTGGTCGCGGATGAGGCGACCGAACCGAAATTGACGTCGGTGGCGGCGACGGTGTGGATGTCGCAAACGCTGGTGATCGTGATGGTGACGTCGAACTGGGTGCTGTCGTCGGCGGCGTGGGCGGGCACGATGCCGGCCACGAAGAGGGCTGCAAGCAGATGACTCGGGGAAAGACGCATAGATCGGTGCTCCTTGCGCTGATCGCGTGCTGACGATCCGGCGTCTTGCCGGATCTGGCTTGTTTACTGACGCATAAAACGTGCCATAGCGGCAACGTAGCTGGACATGAACGCACACACGGTGATCGCGGTCACGAATACGCGCGGAGACCTGTTCAGCTCAATTTCCGTGAACCGTCACAGTTTCATCTTCGCGCTGAAAATTAGGACTAGTAGACGCGATATGTCAGCTATGGCGCTTTCTGAGCGCCCCCGGCCGACGGCTTGTGTCGGCCCGGGCGCACGGCCAAGATGCCAGTCCGCGACTGGGGAGCCGCCACCGATGTTCACCGCCCGACGCGCCCTGGCCGCGTTGCTGCTGATCGTCGTCGCCTGCGGCGGCTGCGATCGCGCGCCGCCGACCGGCCACGACGCGCCGCCCAAGCTGCCGGCCGAGGCGGTGCAGCAGTTGGTGCGCGACCTGCGCCGCAACGATCTGGCCGGCTATGCGCGCCATGCGGTGCCGCCGGTCCTGCACGACCGTCTCGAAACCGCCTGGCGCGAAGGCCGCACCCTCTGGCCGCTGACCGAGCTGCCGCTGGAAGACCGCCTGCCCGGCTTCCTGCAGGCCCTGGCCGCACCGGGCGCGGAGAAGAAACTGCAGGCCGTCTACCAACGCCAGTTCGCCGGCGCGCACGCCGAACTGCGCTCGGCCGCCGCCACTTTGGGCCTGTTCGCGACCCAGTACGTGCGCAGCGAGGGCGACTACAGCGCCGAAGAGCGCGACCACTACGCCCAACTGATCGGCGCGATCAGCGCCTGGGGCCAGCGCGCGCCGTTGGGCGATCCCAAGCGCGCCCGCATCGCGATCCCGCAGCTGGCCGCGGCCGCGCGCCAGACCGGCCTGACCGGCCCCGACGCGCTGTCCATCACCGGCATGGACCGCAGCCTGGAACGGCTGGGTCCGTTCTTCGGCCGCTTCAAGCAGGTGCTGGTCGGCTATGGGCTGGATATCGACGCCAGCCTGGACCGGGTCGAGGCGACCCTGGCCGAACAGACCGGCGACAGCGCGCGCGTGCGCATCCGCTACACCATGGCCGGTCAGCCGATCGATGCCTATGTGCGGGTCGAACGCCACGACGGCCGCTGGTACCTCAGCGACGTGCTGCGCCACGCCGAAACCGAAGCCGCGCGCAGCGTCAGCGCGCGCAACGCCGACTCGCGCGCGCCGGTCGCCAAGACCGCGCCCTAGCGCGGGCGCCGCGCGCCGCGTCCGATCGGGGCGGCGGCACGCGGGATGCCGCCGCATCCGCGCAAGCAGCCCCAATCCGAATGGGCATAATGGCGCCGATGCCGAAACAAACGCCCCTGCCTTTCCCCGACGCCGCACCGGCCCGTCCGGACGACGCCCCGCCCAGCGCGACCCCTGAAAGCGAGCCCGCGGCCCAGGCCACCGCGCCCGGCTCCGCGCCCGCCGCAGACTCGACCGCACCCTCAGCCGACACCGCACAGAATGCGGAAGGCGGCATATTCGGCGCCGATGTCGGCGCGTTAACGGACGAATCTGTGCAGAACCAGAATTCAGCCACCCCGCCCGCCGACCCGGTTGGCGCTCCGGAATCGTCGGCCACCGCCGGCGACGCCAGCCCGGCCGCGCACGCCGCCGACCCGGCCCTGCCCGAGCACGCCCACGCGATCGAACCCGAGCACGACCCGTCCCAGCCCGAGCTGCCGATGCCGCCGCCGGCGCCGTCCGCGGCCGAAGCGCGCCCGCTGCCGCCCGCGCGCCGGCCCTGGTGGGCCAAGCTGCTCGGCCGCCTGATGGCGCCGTGGGTGCAGCTGACGATCGAGCCCAAGTCGCCGTCCGAGCACGTCGCCGAGGAATGGAACGGCCGCCCGGTCTGCTACGTGCTGGAAGACTACGGCCTGTCCAATGCCCTGATCCTGGAGCGCGCCTGCCGCGAGAGCGGCCTGCCTTCGCCGCTGCAGCCGCTGCCCGGCGATCCGCTCGGGCGCAAGCGCGCCTACGTGGCGCTGTCGCGCCGCAACGCCGGCGGCACCCTGGCGCCGCTGCAGTCGCTGGGCGAATCCCTGGGCGGCGCCGCGCCGCAGCCGCCGCCGGCCAAGACCCATTCCGGCTCGCTCGCGCGCCTGCTCGACGCGCACCGCGCCGATCCGGAGCTGGACGTGCAGCTGGTGCCGGTGTCGATCTTCGTCGGCCGCGCGCCCGACCGCAGCACCGGCTGGTTCTCGGTGCTGTTCTCGGAAAACTGGACCCTGGTCGGCCGCTTCCGGCGCCTGCTGGCGATCCTGCTCAACGGCCGCCACACCCTGGTGCGGTTCTCGCCGCCGGTGTCGCTGCGCGGCATCGTCGCCGAGGGCCTGCCCGCCGAACGCACGGTGCGCAAGCTCTCGCGCGTGCTGCGCACCCACTTCCGCCGCATCCGCGCCGCGGTCATCGGCCCCGACCTGTCGACCCGACGCCTGCTGGTGGATCAGGTACTGGCCTCCGAACCGGTCAAGGACGCGATCGCCGACCAGGCCCGCCGCGACAACAGCTCGCCGGTCGACGCCTGGAAGAAGGCGCACGCGATCGCCTACGAGATCGCCGCCGACTATTCGCACCCGGTGGTGCGCTCGGCCAGCTTCCTGCTCACCCCGGTGTGGAACCGCATCTACCGCGGCGTATTGGTCCACCACCTGGACAAGCTCAAGCAGGAAGCGCCCGGTTTCGAAGTGGTCTACGTGCCCTGCCACCGCAGCCACATGGACTATCTGCTGCTGAGCTACCTGCTCTACACCAAGGGCATCGTGCCGCCGCACATCGCCGCCGGCGCCAACCTCAACCTGCCGGTGGTCGGCACCATCCTGCGCAAGGGCGGCGCGTTCTTCCTGCGCCGCAGCATCCGCGGCAGCGCGCTGTATTCGGCGGTGTTCTCCGAATACGTGGCGCAGCTGGTCGCGGGCGGTTATTCGATCGAGTACTTCATCGAAGGCGGGCGCTCGCGCACCGGCCGGCTGCTGCCGCCCAAGGGCGGCATGATCGTGATGACCGTGCGCGGCTTTCTGCGCCAGCCCACGCGGCCGGTGCTGTTCCAGCCGGTCTACATCGGCTACGAGAAGCTGATGGAGGGCAACAGCTACCTCGACGAGCTGTCGGGCAAGCCCAAGGAAAAGGAATCGATCTGGCAGCTGCTGTGGGGCATCCCCAAGGTGCTGCGCTCCAACTACGGCCAGGTGGTGGTGAACTTCGGCGAGCCGATCCGGCTCAACGACGTGCTCGCCGAGCACGCGCCGGAATGGGATGGCCGCCCGGTCGGCGAGGACGACAAGCCGCAGTGGCTGTCGGACACCGTCGCCGCGCTGGCCGAGCGCATCCAGGTCAACGTCAACCGCGCCGCCGACGTCAACCCGATCAACCTGCTGGCGCTGGCCCTGCTGTCCACGCCCAAGCACGCCATGGGCGAGGCCGACCTGCTGGCCCAGATCGCGCTGTCCAAGACCCTGCTGGCCGAGCTGCCCTACTCCGACCGCGTCACCGTCACCCCGCACACGCCGCAGGAAATCGTCGCCCACGGCGAAGAGATCAACGTGCTCGAGCGCATCGCCCATCCGCTCGGCGATGTGCTGGGCGTGGACGGCGAAGACAAGGCGGTGCTGCTGAGCTATTTCCGCAACAACGTGCTGCACCTGTTCACCGGCGCCTCGTGGATCGCCTGCTGCTTCCAGCACAACCGCCGCATGAGCCTGGCCGGCGTGCTGCGCCTGGGCCGCAGCGTGTATCCGTTCCTGCAGGCCGAGCTGTTCCTGCCCTGGACCGAGGACGAGTTCGCCCAGCGCCTCACCCTTACCGTCGAAGTGTTCATCCGCGAAGGCCTGCTGGAACGCGTGAGCGAAGACGACGGCGGCATCCTGGCGCGCAACGCCGGCCAGACCGACGAAGTGTTCCGCCTGCGCGCGATCGGCCACTCGCTGCAGCAGGCCTTCGAGCGCTACTACATCGCGATTTCGGTGCTGGTGAAGAACGGCGCCGGCACCATGTCGGCGGGCGAACTGGAAAGCCAGTGCCAGCTCGCCGCCCAGCGCCTGTCGCTGTTGTACGCGCCGGCCGCGCCGGAGTTCTTCGACAAGACCCTGTTCCGCGGCTTCATCCAGAAGCTGCGCGAACTCAAGCTGGTCTGGCCCGACAGCAACGGCAAGCTCGCCTTCGACGCACGCCTGGACGCCTGGGCCAAGGACGCCAAGGTCATCCTCGGCCGCGAACTGCGCCACACGATCGAGAAGATCAGCCCGGAGATGGCCAAGCCGGTGGAAGCGCCGGCGCCGGTCGCGACGGCGCAGTAAGGCGCCGGATACTCCGGACGCTGGCGACGACCGCATTGCGATCGTCGCCGGCGCGGCGCGCCCTCAGGGTCGAGACTTCGCCTCGGGCAGGTTGACCTCCAGCGCCAGCGATGCGTTGTCGCTCTCCCACATCGCCGCGTCGATCTTCTCGTGGACCGTCACGAACAGCAGGTACAGGCCTGCCTGCGCCGGGCGGAACGCGATCTCGCCGGCGGCGTCCGCGCGCAGATTGCTCTCACGCACGTTTTCGACGTCGTACAGGTCTCCGATCCGGTGCGCCACGTAGTGTTCGTTGTCGGCCACCACCACCATACGCGCATGCGGAACCGGCTTGCCGTCGCGCAGCACCCGCAGGCGCAGCTCGCCGCCCAAGGCCAGGCGATTGGGCGACGACAAGGGGATGATCTCCACGCCTTCGTTCATCGGTCGCGGCGTATAGCCGGGCTCGCCTTTCGCCAGGTAGACATCCGCACGGCTGGCGTACTTCAGCGAGGTGGCCACGCCCTGCTTGCGCGCGATGTCGTCGGAGAAATAGAGCTTGCCTTCCGCGGTTTCGACGGCCTTGTAGGTCGGGCCCGGACGCACGCCGGTGCTGATCCGGTAGGTACCGTCGGACGCCAGCACCGGCTCCAGGTAGACCGCGCCACGGGTTTTCGCGCTGGCCTTGATCGGATCTCGCGTGCCGTCCGGCGCGGTGATCGAGAAGTTCGGCGAGTCCATCGCGAAGTCGGCCTGGAACGGAAACTCCGTGAAGGCGGATTCGACCTGCACCCGCGCGTTGAGCACGTTGAACTGGTTGGGCTTGAGGAACGGAACGTGCGCGCTAGCGGATGCGGCGGCAAGGCACAGGGCCAGGCCACCGAGGGTGGTCTTCAATCGGGTCATGGGGGATCCGGAATAGGGGCGGAATCGCGCCGACGATTCTAGTCCGGCGGCAGCGCAGGCACGATGCGACTTGCTAGGATGCGCCGTCGTCACCGAGGAAGGACCCGATGAGCGTTTCCGCCGCCAGCCCAGCCTCCGCGGCCTCCATGCAACTGCCCGTCGAACGCGCATGGCTGGAGATCCCGCTGCTCAGCGCCCGCCTGCTGTGGCGGCACTGGCCGGTGCTGGCGTTCTGGTTCTTCGCCCAGCGAGTCTGCTACGACCTGTTGATGGATCTGGCGGTCAAGCTCGACGAGCGTTCGATGCTGAAGCGCAAGGACCAGCACGCGCAATCTTAGAATCGAATGGCACGCAAACACTCTTTCCTCAACCGAGATGCATAGTAAGCCGACTCAGCTGCTGGGCGTCAGGCTGCGCGTCACCTGGCCGATGATGCGCTTATTGCATGTGGGATTTTTCGGCTGCTGCTATATGTTGACAGTGCAAGTAGTAGGTAACGCCACAACTCAGATGCCGAAACGCATAAAAAATGTGCATGCACTTCTCGATCACTGACCATTTTACTGACCGACGTGTTGGTTGTGATACAACTCGGAACTTCAGTTCATCAGTTCATAGGACGTCGGCAATGAAATTGGCAAATGTCTTTTTGGCGCTTGCGCTGACCTTTTCCCTTGGACAGGCTACCGCAGCTGACCTCATTAACGTCAACGTTGCGCAGCTAATAGAAGAGTTGGCGGATCTCGAGCAAAAGTGCGCGACTAGCTGTAGCTCTGCGGACAGGGCACGCATCGAATCGCTTAAGCGCTTACTTCAAGACCTCCTTGTCGAGGAGCCGAAAGACGGTGGCGGCTGGTAGTCTTACTTCGCTTGCCAAGCAGAACGAAGCAGCTTTCAGCCCTGCTGTCGCCCTGCCCAATTAGCCCCGTCACTCAGGGCCGGCTCGCCGGGAAGCAACACGCTTTTCAGGCGCGCGATACAGTTTTTTAGGTGCGTCGGTCGCCGGCACCGGCTACAGGAGAGCAGCCCGCCGGATTTTCGCGCTGGCCTTGATCGGCCCTCGCGTGCCGTCCAGCGCGGCGATCGATAAGTTCGGCGAGTCCATCGCGAAGTCGGCCTGAAACGGACTCCGCGAAGCGGATTCGACCCGCACGCGCTCGTTGAACGGGTTGTGCTTGAGGAACGGGATGTGCGCGCCGGCGGAAACGGCGGGCAGACACCGGGTCAGGCCGCCAGGGCGGTCTTCAGTCGGGTCACGGGAGGGATCCCGAATATGGGAGACATCGCAACGCTGATTCTAGTCTGCGGCGGCGCAGGCACGACAGGGCTTGCTAGGATGCGGCGTCGCCACAGAGCAAGGATCCGATGAGTGCTCCCTCCGCCAGCCCGGCCTCTGTGACCGCGCACCTGCCCGTCGATCACGCGTGGCTCGAGATCCCACGGCTCGCGGCGCGCCTGCTGTGGCGGCACTGGCCGGCACTGCTGTTCTGGTACTTCGCCCAGCGCGTGGCCTACGACCTGTTGTTGGACGGTGCGATCGCGCTGGCCGAAACCAGCGTGTTGCTGTCTTACGCGGCGATCGCGCTGCTGATCGTGACCCAGCTGGCGGGCACCATTGCCATGTTCCTGGCGCTGCGACCTTCGTTGAACAGTCTCGCCACGCATGGGCGCACGATCTCGGCTGCCCCAAGCCAGCCTTGGCTCGATGCGCTTGCGGTTGCGCTGCTGCCGTTCTTCGCCTACTACGCAAGCTGGGGTCTGCTCGAAGGCGTCAAGCGCGATTTCGCGCTCAACTATATTTTCGGCGTGTCTTTCGAGCATCGCGAGAACTTCAACGACGTGCTGCAGCTGCGCGGGCTGTGGATCGCGTTGCTGGTGGCCTGGGTGGTGCGATACTTGGCCAAGCGCCGCGCCGCGAACAGCGGCCACGCTGCGTGGACCGTTCTGGCCACGATCTGCGAAGCCTACTGGGTGTTCGTAGGCGTCGCCGCGATCGCCAAAGGTCTGGCCTGGGTCAAAACCTGGTGGCAGGCGCGGGTGATCTACGCCGCGATCGCCGACTGGTGGCAGAACCCGTTCCTCGGACTGTTCTCGCTGGCGCCGATCAAGCGCGCACTGGATCCGGCCTGGGACCTTCTGTCCACCGCCGCTGGCGCCGTGGTGATGCCGCTAGTGTGGTTAGCGATCGTCGCCATCTTCTACGGCCTGGATCTGCGTCGCCGGCAACGCCTGGACGGCGCCGACGCGCATCTGCACCAGGTCGGCACGCGCTATCGCAGGCTGCATCTGGTATGGCGCACGTTGGCAGACAAACTCAGCGCCGGATGGACCAGCAAGGGCGTGCCCGTAGTCAACAGCCTGCGCCTGGTGCTGCGCGCCGGATTGCCGGCATTGCTTACCCTGTGTCTGTGCTGGCAGCTGCTCGCCTACGCCGACGCCGCGGCCTGGCGTGTGGCGGTTCATCTGATTGGCGCACACGATTGGCAGACCTGGAACGTGATCGGCCAACCGGTGTCGTTGCTGTTCAACGGCCCGATGTCGGTGCGGCCGGCGCTGTTCACTGAGCTGTTGCGCGTGGTCCTGCTGGCGGCGACCTTCGACCGCGCGATCGCGCGCTTGGGCGGCCGGCCGATGCGACTACAGACTGAAACGCAGGTAATGCCCGGAAGGTTGGACGCCCGACGCCGGCGGCAGCAGTAGTTCAGCGCGCAATTCACGTTCGGGTTGCGCCGCCGGAACCAAGTACAGATGACGGAAGCGGAACGGCCGGTCGGCACGCGCGCGCACACGCTCGAAGTCGCGCCCCAGACGCGAACCGCAGCCGTTGCCGAGCTCGTCGCGCGGCCCGAGCAGCCGCGACAGCGACGTCGACCCCGCACGCCAGCGGCGGCCGTCGGCGTGCGATAACCGGCTCTCGCAGCGGTCAAGCCGATCCGAAAGCGCCGTGGCCCCAGGGATCACCTCGTAAGTCACCGCCAGCAAGGATGCCGGCGCGCTGAGGTAGCCGGCAGCGCCAGGCTTGAGGCCGTCGACACGGCGTACTTCGACCACGCGCCAGCGCGAATCCTCATAGTCGCCCCAATCGCCGGCCGCTACCTCGATCGCGTGTTGCGGCGCGCGCCGCTCCTGTTCGCGCAGCGCGCTGCGATAAGGCAAGGCGAACGCCAGCGAGCCGAGCACCAGCGCACCCAGCAGCCAAAAGCCGTTGCGGCGCAGCCAGCCGCTCGCGGTGGCATCCGTGGGCGAGTTCGTATTCATCGCAAGTCGAGCACCGGTTTGGCTTCCTGCAACAGACGCTGCGTCTTCGGTCCGTCGAGACCGAGGTCGATGTCGATCAGATGGTCCATGGGACCCGGCGCCAGCGGACCCCAGTAGAACTGCAGGTGCGCGCCATGCAGGCGATCCGACGGCACGTCGAAGAAATAGCCGCCGGTGCCGCGTAGTCCGGTCGCGAGTTCCTGGCCGTTGAAGTTACTGCCCGGTAGCTTGGGACGGCTGCTGCCACTGGCCAGATAGACCAGGCCATCGCGTGTGCGAAGCTGTGCGCCGATGTAGCCCGGCTCCTTCAGCGCTTCGGCTTCGGTCAGCGCCGACAGCCAGATCCCGTCGGGCTTGAGCATGCGCGGCTGCGGATGCAGGTAGTCGCCACGCACCAGATAGGCGCGCGCCAGGCGTATCCGCTTCACTTCTATCGCGAAGTTGCGCGCCTCCACCCTCTGCGCTATAGCCCCGGGCAACGTCAGCGGCGCGAGCTTGGCCTCGTAATCGGGCTCGGCTTTGCGCAGATAGACGATCGCGGCCAGCGTCAGCAACGAGGTCGCGACCAAGGACCACCGAATGGGCAAGCGGCGCGCGCTCGGCTCGGTGCGCGCGTTCATGGCGTCGCCGTCCCGGTTCGGTCGTCCACGGTCAGCAGCAGTCGGGTGTCGGGCTGTTGCTGGATCCACGCGGTTTCGCCCGTCAGGTAGGTGCGGGCGACGTAGTCGCGTCGGTAGGTGCCCCAGGCGGTACCCGGCGCCAGGCGCTCGCCGGCACGCAACTTCCAGACCAGATCGAGCGTAGTCGGCAGGCGCGGCTGCAGGGTCACGTCGAAGCCATGGTCGTCAGCGCGCAGCAACACGTCGGCACGACGCTCGCCGGAACGGCCATCGGGAAGCCAGACCAAGTCCTGCTGTAAATAGGCGATCGCGGCGATGCCGCTTTCGGTGAGGTTCTCGGCGCGTAACTGCAGTACCAGGTAGCGCTGACCGGAGCGGTCCGGCGGGCGCCCCGGCTGCGCGTCCGTTAGCCACGCACGCAACGGCGTGAGCGCTAGCGCGCCGGTGTCCACGCGCGCGCCGGCACCAGACTGCGGATGCTTCTGCGCCGATTGAGCTCGGCCGAAGCCGCCCAACGCGGCGGTGACCAATGCGGTCAGGGCCAGGGCGACCACCGCGGTCCTCGTGGCGCGATGGCGCCACAGCGCCTGCAATTGCTCGCGGTCCCGTCCCTGCCCTGTCATGCGCGATCGTCCTGGATCATCCGTAGCCTCGGCTCACGCCGGCTCGTCGGGAATCAACGCGCTTTCCAGGCGCGCGATGCAGTCCTTCAGCCATAGCTTGCGCTTCTTCAATCGTTTGACCGTGAGTTCATCGGCGTCGGTGTCCTGGGCCAGGCGGTCGATGGCGGCATCCAGGTCGCGATGCTCCAGCCGCAGTTCGGCCAGCTTGCGTGCTATTTCGGCGGGATCGTCGCTTTCGCTCATGTGCTGAGCTTAACGCGCGACGATGGCGTCGCCATATCTCCTTGAGCCGTCGCTTTCGGTGTCGACATCGAGGCGCCGTAGCGCATGCGTAAAACCGCTGTGGCCATTACGCGCCCAAGCCGGCTCGGGAGGCGCGGGCCGGCCGCTGTCCGGCGCCTGAATAGTAAAAATTTCGTTCATATTTAGTTAGAAGATCGTTTGCCTATCCTGCAGCCGCGGATCGCCCGCACACCAAGGAGAGGTCTGATGGATCGGTTTTCGAATCGCCTGGTTCTGATATCCGCTTTCGCGTTGCTCGCCTGCACCTCGCCGCTGGCCGCGGCCAAGAACGTGGTCATCCAGGGCGAGCGCGGCACCCGCTGGTGTTGCCCGGACGGCAAGAAAGGCCCCGACTGCAAGCAATTCCCGGCCAGCGTTCCGCTGGGCGCCGACTGCAAGCTCAATATCGCGATCGTCCCCGACCCCAGCATCACCCCAGCCCAGGCGCCCGTGCGCGACAGCCACGAGCTGACGCTGAAGCCGGTGGCGGAGGAGAGCCCGGCCCCGGTTCGCGGCAGGGAAGCACCCGCGCGCAAATGATCGCTCCCGCCGACCGCCTCGCAGAACGGGCGGCGGCTTTCGGCGGCAGGCGTCGGTTTTGCCGCCACGACGGCGCGGTCCACCGCGCCGTTCGTTTGTGCGCGGACCTGTCGCGGCCCAGGCTCGGATCGCAGCCGCCCCATGGCTGCCCGTAGAATGGACGGTCTGATGAGCACCGTCCTGCCCCTAGCCGAACCCCTGCGCCACGTCCGCGCCGACCAGCGTCGCGGCCACCAACATCAGCGCCTGGCCAAACGCCTGCGCCACCAGGTCGGCCGCGCGATCGCCGACTTCGGCATGATCGAGGACGGCGACAAGGTCATGGTCTGCCTGTCCGGCGGCAAGGACAGCTACACCCTGCTGGACATCCTGCTGCAGCTGCGCAAGAAGGCGCCGGTGCGGTTCGAGCTGGTCGCGGTCAATCTGGATCAGAAGCAACCCGATTTCCCCGAGCACGTGCTGCCGGCCTATCTGGAATCGGTGGGCGTGCCCTACAAGGTCCTCGAGCAGGACACCTACTCGGTGGTGACCCGGGTCGTGCCCGAGGGCAAGACCATGTGCTCGCTGTGCTCGCGCCTGCGTCGCGGCGCCCTGTACAGCTACGCCGAGCAGGAAGGTTTCACCAAGATCGCGCTGGGCCACCACCGCGACGACCTGGTCGCGACCTTCTTCCTCAACCTGTTCTTCCACGCCAAGCTCAGCGGCATGCCGCCCAAGCTGCTGTCGGACGACGGCAAGCACGTGGTGATCCGGCCGCTGGCCTACGTGCGCGAGGACGACATCGCGCAGTACGCCGCGGCGCGCGAGTTTCCGATCATCCCTTGCAATCTGTGCGGCTCGCAGGAGAACCTGCAGCGCAAGCAGGTCAAGAAGATGATGGACGTCTGGGAACTCGAGAGCCCGGGCCGGATCGAAACCATCGCCCGCGCTCTGGGCGATATCCGCCCTTCGCAGCTGTCCGATCCCAAGCTGTTCGATTTCCTCGCCCTGGGCCGCCTCGGCCAGTCGCCGCTGCCGGACGCGCACGCGTGGCTCGCCGGCGAACCGCACGAACCGGAAACGGGCACCGAGCCTGCGGCCATGTAAGGCCCGGCCGCGGTTCGGCTCCGTTCCCCTTCCTCACTTTTCGGGACTTCGATGTTCTTTCGCAATCTGACGCTGTTCCGCTTCCCGACCACCACCAAACTCGACGAACTCGAAGCAGGCCTGGAGGAGTGCAAGCTCAAGCCGGTCGGCCCGCTGGAGCTGTCTTCGCGCGGCTTCATCTCGCCCTTCGGCCGCGACGCCGAGGCCATGTCGAACCGCATCCAGGACGCGATCTGGGTGAGCGTCGGCGGCGAGGACCGGCTGCTGCCGGGCTCGGTGGTCAACGACATGCTGGCCAAGAAACTGGCCGAGATCGAGCAGAAGGAAGGCCGCAAACCCGGCAGCCGCACCCGCAAGCGGCTCAAGGACGAGCTGATCGTCGACCTGCTGCCGCGCGCCTTCATCAAGCCCAGCCGCACCGACGCCCTGCTCGACCTGGAGCACGGCATCGTCGTGGTCGACACCTCCAGCCGCAAGAGCGGCGAGAACGTGGTCAGCGAGATCCGGCGCGCGCTCGGCAGCTTCCCGGCGCTGCCCTTGAACGCCGAAGTCGCACCGCGCTCGATCCTGACCGGCTGGCTCGCCGGCGAGCCGCTGCCCGAAGGCCTGAGCCTGGGCGAGGAATGCGAGCTGCGTGATCCGATGGAACAGGGCGCGGTGGTCAAGTGCCAGCGCATGGAGCTGCAGGGCGACGAGATCAACAAGCATCTGGAAACCGGCAAGCAGGTCACGCGCCTGGCGCTGAACCTGGACGACCACGTGTCCTTCGTACTCGGCGAGGACCTGGTGATCCGCAAGTTCAAGCTGCTCGACGGCGCCGTCGACACCCTGGAGAACACCGAGCGCGACGACCTGCGCGCCGAGCTCGACGCGCGCTTCGCGCTGATGAGCGGCGAGGTCAAGCGCCTGTTCAACGTGCTGGAGCCAGCGTTGAAGTTGAGCAAGGCCGAGGCCTGAAGCCCGCGGCGCGGATCGCCTGTTTGGGTACGCAACGCCCTGCGCATTGAAAGGCCCTCTCCCGCTGGCGGGGTGAGGGGCAGCGCTTGCGAGCCATCGGCTCGCGCTGCGCCGAACGCCCGATCGCCAGGCGATCGGGCCGGGGTGCGGGTTGGGGTGAGGGTCTGCACGCGAGCGTGCAGCTCCGACCTCGCACGCTACCCTCGGCCGCCCTGCGGGCCCCTTCTCCCGCAAGCGGGAGAAGGGAAATCAAACGCCTTGCGCATCGAGAGCCTCTTTCCCGCTGGCGGGAGCGAGGATCGGCCTTGCGACGGAGCAAGGCCGCGATCGCCCTGCCCCGCAACCGTCATTCCCACGCGCTATCCTCAGCGCATGGCGGAACCGCATCCATGACCAGCCTGCTGCGCCTGCTGACCGGCCAGTCGCGTCCGGTCGCGCGCGGGGTCGAGCGCGAGACGATCACGGTCGTGCTCGACGACGGCCGCAGCGTCGACGTGCTGCGCGTGCGCGATCCGCGCGCGCGCCGGCTCAAGCTCAGCGTCGACGAACGCGGCGCGCGCCTGACCCTGCCGGTGCGGGCCAGCGATCGCGCCGGCGAGCGCTTCGTGCGCGAACACGGCGCCTGGCTGGCCGCGCAACTGGCCAGCACCCGCAGCGAACACGCCGCGCTGCAGCCGCACGTGGATACGCAACTGCCTTTGCGCGGCGAGCTGCGCTCGCTGCGCTGGAGCGTCGGCCGCTACCTGCGCATCGCCGAGGATGCCGACGGGGCCATCGCCATCGTCGCGCCCGAGGCGGTCGCACCGGCCGCGCTGCGGCGCGCGCTGCGCGATTTCTACGAAGCCCAGGCCCGCGCCGACATCGGCCGCTGGCTGCCGAAATACCTGCACGGCCTGCCGCGCGCGCCCGCGCGCATCCGCCTGCGGGTGATGTCCTCGCAATGGGGCTCGCTGTCGCCCGACGGCGCGCTGTCGCTGGACCTGGCCCTGGTGCTGGCGCCGCCGGCCGCGTTCGAGTACGTGCTGGTGCATGAGCTGTGCCACCTGATCCACGCCGACCATTCGCGCGCGTTCTGGCGCGAGGTCGAAGCGCGCTGCCCGTACTGGCGCGATCAGCGTGAGTATTTTCGCGCCGAGGGTCGCCCGCTGAAGGCGGCGCTGAACGCGCTGTGCGGCAAGATCTGACCGCCCCGGCTTTCAGGTAGGAGCGGCGTAAGCCGCGACCGCGCAGCTTCGGCCATGAAGCAGGTCGCGGCTCGCCCCGCACCTACCCCGCGTCGCGAAGCCTCGCTCTCCGTGGGAGCGGCGTAAGCCGCGATCGGAAGCTCGCGTAGCTTCGGTCTGGACCGCGGGCGGCCGAAATCGCGGCTTACGCCGCTCCTACAGGAAGCAGGCGACCCTTACAGCGGCCGGGTCAGAAAATCGCCGATCGCGGCCATGACCGCGTCCGGGTCTTCCATGTGCAGGTGATGGCCGCCGGGCACCGCCGCGCTTTCGCCGTGGCGCAGCAGCGCGATGCGCGCATCGCGCAATTCGGCGTTGAAGTACTGGAACGCGGGCTCGACGTAGATCACCCGGGTCGGGCACTGGATCGACGCGACCACATCGCGGACCTGGGCCTCGGTCATGCGCACCGCGGTGGCCAGGGTCAGGCGCGGATCGCTGCGCCAGACGTAGCCACCGGCCGCGTCGTCGGCGTAGCGGCCCGCCGGCACCGGGGCGATGCCGCGTTCGACCAGCAAACGCGCCACCGGCTCGCTCAGGCCGTTGGCCTGCATGCGCGCGCGCACCGCGGTGGCGATGTCGCCGAACACGCGCAGCTGCTTGCCGGACAGCGCGGCCTGGTCGGCGAAGGCCTCGCGCAGGCGCGCGGCGGTGCGCGTTTCGGTTTCGGACAATCCGCCCAGGGCCTCGATCAGCTGCAGGCGCTCGATGCGCTGCGGCGCCGCGGCGGCCATCAGGCTGGCGGTGGCGCCGCCCATCGAATGACCGAGCAAGGCGAAGCGGTCCCAGCCCAGCGCGTCGGCGACCGCGAAGGCGGCGCGCGCGGCGGCGACCAGGGTGTACTCGGCGGCCGGCGGCAGGTGCGCGCTGACGCCGTGGCCGGGCAGGTCGGGCGCGACCAGATCGAAGCCGGCCAAGTGCGGCGCCAGGGGCGCGAAGCTGGCGGCGTTGTCGAGCCAGCCGTGCAGCGCGAGCAGGCGCGGCGCGCCGTGGACGTTGTTGCGCAGGCCGCCGAGGCGGCCGAACGGCGTGTCGACGGCGAACTCGCGCAGCGCCGCGCCCGTGCGCTGGCCGTCGCCGCTCATGCCCAGGCCTCCAGTTCGCGGCGCGCGATCGCCGCCAGCGCCGCGGCGTGCTCGGGGCTGTCGTTGAGGCAGGGGATGTAGCGCAGCTCGCCGCCGCGGCGGGCGAAATCCTCGGCCAGCATCATCGCCACCTCTTCCAACGTCTCCAGGCAATCCACCGCGAAGCCCGGCGCGACCACGTCGACCCGATGCACACCACGCGCGGCCAGCGCCTCCAGCGTGGCCGCGGTGGCCGGCTCCAGCCAGCGTTCGCGGCCGAAGCGCGATTGGTAGCTCAGGGTCCAGGCGTCGTCGGCCAGGCCCAGCGCCTGCGCGATCGCGCGCGCGCCGGCCTCGCATTGCTGCGGATAGGGATCGCCGTCGTCGGCCAGGCGCTGCGGCAGGCCGTGGAAGGAGAACAGCAGGTGTTCGCCGTCACCGTTGGCCTGGCGGTGGGCGCGGATCGAATTCGCGACCGCCGCGACCCAGCCCGGATCGCGGTGGTAGTCCTCGACCATGCGCGTGGTCGGGCCTTCGCCGCGCGCGATCACGTCGGCCACCGAGGCCGAGGTCGAAGTCGAGTACTGCGGGTACAGCGGCAGCACCAGCAGCCGGCGCACGCCCTCGGCGCGCAGCGTCTGCAGGCTGCGGCGCAGCGAGGGCTCGCCGTAGCGCATCGCGGCGAGCACGCGCGCCTGCGGCAGTTCGCGCTGCAGTGCGCGCGCCAGGCGCCGGGTGTAGACGGCCAGCGGCGAACCGCCGTCCTCGCCGGGCAGCCAGATGCTGGCGTACTTGTGCGCGACACGCGACGAACGCAGCGGCAGGATCGCGAAATGCAGCAAGGGGCACCACAGCCAGCGGGTCAGGCTGACCACGCGGCGGTCGTGCAGGAATTCGGCCAGATAGCGGCGCACCGCGGCCGCGGTCGGGGCCTCGGGCGTGCCCAGGTTGACCAGCAGCACGGCGGTGTCGGGCGCGGCTCCGGAGGCGGAACCGGCGCTCGAATCGGGGGTATTGGGGTCGATGCTGGCGTCGGCGGGCATGCCTATAGGATGACAGCACCGGCGCGGCCGGGCAGCATGCGCGGGTCGCGACACCGCATCGCCACGGTTCCGTGGCGATTCATCGCCGCGTTACTAGCCTGAACCACGGCGCGTCCTCGCGGTCGAACGCGTGCGCCATCCCTCTGCAGTTCCAGTATCCCCCGCCGGAGTCCGTCCATGTCCCGTCCGTCGCGCCTCGCCGTCCTCGTGCTCAGCCTGAGCTTCGCCGCATCCGCCGTCGCCGGCCCCGATGAGGACGCCCGTGCGCGCAACGCGGTGCGTGTGCTCGGCGACATCCAGCAGATCCCGGAGTCGGCGATTCCCGACAAGCTGTTCGACGAGGCGCGCGCGATCGTGGTCGTGCCCGACACGCTCAAGGTCGGCCTGGTGCTGGGCGGCCGCCGCGGCCACGGCCTGGTCTCGGTCAAGAACCCCGACGGCACCTGGTCCAACCCCAGCTTCGTCAAGCTCACCGGCGGCAGCGTCGGCTTCCAGGCCGGCGTGCAGTCCTCCGACATCGTGCTGGTGTTCCGCGGCGAGCGCGGCCTGGATTCCATCGTCAACGGCAAGGTCACCCTGGGCGCCGACGCCGGCGTCGCCGCCGGCCCGGTCGGGCGCAGCGCCGCGGCCGCCACCGACGGCCAGCTCAAGGCCGAGATCTGGTCCTGGTCGCGCGCGCGCGGCCTGTTCGCGGGCGTGGCCCTGGACGGCGCCGTGCTGCAGATCGACGATCAGGCCAACCAGGTCGTGTACGGCAACGGCACCACTCCGCGCATGATCTTCGAAGGCCGCTCGGCGCAGGCGCCGTCGGAAGCGGTGGTCGATTTCCGCGACCGCCTGGAGGAAGCCAGCGCGACCGCGCGCGCCAACCGCCAGGAAGAGCCGCGCCCGGCCACCGGCGCCACCGTCTACCCCTCCACCCCGGCTGCCGCGCCGCAGGCCGCACCCGTCGCTCAGCCGGCCGCGCCCACCGAACCGGTGAACGATCCCAACCAGCCCAAGGTCGAGCCGCTGCCTTAAGCGCCGCGGCGACCTGTTCAGGCCCACCATGCCCGCGGTCACGGGTTCCGTAACAAGGCTTGCGGTATCCTGAGCGTCCCAACTCTGGCGGAATCACACATGGGCGGTTTGAGTCTTTGGCACTGGCTGATCGTGCTGGTGATCGTGGTGCTGGTGTTCGGCACCAAGCGCCTGAAGAACGTGGGCCAGGACCTCGGTGAAGCGGTGAAGGGCTTCAAGAAGGGCGTGCAGGACGAGGACAAGCCGGCCGCGCAGCTCCCCGACGAAACCCGGCGCGACGACGCCAACGCGCAGACGCGCAACGACGAACAAACCCCGCGCTGATACGCCTTAGCGTCCCCCACGACGTTTCCGGCGCGCGGTCATGTTCGACATCGGCTTTTCCGAAATCTTCGTCATCGCGGTCGTGGCCCTGCTGGTGCTCGGCCCCGAACGCCTGCCCAAGGCCGCGCGCTTCGCCGGCCTGTGGGTACGGCGCGCGCGCGCGCAGTGGTATTCGGTGAAATCCGAACTCGAGAACGAGCTGGCCGACGAGGAACTGCGCCGCAGCCTGCGCCAGACCCAGGCCGATCTGCGCGAGGCCCAGGAAAGCCTGCGCAACCAGATCCACGACAGCCGCGACACCGTCCAGCGCGAACTGCGCGAGGCCGAGCGCAGCGTCGAGGCGCTGAACGAGGCGCCGACCGCCGAGCCCACCGCGCTCCCCGCCGCTTCCACCGCACCGGCCCAAGACGATGAGCGACGCTGACCCGCGCGCCGCCAGCTCGGCCGAGGACGAGGCCGGCGCCGAGCCGCGCCTGCTCGATCACCTGATCGAGCTGCGCGCGCGCCTGCTGCGCGCGGTGGTCGGCCTGCTGATCGTGTTCCTGGCGCTGATGCCGTTCGCCTCGGAGATCTTCTCGCTGCTGGCCGGCCCGCTGCTGGGCAAGCTGCCCGAATCGGGCAAGCTGATCGCCGCCGATCCGGCCGGCGGTTTCTTCGTGCCGGTCAAACTGGCCTTCTTCAGCGCGCTGTTCCTGACCGTGCCGTGGCTGCTCTACCAGGCCTGGGCCTTCGTGGCGCCGGGCCTGTACAAGCGCGAGAAGCGCCTGGCCCTGCCCTTGCTGGCCTCGGCGGTGACGCTGTTCTACGCCGGCTGCGCCTTCGCCTACTTCCTGGTGCTGCCGGCGGTGTTCGGCTTCCTGGTCAAGTTCACCCCTTCGGTGGTCGCGATGACCCCCGACATCGGCAAGTACCTGGACTTCGTGCTGGTGATCTTCCTGGCCTTCGGCGCCAGCTTCGAGCTGCCGGTGGCGCTGGTGATCCTGGTCCTGCTCGGCTGGGTCACCCCGCAACAGTTGAAGGAGGGCCGCGGCTACGCCGTGGTCGGCATCTTCATCATCGCCGCCGTGATCACCCCGCCGGACGTGGTCTCGCAATTGATGCTGGCGATCCCGATGTGCGTGCTGTACGAGCTGGGCATCATCGCCGCCGGATGGGTCAAACCGCGCGAGCCGGAAACGGCGGGCTGATCGAGCTCGCGGCGCCGATCATCGCGATCGGCCGCCGTGTCGCCGTGGTAGCGGGTCGCGGCTCACGCCGCTCCTACCCCCAAGCGAAACGCCCCCCTGTAGGAGCGGCGCAAGCCGCGACCGCGCCACCGCACTCGCGTCGAGGCTTCTCTCCCGGCGCAAATCCGGGCGCTGCGGTCGCCCCTCCAGCGCTCCTATCGAATCCGCCAGATTCGGCAAAGCGCCCACGCACCGCGTATTCGCGGCCCCGCGCGCCTGCTCCGCACCCACCGACGAGACGCAGCGATGCATTCGCGCCGCTGACGCGTTTGCTGCAATGCACAATAATGCCCAGTCTCCCCTGTTGCGGATCCCGCCATGCCCGACTCCGGCATCCCGATGTCGCCGACCCTGTCGCGGCGCCAGATCGGCCTGATCCTGTTCGCCCTGGCCATGGGCGGCTTCGCCATCGGCACCAGCGAATTCGTGGTGATGGGCCTGATGCCCGACATCGCGCGCGGCCTGGGGGTGACCGAGCCTCAGGTCGGCCATGTGATCAGCGCCTATGCGCTGGGCGTGGTGGTCGGCGCGCCGCTGCTGGCGATCCTGGGCGCGCGCCTGCGCCGGCGCAGCCTGCTGCTGGCGTTGATGGCCTTCTACGCCCTGGGCAACATCGCCAGCGCGCTGGCGCCGAACTACCCGACCATGCTGCTGTTCCGCTTCATCGCCGGATTGCCGCACGGCGCCTACTTCGGCGTCGCGGCGCTGGTGGCGGCCGCGATCAGCCCGCCCGAACAACGCGGCGTCGCGGTCAGCCGGCCGCTGCTGGGCCTGGCGATCGCGTTGCTGATCGGCAACCCCTTCGCGACCTGGCTGGGCCAGGTGCTGGACTGGCGTTACGCCTTCGGCCTGGTCACCGCGATCGCGGCGCTGACCGTGGCGATGGTCGCGCGCACCCTGCCGCCGGACCCGGCCGAGCCGCGCCAGGACCCGATCCGCGAACTGCGCGACTTCAACCGCGCGCCGGTATGGCTGACCCTGGGCATCGGCGCGATCGGTTTCGCCGGCATGTTCTGCGTGTTCGGCTATCTGGCCCCGACCCTGATCCACGTCACCGGCGTGCCCGAGTCGTGGACGCCGGTGGCGCTGATCGCGTTCGGCATCGGCGGCATCCTCGGCAATCTCGCCGGCGGCTGGCTGTTCGATCGCCTGCAGTTCCGCGCCGCCGCGGCGGTGCTGCTGTGGTCGACCCTGTTGCTGTTGGTATTCCCGATCGCCGCGCACTCGGTGTGGGCGGTGCTGCCCGCGGTGATCGCGGTCGGCACCATGGGCGCGCTGGCGCCGGTGCTGCAGGCGCATCTGATGGACGTGGCGGCCGAGGCGCAGACCCTGGCCGCGGCCTCCAACCATTCGGCCTTCAACGCCGCCAACGCGCTCGGCCCCTGGCTGGGCGGCATGGCGATCACCGCCGGCTACGGCTGGACCTCGACCGGCTACATCGGCGCCGCGACCGCGGTGGCGGGATTGCTGATCTATCTGTGGGCGCGGCGCGATCTGCGCCGCGGCGCGGCCCTGCAAGCGGCGGCCTGATCCAGGGCTGCGCCGCTCGCGGCGCGAGCGCCATGCGGTCCGACCGTGGCCAGGCCGGAGGTTGCGGCCGTCAGGCCTCGATGTGGCCGTTTCCGGCCGGCGGCGGCACCGGCGCGTCTTCGTCGCCGAAGGTGTCGCGCCACGCCAGATAGCTGCCGCCGACCAGCACCACCAGCACCGCCGCGCCGAAAGCGGCGTACAGCAGCACCGACAGCAGCGCGCCCAGAATCGGATGGATCAGGCTGCCGATCACGGCCGCCAGCAGGCCGAGCACGCCGACGATCAGCGCGGCCAGCAGCATGGCCGCCGTGAACAGGCCGCCGGCCAGCAGGTTGGCGCCGACGTTGAACACCGATGCGCGCAGGCTGGCCTTGACCGCGTCGACCAGGCCGGCACGGGAAAACAGGATCAGCGGAATGCAAAGCAGCAGCAGGGTGTAGGTGAAATAGTTGAAGACCAGCTGCACCAGCATCATCAGGCCCGGATGGTTGGGCTGCGGCATAACCGGAGTACCGCCGGTCATCACCGTGCGCATCGCGGTCATGTAGTCGGTCCAGTAATCGTCGCCGGCCAGCAACACCACCAACAGGATGCTCGCCGCCGCCAGCACGATCTGGATCACGCCCAGCAGCGCCAGGGGGCCGGCCTTGCGCAGGCGGAACGGCGCGAACAGATCGCGTGCGCGCACCGGGCGGCCGGCCTCGGCTTCGCGGATCACGTGCATCAGGCCGCCGAGCAGGATCGGCAGCACGAACACCAGCATCAGGAACAACGGCGCCATCGCGGTCAGCACCCGCGCCGGATCCGGCGACGCCGTCGCGCCCTCGCGCACGCTCGCGGCAAACGGCAGCACGAACAGCAAGGTGAGGGTGTACAGCGTGGCGATGAACAGCAGCGCCGCACCGAACACGGCGCGCGGATTGCGCGCGCCGATATTGACGGCCTGCATCAGCCATTGAACGCCCTGGCTGAGCGGCACCTTGCGAATCTGCATCATTCCGATCTGTTCCCCGGCCTGTAGGCCTGTAGTTGCCGCGAACCGCGATCTTGCGTCGCCGCCTCAGCGGCCGTGCAAACCGCGCGCGTGGTGGACGAACCGGCGCAGCACGCGGCGCGCGTGCGGCGTGGCGGCGATGTTGCCGGCGATGGTCTTCGGGCAATGCCCTTCGCGCTGCAGCGCGACCTTGCGCGCCTGCACGTAGCCGCGCATGTGGGTGGCGCTGAACTCGGGATGGAACTGCACGCCCCAGGCGCGATCGCCCCAGCGGAAGGCGTGGCAGGCGTCGTGCACGGAGCGCGCCAGCACGGTCGCGCCGTCGGGCGCGCGCAGCACGGTCTGCAGATGGGTGGCCTGGGCGTCGAACCGCGTGGGCAGGCCGGCGAACAGCGGATCCTCGCTGGCCTGCGCATGCAGCTCCAGCGCGATCGTGCCCATCTCGCGGCCCTGCGGGTGATCGCCGACCTCGCCGCCCAGCGCATGCGCGAGCAGCTGGTGGCCGTAGCAGATGCCCAGCAGCGGCATGCCGGCGTGGGCGGCGTCGCGCAGCCAGGCCGCGCTGCGCTCGCTCCACTCGGCGCGGTCGGTGACCATGGCGCCGGAGCCGGTGACGATGGTGCCGGCGAAGCCTTCGCGCGTGCCCGGCAGCGGCTCGCCGGCCTCGACGTTGACCGTGATCGCCTCGTCGCGCTCCAGACCGGCGGCCACGCGGATCCAATGCGGAAAGCCGCGGTGGCGGCGCATCGTGGCGACCGGTTGGCCGGTCTCGAGGATCAAGAAGGGGGCGCTGTTCATTCCTGCGGGGGCAATACCGATACGACTTCGGGAATTGTAGTCAATCCCAGGGCCACCTTTTCGGCCGCGGCCACCCGCAACGAGCGCACGCCCTCGGCGGCGGCGGCGCGATTGAAGTTGGCCAGGTCCATGTCGGGCCGGATCAGCCGGCGCAGGCCGGGGCTGATCGGCAGCAATTCGTACAGACCGACCCGGCCCAGATAGCCGGTGCGGCGGCACTCCAGGCAGCCGACCGGGGCCTGCGCGCCGGCGCCCGAGGGCGCGGCCTGGCCGGCGCCGAGCAGGGTCTGCCACTCGGCCTCGCCGATCGGGCTGGAGCGCTTGCAGTGCGGGCACAGGGTCCGCACCAGGCGCTGCGCGAGCACGCCGTTGAGGGTGGAGGCGACCAGGTAGTGCGGCACGCCCAGGTCGAGCAGGCGGGTGATCGCCGAGGCGGCGTCGTTGGTATGCAGGGTCGACAGCACCAGATGGCCGGTCAGCGCAGCCTGCACCGCCATCTGCGCGGTCTCCAGGTCGCGGATCTCGCCGATCATGATGATGTCCGGGTCCTGGCGCAGCAGGGTGCGCACGCCGCTGGCGAAGTCCAGATCGATCGAGGGCTGGACCTGCATCTGGTTGAACTCGGGCGCGATCATTTCGATCGGGTCCTCGACGCTGCAGACGTTCACGTCCGGCGTCGCCAGCTGCTTGAGCGTGGAATACAAGGTGGTGGTCTTGCCCGAACCGGTGGGGCCGGTCACCAGCACGATGCCGTGCGGGCGTTGCACCAGGTCGTTCCAGCCCGCCGATTCCTGGGCGCTGAAACCGAGCTGGTCGATGGTTTTCAGCGCGGTATCCGGGTCGAACAAACGCGCCACGCACTTCTCGCCGAACGCGGTGGGCATGGTCGACAGGCGCATTTCGACCTCGCGCCCGCCCGGCGAGCGGGTCTTGATGCGGCCGTCCTGCGGGCGCCGGCGCTCGGCCAGGTCCATGCGCCCCAGCACCTTGATCCGGCTGACCACCGCGTTCATCACCGGCGGCGGCATCTCGAACACCTTGTGCATCACCCCGTCGATGCGGAAGCGCACCCGGCCGATGTCGCGGCGCGGCTCCAGGTGGATGTCGGAGGCGCGCTGCTCGTTGGCGTACTGCAGCAGCCAGTCGACGATATGGACGATGTGATGATCGTCGGCGCCGACCTCGCCGACCCGGCCCAGTTCCACCAGCTGCTCGAAGCTGGGCATGCCGGTGTTCTGTTCGCGATTGCCGTCGCGGGCGCCGCGCACCGAGCGCGTGACGCCGAAGAACTCCATGGTGTAGCGGTGCAGGTCCAGCGGATTGACCACCGCCAGCTCGATCTCGCGCCGGGTCAGGTGGCGCACGTCGGGCAGCCAGTCCAGGTCGTTGGGCTCGCTGGTGGCGATCAGCACGCGATCGGCGCTCACCGCCAGCGGCAGGATCCGGTGCCGGCGCGCATAGGCGTGCGAGACCACCGCGGTCGCGGCGGGCACGTCGACGCGGGTCGGGTCGATGCGCAGATAGCGCAGGCCGGTGACCTGGGCCAGCCACTCGCTCAGCCGTTCCAGGCCCAGATCGGTGCCCGGGGTCTGCCCGGAGGCCAGCTTGAGGTTGGCGATCAGCACCAGCGGATGCACGTCGCTGGCGTGGCGGGCGCCGGCGGGCAGCTGCACGCGCTTGACGTCCTCGGCGCCGATCAGACCGTCCTCGGCCAGGGCCGCGGCCACGCGTTCCAGGCTCAGGCGGCCCGGCGGCAGGCGCGAGGCGCCGCGTCCGCCAGCCGACGCGGGGTCCGATCGTTGCCGCTGTTCCACCAGTACCGCTCCTGCCTGCTCAGACACCGTGGGGGCGGCCGCTATACTAGCGCGCCCCGTCCACGACACTCTTTGAACATGTCTGCGAATTCGCGAGCGAACGGGAACGACGCGCCGACCTTCCAGCAGCTGATCCAGCGCTTGAACGCCTTTTGGGCGGATCAGGGCTGCGTGCTGATCCAGCCGCTGGATCTGGAAGTCGGCGCCGGCACCTTCCACCCGGCCACCTTCCTGCGCGCGCTGGGCCCGGAGCCGTGGAACGCCGCCTACGTGCAGCCCTGCCGCCGTCCCACCGACGGCCGCTACGGCGAAAACCCCAACCGTCTGCAGCGCTACTACCAGTACCAGGTGGCGATGAAGCCCAGCCCCGACAACATCGTCGAGCTGTACTTCGATTCGCTCAAGGCGCTGGGCGTGGACCCGCTGGTGCACGACCTGCGCCTGGTCGAGGACAACTGGGAATCGCCGACGCTGGGCGCCTGGGGCCTGGGCTGGGAAGTCTGGCTCAACGGCATGGAAGTGACCCAGTTCACCTATTTCCAGCAGGCCGGCGGCCTGGAATGCCGGCCGGTGCTGGGCGAGATCACCTACGGTCTCGAGCGCCTGTGCATGTACCTGCAGAACGTCGACAACGTGTTCGACCTGGTCTGGACCTACGGCCCCGACGGCACGCCGGTGACCTACCGCGACGTCTACCACCAGAACGAAGTCGAACAAAGCGCCTACAACTTCGAGCATGCCGACGTGGCCGAACTGTTCCATCGCTTCGACGCCTGCGAGCGCGAGGCGCTCAAGCTGATCGAACTGGGCCTGCCGCTGCCGGCCTACGACCAGGTCTGCAAGGCCAGCCATTCCTTCAACCTGCTCGACGCCCGCCGCGCGATCAGCGTGACCGAGCGCCAGCGCTACATCCTGCGCGTGCGCCGCATCGCCCAGGGCGTGGCCGAGGCCTATCACGCGCAGCGCGAGAAGCTCGGCTTCCCCGGCCTGAAGCGCGCCGATGCGCAGGAGGCCGCGTGATGTCCGACGCCACCTCCATGCAGCCGCTGCTGATCGAACTGGGCACCGAGGAACTGCCGGTCAAGGCCCTGCCCGGCCTGGCCCAGGCTTTCTTCGACGGCGTGATCGACGGCCTGGCCAAGCGCGGCATCGCCTTCGAACGCAACGGCGCCAAGCCGCTGTACACGCCGCGCCGCCTGGCCGTGCTGCTGCCCGGCGTCGCCGTGGAGCAGCCGGAACAGAAGTCGGAAGTGCTCGGCCCCTATCTCAACATCGCGCTCGACGCCGACGGCCAGCCGACCAAGGCCCTGCAGGGTTTCGCCGCCAAGGCCGGCATCGACTGGACCCAGCTGGAGAAGACCAGCGACAACAAGGGCGAGCGTTTCGTCCACCGCGCGACCAAGCCCGGCGCGCGCACCCGCGACCTGCTGCAGGGCGTGATCGGCGACGCGCTGGCCGCCATGCCGATCCCCAAGCCGATGCGCTGGGGCGGTCACGACTACGGTTTCGCCCGCCCCGCGCACTGGCTGGTGGTGCTGCTGGGCAAGGACGTGGTCGAGGCCGAAGCGCTGGGCGTGCGCAGCGATCGCATGAGCCGCGGCCACCGCTTCATGCACGACAAGCCGGTGTGGTTCAGCACGCCGTCGGACTACGTCGAGTTCCTGCGCGGCGCCAAGGTGCTGGTGGATCCGGACGAGCGCCGCGAGCGCATCGTGCTGGAGGTGCAGGCCGCGGCCAGCGCCAACGGCGGCAGCGCTCGCATCGACGAGGGCATCCTGGAAGAGGTCAACGGCCTGACCGAGTGGCCCAAGGCCATCGCCTGCAGCTTCGAGGCCGGGTTCCTGGCGGTGCCGCAGGAAGCGCTGATCGCGACCATGGAAGCGAACCAGAAGTTCTTCCCGGTGCTGGATGCGAACGGCAAGCTCAGCGAGCGCTTCGTCGGCATCGCCAACATCGAAAGCCGCGACGAGTCGGAAGTGCGCAAGGGCTATGAGCGGGTGATCCGTCCGCGCTTCGCCGACGCCAAGTTCTTCTTCGTCGAAGACATGAAGCAGGGCCTGGCTTCGATGAACGAGGGCCTGAAGACGGTCAAGTACCAGGACAAGCTGGGCACGGTCGCCGACAAGGTCGCGCGCGTGGCCGCGCTGGCCGAGGCGGTCGCCGAGGCCGCGGGTGTGGACCCCAAGCTGGCGCGCCGCGCCGCGGAACTGTCCAAGGCCGATCTGCAGTCGCGCCTGGTCAACGAGTTCCCGGAACTGCAGGGCATCGCCGGGCGCTATTACGCGGCCGTCGAGAACGAGCCGCTGGAACTGGCCGCCGCGCTGGACGAGGCCTACATGCCGCGCTACGCGGGCGACGCGATCGCGCCGTCCAAACTGGGCCAGGTGCTGGCGATCGCCGAACGCCTGGACACCCTGGCCGGCGGCTTCGCCGCGGGTCTGAAGCCGACCGGCAACAAGGATCCGTTCGCGCTGCGGCGCAATGCGCTGGGTTTGGCACGAACAATTATCGAGTCAGGCCTGGAGATAGATGTGCGCGCGTTGCTAATCGCGGCGCTTGGTGAGGCAACACTGCAAGCCCAAGTACTTAAGGACGAACAGCTGATTGAACTCGTTCACAAGGCACGAGAATTCGCTCTTAATGACTTCGCAATCGATCTCTCCTTAAGTGCCACCGCGCCAAAGATAGATTACGTGGGTAAGCTCGTTTCTCTCTTTCTCGAGACCTATGAGTTTGTTGTTGACCGCCTACGTAGTTACTTCGCGGACCAGAACGTGCCAGTTCAGCAGTTCGAAGCGGTGGCTGCGCTTCGTCTTGGCTCATTAGGAGACTTCGACCGCCGCCTCAAGGCCATCGCCGAATTCGCCAAGCTGCCCGAGGCGCAAGCCCTCGCCGCGGCCAACAAGCGCATCCGCAACATCCTCAAGAAGGTCGAGGGCGAACTGCCGACCGCGATCGATCCGGCGCTGTTCGCCGAGAACGCCGAGCGCGAACTGGCCGTCGCCGTGGACGAGGCCGTCGCCGACACCGATCCGCTGCTCGCGCAGCGCGACTACGTCGCCGTGCTCGGCCGCCTCGCGCGCCTGCGCCCGCAGGTGGACGCCTTCTTCGACGGCGTGATGGTCAACGTCGACGACATGGCCGTGCGCAACAACCGCCTGGCCCTGCTCAAGCGCCTGTCGGACCGGCTGGGCAGCGTCGCGGCGATCGAGCACCTGTCGATCTGAATCGCAACCGCGTTGAGCCACGCGCCGCTCTGCTGCCCCCTTGGAAAAAGGGGGCGGCGGGCGCGTAGCGCACGCGGGGGATTTGCTGTTGCTGTTGCTGTTGCTCTTACGCGTAAAAGCAAATCCCCCTAGCCCCCTTTTCCAAAGGGGGGGAAGCAAATGCAAAGGGTGTGGGCATGCATTCGATGCGCCTGCACATTGCATCACGCGCGCTTAACACGATGCTCGGCCGCCACGCGCGCGCAAGCAATGCCCGTCCTCGTTGGTTATCCTGCCCGCATGCCCCCGTTCCCCCGCCTCGCCCTCGCCGCCGCCCTGACCCTTGGTGCCGCCGGCGTGGCCCAGGCCGCCACCGTGACCTCGGTGGAAATCCGCGGGCTGGACGAGCCCATGACGATCAACGTGCGCACCTCGCTGTCGCTGGTGGACGCGATCGGCAAGGATCTGTCGGGCCGGCGCCTGGGCTATCTGCTGCGCGAGGCCGAGAACGAAACCCGCGAGGCGCTGGAACCGTTCGGCTATTACTCGCCCACCATCAAGGTCGAGGACACCCGCAGCGGCGGCAACGGCGGCGCGCGCGGCGCGGCCGCCGCAACCCAGGCGGCGGCCACGACCGAGGCGGGCGCGGCCGACGCCAGCGCCGGTTCGGGCAGCACCGACTCCACGAGTTCCGATTCCAAGAGTTCCGATTTCAAGAGTTCCGATTCCACGAGCACCGATTCCAAGAGTGCCGACCCCAACAAGTCCGACGGCACCGAGCCCGCCGACACGAGCTCCGCCGTGGACACGCCCAGCGAGGCCCTCAACCGCGCCGAGCGCGCCAACGCCGCCCAGGAACGCGCGGCCGCGGACCCCGCCGATCCCAATGCGCCCGCGCGGCGCTCCAACGCCAAGGTCGCCGTGATCATCACGGTCGACAAGGGCGAACCCGTGCTCGTGCGCCGTTCCGACGTCGCCATCCTCGGCGCCGGCAGCGAGGACCGCTACCTCAAAGAAGACCTGGCCGCGTTCAAGCCGCAGCTGGGCAACGTCTTCGATCACGAGATCTACGAAGCCAGCAAGACCAAGATCACCCGCCGCCTGGCCGAGCGCGGCTACTTCGACGCCGATTTCACCTCGCGCCGGGTCGAGGTCACGCGCGCCGAGCGCGCCGCCGACATCGACCTGGTCTGGAGCAGCGGCGACCGCTACGACATGGGCCCGATCAGCTTCGAGCAGACGCCCAAGCGGATCATCCGCGACAGCCTGCTCGACAAGCTGGTGTACTGGGAACAGGGCAGCTACTACCACCAGGGCAAGCTCGACCGCTTCCGCGAATCGCTGGCGCGGCTGGACTACTTCGCCAGCATCGACATCGAACCGCAGCCGGAGAACGCGGTCGACGGCGAAGTGCCGGTCAAGGTGACCCTGACCCCGGCCAAGCGCAGCATCTACACCGCCGGCGTCAGCTTCGGCACCGACAGCGGCGCCGGCGTGCGCATGGGCGTGGAGCGCCGCTACGTCAACGATCGCGGCCACAAGGCCCTGGCCCAGGTCGACTGGGCCGAGAAGCGCAAGACCGCGACCCTGCAGTACCGCATTCCCGCCTTCACCTGGCTAGACGGCTGGTACACCTTCAGCGCCCAGCTCGCCGACGAGCAGACCGACTACATCGATTCGCGCCGGATCGAGATCGTCGCCAGCCGCAGCGGCCAGATCGACCGCCACTGGACCGCGACCGCGTCCATTCACGCCCTGCGCGAGCGCTGGGCCTATGCGGTCGACGACGACGACGACGACAGCACGCCGGTCGATTACCGCATCGCCACCTTCACCTATCCCTCGCTGCGCGCCGAGTACGTCAACGCCGACGACCGCATCTATCCGCGCAACGCCTTCGGCGCGACCGTGATGCTGCGCGGCGGCGTGGAAGGCGCCGGCTCCGACGCCAGCTTCGCCCAGGCCCACGCCAGCGCGCGCTGGTACCGCGGCCTGGGCGCGCGCAGCCGCCTGATCGCGCGCGGCGAACTCGGCCACACCTTCACCGACGCCCTGATCGACATGCCGCCCAGCCTGCGTTTCTTCGCCGGCGGCGATCGCAGCATCCGCGGTTACGCCTGGCGCGAGGTCGGCCCGCGCATCCCGGGCAGCGACGGCAAGCAGTACGCGCTGGGCGCCAAGAACGTCGCCACCGGCAGCCTCGAGTTCGAGCAGTACTTCAACGACAGTTGGGGCGCGGCGGTGTTCGTCGACAGCGGCAGCGCCTTCGACGGCACGCCCGACTGGCGCACCGGCGTCGGCGTGGGCCTGCGCTGGCGTTCGCCGGTGGGGCCGCTGCGCGTGGACATCGCGCGCGGCCTCAACGATCCGGACTCGGGCTTCCAGCTTTATCTCAACATCGGCGCCGATCTCTGATCCACGCCCCAGGACAGACCGCACACGGACATGAGCGACACGCCCCAGACCGCCGCAGAACTGCTAGCCCAGCGCCGCCAGCGCCGACGCGCGGCCGCGCGCCGCTGGGCCTGGCGCAGCAGCTTCGTGGCGGGCGCGTTGACCCTGCTGATCGCGTTCGCGGCGTATTGGCTGCTGGCCACGGTCGGCGGACGCAACGTGCTGTTGAACCAGATCAAGGCGCGCCTGCCCGCCGACGCGACCTTCAGCTGGCGCGACGCCGACGGCCCCGCCTCCGGTCCGCTGACCCTGCGCGGCGTGCACTTCAACTACGAAGGCATCGACTTCCGCGCCGAGCGCATCTACGTCGATACCGCGATCCGGCCGCTGCTGGGCCGCAAGCTGCGCCTGGACGCGCTACAGGTCGAGGACGCCACGCTCGACATGCCCAAGAGCAAGGAGCCCTTCAAGTTCCCCAGCTGGCCCGAAGTGCTGCCCGACATCGCGCCGCCGCTGGCGCTGCAGGCCGACGACGTGCGCGTGGACCGCATGAAGATCAGCCAGGCCGGCGAGCACATCATCGACATCCGCAAGCTGCGCGGCGGCCTGGATGCGCAGAGCGGGCAGCTCAAGGTCGAGAAGCTGGCCATCGACAGCGACCGCGCACGCATCACCCTGCACGGCGAGTACGTGCCGCGCGACGACTACCGCACCGACTTGGTCGCCACCGCGGTGCTGCCGGCGCGGGCCGGCCGCACGCCGCCGCGCCTGGGCCTGGTCGCGCAAGGCGATCTGTCGCGCATGAACGTGGCCGTGTCGGGCTATGCGCCCGGCCCGCTGCGCGCGACCCTGACCCTGCGCGGCAAGGACGATCCGCGCTGGCAATTGCGCGCCAAGGCTGACGCGCTCGACATTGGAATGCTGCTCTCGCCCGAGGCCGCGCCCAGCGAAACGCCGCTGGCGGCGCAGGTCGACATGCACGGCGTCGGCGGCGCGGCCGAACTCAGCGGCCGCTTCGCCCAAGGCGAGCTGCGCGCCGAGATCCTGCCGTCCAAGCTCCGCCTGGAAGAACAGGTGCTGGACGTGCAGCCGCTGGCGCTGCGCATCTTCGACGGCACCGCGACCTTGCGCGGCCACGCCGATTTCACCGACGCCGACAACGGCCGTTTCAAGTTCGCGGTCAATGCGCGCGGCCTGCGCTGGGGCGGCGCCGCGCCCGCGCCCAGCGCCAAGATGCCGGTGGCGCCGGCGGCCGCGACCACGCCGGCGATCGTCGCCGACGCGGATCTGGGTTTCGCCGGCACCGTGCAGGCCTGGGCGGCGATCGGCAACGCCCGCATCGAGCGCGACAAGCAGGTCGCGACGGTGCGCTTCGACGGCCTCGGCAACGACCAGGGCATGAAGCTCAAGGCCTTGCAGGCGCAGATGCCGACCGGCCGTCTCGACGGCAAGGGCGAGGTGGCCTGGGCGCCGAAGCTGGGCTGGAACTTCGACGCCACCCTGGCCGGTTTCGACCCGGGTTATTTCGCGCCCGACTGGAAGGGCGCGGTCAACGGCAAGCTGGTCACGCGCGGCGACACCCGTGCCGACGGCGGGCTGGAAGTGGCGGTCGATGCCAGCCAGCTCGGCGGCCGCCTGCGCGACCGCCCCTTGCAGGGCAGCGGCCGTTTCCTGATGCACGGCGCGGCGACCGGCAAGAGCGACGACGCCTACGAAGGCCAGGTCGCGCTGTCGCTGGGCGGCAGCCGCATCGACGCCAAGGGCAAGCTCGCCCAGACCCTGGACCTGGACGCCAAGTTCTCGCCGCTGCAGCTCAACGACCTGCTGCCGGACACCGCCGGCAGCCTGCGCGGCACGCTCAAGCTCAGCGGCGCGCGCACCGCGCCCAACATCGACGCCGACCTCAGCGGCAGCGGCTTGAAATACGGCGACTACCGCGCCGAAACCCTGCTCGCCAAGGGCAGGCTGCCCTGGACCGGCCGCGGCGGCGCGATCGAAGTGCGCGCCAGCGGCCTGGACATCGGCCTGCCGATGGACACGGTCGCCATCGACGCGCGCGGCGCGGTGGAAGCGCTGCAACTGCAGGGCAACGCGCGCGGCGAGATCGGCACGCTGGAACTGTCCGGCCATGCCGACAAACGCGGCGCGACCTGGCAGGGCGCCTTGGCGAGCCTGCAGCTGGCGCCGAGCAAGGGCGCCTCCTGGCGCCTGCAGCAGGCCGCGCAATTCCGTTGGGACGGCAGGAACGGCGCGCTCAGCAACGCCTGCCTGGCGTCCAGCGGCGGCGGCTCGCTGTGCGCGAACGCGGATTGGCCGCGGCGCGGACTGGACGTGAAGGGCCAGGGCTTGCCGCTGACCCTGGCCCAGCCCTACCTGCCCGAACGCGCCGACAAGCGGCCGTGGCTGCTGCGCGGCGAGATCGCGATCGACGGCGAGTTGCGTCCGGTCGGCAACGCCTGGCGCGGCCAGGCCACCGTGAGCACGGCCAGCGGCGGCATGAAGTTCAGCGAGCGCTCGCGTCGCGAGCCGGTGCGTTACAGCAACCTCAACCTGCGCGCGAACTTCGACCCGCGCCGCATCGAGGCCGACCTGGACGCGGTGGTCAACGACGACGGCCGCCTCGATGCGCGCATCGCCACCGGTTGGGACGCATACTCGCCGCTGGATGGCGAGATCGCGCTCAACATCGACGAGCTCACCTGGGTCGAGCTGTTCTCGCCCGACATCGTCGAGCCCAAGGGCAAGCTCGACGGCCGCATAGGCCTGGGCGGCACGCGCGACGCGCCACGCCTGAGCGGACAGGCGCGCCTGAGCGAATTCAGCACCGAACTGCCGGCGCTGGCGATCGCGCTGCAGGACGGCGACGTGCGCCTGGACGCGCAGCCCGACGGCAGCGCGCGCATCGTCGGCAGCGTGCGCTCCGGCGAAGGCAGGCTCAACATCGACGGCACGCTGGGCTGGCAGGGCGACGATACCCCGCTGGTGCTGAGCCTGCGCGGCAAGAACGTGCTGATGTCGGACACGCGCGACCTGCGCGCGGTCGCCGATCCCGACCTGACCGTGCGCTACGCCGCCAAGCAGCCGCTGCAGGTGACCGGCGCGGTCGGGATTCCGTCGGCGCGCATCGATCTGGAACGCCTGGACCAGGGCGTGTCGGCGTCGCCGGACGTGGTCGTGCTCGACCCCGTGGATCCCGAGGACACCGGCGACTCGCCGCTGGATCTGGACCTCACCCTCGCGCTCGGCGACGACGTCAAGCTCAACGGCTTCGGCCTGGACGGCAGCCTGGAAGGCCAGATGCGCGTGCGCGCGCGGCCCGGCCGCGAGATGACCGCCAGCGGCCGCCTCGATGTCGACGGTCGCTACCGCGCCTACGGCCAGAAGCTGCAGATCACCCGCGGCCATCTGGCCTGGTCGAACGGCCCGGTGTCCGATCCCATCCTCGACGTGCGCGCCGAGCGCGAAGTCGGCGAAGTCACCGCCGGCGTCGACATCAGCGGCCGCGCCAGCGCGCCGCAGGTCAACGTGTGGTCCAACCCGGCCAGCTCGCAATCCGAAGCGCTGGCCTACCTCGCGCTGGGCCGCCCGCTGTCCAGCGCCAGCGGCGACGAGAGCCGTCAGCTCAACGCCGCCAGCGCCGCGCTGTCGGCCGGCGGCAGCCTGCTGGCCTCGCAGCTGGGCGCCAAGATCGGCCTGGACGACGCCGGCGTGATGGAAAGCCGCGCGCTAGGCGGCTCGGTGCTGGGCGTGGGCAAATACCTCTCGCCGCGCCTGTACGTGGGCTATGGCGTGTCCCTGCTCGGCACCGGCCAGGTGCTGACGCTGAAGTACCTGCTGCGCAAGGGCTTCGATATCGAGATCGAATCCAGCACCATCGAGAATCGCGCGTCGATCAACTGGCGCAAGGAAAAGTGACGCGGCGCATCGGGCGCCGCGCCCTGCCCGGAGACGCGACGTGCACGTGAGCGTGGAAACCGCCGAACAGACCCGATCGCGCCTGCACCGCGTGATCGCGACGGCGCAGTTGCAGGTGTTGCCGCAGGCCTACGCCTATGTCGAAACGCCGGCCAGCCAGTTTCCGTCGCCGCACCTGGCCTCCGCCATCGCCTTGGTGCGCGACGAGCAGGTCTGGAGCGCGCTGGTCCCGGCCGACGACGACGCGGGCGAACGCTACGTGGTGTTCTCGTTCCACTTCGCGCCCGACCTGGACAATTCCGGCTTCGTCGGCTGGCTGGCCTCGCATCTCAAGGCCACCGTCGGCACCGGCGTGCTGGTCGTGTGCGGCCACAATCGCGCGCGCGGCGGCATATTCGACTACTGGGGCGCGCCCGAATCGATGGCCGCGCCGGTCCTGGCCGAGGTGCGCAAGCTGCGCGCGGCGGGTAGCGCCGGCTAGGCCGCCCCATCGCGAGCGGCCCGGAATTGGCGACGTTCGTCATCGAATTGAGGGCCGTCTGCACTGGCATCAAGCTTAGCCCAGCGGCGACACTGCCGGTATCCGTCAGGGACTCCGAGGACCGCAACGCGTGACCACCGTGATCGAAACGCAACGCCTGCTGCTGACCGAACTGGCGCCGCCGGACGCGGACTTCATCGTCGAACTGCTCAACGACCCGGCCTTCCTGGCCAATATCGGCGACCGCGGCGTGCGCGATCGCGACGACGCCTTGCGCTATATCGCCAACGGCCCGGGCGCGAGCTACGCCAAGCACGGCTTCGGCCTGTGGCTGGTGCGTAGCAAGGCCGACGGCGAGCGCCTGGGCCTGAGCGGGCTGCTGCGGCGCGACACCTTGCCCGATGCCGACATCGGTTACGCCTTCCTGCCGCAGCATCGCGGCCAGGGCTATGCGGTCGAGGCCTGCACGGCGGTGATCGCGCACGCGCGCGGGCCCTTGAATCTGGCGCGCGTGCTGGCGATCGTCTCGCCCGGCAACGAAGCCTCCACGCGGGTGCTGGAGAAGATCGGCCTGCGCTACCAGCGCAGGACGCGATTGAGCGACGACGCCGAGGAACTGCTGCTGTATTCCACCGAGGCCTGAGCGCTCAGCGCGCGACGATGCGCGCGCCGTGCAGGCTCGGGCGGCCGTCGGCCACGTCGGTCCACAGCGCATAGGCCGCCGCGCCGGACAGGGCCAGCTGCGGAAAGCCGGTGGCGCGGCCGCGGCCGCGCAGGCGCGCGACTTCCAAACGCTGCGGTTCGCCGGACAGGTCGGCCGCATAGCGCGCGAGCTGCAGCGATTGCCCCTGCGCGTCTTCGCGCAACCACAGCACCCACACCGCGTCCGCGTCCATGGCGACGTCGACGCGGCCTTGCAGCTGCGCGCCCTGGTCCAGCACCCGCGGCGCGGCATAGGAATCGCCGGCGTCCTCGCTGCGCGCGAGCTTGAGCGTGGGCGTGTCGCCGGCCGCGGTGTACCAGGCCACCACCGCCCGCGATCCGCGCGCGGCCACCGCCGGGCCGTTGACCGGGCAGGCCGGCATGGTCCAACGGTCGGGATGCACGGCGCGCGCCGCGCCCCAGCCGCCGGGCCCGCGCCGCAGCGCCGAGATGTCGCGCAGCTCTTCGACCGAGCGATCGCGGTACACCAGCAAAGCGCCGCGCTCGGTCAGCGCGACATCGGTCTGGCAGCAATCGCAGGTCATGCGGTCCAGCTCGACCTCGTCGCTGCGCCGCAGGGCGCCGTCGACGATCGCGCTGCGCAAGGCCATCGCGCCGCCGTGGGCGTCGTGAGCCGCGTGCGCGTCGGCCGCGGGCGCGGGTGCGCTGTGGCGGCCGTCCAGCCAGGCGATGCCCAGGCGGTCGGCCGCGGCCGGCCATAGCGAGACGAAGCCGTGCTCGGTCGGGGTGCCGTCGTCGTTGACCAACAGCGGCTCGGACCAGGTCGCGCCGTCGTCGGCCGAACGCACCAGGGCGATGTCGTAGGCATACGGCGCGCTCGCGGACTTGCGCAGCCAATGCGCCCACAACGCGCCGTCGGCGGTGGCCATGACATGCGGCGTATCGGCCCAGTTGACGAACCAGTCGCGCCCGGCGGCGACCTGCGCCGGCGCCGACCAGGTCGCATGGCCGGTATCGCGCGACTGCGAGAGCAGGAGGCGGTGCGCGCCGCCCTGCGATTCGATCCACGACAGCAGCAGGCGTCCGTCCGCCGTGGCGACCAGATCGGGTTGCGCGGCGACGGCGCCGGCCGGCAGCGACCAGGCGCTGGCGCTCAGTCGCGCGGCCGGCGCTGGCGCGGGGGCGTCGGTCGCGACCGGCGGCGGCGCCTGGCTGCGGCCGCAAGCGGACAAGGCGAGGACGAGCGCGATCGCGAAGGCAGGCGTGGGCTTCATTGCGGCAGGGTAATCCAGCCGCGGGGTGCGGTGGCAAGCGTGCGGCGGGCGCCGCGAGCCGATGCGGTTCGCCTTCGGCTCACCGCATCCTACGGGGCGCCGGCGATCGGCTGCCTCAGGCGACCCGCGAGCGGCGTGCGCGGGTCAGGTGCACCAGCAGCAGCGAAATCGCCGCCGGGGTCATGCCCGGGATGCGCTGGGCCTGGCCGACGGTTTGCGGACGCACGCGCTCCAGCTTCTGCTGCACTTCGGCCGACAGGCCGTGCACGCCGGCGTAGTCGAAGCCGTCCGGAATCGCGGTGCCTTCGTTGCGCTGCTGGCGCGCGATCTCCTCGCGCTGGCGCTCCAGGTAGCCGGCGTACTTCACGCCGATCTCGACCTGCTCGGCCACCGCGGCGTCGTCCACCGCCGGCCCCAGCGAGGGCAGGCTCATCAGCTGCGCGTAATCCAGTTCGGGACGCTTGATCAGGTCCAGCGCGCTGGTCTCGCGGCTGAGTTCGATGCCCAGCGTCTGCGTCACTTCGCGGCCCAGGGCGTTGCCGGGCGCGGCCCAGACCGCGGCCAGGCGCGCGCTCTCGCGCTCGATCGCCTCGCGCTTGCGCGCGAAGGCCTGCCAGCGCGCGTCGTCGACCAGGCCCAGCTCGCGGCCGGTCTGGGTCAGGCGCAGGTCGGCGTTGTCCTCGCGCAGCTGCAGCCGGTACTCGGCGCGCGAGGTGAACATGCGATAGGGCTCGCTGGTGCCGTGGGTGATCAGGTCGTCGACCAGCACGCCCAGGTAGGCCTGGTCGCGGCGCGGGCTCCAGCCTTCGCCGCCGTGCGCATGGCGCGCGGCGTTGACACCGGCCAGCAGGCCCTGCGCGGCGGCTTCCTCGTAGCCGGTGGTGCCGTTGATCTGGCCGGCGAAGTACAGGCCGGCGACGGCCTTGGTTTCCAGCGTGGTCTTGAGGCCGCGCGGGTCGAAGTAGTCGTACTCGATCGCATAGCCGGCGCGGGTGATGTGGGCGCGCTCGAAACCGCGGATCGATCGCACCAGGTCCAGCTGCACGTCGAAGGGCAGCGAGGTGGAAATGCCGTTGGGGTAGATCTCGGCCACGTCCAGGCCCTCGGGCTCGACGAAGATCTGGTGGCTGGCCTTCTCGGCGAAGCGCACCACCTTGTCCTCGATCGAGGGGCAATAGCGCGGCCCGGTGCCCTCGATCTGGCCGGTGTACAGCGGCGAGCGGTCGAGCGCGCCGCGGA
Organism: Lysobacter sp. CCNWLW3; assembly: GCF_036697405.1. Taxonomy (NCBI): domain Bacteria; kingdom Pseudomonadati; phylum Pseudomonadota; class Gammaproteobacteria; order Lysobacterales; family Lysobacteraceae; genus Lysobacter; species Lysobacter sp. CCNWLW3. The sequence goes on from NZ_JBAHWA010000016.1 coordinate 43,034, forward strand.
TGATCTCGTGGGTGCGCTCGGAGGTGTGGGTGATCCAGCACGAGACCTGGCGCGGGTGGTCGGCGCGGCTGCCGATGAAGGACATCACCGGGCGCGGATCGTCGCCGGGCTGCTCCTCCATCACCGAATAGTCGAGCGTGCGGCCGTCGATGCGTGGCGGAGTGCCGGTCTTGAGGCGGTCGACCACGAACGGGCCTTCACGCAGGCGCGCGGCCAGGGCGGTCGCCGGCGGGTCGCCGGCGCGGCCGGCGGCGTAGGTGGTCTGGCCGACGTGGACCTTGCCGGCCAGGAAGGTACCGGCGGTCAGCACCACCGCGCGCGCATGGAAGCGCAGGCCGGTCTGGGTGAGCACGGCGCGCACGCGGCCGTCGCCGAACTCGATGTCGTCGACCGCGGCCTGGAACAGGGTCAGGTTGGGCTGCGCCTCGACCGCCCGCCGGATGTAGCCGCGGTACAAGCCGCGGTCGGCCTGGCAGCGGGTCGCGCGCACGGCCGGGCCCTTGCTGGCGTTGAGGCGCCGCCACTGGATGCCGGCGGCGTCGGCGGCGCGCGCCATGATGCCGCCGAGGGCGTCGATCTCCTTGACCAGGTGGCCCTTGCCGATGCCGCCGATGGCCGGGTTGCAGCTCATCGCGCCCACGGTCTCGACCGAGTGGGTGAGCAGCAGGGTGCGCGCACCGGCGCGCGCCGACGCCAGCGCGGCCTCGGTGCCGGCGTGGCCGCCGCCGACCACGATCACATCGTATTGGTAGAAAGAATCGGTCATCGCAGGGTCCGGCGCCGCGGGGCGGCGGGCGGAATTTTAGGGCATGCCGGCGCGGGGCGCCCGGGCGGGGAAAGTTGGCACGGTTCCTGCGTCATAACTCTTGCACCCAGCGGGGCAGGCGCTAGACGCCGGTCGGAATTGGAACAGGGGCTGGCCAAGCGCTCGCGGGGGAAGCAGGGGGCCGAATGTCGGGGGACATTCGGCCCCTTATTTTTTTTGCGATTCGGGCGCGCGATCCGCGCAATCCATCAATCTGAGGCCGGCTTGGCGCGTCCTGCGCGCGGAGCGCTGGGTCTTGCGCGGCGGCCCGAAGAGGGCGCCGACGCCCGACGGGGACGGAACAGGGGGGATCCGTGATTCCTCGCCGGGCGCCGACATAGCAGCTTGTCTTACCGACTACGTCCAAATGCGACGCAGCCGGTCAATACCCGTAGATTGCGGTCAGTCCGGCTTCGATGCAAGACCCTGGGATGTGACCGGAAACCCGCTTGTGAAAGCGCAAAGCGGCGCATGCGGAAGCGGCGCCGGCGAAGGCGCCGTTCCCGGAGCAGGGCGGATCATTGCTCGTGCGTGGCCGGCCGGCTGCCGCGGCTCTCGACGGCGCGGCGGAAGGTCTGCTGCATCGGCGAGCCCTCGCGGCGCGGCGGCGCGCTCTGGATGCGCGGCATCGGCTGCGCCGGCACATAGGTCGGCGGACGGCCGCCGTCGGCGTGCTGGCGGCGGATGCCGTCCAGGTTGCGCCAGGGCGAGCGGTCGTTGTCCGGACGGCCCGGCGGCGGCGGATTGGTCGGCGGCTGGCCCGGATTGATCACCACCGGCGGCCGCGGACGGTGCGGACGGTGATAGCCCGGGTAGCCGTAGCCCGGATAACCCGGGTAATAGCCCGGATAACCGTAGCCGTAGCCCGGCCGGTAGCCGTAACTGTAAGGATACGGATAGCCGCCGTAGCGATAGCCGAAGCGGTAGGCCTCGCCGTACGGGTAGTAGCCGCCGTAGGAGCCGTAGTAGCGGTATTCGGTGCTCGGCTGACCGTAGTAATAGTCGCCGCGCGCACCGTCGCGGTACACGTAATCGGGATAGCAACCGGCCAGCAGGACGGCGGCTACGACGGGCAGGATCAGTTTGCGAATCATGGCTGGAACCCCCCAGGGTGTGCCGCCAGCTTCGGCCCGATGCATTGAACTTGGGCTTAACTCGGCGGGTGGCCGGAAACCCCATCCTGACCGGTTCAGGTCCGCGCTACCAGTGTCGGCGCCGCAACCGACCGCATATGCAATTGCCGGCCCGGCGCGGCGGTGCCAGCATGCCGGTCCGCGGCCGCGCGCAGGCGCGCCGCCCCCGCCCGCGAGCCCCCATGACCCTGCACCGCACCTCCGGCCAATGGCGGCTGGGCCTGTTGCTGACCCTGCTCACCGCCGCCTGCTGGGCGACGCTGCCGATCGCGCTCAAGATCGTGCTGGAAACCCTGGACCCGATCACCCTGACCTGGTTCCGGTTCCTGGTCGCGGCCGGCCTGACCGGCGCCTGGCTGGGGCTGCGCGGCCGCCTCGGCGGCTACCGCGGCCTGGGCCGGCGCGGCTGGGCGTTGCTGGCGGTGGCCGCGCTGATGCTGATCGGCAACTACGTGCTTTATCTGCTGGGCGTGCAATACACCTCGCCGGCCAATGCCCAGCTGCTGATCCAACTGGCGCCGCTGCTGATGACCCTGGGCGGGATCTGGGTGTTCGGCGAGCGCTTCCGCGCCGCGCAATGGCTGGGCCTGGCCCTGCTGCTGATCGGGCTGGGGCTGTTCTTCCGCGACCAGTTGCTGCATGCCTGGGCCGGCGAGGCGGCCGGCGCCGGCGCCGCGCACAGCGGCGACTACCTGCTGGGTTCGGCCTTCGTGATCGTCGGCGCGGTGGTGTGGGCGGCCTATGCGCTGTTGCAGAAACAGTTGCTGATGAAGCTGGGCTCGATGCAGATCCTGTTGTTCATCTACGTCGCCGCCAGCGTCGCGCTGCTGCCGTTCGCGCGGCCGGCGAGCCTGCTGCAGCTGGACGGCTTCCACTGGGCGATGCTGGCCTATTGCGCGCTCAACACGGTCGGCGCTTACGGCGCCTTCGCCGAGGCGCTCGCGCATTGGGAGGCCTCGCGGGTGTCGGCGATCCTGGCGACCACGCCGCTGCTGTGCATCGTGGCGGTGACCGTGGTGCACGCGTTCTGGCCGCAAATGCTGGCGCCGGAACGGATATCGACCCTGGGCTGGCTGGGCGCGGCCCTGGTCGTGGCCGGCTCGGCCGCGGTCAGCCTGCTCGGCCGCCGCGGCGCGGACGCCGAACGCGCCTGAACGCCGCCGTCGCGCCGGCATGGAGCGCGGCGGCGCCGGTGCGCTAGTCTCGCGACGATGAGCGAACTTCCCCCGAACCCCGCCTCCGCGCCCGCCCCTGCCCTGCCCGGTTTCGGCGACGTGCTGGCCGCGGCCGCGCGCATCGCCCCGCATGCCCACGCCACGCCGGTGCTGCGCTCGCGCTCGATCGACGCGCTGGCCGGCTGCGAGTTGTATCTCAAGGCCGAACACCTGCAACGCATCGGCGCCTTCAAGTTCCGCGGCGCCTGCAATGCGGTGTGGTCGCTGTCGCAGGACGAGGCCGCGCGTGGCGTGGTCACCCACTCCTCCGGCAACCACGGCGCCGCGCTGGCGCTGGCCGCGCGCACCCGCGGCATCGCCTGCCACGTGGTCGTGCCCGAAGGCGCGGTAGCGACCAAGCTGGCCGCGATCGAAGCCTACGGCGCCACCCTGCACCGCTGCGCGCCGGGCATCGACGCGCGCGAGGCCAAGTGCGCGCAGGTGCAGGCCGAGACCGGCGCCGAACTGGTCCATCCCTACACCGATGCGCGCGTGATCGCCGGCCAGGGCACGGCCGCCCTGGAACTGCTGGCCGCCACGCCCGCGCTCGATGCCTTGATCGCGCCGGTCGGCGGCGGCGGGCTGGCCAGCGGCACCGCGATCGCGAGCGCGGCGGTGTCGCCGTCGACGCGCTTGTTCGTGGCCGAACCGGCCGGCGCGGCCGAGACCCACGCTTCGCTGCAAGCGGGTAAACGCATTACGGCGTTCGTACCGGACACGATCTGCGACGGATTGCGCGGCACCTTGGGCGCGCCGAATTTCGCGCTGCTGCAGCGCTATGCTGTCGAAGCCCTGGTGGTCGACGACGCCGACACCGTGGCCGCGATGCGCTTGTTCCTGCAGCGCGCAAAACAAGTGCTGGAACCCTCCGCTGCGGTCGCCTTGGCTGCGGTATTCGCGAACCGTTCGCGTTTCGCGGGAAAAAAAGTCGGCGTGATCCTTTCCGGCGGCAACGTCGATCCCGATGCTCTAGCGAGTCTGTTCGCGCTTTGAATTTCGTCGCCAATGGAAACGGCAGCGTCGTCGACGATGCCGCGTGTTTTATTTGTGACACCACTATCATTTTTTTACGTATGCGACTGGCACGCTGGCTGCCGCAGCGCACCCCACGGCGTTGATTCACTTACGCGGGTGCGCGACGAGATCCGACCATTTCGTTCAAGCACCGAACAACGTTTAGCCGAAGGGGTGGCTGATGGTGGATGTCGAGTTTCGGGTGGTCGCAGACCGCCGCGACGGGCTGTTGCTGGCCCTGGGCCAGACCGTGATCGCGGCGGGGTTCACCCTGTTGCGCCAGCGCATGGTCAACAGCGAGGAAGGCGTAGTGCTGACCATGGTGGTGCGCGGCCCGGAGAACGGGCTGTTGATGCTCGAAGAGCGTCTGGGCACCCATCATCTGGTCAATAGCTTCGAGGCGTCGCCGGTCGACGCCAGCGTCGCCAATACCGTCAGCGCGCCCGCGCCGGCCGCGCCCAAGGCCAACAGCGGAACGACGCCGCCCCGGCCCGCGTCCGACGACGCCACCACCGCGATGGACACGCGCCGGGTCGAATCCCTGTTGCCGCAGCTCGCGCGCGACTACCCCAACATCTTCATCCAGCTGCTGGCGCTGGAACACGACCTGCCGCCGCCGCAGCGCGAAGCGACCCTCCGTTACGTCGGCCAGCGCGTGGGCACCTGGGTCTACAAGCGCGACTACGCCCTGGGCGGCCATCTCGCCCTGGCCGACGCGGTGCGCCATATCGCCCTGCCGGCGATGCGCCAGCTGGTCCAGGCCGAACTCCACGAGGACACCCTGCGGGTCAAGAACAGTCCCTTCTGCCATCGCGGCGAACACGGCGCTTCCTGCCATTTCCTGCGCGGCATGCTCGGCGGCTTGCTCGGCGGACCCCACGGCACCGAGGGAGTGCGCGTCGTCGAAAGCCATTGTCGCAACACCGGCGCGGAGACTTGCTGCTTCGAATTCCACGCCTGAGTACGCCAACCACCACGGGGGACTACCCATGCCGCACGATCACGCCATTCAATGCATCCACGACCCGCTGCTGGTCGTGCTCTCTTACCTGGTTTCGGTGCTGGGCTCGTTCACCGCCCTGCAGCTCGCGATCGCGATCCCGGCCGCGCGCGGCGCCCAGCGCTGGCGCGCGATCTTCGCCGCCGGCGCGGCGATGGGCGGCGGCGCGATCTGGGCGATGCACTTCATCGCCATGCTGGCCTGCCAGATGCAGATCCCGGTGACTTACGACCTGACCATCACCATCGCGTCGGCGGTGATCGCGATCGTGTCCTGCATGGCCGGCCTGGCGATCGCCAGCGCGGGCGTGTTCGGCTGGGGCAAGCTGGTCGTGGCGGGCGTGTTCATGGGCCTGGGCGTGACCGGCATGCATTACAGCGGCATGGCGGCGATGCGCATGCCGGCCGACATCCATTACGACGGCACCCTGGTCTCGGCCTCGGCGGCGATCGCGATCGTGGCCTCGATCGTGGCCCTGTGGCTGGCCTTCAACCTGCGCGGCTGGATGCAGATGCTGGGCAGCGCGCTGGTCATGGGCGTGGCGGTGTGCGGCATGCACTACACCGGCATGCTCGCGGCCAGCTTCGCGCCCAACGACGCCGGCGCGGCCGCGCTGGCCGGCGGCATCAGCGGCGCCAACCTGGGCATGGGCATCTTCGCGGTGACCACGCTGCTGCTGGCCACGGTGCTGACCTTGAGCATGCTGCGCCAGCGCCAGCGCGCGATGGTGCAGATCTGACCGGCCGCGCGATCGCCGCCAGCCGACGAAGGGCCCGCCGACGCGGGCCCTTCGCTTGATGGCGTCGGGCGACGGCTGCTCGGCCGTCGTCCATTCTTCGACCGCGCTCACGCGGCCTGCGCGCGACGCCGGTATCATCGCCGCGTCCCGCGCCCCGATGCAGCCAGGCCCCCGATGAAGATAGACGGTACCCGCAGTCACGACCGCGCCACCGAGGTGGTGCTGGCCTACTACGCCGCCTTCAACCGCGGCGACTGGGACGGCATGCTCGCCCTGCTGTCCGACGATATCGCCCACGACCTCAACCAGGGGCCGCGCGAAACCGGCCGGGCCGCGTTCGCGGATTTCCTGCAACGCATGCAGGCCAGCTACCGCGAGCAGCTGCACGACATCGTGGTGCTGGTCTCGCCCGACGGCAGCCGCGCGGCGGCCGAGTACGTGGTCCACGGCCAGTACCTGGCCAGCGACGCCGGCCTGCCGGAGGCGAGCGGACAGAAGTACGTGCTGCCCGGCGGCGCCTTCTTCGAGCTGCGCGACGGCCGCATCCAGCGCGTGAGCAACTACTACAACCTGCAGGACTGGATCGCACAGGTCAGCTGAGCGCGCCGCGCCGAAGGCCCGGTGCCTGCGACCGGCCCGTAACATCCGCTCCGCTAGGCTGTCGCGGCGTTCGCTCGCCCGACGACCCCGCATGCCTCGACTTCCGCGTTCGCCCGCCTTCTGGATCGCCGCGCTCGCGCTGACGCTGGCGCTGTGCTTTCTGGGCAGCCGCGGCATCTGGGACCCCGACGAGGGCCGCTACACCAACGTTGCGCTGAACATGCTCGACACCGGCGACTGGATCAATCCGCGCCGCAGCCACGAAGTCGCGCATTGGACCAAGCCGCCGCTGACCTACTGGGCGATCGCGTCCGCCGTGGCGGTGTTCGGCCACCATGCCTGGGCCGCGCGGCTGCCGGCGGCGCTGGCCTATCTGCTCAGCGTGTGGCTGGCCTGGCGCGTCGCGCGCCGGCTCGCGCCGGGCGCGCAGGCCCAGGCCGCGACGATCTACGCGACCATGCCGTTCACCGTCGGCGCCTCGCAACTGATCACCACCGACTATCTGTTGTCGGCCTGCACCGGGCTGGCGATGTGGGCCTATGTCGAGGCACGCTTCGGCCCGGCCCAGGCCGAGCCCGCGCGCGAACGCCTGCGCGCGCGCGGCTGGATCGCGCTGATGTGGGCGGGCTTCGCGCTCGGCTTCCTGTGCAAGGGGCCGCCGGCGCTGCTTATGCTGCTGCCGATCCTGGCCTTCAACCTGCTCGCGCCCGGCGGCTACCGGATCCTGCAGTGGTCGGGCCTGCTGCTGTTCGTGCTGCTGGCCCTGCCCTGGTACGCCGCGGTGATCGCCAACCACCCCGGCCTGTTCAAGTACTTCATCGGCGACGAGGTGGTGAACCGCGTCACCACCAACGAGTTCGGCCGCCATGGCGAGTGGTACGGCTGGCTGGAAATCTACCTGCCGACGCTGCTGCTGGGCACCCTGCCGTGGACGCCGGCGCTGTGGCGCTGGCTGCGCGCGTTGCCGGCCCGGTTGCGACGCTGGCGCGCGCGTGACGCGCGCCTGGGCGAAGCGCCGGCGCTGCTGCTGGCCCTGTGGCTGGGCTTGCCGTTGCTGGTGTTCTGTCTGGCGCAGTCGCGAATGCCGCTGTACCTGCTGCCGCTGTTCCTGCCGCTGGCGGCGATCGCCGCCGTGCAGCGCCAGGACGAAGGCAAGGGTCTGCCGCCGTGGCCGCGATTGGCGGCGCTGCTCGCGATCCTGCTGGCGCTCAAGCTGGCCACGGTCTATTGGCCCACCCACAAAGATGCGGCGGCCTGGGCCGAGGCGATCCGCGCGCGCGCCCCCGGCCCGGTGCGCGAGGTGGTGTTCGTCGAGGACATGGCGCGCTATGGCCTGCACCTGCATCTGGACACCGAGATCGAGAAGGTTTCGCTGGAGCCGGCGCCGAGTGAGCGCTTCAACCCCGAGTTCGACGAATCGCTGGCGCAGGAACTGGCCGAGCACGAGCCGGATACGGTCTGGATCTGCAAACAGGCGATGTGGCCGCAGCTGCGCGCGCGCATCTCCGCGCTCGGCTATCGCGCGAACGCGCTGGGCACGCCTTACGAGCGCCGGGTGATTTTCGAGGTCGAGTTCGCGCCGCGCCTGGCGCGGCCGCGAGCCGCGCCGCATTGACGCCGCTCAGGCGCCGCGATCGCTGCGCATTTCCTTGGTGCGGTGATCGTCGCCGGCCGCCGCGCGCGCGGCGACCAGACTGAAGGCGACGATGCCGGCGACCACGATCAGCGCGCCGATCAGACTGCGCCCCTGCGGCCAGGCCTCGCCCAGCCAGAGCGCGCCGATCAGGGTCGCGAACAGGATCTCCGCGGCCTGCATCGCCTCGGCCGCGGCCAGCGCGGTAGGGTCGTTGCGGACCATGCCGGTGGCCTGGAAGAACAGCACGGTCGCGATCACGCCCGCGCCCAGGGCCACGCCTGCGGCCAGCCATAGCTGCCCGGCCGCAGGCACGCCGGCCTGCGCGAACGCGTACGCCGCGACCGCGATCCACAGCGGCTGGCTGGCCAGGGTCATGCCGAACACCCGCTGGGTCGCGTTCAGTTCGACGCCGCTGCGCTCCAGATGCAGCAGCAGGCCGCGATTGCCGAGCGGATAGGCGAAGGCCGACACCGCCACGCAGATCAGCGCGATCCAGCCTTCGCGATCCAATCGCCCGCCGCCGTGGCCGAGCTGCAGCAGCAGCACGCCGGCCACCACCACCGCGCCGGCCAGCAAGGCTGGCAGCGGAATCCGCGCGCGCGCGTCGCGGTACAGGAACGGCGCGCACAACATGCCGGCGATCACGGTGAGCTGGAAGGTGCCCGCCACCAGCCACGAGGGCCCGCTGGCCGCGGCCCAGCTCAGGCAGACGTAGAACAGCACGAAGCCGATCCCGCTCCAGACCAGCCACGGCCCCGGCCGCGCGCGGATCGCGCGCCACACCGGCGCCGCGCCGCCCTGCAAGGGCATCACCAACAGCAGCAGCGGCAGGGTGATCAGATAACGCAGCGACGCCGTCCACGCCCAATGCCCGCCGCCGACCGCGGCGGCGCGATTGAGCACGTAGGTGCAGGTGAAGAAGAACGCCGAGGCCAGCGCGATCGCGACCGCGGCCAGGGCGAGACGACGTGGGGTCATGGCGGCGCTCCATGCGCGTGCGCGTCGGGATAGCGACGCAGGCAGTCGAGGACGATGGCTTCGATATCACGCTCGGGTTCGGAATCGAAATGACGCAGGTAATCGGGATAGCGCGGCCACTCGTGCACGTTGCGCGAGCCGCCGTGCACCAGTTCGTTGCGTAGTTCGAACAGCCAGGCGGATTTGTCCGCCGCCGAGGCCAGCGCCGACACCCGGCGCACGCCCTCGACGATGCTGTCTTCGACCCGGCCGCGCACGCCGAACAGCGCGTCCAGGGCGATGAAGTAATGCAGGTAGTAGGCGATGTCGTCCGAGCCCATGGCCAAGTTGACGAAACACAGCGCATTGCCGATCCGCTGCGCGAGCTCCGGAGGCAGGGCCGCGCGCGCGAGGTTCCAGGCGCGGATCCGCGGCGCCAGCAACGCAACTTCGTTCTCGTCGCCGTAGCAGGGATAGATCAGGCCCAGATCGGACAGTTCGTAACCGCTGCGCAGCGGGCCGTCCTGCAGTAGCAGACAATGTTCCTGCGCCACCTGGGCGACGCGATGACGGCGGCGGCCCTCGCTCCAGAATGCATACACGGCAGCCATCGCCTGCTGCGCATCGCGCTTGTAGCGCTGGCGCACGCCTTCCTTGCTGCCTTGGTAGTCGCCGACCAGCCAGGCATGGAACAGGCCGCCGCGGAAGCCGATCGTGCTTCCGGTGAGATGGCCGGTCAGCGGGCTCCATTCGGCGAGCAGGCGGCCGCCGTCCAGCGATTGCCAATAGGCTACGTCGTCGGGCCGGACGATGCGCAGATTCGCGAATCCCAGATCGGCGCTCGCGCCGACGATCCGGTACAAGGGATGGATCGCGATCCAACGCCCGCTGTCGCCCGCCAGTTGCGCTTCCATCGCGGCGTGCAGCCTGTCGACCGCCTCGGTCTCGGCGACGGCGAGACGGTCGAACAAGGCGCCCGCGCGCGCCGCAAGCACGCCTTCGAACACGCCCGCATCCAGGCAGCGCTCTTGCAGGGTGCGCTGGATCAGCTCCACCACATGCGCCAGCTCGTGATGGCCGCGCTCGGCGCGCTCCAGATAACTGGCCGCGAGCAGCTTGGCGCAGCGTTCGCCGCGCGGCGTGCGCCACCAGGTGACGGTGAGGCTGGGGGCGATCGGGTGCAGATCGACGGCGATGAAGCTGGTCTTGAGTCCGCCCTCGGGCGGGCTGCCCAGGCGGATCTCGCGCAGCAGCGACAGCCAGCCGGCGCGCAGCGCGCGCATGCTCAGCCGCGTCTCCGGATCGGAATCTTCGCCACCGGCACCTGCACTTCGTCGACGCCGCCGACGCGGATCGGCGTGCCGGGCTGCGGGCCCCAGGCGTGGGCGTAGACCACCTCCCAGGTCGCAGGCAGGCGGCCGTCGGGGCGACGCAGGGCCTCGTAGGCCTGCGCCGCGCGCGCGAAGCGGGCGCGGCCGGTGAGGCTGCGGCGGCGCTCGCGCATGGCGTTGGTCGCGCCCAGGGTGCGCAGCTCGCGCATCAGGCCGCCGAGGTCGTCGTGGCCGAGCACGAATTCGTCGCGGTCCAGCACCGGGTCCTTGAAGCCGGCCGCGATCAGCGCGTCGCCGAATTGCGCGATCGACGGGAACAGGCTCACGTGCGGCGCGTTGTCGGCTTCGGCGAAGGCGCCGCGCAGCTCGAACAAGGTGTCCGGGCCGAAGGTCGACACCAGCAGCAGGCCGCCGGGCTTGAGCACGCGCCGGAACCCGGCGAACACCGCCGGCAGATCCTCGACCCATTGCAGGCACAGGTTGGAATACAGCACGTCGATGCTGGCGTCGCGCAGCGGCAGCGCGCGCGCGTCGGCGCAGATCGCCTCCGGCCGGCGCGCGCCGCCGAGGAAGCGCGGCAGGCCGCCGCCGGCGTTGTGGCGGGTTTCCTGCAGCATCGGCAATGCCAGGTCCAGCGCGATCAGCTGCGCGCGCGGCCAGCGCTTTTGCATCGCGATCGCGGCGTGGCCGGGGCCGCAGCCGACGTCCACCACGACCTCGGGCGCGCGCTCGTCGAGATAGTCCAGGGTTTCGGACAGGCGCGCGCCGACTTCGCGTTGCAGCGCGGCGGCGCCGTCGTAGCCGTGCGCGGCGCGCGAGAAGGCGCGGCGTACCTGGCGGTGGTCGAACAGATCGGTCATCGGGAATGCGGGTTCGGTGGTGCGCGTTCGTCGTGGGCGCGACGGACGCGCAGTGGGGGAATTACGGCGTGGCCGCGGCAACGCTCACCGGCGGCAGCGCGGTGGCGAAGTCGTCGACCAAACGCGCGACCTGTTCGGCCGCGCTCAGGAACGGGGCGTGGCCGGCGCGCTCGAGCACGACGCTGCGCGCGGCGGGCGCGAGCGCGGCCGCGGCCGGCATCGCGCCCGCCGGCACCAGGCGGTCGCGGCGTCCGGAGATCCACAGGCTGGGCACCGCCAGCCGCGGCAGTTCGGCGCGCACGTCGATCGCATCGAGCAGGCGCAGGCCTTCCTGCAGGGCGTGCTCGGCCGGCTCGCCGCGCTCGAAGGCCTGGCTGCGCAGCTTGCGCAACTCGTCCTGGGCGCTGGCCGAACCCAGCGCTTCCAGGGCCAGGAAACCTTCGAGCGTGCCGCGGAAATCGCGCTGCAGGGCATCGCCGAAATCGCGGAACAGATTCGGCGACACCCCGTGCGGCCAATCGGCGCCGGTCACGAAACGCGGCGAGGACGCGATCATCACCAGACCGCGCACCTGCCGCGGATGGTCGAGCGCGGCGCGCAGCGCGAACTGCCCGCCCAACGACCAGCCCAGCCAGACCGCGCCGGGAATGCGCGCGACCAGCTCGGCGGCCAGCGGCGCGGGCTCCAGCGGCATGCGCTCTTCGCGCGCATGGCCGTGCCCGGGCAGGTCGATCAGGTGCAGGGTGTAAGCGTCGGCCAGGCGCTCGACCAGCGGCGCGAACAGGCCGCCGTGCATGGCCCAGCCGTGGATCAGCGCCAGCGAGGGTCCGCTGCCGAGGGTATCGATATGCATGTACTACTTCGCTTTTACGTTGCGATCGTCGGCGAAGCGCCGTTCCACGATGCTGCCAAGAAACCAAACCGCGATGCCCGGCAACATCCAGGCGGTGAGCAAGCTCACCCCCCAGCGCGTGCACTCGAACACCTTGTCTTGCACGTTTACGTCGTTCTCGATGATGCGCACCATGCCGATCAGAGCCGCGCCGAGCACCAGCTCCAGCCCGACGATGAACAGCGAGTTGCCGTGTTCACGCAGATGCCGGTAGCTTTCGATGAGCCCACCGCGATCCTCGTTCTTCGCGCGTGCCTCGGCCAGCCGCTTCATGCCATCGTAGATCCGGTCGTTGTAGACCAGCATCACAAACGCCGCGACGTACTCCAGGGCCAACGTCAGCAGCACCGCCCAGAAGATCAGCCCCAACAGAAAACCCTCGCTTTCTACGTTGCGGGTTACGCCCCTGAAGACCGAAACGATCAAGAACATGCTGAGCGCGGCGAACACAAAACACAGTACCCATCGCCATTCCAGGAACCAATTACTCACCGCGCCGCGGGCCGCTTCGCGCACCGACTGCGCGCGGCCGATCGCGAAACGGCTGGCATGCAGCACCAGTATCGGAACGCTCGCGATGTAGCACAGCAGAAGTCCGTAGCCCAGTAATAGAGACGCGCGAGGAATCGTCGGCTCATCGCCCAGCCCGAACAGCATCACCTCGCGCAAGGAAGGGCTGATTCGCACGGTCTGGCTGATCACGAACGCGCCCACCAGGGTGCCGATCGCGTAGCGCACGAAGTAGAACTCCCACCAGCGGGTGTTCGATGCCATGCCCAGCCCTCAGTGCGCGTCGGCCGGTCGCCGCAGCGCGGCCAGGGCCGCGACCGCGTCGGCGGCGCGTTCGACCGGCACCAGCAGATGATCGTGATGCAGGCCGGCGAGCATGTTGCAGGCGATGCCGCGTTCGCTCAGTGCGGCCGCCACCGCGGCGGTCAGGCCGACCGCGTCCAGCGCCGAATGCACGCTCAGGCTCAGCCAGGCGGCGACGAAGTCGTAGCCCAGGCCGCGCGCGTCGGCGTCGGCGCGCGCGAGCACGTAGCTGGCGCCTTCGTCCTCGCGCACGCTGGCGTGGGCCAGCGCGGCCAAGGCCGGATCGTGCTGCGCGCTGGCGACGAACACGTATTCGCCCGCGCGTTGCGCGACTTGAAGGCTGGCGAGCATCTGCGCCAGATCGCGCTGGGCGACCGGGCGCGCGGCGACGGACGCCGCGGTCATGGTGCGGGCGTGGCGCGCAGCTCGGCGGCGGCGACCGCCGGGGCGCGGCTCAGGCCGGCGCGCTCGGCGGCGCGCGCGAAGGCTTCGATCAGGCCGTCGACGTCGGCCGGCGTATGCAGCGCCGACAGCGTCACCCGCAGCCGGGCGCGGCCTTCGGCCACGGTCGGCGGACGGATCGCCGCCACCCAGTAGCCGCTTTCCTCCAGCGAACGCGCCATCGCGATCGCGCGCGCGTCGTCGCCGCAGATCACCGGTTGGATCGGCGTGCTCGACGGCTGCAGCTCCAGGCCCAGCTTGCGGGCACCGTCGCGGAAGCGCTGGACCAGCTCGCCCAGCTTCTCGCGCCGCCAGTGTTCGTGACGCGCCAGCTTGACCGCGGCCAGCGTCGCCGCGGCCTGGGCCGGCGGCAGCGCGGTGGTGTAGACATGGCTGCGCGCGGTTTCGGCGAGGTGGCCGATCAGGTCGGCGTCGCCGTGCAGCGCGGCGCCGTAGCTGCCCAGCGCCTTGCCGAAGGTCGCCAGCTGCAGCGGCACTTCGCGCACCGACAGCTTCATCGATGCGACCGAGCCGCGGCCGTCGGGGCCGAGCACGCCCACGCCGTGGGCGTCGTCGATGTACAGCAGCGCTTTCTGCGCGCGCGCGATCAACGCCAGATCGCGCAGCGGCGCGATGTCGCCGTCCATGCTGAAGACGCCGTCGCTGGCCAGCATGGCCATGCCTTCGGGCACGCTGCGCAGCTGGCGGATCGCGCCTTCGGCGTCGGCGTGCGGATAACGGCGCAGGCGGCAGCCGGCCAGGCGCGCGGCATCGATCAGGCTGGCGTGGTTGAGCCGGTCCTGCACGCAGACGTCGTCCTCGCCCAGCAGGCCCTGCACCGCCGCCAGGTTGGCCATGAAGCCGCTGCCGAACAGCAGCGCGCGCGGCGAGCCCAGCCAATCGGCGATCTCGCGCTCCAGCGCTTCGTGGATGGCGTGGTGGCCGCAGACCAGGTGCGAGGCGACGCCGCCGGCGCCCTCGCGCGAGGCCGCGTCCTGCAGCGCGCCGACCACGGCGAAATGCTGCGACAGCCCGAGGTAGTCGTTACCGCAGAAGTTGAGCAGCTTGCGGCCGTCGACTTCGCAGCGCGCGCCGTCGCGGTGGGTGACCGTGCGCATGACGCGGGTGCGCGAAGTCGCCTCGCGCTGTTCGCGCGCGGCGGCGATGCGTTCGGGCCATTGCGCTCGGTGCATGATGGTCAGGCTGCGCAGGAGTGGGTGGGCGCCGCATCGGTTTCGACGATGTCGGCGTGTACGGTGGCCCCGCCATTATCGGCATGGTCCTCCACGATTTGCATCGGCCGCAGGCCCAGGCGCTCGAACAGCGCCATATCGCGCTCGGTGTCCGGGTTGCCCGTGGTCAACAGTTTCTCACCATAGAAGATCGAATTGGCGCCCGCCAGGAAGCACAGGGCCTGGAGCTCGTCGGACATGCTCTCGCGGCCGGCCGACAGGCGCACCATCGAGCGCGGCATCAGCAGGCGGGCGACCGCGACGGTGCGCACGAACTCGAACGGATCCAGCTCGGCGGTGCCGGCCAGGGGGGTGCCCTCGACCTGGACCAGGCGGTTGATCGGCACCGAATCCGGGTGCGCGGGCAGGTTGGCCAGGGTCTGCAGCAGGCCGGCGCGCTGGCTGCGCGACTCGCCCATGCCGACGATGCCGCCGCAGCAGGTCTTCATGCCCACGTCGCGCACGTGCGCCAGGGTGTCCAAGCGGTCCTGGAACTCGCGGGTGTGGACGATCTCGTTGTAGAACTCGGGCGCGGTGTCGAGGTTGTGGTTGTAGTAGTCCAGGCCGGCCGACTTCAGGGCCTGGGCCTGGTCGCCCGAAAGCATGCCCAGGGTGGCGCAGGTCTCCAGGCCCAGCGCCTTCACCTCGCGGATCATGGCCGCGACCTTCGGGATGTCGCGGTCCTTGGGCGAGCGCCAGGCCGCGCCCATGCAGAAGCGCGAAGCGCCGGCGGCCTTGGCCTGCCTGGCCTTTTCCAGCACCGCCTCGGTGCTCATCAGCTTGGTCGCGTCGACGCCGGTGTGGTAGCGCGCGGCCTGCGGGCAGTAGCTGCAGTCCTCCGGGCAGCCGCCGGTCTTGACCGACAGCAGGGTGCTGACCTGGACCTCGGTGGCGTCGAAATTCTCGCGGTGGGCGCTGGCGGCGCGGTGCAGCAGCTCCGGGAACGGCAGGTCGAACAGGGCGCGCACTTCGGTGCGCGACCAATCGTGGCGCAGGCTTCGCGGGGGCGAAACGGCCGACTCGGCGACGGGGACTTTACTGACGACGGACATGGAGGTTTTCCGGCAGACGACACGGGGCAGAGGCGGCAGTCTGGAAAGCATGGACGACGCTGTCAACCAAACCCACCCCGCAGCGGTTGACGGCCGCTGGGCCCGGCTCGGCCGCGCGCTATGGCCGGCGCGCTGCCTGGTCTGCGGCGAGCGCGGCGCCGGCGGCCGCGACCTGTGCCGGGACTGCGCCCGCGCCCTGCCCTGGAACCGCTGCGCCTGCCCGCGCTGCGCGCTGCCCCTGCCGGTCCCGGCCCCGGCCTGCGGACGTTGCATGAAGCGCCCGCCGGTACTGGACGCGGCCCGGGCCACCTTCGTCTACGGCGCGCCCCTGGACCGGCTGCTGCCCCGGCTCAAGTTCCACGACGATCTCGCCGCCGGCCGCCTGCTCGCGGCCCTGATGCTGGAAGACCCAGGGCGCCCGGCCCCGGCCGCCCTGGTCGCGGTGCCGCTGGCGCGCGCCCGCCTGCGCGAACGCGGCTACGACCAGGCCCGTGAACTGGCGCGGCCCTTGGCGCGGGCCCTGGGCCTGCCCCTGCTGGAGGGCGCCTTGCAACGCCGGCGCGACACCCCGCCGCAGTCCAGCCTGGGCGCGCTGGCGCGCCGGCGCAATCTGCGCGGCGCCTTCGCCGCCGAGTTCCGCGCCGCGCCTCCGGCGCGGGTGCTGCTGGTCGACGACGTGATGACCACCGGTGCGACCCTGCACGCGGCCGCCGCCGCGCTGCGGCGCGCGGGCGTGGCGCGGGTGGAGGCCTGGGTATGCGCGCGGGTGCCGTGAGCCTGCTGCCGGCGCGCGTCCGCGCATTCGGCGCGGCGGCGATCGATCTGCTGGTGCGCGCCCTAGGGCATCACCGGCGCCTGATAGCTCAAGGTCGTGCCCAGCACCCACAGCAGGCCCAGCACCAAGGGGATGTGCACCAGCAGTTGCACGAAGGTGAAGCCGACGATGTCGCGCGCCTTCAGTCCCAGTACGCCCAGCAGCGGCAGCATCCAGAATGGATTTATCAGATTGGGCAGCGCTTCGGCCGCGTTGTAGATCTGCACCGCCCAGCCCAGATGCACCTTCAGATCGATCGCCGCCTGCATCACGTAGGGCGCCTCGATGATCCATTTGCCGCCGCCGGACGGCACGAAGAAGCCCAGCACCGCCGAGTAGGCACCCATCACCAGCGCGAACGTGTCGGCGCTGGCGATGCGCACGAACACGCTGGACAGATGGTGCGCGAGCGTCTCGCCGCCGTGGCCCGGCGCTGAGGTCAGCAGCGCGGCGATGCCGCCGTAGAGCGGGAACTGGATCAGCACGCCGGTGGTGCTGGGCACCGCGCGCGCGACCGCGTCGAGGAAGCTGCGCGGGCGCCAATGCAGCAACAGGCCCAGGGTCAGGAACAGGAAATTGTAGGTGTTGAGGCTGGCGATCGCGCTCACCGCCGGTTTGCTCGCGAATTCGTAGACCAGCCAGCCCAGGCCCAGCGCCGACAGCGCGATCGTGATCAGCGGGCTGTACTCCAGCCACTCGCCCGGACGCGTGCGCGGCGGCAGCGCCGGCGTGGCCAGGCGCTGGTCGGCGCCGAACTCGCTGGCGCGCCGCACCGAGGCGCCGCGCGGCGCGGTCACGTAGCACACCAGCAGCGATACGCCGATCAGGGCCGCGGTCAGGGCGATCGACTGCCACAGGAAAATGGTCTGGGAAAACGGAATCACGCCGGTGATCGCCAGCAGCGCCGGCGGCATGCTGGCCGGGTTGGCCTGCAGCTGCGCGGCCGAAGAGCTCAGCCCCATCGCCCAGACCGCTCCCAGGCCCAGATAGGCGGCGGCGCCGGCGGCGCGGTAGTCCATGTCCAGATCCTCGCGCCGCGCCAGCACGCGCACCAGCAGGCCGCCGAACACCAGCGAGAAGCCCCAGCTCAGCAGCGAGGTCAGCATGCTCAGCAAACCGACGTAGCAGATCGCGCCGCGTCCGCTGCGTGGCACACGCGCCAGCGCATCGATCAGGCGCGCCACGGCCGGCGCGGTCGCCACCACATAGCCGCCGATCACCACGAAGGCCATCTGCATGGTGAAGGGAATCAGGCTCCAGTAGCCCTCGCCGAACGCGCTGGCGGTGGCCTTGGGCGTGGCGCCGAAACCCAACGCGGCGACCGCGACCACGATCACCGCCAGCGCCGCGAATACATAGGCGTCGGGGAACCAGCGCTCGGCCCAGGCCGCGCTGCGCAAGGCGAAACGCGCGAGCGCGCCGTCGGTGGCGGGGGTGGGCACGGCGGCGGTCGGGGTCATCGGCAAAGCTTCCGGCGGCGGTGGGCACGAGGATTCTGCGCGGCCGCAGGGCGGCCGCCGCTAGCACTTTAGTCGCAGCGGGGGCGTGGTTTGCGACGGAGATCGGGAAATTGTTGCGTCGGCCGAAGCGGGTCCGTTCGGGCGGGTTTTCATTGAGAGCTCGAGGAGTGCATCGACGCGCTTCGGAGTCGGCGACCGCTCCAGTAACCGGTCCTGGCGAACCTGTCGAAGCAGGGGCGGCGGGGCTGTGTCGCCTCAATAAAGCAAATCTCCCTCGACCCCCCTTTTCAAAGGGGGAAGACAGGCAGCGTCGTTCGGGGTGAGGTTGTCGAAGCGGGGTGGCGGGCTGTACCGCCTCAAAAGGAAAATCCCCCTCAATCCCCCTTTTTCAAAGGGGGAATACAAGCGGCGCCGCATCGCGCGATCCACGCTTCGATCGGCGTTGGGGTCAATATCCGCTGCTGTTGGCCGCGAACCGCACCGGCACCGTGATCGTCGCGCTGCCGCCGTTGTTGAGGCTCACGCTCAGGCTCACCGCGCTGTCGCCGGCGTTGCCGCCCGTCGACGGACAGCTGCCGCCGCTGGCGATGCACGACCACGGGCCGCTCAGGGTCACGCCGGTCGGCAGGCTGTCGTTGATCTGCGCCGCATTGGCCGCATCCGGGCCGTTGTTGACCACGGTCAGCGTGTAGCTGGCGGTGCCGCCCGGGGTGTAGGTCGCCGCGCCGTCGCTCTTGCTGATGCTCAGGTCCGCCTGGCGCAGCGCATTGGTGATGGTGCAGCTCAGGTCGTCGCCGGCGCTGGGCGAGAACTCGGCCCACTGCTGGCGGTTGCCGGCATTGCTGCCGCCGCCCGACGGCAGCACGGTGGACGATCCGGCAAGCGTGTTGCCGCAGCTCAGCGACACCCGATACGCGCTGGGCGCCTGGTCCGGACCCGCGGGCGTGGTCTTGATCGCTTCCTCGAACTGCATGGTGCTGCCGGCCGGCAGGATCACCACGCCGGTGCTCGCGCTGGCGGGCACGGTACCGCCGCTGGTGGCGGCGCTGGCCGCCAGCACCCCGCCCGAATAGATCCGCATCGTGGCCTGGTCGCTGGCGCCGACGCGGCCCTGCAACTGCTTGCTCAGGCTGACCCAGACCGGCGTCGGCGTCGGGCGGCAGGCGCTGGCGTCGAAGTTGGTGTTGCCGACCGCGCCGCGCAGCACCGCGCGCGCGGCGTTGTGCAGGCCGCTGCCGGCGGCGCTGGGCGCGGCGCAGGCGTCGTTGCCGGTGCTGCCGCCGCGGTTGACGCGCACCCGCAGGTCGATGGTGTAGGTATCGGTCTGGCCGGCATTGAGGTTGCGCCATTGCCCCTGCAGCAGCCACGGACCGCCGCCGGTCAGCGCCGTTGCGGCGCCGCCGTTGAGGCGGTAGCTGGCCGATACCACGCTGGTGTCCGGATCCAGCCCGGGCGTGTCGGTAAGGCTGTAGGCGGCGGTGACCAGGCTGGGGTTGTTGACCGCCACCGTGTAGCGGATGTCGGACAGGTCGGCGCTGCCGGCCACCAGCACCGGCGCGGCGGCGTTCTTGGTGATCGACAGGCTGGCGTCGTCGTCGGTGATGGTGTAGCTGCGCGTGCTCTGCGCCGCGGCGCCGCAGCTGGTGCCGGAGCTCAGCAGGAACGGCAGCGGCGAACCGGTCGGCGGCGTGATCCGCAACTCGATGGTCTCGTTGCCTTCCGCCAGCGCGTCGTTGGCGATCGCGATCGGCAAGGCGATCGTGCTGCCGGCGCCGCCGTCGTAGGCGCCGGCCGGCACGGTCACGCTGAAGGTCGCGGCGTTGCCCGGCGTGG
The DNA here is from genome assembly GCF_036697405.1 of Lysobacter sp. CCNWLW3. NCBI lineage: Bacteria > Pseudomonadati > Pseudomonadota > Gammaproteobacteria > Lysobacterales > Lysobacteraceae > Lysobacter > Lysobacter sp. CCNWLW3. The sequence continues at coordinate 62,860 of NZ_JBAHWA010000016.1, forward strand.
TGTAGTCCACGCCCAGGGTCGCGCTGCCGCCGGTGATCTGCACCTGCACGCTCAGCCCGCCGGCCGGGACGGTGCCGTTGATGCGCAGCGCCGGCAAGTTGCCGCCGCTGGATTCGGGCGAGGAACTGCTGGGCTGGTCGAATTCGACGAAGGGGCGCAACACCAGCTGGATCGCGTCGAGGAAGTTGCCGACGGTCAGGTCGCCGCCGGCGGTGCTGATCGATTCGAAGCCCAGGCTGTTGGTGCCGGTGGCGCCGGCGTAGTTGAAGTTGCCGCGGTAATCGACCCAGCCGTTGCCGCCGGCGACCGGCGTGGACGCGCTGCCCTGAGAGACGATCGGCGTGTCGAAGCTGCCGTTGGTGGTGGTGCCGACCCGGATCACGGTCGAGGAGGCGCCGACCTTCATCTCGGCGACATCGCGCACGCTCGCGCTGGCGCGGCCGCGATGGCTGAACACCCAGTCGATGCGCTCGCCGTTGATCATGCACACGTTCTGGTACATGCGCGAAGTCGCGGCGGCGTTGAGTTCGGCGAATTGGCGGCCTTCGCGCGCGGGCACGCCGTTGAAGTTGTTGGCCCACAGCTCCATCAGCCGGCCGCTGGTGCCGACCGAGCCGGCCGGCACGCAGCTGCCGTTGGCGGTGCCGACCGGATGGGTCGTGGTCCAGCCGGGGATCGCGCCTTCGGGGATCAGCGCGTAGCAGGCCGTGGTGCCGTTGCCGAGCACGGGCGCTTCGAAACCGATGTTGATGAAGCTGCGTTGCACCTGCGCGGCGGCGGGCGAGGCGAGGCAGGCGATGGCGAGCGCGGTCAGGCCGCGGAGCGAACGGCGTTGAGTCATGTATCCCCCTGTTGCGTGACAAGTGTCACAAAAAACCAGGAAAGAAGCCTGAATTGGTCTTCACGCGCTGCGCCCGACAGCGCCGGTTGCGCTCGCCTCGCCCCGGGATCAGGGCGCCGGCGGCGGGCTCGGCCGCGGTATGTCGGCGCGCGGGCGGAGGCCGGAGCCGATCACCGCCTCGGCGCGGATTTCCATCGATGCGCCTTTCGAGAACAGCGCCGGGGTGCCGACCGCGGTCCATGCCGGGTAATGGTCCTTGAAGAACTCCCGGTGCACTTTCAGCACCGGCTCGACCACGCGCCGGAACTCCTCGTGGTCCTTGGCGACGTGGAAGCTGTTGAGCTCGACCACGTCCTCCAGGCTCGCGCCGGCGCGCTTGAGGTGGGCTTCGAGCTGCTGGAACGCCCAGCGGATATTGGCCTCCTCGTCGGGGCCGGAACGGGACGGGATGCCCGACACGATCACGCGGTCGCCGATGCGCAGCACCGGCGTGTAGTGGATGTCGTGGTAGGAGCCCTCCCAACCGGTCGGCGCGAGATGCTCGCGCGTGGGCGCGGCGGCGCTGGGGGGTTCGGCGGCGGCGGCCGCCACGCACAGCAGGGACAGAACCAGCGCAACAGGCAGACGAGGCATCGCGGCACTCCGGTGGCGGACCTGCGGCGATTGTAGGCACGACGGCGGCGCGCAGACCGCGCCGGGTCCGATCCTTCAGATCGCGTTCGCGCCGCCGCCCAGGGCGTAGTCCAGCGCCAGCCCGGCGAACACCGTCAGGCCCACCCAGTGGTTGTGCAGGAAGGCCTTGAAGCAGGCCGCGCGATCGCGGCCGCGCGCGATCGCGAATTCGTACACCACCAGCGCCGTCGCCAGGCCAAGACCGCCGTAGTACCACACGCCCAGGCCGGCGCGTTGCCCGGCCAGCGCCAGCGCGGCCAGGAACAGGGCGTACAGCAGGCCCTGCGCGACCAGGTCCAGCTCGCCGAACAGGATCGCGGTCGACTTGGCGCCCATCTTGAGGTCGTCCTCGCGATCGACCATCGCGTACCAGGTGTCGTAGGCGGTCGCCCACAGGATGTTGGCCGCGTACAGCAGCCAGGCCACCGCCGGCACCTCGCCGCGCACCGCCGCGAACGCCATCGGAATGCCCCAGCCGAAGGCCATGCCCAGATAGACCTGCGGCAGATGGGTGTAGCGCTTGAGGTAGGGATAGCTGGCCGCCAGCACCACGCCGATCACGCTCATCAGCACGGTCAGGCGGTTCATCGTCAGCACCAGCGCGAACGCGGCCAGCATCAGCGCGGCGAACACCGCCAGGGCCTCGCGCCCGCGCACCTGCCCGGTCGCCAGCGGCCGGTGCTTGGTGCGCTCCACGTGCGGGTCCAGCCAGCGGTCGGCGTAGTCGTTGATCACGCAGCCGGCCGAGCGGGTCAGCCAGACCCCGGCGCTGAACACGAACAGGGTCCACAAGGGCGGCACCCCGCGCGCGGCGATCCACAGGCCCCACCAGGTCGGCCACAGCAACAGCAGCCAACCGATCGGGCGGTCGCCGCGGACCAGCTTCCAGTACAGCCCCAGGCGGATTTTCCAGGCCGGCGGCGGCACCGATTCGGGGGTTTCGTAGCGCTCGTAACTCATCCGCCCAGAGTACCAAGCCCGGCACGCGCGCCGCGACGGCGGCCGTTCGCCGCCGCTGCGCCACGTCCGCATGCGTTTGCGGCTAGAATGCCGGTCCCGCGTGGCCCCGACTTGACCGGTCGGAGCGCCGGGATCTCAGCCAGGCGCCCGTAGCTCAGCCGGATAGAGTAGTGGCTTCCGAAGCCATTGGTCGGGGGTTCGAATCCCTCCGGGCGCGCCATCCCATGCCTACGGGCATGGGAGCCGGCTTTATACTGGCGCGCGGCCGCACCCCTGGTGCGGTTCTTGTTGATGGCTCCGCATGCCCCGCCGGGTGTGCGCAATAGGTGGATCGTGCGCAATTACGACCTCGAATTCCTGAAGAAATTCTCGATGGTGATCGGCTTTTTGATGCTGGTTACCCTCGGGCTGATGATCGCCGCCTACTTCGTGCACCAGCAGATCCCGCCGGAGATCGACCCGGCCGTGGTCAAGCGCACCGAGACGCGCATCGCTCCGGTCGGCGCGGTCTACGCCGGCGCTACCGGCGCCTCGGCCCAGGCTGCGGCCAAAGCCGCTGCGGCCGCCAAGGCCGCCTCGCAGGTCGCCTACGGCGGCACCCTGGACGGCGCGGTGATCTACGACAGTCTCTGCGCGGGCTGCCACAAGTCCGGCGCCGGCGGCGCGCCCACCCTGGACCAGGCCCACTGGGGCCCGCGTCTGGCCAAGGGCAAGGACACCCTGCACAAGCACGCCGTCGAAGGCTTCACCGGCACGTCCGGCGTGATGCCGCCCAAGGGCGGCAACCCGGCCCTGACCAACGAGCAGGTCGCCGCGACCGTCGACTGGATGCTGGGCAACCTGAAGTAAGCGCCGCCGCATCGCGCTGGCCACGACGCCGCCTTCGGGCGGCGTCGTCGTTTCCGGGTCCCGCCCGGGCGCCGGCATCGTGCAATACGAATGCGCTCGATCCGTTCGATAATGCGCGACCTCTCCGTGGCGCCCGCGCGATGCCTGCCTTCCGTTCCCGTTCCGCCGCCCTGCTGCTGTCCAGCGTGCTGCTGCCCTGCGTGCTGCTGGCCGCCTGCGCCAGTCTGCAACGCGATCCGCTGCGCGCCGACGGCCTGCCGTCGACCCCGATCGGCCAGGTGCAGGGCCACGACGCGGCCAGCCCCCTGGTCGGGCGCCGGCTGGTCGTCGAGGGCACGGTGACCGCGGCCCTGACCGGCGAAGGCGACGGCTTCGAGGGCTGGTTCGTGCAGGACGGCGGCGACGACGACGAGGCCAGCTCCGACGCGCTGTTCGTGCGCGCCATGCCCGGCGTCTCGCTGCATGTGGGCGACCGCGTGCGCGTGATCGGGCGCGTGCTCGAGCTCGACACCGGCCGTGGCAGCCGCCTCACCGCGCTGGAACCCGAAGCCGCGCGCGTGCTCGGCCCTGGCCGCACCGAGACCCTGGTGCTGGACGCGCCGCCGGCGGATTGGTCGCGCTACGAAGGCATGCGCATCGGCATCGGCCGCACTCTGACCCTGGCCGATACCGGCGACATCATGAAAGACGGCCGCGCCCTGGTCGCCTTCGACGGGCCGCTGTGGCAGGCCGGCGAACGCGCCGCGCCCGGCAGCGACGCCGCGCGCGCGGTCGCCGCCGACAACGCCCGCCGCCGCCTGTGGCTGGACGACGGTCGCATCGCCGGCGCGCCCGCGCTGGACGGCGGCGTGCTGCCGCCCGGCTATGTGCAGGCGCGCAGCGGCAGTGCCCTGGAAGGCGTGGAAGGCGTGCTCGACGCACGCGACGGCGGTTGGCGCCTGCACCTGACCGCCACCCCGACCCTGCGCGCGGCGGCGCGCGAACCGGCCCCGAAGGCCGGCGAGGCCGACGACCTGCGCATCGCCGCCTTCAATCTGGAAAACCTGTTCAACGGCGACGGCCGCGGCGGCGGCTTCCCGACCGCGCGCGGCGCGCGCGATGCGGTCGAGTACCGGCGCCAGCAGGACAAGCTGGTCGCCACCATCCAGGGCCTGAAGCCCGACATCGCCGCGCTGATGGAACTGGAGAACGACGGCTACGGCCCGGACTCGACCCTGGCCCAGCTGGTCGAGCGCCTGCGCCGCGACGGCGGCGACTGGCGCTACGTCGCCACCTGCGCCCTGCCCTGCGCGGCCGACCTGCGCGGCCCCGGCAGCGACCAGATCCGGGTCGGCATGATCTATCGCGGCGACCGCGTCGCCCCGCGCGGCGGCGCCGTCACCCTGCAAGGCGGCCCCTTCGACAACGGCAGCCGGGTGCCGCTGGCCCAGGCCTTCGTGGCGCTGCGCCGCGGCCGACCGGCCGGCCCGGCGTTCACCGTCGCGGCCAACCACTTCAAGTCCAAGGGCTGCGGCCCACAGGCCCAGGGCGCGGACCGCGACACCGGCGACGGCGCCGCTTGCTGGAACGCGCTGCGGACCGAGTCGGCGCGCCGCCTGGACGCCTGGCTGAAGACCGACCCCACGCATTCCGGCAGCGATCTTGCGGTCATCCTCGGCGATCTGAATGCCTACGCCGAGGAAGAGCCGGTGCGCACCCTGAAGGACGCGGGCTGGCGCGACGCCTTCGCCGTGGCCAAGGTCGCGCGCCCCTACAGCTATGTCTACCGCGGCGAACTCGGCCGCCTCGACCACGCCCTGCTCAGCCCCAGCCTGGCCGCGCGCCTGCGCGGTGCGGTGGAATGGCACAGCAACGCCGACGAACCGCTGTCGGCCGGCTATCGCGGCGGCGCCGGCGGCCCCTGGCGCAGCTCCGACCACGACCCGCTGCTGCTGGCGTTCCGCCTGATCCCGGGCCGCTGAGGGCCCGCTAACGGCGGCTCGGTATGATGCGCGCATGACCACTCCCGCCTTCCCCGGCGACGCCTCCACCGCGCTGAGCCTGACCGGCCCGGCCGGCACGCTCGAAGCCATCGTCGAAGCCGCCGAGGACCACCCGCGGCCCTTGGTCGCGATCGTCTGCCATCCGCTGCCGACCGAGGGCGGGACCATGCACAACAAGGTCGTGACCATGACCGCGCGCGCCCTGCGCGAATGCGGCGCGGCCACGGTGCGCTTCAACTTCCGCGGCGTCGGCCAGTCCCAGGGCGAGTTCGACCAGGGCCGTGGCGAAGCCGACGACCTGCGCGCGGTCGCCGCCTGGGTGCGCGCGACCCGCCCGGACGCCCACCTGTGGCTGGCCGGCTTCAGCTTCGGCGCCTACGTCTCGCTGAAGCGGGCCGACGAACTCAAGCCCGGCATGCTGATCTCGATCGCGCCGCCGGCCGGGCGCTGGGACTTCGCCGGCATCGTCGCGCCCGACTGCCCCTGGCTGGTGATCCAGGGCGAGGCCGACGAGATCGTCGACCCGCAGGCGGTCTATGCCTGGATCGACAGCCTCAAGCAGCCGCCCGAGCTGGTACGCATGCCCGACACCAGCCATTTCTTCCACCGCCGCCTGATCGACCTGCGCGGCGCGATCAAGAACGGCATCAAGCCCTACCTGCCTTCGCATCCGCATGAGTGAACCCACCGCGGCGGCGCTGCCGTCCGCCGCCTATGCCGCCGGTGTCGCGCGCGGCGACTGGAACGACGACCCCGCCCAGCATCCGGCGCTGGGCGAACTCGACCGCCTGCACAGGATCCTCAGCGAGCCGCCCAAGCGCGGCTTGTTCGACGGCCTGTTGGGCAAGAAACCGACGACGCCGAAAGGTCTGTACCTGTGGGGCGGCGTCGGCCGCGGCAAGACCTTCCTGATCGACCTGTTCTTCGACGGCCTGCCCTTGCAGGACGTCGCGGACCCGGGCCACGCCGATGCCACTGCCGCGCAGGGCGGCGGCAAGCGCCGCATCCACTTCCACCGCTTCATGCGCGAAGTGCATGCGCAGTTGCGCGCGCATGCGGGCGAGAGCGATCCATTGGCCAAGATCGCGCGCCAGTGGCGGCGCGAACTGCGCGTGCTGGTGCTGGACGAGTTCTTCGTGATCGACATCGGCGACGCGATGCTGCTGGGCCGCCTGCTCGAGCGCCTGTTCGCCGAAGGCGTGGCGCTGGTGACCACCTCCAACACCGCGCCGCCCAATCTCTACGCCGAAGGCCTGCAACGCGACCGCTTCAAGCCCGCGATCGCCCAGATCCAACAGCACTGCGAAGTGCTGCTGCTGGACAGCGCGCACGACTACCGCCTGCGCGCGCTGACCCGTTCGCCGGTCTACCGCACGCCCTTGGACGCTCAGTCCGACGCCTGGCTGGGCGCGCGCTGGAAGGAGCTGTCGATGGCCTGCCCCAAGCAGCAAGGGCCGCTGCGCATCGACGGCCGCGACATTCCCGTGCGCGGCCTCGCCGAAGGCCACGCCTGGTTCGACTTCGCCGCGCTGTGCGAAGGCCCGCGCGCGGCCAGCGACTACATCGAGATCGCCACCGAGCACCACACCGTGCTGCTGGGCGGCATCCCGCTGTTCGACGGCCGCAACGACGACCCCGCGCGCCGCTTCGTCACCCTGATCGACGAGCTCTACGACCGCCACGTCAACCTGGTCTGCACGGCCGCCGCGCCGCCGACCGGGCTCTACCTCGGCCACAAACTCGGCGGCGCGTTCGAGCGCACGGCCTCGCGTCTGATCGAGATGCAGTCGGCGGAATATCTGGCTTTGGAGCATCGCGGCTGAGGGTTTGGCGCGGCTGCCGCTGCAGATGCGGCAAGGACTGTTCGTGGTGGGCGCGCCGGCGCGTGGGTGGCGGTCTGGCGGTGCGAAAAGCAACTCCTCTCACTCCCCCTTTTCAAAGGGAGAGGTAAAAGCGGTGGCGACGCTCGGGGAACCGTTCGCGATGAGCCTCACCGACCCTCATTCGGAGGAGTGAGGAAATTCCGTGCCACAGGGCCGTGAGTCTCCACAGCGCACCCCCTGTCGTCGCCACCCGCGCCAGCGGCGCACACACTTTCGCAACAACCCCTTCCGTTACCCTGCGCATCGATGGAACGGATGCGGCAGGAGGAGGGGAATGGGAGGATTCAGCCTGTGGCACTGGATCATCATCCTGGGCCTGGTCGGTTGCCTCGCCCTGGTGGTGATCCTGGTCGTCGCCTTGTTGCGCATGCGCCGCGACAACTAGTGGCGCGCGCACCGGCCCGCGGGACCGGTGCGCGCGATGCGACTCAATCGTCGACCTGCGCCTGCAGGCAGTTGTGCTCGACCAGGGTCTCGAAGGCGCCGGCGGCGGTGAAGCGGCCGCTGTTGTTGCCCCAGTAATCGCGGACGTTGACCCCGTCGGCGCCGTCTTCGCCGTCCTCGCGATTGCCGCTGCCGTCGTCGAACTGGCGCCAGCCGGTGACGATATCGGTGCTGGCATAGGCCAGGCGGTCGTCGTCGCCGTTGGCCGCGCCGCTGCCGCCCTCGTTGTTCCAATCGTCCAGGTCCCAGAAGGCCTTGCCGACCTGGATCTCGTTGTGGGCGTTGTCCGAGCAGGCGGTGAAGCCCAGGGTCGCGGTCTCGAAATTGCGGCCCCAGCCGAACGGCACCGACGCGCTGTTGTTCGGGTCGTACCAGCTCACCAGGGCGACGTAGTTGCCCCAGCCCTCGGTGGTCGCGCAGGACTCGTGCTCCAGCGAATCCAGACTGTGCCCGTTGCCGCCGCGGCTGCAGTCGTCGCGCAGCCAGTCCTGATCGAACTCCTGCATCTGGATCACGTGGCCGAGCTCGTGGGTCACGTTGGAACCGTTGGCGCCACGGGTGCGGGTGATCTTGATCAGGTCGCGATCCGGCGCGCAGCTGGTCGGGCAGTCGGACTGGCCCGGGTATTGCAGCCGCACGTTGGTGTCCATGATCTCGCCCAGGGCCTGCAGGGTGTGCTGGGCCGAGTCCAGGGCCATGATCCGCAAGCCGCGGTCGGAGGCGATGTCGTTGGTCGGCACCAGGGTGCCGGAGCCGAACACGCTGCAGGTGGTATTGGCCTTGCAGTTCATCGACACGTAGCGTTCCGGGTCGCCGGACTGGCCGTTGCGCCACGAGGTGACGCTGGCCGCGCTGTTGTCGGTGTTCACGCCGCGCACTTCGACGTAGTGGCTGTAGCCGGTGCGGTTGACCCGGTTGATGTAGCGCAGGTACAGGTCGGGGTTGTCCTCGCCTTTGTCGTAGTCGGAGTTTTCCCATTCGAAGGCCACGCACTGGCTGCCGCCGCCGCCGATGTACCAGGTGCCGATGTATTCGTCGTCGCCTTCCCAGTCCTTGTCCCAGACTTCGATCTGGTGGCCGACCATGTCGACGTAGCCGCCGGAGTTGCAGCCGCGGCGCGCGCCGGCCTCGGAGGTGTCGGCGCACTGCACGCGCTCGTCGCGCAACTGCAGGCGGAAGCAGACGTTGCGTTCGGCCGCGGCCGCGATTTGCGCGGCCAGCAGCAGGGCCGCCGCGGCGGCGATTTGGATGATGCGGATGTTCATGGTGGGTCCCTCCTAGCGTTCGCGGGATTCGTCGGCGGTCCGGCCGGCGTCCTGGTCCTTGCGGCGCGCGTCCTCGCGCTCGGGCGGCAACCCGCCCGCACGTCCCAGCGGAATCGCGCGGCCTAGCTTGGTCTTGCTCACCGGCACCTTCGCCGCCGCGCCGCGTCCTTCGTTCCACTGCAGCTTTTCGCCCAGCGCATCGAGCCCGTCGTGGGGCGGATCGACGATGCGCGAGTACTCGGCCTGGCTGACGTAGGCCGGCTTGCCGTCGCGAACCACGAAGTGGGCCCAGTACACCATCTGCAGGGGCTTGCTCTTCGGATCCTCGTTGGCCGGATGCGCACGCGCCAGGATCTTCTCGGCATAGGCGCCGTCCTTGAGCCCCACGGCCTTGTCGCCCGCCAGCGGAATCAGCACGCCGACGCGCTTGGGCCGTTCGTCCCTGGACGCGCTGCGCGCGGCGGCGGACGCGTCGGCCAGGGGCAGCTCGGCGCGCGGCGCCGCGCGTTCGATGCTGGGGTACTGCCGCTCTGCCTCGGCCGCGCGCCGCGGCGGCGCCTTGTCGCGCGGATCGCGGTACTGGAAGTCGTTGGGCCCGGTGAACGGCGCGCTGTACTCGAACATGCGCAGCTTGCGCCACGGCACCGGATCGGGTTCGCGCGACAGCGGCGTGCCGTCGCTGTAGATCGCTCGGCTCACGTCCAGCGAAGCCAGGCGTTCGGGTTCGATCACCATCGCGACGAAGCCGTCGCGCACGTAGTGGTCGACGAAATCGACCGGCGCCTCGGGGCCGATCGCGTACGCGGGCGCGGCCAGCAGCAGGGCCAGCGCCAGAGCGCAGGGCACCGCGCGCGGCGCGGCGACAGCGGAAGGGCGGATGCTCGGTTTCATGGGGTCCTCCTTGGACCGATTGCGTGGGTCGAACGCGGTAGGCGCGACGCGCTGCGTCCGCGAACCGTGCGCGGCGCCGACTCGAAAGATGGATGCGCGCTGGCGATGCCATGGCGGGTCCGGTTCCGCCCCGGCCCTCGCGGGGCCGCTTCCTTGGCTGGTCGTACTACCGCGCGCGTCCGTTCGCGTCGACGTCGTCCGAGTATCAACGGCGGATGCCGGCGCGGACGGCCACCGGATCGTCCGTTCAGCCGCCGCGGGCGAAGCGTGCCCGATAAGCGGTCGGGCTGATCCCGAGCTTGAGGCGGAATTGGCGGCGCAGAGCGATCGCGCTGCCGAAGCCGCACTGCGCGGCGATGCGCTCGATCGGCTGCTCGCCGCTCTCCAGCAGTTCGCGCGCGCGATCCACGCGCGCGCGCGCCAGCCAATGCGCGGGCGTGCTGCCGGTGGCTTGCTTGAAGCGGCGCATGAAACTGCGTTCGCTCATCGCCGCCAGGCGCGCGAGCTCCGCGACCGGTTGCTCGTGCTGCAAGCGGCGGCGCATGGTGTCGATTACCGCCGACAAGCCGCCGCGCTCGCGCGCCTGCACCGGGCGCTCGACGAACTGGGCCTGGCCGCCGTCGCGGTGCGGCGGTATCACCAGCCGGCGCGCGACCTGGTTGGCGATCTCGGGCCCGCGCTCGCGCCGCACCAGATGCAGGCACAGGTCCAGCCCCGCCGCGCTGCCGGCCGAGGTCAGGACGCGGCCCTCGTCGACATACAGCACGTCGGGGTCGACTTCGATCCCGGGATAGCGCGCGCGCAGCGCATCGGCGTAGCGCCAGTGGGTGGTCGCGCGCTTGCCGTCGAGCAGGCCGGTCGCGGCCAGCACGAACGCGCCCGAACAGATCGACACCAGGCTGGCGCCACGCGCGTGGGCCGCGCGCAGCGCCGCGATCGTCGCGGCCGGCACCGGCACGTCGATGCCCTTCCAGCCCGGCACGATCACGATGCCGGCCTCGCTCAAGCGCTCCAGGCCGGCGTCGGCGGTGATGCGCAGACCGTAATGCGTCTTCAAGGACCGGCGCTCGGCCGCGCAGGTCTCGAAGCGGTACCAGTCCGGCCCCAGCTCCGGCCGCGGCAGCCCGAACACCTCGGCCGCGCAGGCGAATTCGAAGCTGCACAGGCCGTCGTAGACCAGTGCGGCGACCAGCGGGTTCGGGCGCCCCCGGCTTGGACGGCGACTTGGCATTTTTCGATCGCTCAATGGCATTTCTGCCAATTGTGCGCGCCCCGCGCGGCGCCAACAATGGCCGCGCCCCTCACCAGGAAACGCCGATGCGCAACGCCGTCACCGCCGTCACCGCCGCGCCGCCCGAACTGGCGCTGCGCCATTTCGAAAGCCAGTTCGCCTATGAAACCGATTGCTGGGACACCCACGCCGCACTCGCCGCCGGCGACCCCGGCTTCGTCCTGATCGACGCGCGCAGTCCGCAGATGTACGCGCAGGGCCACGTGCCGGGCGCGGTCAACATCCCGCACGGCAAGATCGTCGGCTCGCGCATGGACGCCTACCCGCCGGCGACGCTGTTCGTCGTCTATTGCGCCGGCCCGCATTGCAACGGCGCCGCCCGCGCGGCGGTGAAGCTGGCGCAGCTGGGGCGGCCGGTCAAGCTGATGGCCGGCGGCATCAGCGGCTGGCTGGACGAGGGCTTCGCGCTCGCGCGCGAGGACGGCGCCGCGGCGGCGTGAGTCGCTTCGCCCGGGGCCCACGATGAGCGGCGGCTGCACGATCCGCACCGCGATGCCGGCCGACCTGGATGCGCTGCTGGCGCTGTGCGACGAGCATGCGCGCTACGAACGCGCCGAATCCCTGACGATCGACGGCGACCGCAGGGCGCGACTGTCCGCCCTGCTGTTCGGGCAGCGGCCGCGCCTGCAGGCCTGGATCGCCGAAGAGGCCGGCGACGCGCTGGGATATGCCAGCGCCAGCGCCGAAGTCTCGACCTGGGCCGCGCGCGAATACCTGCATCTGGATTGCCTGTACCTGCGCGAGCAGCACCGCGGCCGCGGCATCGGCGCGGCGCTGCTGCGCACCGCGATCGCGTTCGCGCGCGCCAGGGGCTACGGCCGGTTGCAATGGCAGACACCGGAGTGGAACCTGGATGCCGCGCGCTTCTATCTCCGCAGCGGCGCGCAAGAGTCGCTCAAGCGCCGTTACGCGCTGGACTTGGCGCCGGACCCAACGCCGATCGATGCCGTAGGGTGATGCCGTAGGGTGCGGTGAGCGCAGCGAACCGCACCGCGCGCCACCTCGGGTCGGATATCGCAATGACGCCGCGGTCGGCGAACACGCCGGAGCCCGTGGGTCCGGCGATGCGGTTCGCTGCGCTCACCGCATCCTACGGCGCGTTCTTGCCGGCCAAGCGGCACCCGTGCGCACGCCTCAAAACTCCGGGCGCGGCGGTGTTCGCACCGCCGCGCCCGGCCCCCTTGCAGACGCCTCGCTCAGAAGCGGTAACGCGCGATCAGCTGGTACACCGGCCCGGCCTGCTCGCTCTCGCGTTCGTACTCGTCGTAGTCGCGGTCGAGCTGGTCGGCCAGGGTGTCGAACTTGTTGAAGTACTCCTGCTTCTTGGCGTCCAGCAGGTTCGAGCCGGTCAGGCGCAGCGAGAAGTTGTCGCCGAAGCGCTTCTCCACGAACACCTCCAGATCGGCGCCGTAGCGGGTCGTGACCTCCTCGGCCAGCACGCGCGAGCGCACGTCGCCCTGGCGGCGGTAGCTGGCGCCGAAAGCCACGCCGTAGTCGGCGATGTCGTGGATGAAGCCGAGGTTGTAGACGTAGCGCGACTGGTTGTTGAAGCGGCGCTCGCCCAAGTCGTCCTCGACCGAGCTGTCCAGCCAGGAATAGTTGGCGAACACGCCGGTGTTGGGCAGGCCCAGCACGGTCAGCGGCGTGGAGATGTCGAACTCGATGCCGTAGACGTAGCCGTCGCCGACGTTGGAAGCGGTGTAGACGAAGCTGTCGGGATCGAACTGCGGATAGCCCGGGGTGGCCGGGGTCGCGCCCGGGTGATCGTCCAGGAACTCCTCCAGCTCGTCCTCGTAATCGTCGCGCGCGGTCGCGCTGGCCTGACCGGTGTTGCTGATCTCGATCAGGTCCTTGACGTCGCGATAGAACAGATTGACGCCGACGATGCCGTGGCGGCCCAGGCGGCGCTCGAAGCCCAGGTCCAGGCCCCAGGCGGTCTCCGGATCCAGCTGCGGATTGCCGACGAAGTCGTTGTCGCCGTATTCCTCTTCCAGGGTCAGCGGCAGGATGTAGTTGAAGTTGGGACGGCGCACCGTGCGCGCCAGCGACAGGGTGACGCGATCGTTCTCGCTCACGTTCCAGCGCAGATGCGCAGACGGCAACAGGGTCGCGTAGTCGTTGGAGGCGCGTTCCTCGTCGTTGCGCACCTCCACATCGGTGGTCTCGTAGCGCAGGCCGGCCTCCCAGTCGAAGGCGCCGCCCTTGCCGGAGACCATCAGATAGGGATCGACCCGGCGCTCCTCGATGGCGCTGCGGCTGCGCTCGAAATCGGCATAGGGTGGCAACGGCGCGCCCTCGTCGTCGCTGTCGACCTCGCTGGTGCGCAGCGTGGTCTCGCGATCCTTGGCGGTGGTGTCGACGCCGAACTCCAGGCGCACGCCGCCGCTGAGGTCGCGCTGGTGCGACAGCGACGCGGTGCGCTCGCTGTCGACTTGGTCGGTCAGGATGCGCGTGCCTTCGCGTTCGTCGAACGAGGGCGGGCTGTCGTCGTCGTCGTCGTAGCCGCTTTCCTCTTCGGTGTCGGTGCGCTCGTCCTCGAAGCGGGAATAGCCCAGGTCCAGGGTGGTGCGGCCGCCCAGCATGTCGAAGCGGTAGCTGCCCGACAGCGCCAGATTGTTCTGGTCGATGTCCACGACCTGGTCGTTGTCCGACAGCAGGTGCGCGCGGTCGTTGAGGCGCGCGTCGTTGTACTCCAGCGAGTGTTCGCTCTCGGTGCGGTCGGTGCGCACGTACAGGCCGCTCAGCGACAGGCGGCCGCTGCCGATGTCGCGGGTGTAGGACAGATTGGCCGAGTAGTCGGTGCCGTCGCGGGTGTCGGTCTGGTTCTCGGCGTCGGTGAAGTCGCCACCGGGCCGTTCGAAGCGGTCGCTGCGCTTGAGCTTGGGGTTGTAGCGGCCCTGCACATTGAAACCGCCGAGCAGGCGGCCCTCGCCGACCTGGCCGCCGATCACCGCACCGGCGGTGCCCTTGACCTCGCTGTCGTCGAAACGCAGCGCGCCCGCGCGCAGATAGCCGCCGTCGAACTCGTAGGCGTCGCGCAGCACGATGTTGAGCGCGCCCGCGACCGCATCGCCGGAGCGGTTGGCGCTGGGGCTGCGGATGATCTCGATGCGCTCGACCAGCTCGGCCGGGATGCGGTCGACGAAGAACGAACGGTCGTCGCCCGCGCCCGGCACCTTCTTGCCGTTGATCAGGATCTGGGTGTAAGCCGAGTCCAGGCCGCGCAGGCGCGCGCCGTCGTACTCGAGCACGTCGGACACGAAGGTCACGCTGGGCACGCGCTTGAGCATGTCGCCCACGGTCAGCGGTTCGAAGCGCTGGAAGTACTCCAGGTCGTAAGACAGCGTCGGCGCGACGGCTTCGGTGCGATTGCGGTAGACGATTTCGCCCTGCACCACCACGGTGTCGAGATCGCGCGCATCGGCGGCGGCGGCAGCGGCCGTGGTGCCGGCCGTCTGCGCGAGCGCGACGCCGGCGACGGCGCACAGGGCGGTGCCGGCCAGCGCGCGCGACAGGCCGATGGCCAGGAGGGTCTTGGTCATTGCGGGTGTCCGCTTCGGGGAAGCGCGACTATGTACGGCAGCTGCATGGCGGGACGATGACACCGCACGCATTCGCGCCGGCCGGGCCGATGTCGGCAAGCTGTCATCTGCGCGGGCTATGCTCCGCGCGCCGCGGACCGTCGCTCCGCTCCAATCCCAACGAGACCCTCATGCGCCCGCGTATCGCGCCGCTAGTCACCGTGCCCTTGTTCAGTGCGTTGCTGTTGTCCGCCTGCGCCACCGACCGCGTCGCGCGCGAGCCCGACGAGACCGGCGCCGAGCCCATGCTCGCGACCGCGAACGTTCCGCATCAGGTAATACGCGAAGCCTTCCTCACCGCGCGCACGCCGGAAGAGAACGTGGACTCGCCCGCCTCGTGGATCGCGCCCGACGGCCGCGTGCTGCTGCTGGCGACCTCGAAGAAGACCAGCCGCCTGATGGTCTACGACGGCGACAGCGGCGCCGAGCTGCGCCGCTATGGCGGTCCCGGCACCCAGCCCGGCCAGTTCCTGCGCCCCAACGGCATCGCCATCCACGGCGATCGCGTCTACGTGGTCGAGCGCGACAACCACCGCGTGCAGGTGCTGCAGTTGCCCGGCCTGGAATCGCTGGGCAGCTTCGGCAGCGACGAACTCAAGCAGCCCTACGGCCTGTGGGTGCGCGACAGCGGCGACGGCGGCGTCGAAGTGCTGGTCAGCGACGCCTACATGGCCGGCGAAGACGCCAACGGCGACGAGATCCCGCCGCCGCTGGCCGAATTGAACGCGCGCTACAAGCGCTACCAGGTCGGCACCGGCGGTGCTTTCCAAGCGCGCTACCTCGGCGCGTTCGGCGACACCAGCGAAGCCGGCGCCATTCGCGTACCCGAATCCCTGTGGGGCGACGCCACCCACGACCGCCTGCTGATCGCCGAGGAATACCTCAAGACCGGCACCGCCGTGCGCGAGTACGACCTCGCCGGCCAGTACCGCGGGCGCACCCTCGGCCTGGGCCTGTTCAAGGCGCAGGCCGAGGGCATCGCCCTGTGGACCTGCCCGGACGGCAGCGGCTACTGGCTCGCCACCGACCAGTTCAAGGACCGCAGCCTGTTCCACGTCTTCGACCGCCAGACCCTCTCCCATCTGGGCGCGTTTTCGGGCGAGACCGTGGGCAACACCGACGGCGTCTGGCTGCAACAGGCCGCGAGCAAGCGCTTCCCCGCCGGCGCGTTCTACGCCGTGCACGACGACATGGGCGTGGGCGCGTTCGATTGGCGCGACATCGCCAAGGCGTTGTCGTTGCGGGAGAGTTGCGGCGGTTGAGGCGCCGCAAGCCGGCTGATGGTGGCTCGACAGCACAGTCGTGAGCGCCAGAAACGAAGGACCCCGCGAGCGATCGCGGGGTTCTTTGTTCTCATACCGTGGACGTCGATATCACTGCTGCGACTTACGTAAGCAGTAGTCACCCCCACTTGGCGAGGCGACTCTCTTGCTTGCCGCATCGAGCATGCCCCCTACAAACTCGCGACTCGGCGGCCGCTCTTTCTCTACTGCAATCTTCAATGCACTCAAAAGCGTGCTTACGTCGCGCAGAGTTCCAGCTTCATGAAACTCCTTGCACCTTGGCCCGGCGCTTATCGCATAACGAGCACAGCGGTCAATGATAGGCGCCTGCTTTTTTTCCAAAGAGCCGATGCGCATACCCATCTCGACAAGCTCCGCGTCACCACTATGAAACGCACTCTTTACGTCTTCAATCACAATACTTTGCTCAGAGATCAGTTCAGAGAGCCGACCACATTCCTCAGGAACCCCTTTATTGGCGCATCCGCACAACACACAGATCAGGGCAATCAGAACATACTTCATGGCGCAGGACTCTTCGGTGGTTTTGTACCAACTATTCCGAGGTTGCAGAGTCCTCCAACAATGTCCCACCACGGAATGGGGTCAACGAGACCAAGATCTCGGCGCTCTCTTTCCAGTTCGCACTCCACCGCATCTCTCATTTTTTTGCAAACCTCTAGCGCATCCGGCACACAAGAAGGCACGGTGCTGTATTGACAGCTGAGATAGATCTGCCTGCATTCATTTTCAACGTTATTCCTGCGCTCGCTTGACCACTGAGCGTAATGATCATCCTTCCTCTTGTGCCAGTAGCCGCCGACGCCAGTGACAAACTCACAAACTGCTTGGGCTACCATTTGACCCATGAGCCCATGCTTGTCGATTACCGACAAGGGCCTGCCATCAACATACAAGTAGGTATTTATTCCGCCGTTCAATCCGATCGGATCGCTCTGCGAGTAACGCCCCAATCGAGCTTCATAGTCTCTGAAGTAGTTGTAGTTGAGGCCGCTTGCGCCGTCGTAGCGCTGCCCAGGAAACCGCAGATCGAGCACGAACGCGGTGCCGTTGTTGTCGGGGTCTTGGTTGGGCGCGCTGTCGCCGAACGCCTCGTTGCCCAGCTGCCACGCCCACACCGATTTCTCCACCACCGGATCGATCACGTTACGCGGCGTA
>NZ_JBAHWA010000017.1:0-77446 GCF_036697405.1 Lysobacter sp. CCNWLW3
GGCCTTCTTCTTTGCGCGACGATTTGGTTAATGCGGCCCGTCGATGGACGATTAACTCGTGCGCGGACCGTTGCGCGAGCGCCCGGCCCGCGCCAGCGGCGCGGGCGTTCGCCGATGCACGCGCCAGGGGCGCGTAAGCCGCATCGGCTCACCCCATCCCGAACTCGGAAGTGAAACGCATATGCGCCGATGGCAGTGTGGCCTAAGCCATGCAAGAGCAGGTCATCGCCGGGGGCTTCATCCGAAGGCCGGTTCCCGAAAGGGGGCCGGCCTTCTTCTTTGCGCGAAACAATCCCGCTTAGTTAATACCGCCGTGCGGCGGAGTTAATCCCAGCGCGGCACGAACCTATCAACGCGCGAGCGCGAGGCGGACGTCGCGCCTGCGACGGCGTTCCCGATCGCCCCTGTAGGAGCGGCGCGAGCCGCGACCGCGATAACCCGATTACGGCGCCGCTCCATTGCCATCGCGGCTTACGCCGCTCCTACAGGGAGCGATCACGCGTGGGCCTTGGTTGCGCCAGGTGACTTGGATTGCGCCGCCGAGGCCTTGGCGCGGTCGCGGCTCGCGCCGCTCCTACAGGGGAGGGGCGATGGTGCTGCGGCTTGGCTGCTCCCGCGGGGAGGCGACGTCTCAGGCCCAGAAAGCAGCGATCTGCTCGCTACTGTAGCCGCGATCGCCATCACCCGAACTGCGGCGCCGCTCCAGTAACGCCGGCGTGGGCGTTTGTGGCGACCGCAAAGCGGAGGCGACGATCAGGCCGGGCCCATGAACCCACCCCTGTGGGAGCGGCGTAAGCCGCGATCGCCATAGCCCGAACTGCGGCGCCGCTCCATTACGCCGGCATGGGCGTTTGTGGCGACCGCAAAGCGGAGGCGAAGACCAGGCCGGGCCCATGAACCCTCCCCTGTGGGAGCGGCGTAAGCCGCGATCGCCATCACCCGAACTGCGGCGCCGCTCCATTATCGAGATCGCGGCTTACGCCGCTCCCACAGGAAGCGTTTTGGCGCAGGCCGCCGGGGTCTACGCCCGGTGACCCGGGCTGCGCCGCCGGTGCGTTGCCGCGGTCGCGGCTCAAGCCGCTCCTGCAGGGGACAGGCAGAGTTGCGTCGGATGGGGTTGGTACGGTCGCGGCTTGTCACGCCCCTATCCAAAGCCGATCGCGCCGAGGGCTCAACAAAAAGCGGATGGGCTGAAATGTGCGGATCCTGGCGTCTTGCCATCGCGGCTGCATCAATGCGCGCCTGTGAGTACACTCCGCCTGCAGTCGCGCGATCATGCGCGGCGCGCCAGCCGCGGTCGGACTCGACCCGCGGCCATACCGATCCCGGATCGGAACAGGAGAGGTTCCATGAAGTTCACCATCGTCGGCGCGGTCCACCGCTAAGTCCGCACACGTGGCCTGGTTTCAGGCCGCGCCAGGCAGACAGTCCGCAGACAGGGCCTGTTGTGGCCGCTGATCGCGCGCGCTCGTCCGCCGCCTCACTCCCGAATCGTTGATCCGGCGCCACTGGCGCCCGTTCGCCCCCGCGCGTTCGCTCGTGCGCCCGATCCAGGCGTGAGGCCGGGCGCGTGCGGCGGGAGTTTCCAAGTTCAAACAAGGCGCAACGCCATGATGATTTTTCGTTGGTTCGAATCCCTGATCGACCCGTTTCGCCCGGCCCCGGAGGTCATGCCTCCACGCACGGTGGCGGCGTTCTACTGGCATTTCGTACGCCAGGCCTGGCCGGTGTTCGCGGTACTGACCGTAGTCGGCTTCTTCGTCGCGATCGTCGAGGTGGTGATGTTCGACTACCTGGGCAAGGTCGTGGACCTGGTGAATACCGCGCCTCCCGGCCGGTTGTTCGCTCAGCACGGCAGCGAGCTGCTGTGGATGGCGGCGGTGATGCTGATCGCGCGGCCGCTCTTCCTGGGCTTGCACGACTTGCTGCTCAACCAGACCGTGCATCCCAGCATGACCAACCTGGTGCGTTGGCAGACCCACCGCTACATGCTCCGGCAGAGCCTGGGCTTCTTCCAGAACGACTTCGCCGGCCGCGTGGCCAACCGGATCATGCAGACCGGTCCGTCGCTGCGCGAATCGACCACCCAGGCCTTCGACGCGCTGTGGTACGTGGTGGTGTACTCGGCCTCGGCCATCTACCTGTTCGCGCAAGCCGATGCCTGGCTGGTGCTGCCGCTGCTGGCCTGGATCGTGGTCTACGTCGGGCTGCTGCGCTACTTCGTGCCGCGAGTGAAGCTGCGCTCGTGGCGGGCCTCGGACGCGCGTTCCAAACTGATGGGGCGCATCGTCGACGGCTACACCAACATCGCCACGCTCAAGCTGTTCGCGCACTCGCGGCGCGAAGAGGACTACGTGGCCGAGGCGATGCGGGAGCAGACCGGTCGCTCGCGCGAGATGACCCGTATGACCACGTTGATGGGCGTCAGCATCACCGTGGTCAACGGCCTGCTGATCGTCGGTACCTGCGGCCTGGCGCTGTGGCTGTGGCATCGCGGCGCGATCACGGTGGGCGCGATCGCGCTGGCCACCGGCCTGGTGATCCGCATCCACAACATGTCGGGCTGGATCATGTGGACGGTGAACGGCATCTTCGAGGACATCGGCACGGTGCAGGACGGCATCGAGACGATCTCGCGGCCGTTGACGGTGGTCGACCGCGAGGACGCGAAGGCGCTGACGGTCAGCCAGGGAGAGGTGCGTTTCGAGAACGTGCATTTCCACTACGGCCGCGACAGCGGCCTGATCGCCGACCTCGACCTGACGGTGCGGCCGGGCGAGAAAATCGGCCTGGTCGGGCCGTCGGGCGCGGGCAAGTCGACCCTGATGAACATCCTGCTGCGGCTGTACGACCTGGAAGGCGGGCGCATCCTGATCGATGGCCAGGATATCGCCGGCGTGACCCAGGAGAGCCTGCGTTCGCAGATCGGCGTGGTTACCCAGGACACCTCGTTGTTGCATCGCTCGATCCGCGACAATCTGCTGTACGGGCGTCCGGACGCGAGCGAGGCGGAGATGTTGGCGGCCGCGCGCGAGGCGCGTGCGGACGAGTTCATTCCGCGCCTGGTGGATGGCGAGGGGCGTCAGGGCTACGAGGCGCTGGTCGGCGAGCGCGGCGTCAAGCTCTCCGGCGGTCAGCGCCAGCGCGTGGCGATCGCGCGCGTGCTGTTGAAGAACGCGCCGATCCTGATCCTCGATGAGGCCACGTCGGCCTTGGACTCGGAAGCCGAGGCAGCGATCCAGGACAGCCTGGATTCGTTGATGCAGGGCAAGACGGTGATCGCGATCGCGCACCGTCTGTCGACGATCGCGCGCATGGATCGGCTGGTGGTGATGGACCAGGGACGGATCATCGAGACCGGCACGCACGAGGAGCTGATCTCGCACGATGGCTTGTATGCGCGGCTGTGGAAGCGGCAGACGGGCGGCTTTGTGGGGGTGGATGCGTAAGCGCTGAGAGCGGCCCTCGCCCCAACCCCTCTCCCGCGGTGCGGGAGAGGGGCTTAAGCACGGGGCTGCGCCGCCCTTGCTCCCGCTTGCGGGAGCAAGGGATCGGAGGGCGGATGAGGCCGACATTGGATTGGAGTGGCGCGCGTGCGCCGGCCCTCACTCCAACCCTCTCCCGCAAGCGGGAGCGAACGCGCAGGTCCGGAATGTTCAGAACAGCGAGCCCGTGCTCCCGCGCTCGCCATCGCCGGCTTGGCCGCGGCGTTTGCGGACCCAGCCGCCGACGCCCGAGGGCTGGTGCGTGGTCGCGGCGGCCGGTTTCGCCTCGCTGCGTTCGCGCGCCTGACGGTGCGCGGTTTCGGCCATCACGTTGAACTGGCGCAGGCGCTGCAGCCACAGTTCGTCCATGCTGGGGTCGGCGACCAGCGGCGCCGCGCCGAGGTCGGCTTCGGTGGCTTCGTCCGGGATGTGGCCGAAGGGGATGCGCATCGGCGCGGCGCCCTGCGCCAGGGCTTCGTGCATCGCGCCGAAGTACAGGCGGTTGTTGCCGTAGCGCTGATTGATCTGGTCCAGCACCCGGGTCAAGGCCTGGTTGCGATGGCGGTCGGCGAACAGCGCACCGGTCTCGGCGGCGCAGGGCTGCAGGTCGATCAGGGACACGGCCACCGACAGCGGCGGATGCCGTTGCAGGTTCCAGCGTCCGTTGGCGGCGGCGCGCATCAGCGGCGCCATGGTGTCGGCCAGCAACTGCAGCAGGGTCGGGGTGTCGTCGAGCGCGGCGAAGGACAGGCTGCGGTCGTAGCGTTGTTCGCGGCCGACGAAGCGCACGTGCAGGCTCAGGCCGCGCGCCTGGCAGCGCTCCTGGCGCAACCGCATCGCCGCCTTGGCGAGCAGTTTGAACATCACCGAACGCATGCCCTCGGCATTGCGCATCTGCGGGTCGAGCACGTGCGAGTGGCCGACCGAGCCGACCGCCTTGCGCTGGCGCGAGGGCGGTTCGATGCCGCGCAGCTGGGCCCAGAAACGTTCGCCTTCGATGCCGCCCCAGATCGCACGCAGGTGTTCGCGCGGCGCGGCGGTGAGCTGCGCGACCGTGCTCAGGCCGGCCTCATGCAGGCGCTGCAGCATCGACGGTCCGACTCCGCACAGGTCCTGCAGCTGCAGGCCGTGCAGGGCCTGCGGCAGGTCGGCCAGTTCGACCACGGTCAGGCCGTCGACCTTCTCGATGTCGGAGGCGGTCTTGGCCAGGAAGGTGTTGGGCGCGATCCCGATCGAGCAGCGGATCGCCGGGCTCAGGCCGCGCTCGATCAGGGTGCGCTTGATCCGTTGCGCGATCGCGATGGCGTTGTCGCGCTGGCGTTCGCGGCCCATCAGGCGGCAGGCGACCTCGTCGATCGACAAGGGCTTGCCGTCGATCGGAATGCAGTCCTCGATCGCGGCGATCAGCTGGTGATGCAGCTCGACGTAGCGCGCCGGCCGCGCCTGCACGATCGCGATGTCGGGGCAGCGCTCCAGCGCCTCGCGTACCGGCGTGCCGGTCTTGACGCCGTGCAGTTTGGCTTCGCGGCTGGCGGCGATGCAGCAGGTGGTCGCCGCCATCACCGGCACCACGCCGATCGGACGGCCGCGCAGGCGCGGCTCGTCGTATTGCTCGACCGAGGCGAAGTAGGAGTTGAAGTCGACGAACAGGCAGCGCAGGGTCATGGCGGCGGGCCACGCATGGGGATCCAGTATCGCGCTGCGCGACGGGCCAGGGGAGGCCGTCGGCCGGCGACCCGCCGAGCTTGTCGGCGGGCCGTCTCCGGTGTTGAGAATTGCCGTTGAATCAGTGTCTTACAGAACGATCGGCGGCTCGCCGCCGACGATCACCACGTCCGCCGGGCGACGCGCGAACAGGCCGACGCTGACCACGCCCGGGATCTGGTTGATCGCGGTTTCCAGCGCCACCGGGTCGACGATCGCCAGGCCGTGGATGTCGAGGATCCAGTTGCCGTTGTCGGTGACCACGTTCTCGCGCCAGACCGGCTGGGCGCGGGTCATGGCCAGGATCTCGCGCGCGACCAGGCTGCGCGCCATCGGCACCACTTCGACCGGCAGCGGGAACTTGCCGAGCACGTCGACGCGCTTGGCCGGATCGACGATGCAGACGAACTTGGCGCTGGCCTCGGCGATGATCTTCTCGCGGGTGAGCGCGGCGCCGCCGCCCTTGATCAGGCGCTTGTGCGGATCGCATTCGTCGGCGCCGTCGACGTACAGCGCCAGCGGGCCGGTGGCGTTGAGGTCCAGCACCTCGATGCCCAGCGCCTTCAGGCGCGCGGTGCTCTGTTCGGAGCTGGACACGGCGCCCTTGATGCGTTCCTTGTTGCGGCCGAGCGCGTCGATGAAGTAGGCGACCGTGGAACCGGTGCCGACGCCGACGATCATGCCGTCCTCGATGTAGTCGATGGCTTTTTCGCCGGCCAGGCGCTTGGCTTCAGTCATGAGTAGGGATTCGGGATTGGGGATTCGGGATTGGTTAGAGCGGGCGGCGGCGTGAATTTCGAGGATTCGTTCGAGTATCGAGGCGCTTTTGCGAATCCCGAATCTCTAATCGCGAATCCCGGCTCCACTACTCCATCGCCAACAACCGCTTCCATTGCGCCGCCGTCACCGGCAGCACCGACAGGCGGTTGCCGCGCCGGGTCAGGGCGAAGTCCTCGCCGAGTTCGTCGGCGTGGGCCTTGATCTCGTCCAGGGTGATCACGCGCTTGAGCTTGCGGTCGAAGGCGACGTCCACCAGCAGCCAGCGCGGGTCCTCGCGCGTGCTCTTGGGGTCGTGGTAGTCGGACTTGGGATCGAACTGGGTCGGGTCCGGGTAGGCGGGGCTGGCGATGGTGGCCAGGCCGGCGATGCCGGGCACGGCGGTGTTGGAGTGGTAGAACAGCACGCCGTCGCCGACCTTCATGCCGTCGCGCATGTAGTTGCGCGCCTGGTAGTTGCGCACGCCGTTCCAGGGCTCGGTGCGCACGCGCTCCAGGTCGTCGATGGAGAAGGTGTCGGGTTCGGACTTCATCAGCCAGTAGCGGCGGCGTGCGGTCATGGGGGCGTTCACGCGATCAGGGAATGTCGGCAGTCGTAGACGGCGGCGTCGCTGCACACGGCGTCGAGGGCCACGTCCCAGTCGGCGCGGTCGAGCGCGTCGATGCGCTGGACCTCGAACGCGGCGCCGACCAGCCAGGGCGGCGCGGGCTCGCGCTGGCGGAACGCGAAGCTGCGATCGTACCAGCCGCCGCCCATGCCCAGCCGGTGGCCGCGCGGATCGAAGCCGACCAGCGGGGTCACCGCCAGGGCCAGGTCGCGCGGTTCCAGCAGCGAGCTCGCGGCCACGTCGGGTTCGGGGATGCCGTAGCGGTTGCCGACCAGCGGATCGCCCGCGCGCCAGGGCGCGAAGCGCAGGGCGCCGTCGTCGCCGAGCACCGGCAGGCAGTAGATGCAGTCCGGCGGCAGCCGCAGCTGCCAGGCGTGCAGACCGATCTCGCCGTCCAGGGCCCAGTAGCCGGCCACGTAGCCGGTTTGCGGCGCGAACGGAAGGCCCAGCAGGTGCGCGGCCAGGCGCTCGGCGCCGGCGATGCGGTCGGCCGCGCTTAGCGCGCGGCGGCGCTCGCGCAGATCGCGGCGCAGCGCCGCACGGTCAGCCGTCATGCGGCAGGGCTTCCATCTGGGGGCGGCGCGCGCGAGGCGCGCCAAGAAGGAGCGGGCGCCGCGAGGCGCCCGTCCGGGATAAGTAGTCCTCCGCCAATGGCGATGCATGCCAAACGACCTTGAACCCGGGGTTCAAGTGGGGACGCTTGGCTGCCTTCGGGCTTCCCGCTACGAGGCGGACTTGCACTCCGGGCTTCCGCTGCGCCCCCGTGGTCGTCATTAAGGGACAAGGCGAATGTTTGTGCACGCCGTCGCGCACAGCAGAGGACGTGGGCAAAGTATAGCGCGGCGGCGCGCGCGCGCATGTCCGCTCGTCGGTAAGGCTGCGCTGCGATTCATCGAGGCCGTGATCGCGTGCGTGCAAGGCGCATCTCCGGGATTCACGCGCGTCGCTTGCGCGCGTGGGCTTCGCCGTCGCGCGGCGCATGGCGCCAAACGCGGATTCAGCGCGGCGCGGCGTCGAACAGGCCGTCGAGCTTGCGGTGCAGGTCGCCCAGGGTGCGCGCGAGTTCGCGGTCGCGGCTTTCGTTCTCGCCGCGCAGCTGCTGCAGTTCGTGGGCCAGGTTGAGCGCGGCCAGCACGGCCACGCGATCGAGCGCGGCCATGCGGTTGCCGCCGCGGATCTCGCGCATCTTGCTGTCCAGCAGCTTGGCCGCCGACAACAGGCTGTCGCGTTCGGACGGCTCGCAGCCGACCGTGTACTCGCGGTCGAGCAGGCGGATGCTGACGGGTTCGCTGGCGCTCATCGGCGGATGCTCAGGTGTGCTGCTCGAGCGACTTCAGCCGCGCGATCATCGCTTCGACGCGGGTGCGCGCCTGCTCGTTCTTGGCCAGCAGGGCCGAGCGTTCGCCGGCCAGCTGTTCCTGTTGCTGGCGCAGGCTGCGGTTCTCGTCGTGCAGACGGCGCGCGCGCTCGGCCAGCTCGTCGACGCGGTCGGCGAGCGATTGCATTTGGGCGAGCAGTTCGGCGCGGTCCATACGGCCACGATAGGCAGGGAGCCGGGAGCCGGTCAAGCCGGCCGTGGCGCGGATCGCGCCGGCAGGTGAACGGATGCGCCGGAGCGGGGCGGCGGTCTCAGTCCGGAGCGGCCGGGGGCGCTACCACGCCGGGCGTGCGCGCGAGGATGAAGGCCAGGCACTGGTCGACCTCCAGCGGGCGCGCCAGCCAGTAGCCCTGGATCTCGTCGCAGCCGTGTTCGCGCAGGAACTCCATCTGCGCTTCGGACTCGACGCCCTCGGCGACCACGTTCAGGCCCAGCGAATGGGCCATGGTGATGACGGTGCTGGTGATCGCCTCGTCGTCGGGGTCGCGGCCGAGGTCGCCGACGAATTCCTTGTCGATCTTGAGGGTGTTGATCGGCAGGCGCTTGAGGTAGGCCAGGGAGGAGTAGCCGGTGCCGAAATCGTCCACCGCCAGGCCCACGCCGAGGTCGCGGATGGCCTGCAGGGTGGTCGCGGTCTGCACCGCGTTGGCCATGATCACGCTCTCGGTGAGTTCCAGTTCCAGGCGCCAGGCCGGGATTCCGCTTTCGTCCAGGGCGCGTGCGACCGTGCGCGGCAGGTCGCTGCGCAGCAGTTGCAGGGCCGAGACGTTGACCGACATCGAGAGCTGGTCCAGGCCCTGCTGGCGCCAGCGCTCCAGGGTCCGGCAGGCTTCGTGCATCGCCCATTCGCCGATCTCCAGGATCAGCCCGCTTTCCTCGGCCAGGGGGATGAACTGCGCCGGCGAGATATCGCCGTATTCGGCGCTGCGCCAGCGCAGCAGGGCCTCGACGCCGGTGATGCGCTGTTCCGGCAGCGACAGCCGCGGCTGGTACACCAGGCGCAGCTCGCCGCGGTCCAGCACCTTGCGCAGGGCCGCGGAAATGGTCGCGCGGCGGCGGATCTCGACGTCCATGGCCTCGGTGTAGCGCATGTAGGTGCGGCGGCCGGCGGCCTTGGCCTGGTACATCGCGGTGTCGGCGTGCTTGAGCAGGTCGGTCGGGACCTGGGCGTGATCGGGATACAGGCTGATGCCGATCGAGGGCGAGATCGAGACGTCGTGGCGCTCGTCGAAATCCAACGGCGTCTCGAAGGCGCGCATCAGGCGGCGCGCGACCGCTTCGGCGTCCTCGGGGGTGTCGATGTTCTCCAGCACCACGGTGAACTCGTCGCCGCCGAGGCGGGCGACGGTGTGCTCGGCGCCCACCGTTTCCTGCAGGCGGGCGGCGGCGGCGCGCAGGATGCGGTCGCCGGCGGCGTGGCCGAGCGAATCGTTGATGTCCTTGAAGCGGTCCAGGTCCAGGAACAGCACCGCGATGCGGTGGCCCTGGCGGCGCGCGCGCACGATCGCGCGCGACAGCCGCTCCGACAGCAGGGTGCGGTTGGGCAGGCTGGTGAGGGTGTCGTAGTTGGCCAGGTAACGCAGTTCCTGTTCGGCGCGCTTCTGGTCGGTGATGTCGCTGAGCACGGCGACGTAGTGGCTGCGCTGGCCCATGGCGTCCAGCACGGCGCTGCTCTGCAGCCAGCACAGGAATTCGGCGCCGTCCTTGCGCGACTGCCAGATCTCGCCCGACCAGCGCCCGCTGCGCTGCAGTTCGGCGCGCATCTCCTGGTAGAACTCGGGGTCGTGCTGGCGGCTGTCGAGCAGGCTGGCCGAACGTCCGATCACCTCGGCGTCGCCGTAGCCGGTCATGTGGGTGAAGGCGGGATTGATCGAGACGAAGTGGAAGTCGCGGTCGATCACCGCCACCGCCTCGGCCATGCTGCGCAGGACCTCGCTGGAGATGCGGCGGTCGCGTTCGGCGCTGCGGCTGGCGGTGATGTCGCGCGCGGTGCCGGCCACGCGCAGGGCGTGGCCCTTGGGGTCGCGTTCCACCACCCGGCCGCGCGCGCGTATCCAGCTCCAGCCGCCGCTGGGATTGCGGATGCGGTGTTCGGACAGGAACAGCGCGGCGTCGCCGCGCAGGTGCTGCTTGAGCAACTCGAGCACGCGCTGCTGGTCGTCGGCGTGGATCTCGTGGTCGTCGACCACATGGGTCTGGACGCCGATGTCCGGGGTCTGCGCGTGCTGCTCGTCGACGCGCATGCGGTGCATCTCGCGCCGCGACAGGTCGTAGTCCCAGAATTGCTCGCCCGAGGCCCACAGGGCCAGCTTCAGGCGTTCCTCGCGTTCGCGGATCTGGCGGAAATAGCCGCGCTCGCGCTGGCGCGCGCGGTGCCAGCGCCAGCCCGCGCTGGCGAGCAAGGCGATCAGGGCCAGGGCCGCGGCCAGGATCACCATCGGGTGCCGCCACAGCGGCGGGGCGACGTGGATCGGGATCACCAGCTCGCGCGAGTTCCATATCCCGTCGCGGTTGGTGGCCTGGGCGCGGAAGGTGTAGTTGCCGGCGGGCAGGCGGGTGTAGGTGATGTCCTGGCGCATGCCGTTGTCGATCCAGCCGCGATCGAAGCCGTCCATGCGGTAGCGGTAGCGGATGCTGGAATCCGGCGCGAAATCCAGCGCGCCCACCCGCAGGCGCAGGATGCCGGCGGCCGCCGGCACGTCCAGGCGCGCCGGCTGCCACAGGGCGCCGCTGTCGACCGTGGCTTCGGCGCCGATCCAGGCCCCGAGCAGGCGCACCGGCGGGGTATAGCGCGAATCGACCATGCGTGCCGGCGAGAACAGGTTGAGGCCGCGCACGCCGCCGAACACGAAACGGCCGTCGCGCAGCTGGGCGACCGCGCCGCCGTTGAACTCCAGATCCTGCAGGCCGTCGGCCAGGCCGTAGCGGCGCACCCAGCCCGGCGCCACATCGAAGCGCAGGATGCCGGCGTCGGTGCCCAGCCAAAGGCGCCCGCTCGGGCCCTCGGCGATGGTGAACACCACCGGCACCGAGCGTTCGCCCAGGGCCGCGCCCAGCGGATGGACGAAGCGCAGCTCGGCGCCGCGCTCGACCGCGCGGCTGAGCCCGGAATGGCCGCCGATCCAGACCGTGCCGTCTTCGGACTGGTGCAGGGCGCGCACCAGGTTGCCGGGCAGGCTGTTCGGGTCGTCGGTCTGGTGGCGGTAGTGGCGCATGCGCCCGCTGGCGGGCTCCAGCAGGTCCAGGCCGTCGCCGGTGCCCAGCCAGATCCGGCCCAGGCGGTCTTCCAGCAGGGCATGCACCACCGGATGGCTGAGGCCCCGGGGATCGCCTTCGCGGTAGCCGTAGTGGGCGATCGTGCCGCTGGCGGGGTCGTAGCGCAGGGCGCCCGAGCCGGTGCTGCCGAGCCACAGCGTGCCGTCGCGGGCGACCAGCAGGCTGCGCAGCGCGGTCGCGGAGTAGGGCCCCAGGTCGATGCGTTCGAGTTGGCGCGTGGCCGGGTCCAGCCGGCGCAGGCCCTGGCTGGTCGCGACCCATAGCCGGCCGCGGTCGGCGCGGCCGAAGGCCATCACCCGCACGCCCTCCTCGACCAGGCGGGTGTAGTCCTCGAACCGGTCCTGCTGCAGGTCGTAGCGCAACAATCGCGCGTTGTCGCTGCCCAGCCAGAGCGCGCCGCCCTCGTCCTCGATGATGGCGCGCATGCTGTCGTCGGCGGCGGCGTTGCGCGGGCGGCCGCTGTCGATGTCGAGCACGTAGCTGAAACGGGTGCCGCGCGGGTCGGCCAGGGCCACGCCGCGGAAGGTGCCGCCGACCCAGAGCAGGCCGCCGCGGTCGACCATCAGGCTGGCGATGGTGTCCTCGGGCAGGCCGGCGCCGATGCCGGAATCCTCGCGCACCGCCTCGACCCGGCCGCTGTCGGGGTCGTAGCGGCGCAGGCCGTCGCCGAACGTCGACAGCCAGAGGCGATGATCGGGCGCCTCGACGATCGCGCGCACGTCCGTGGAAGGCACCGGCACCACCGCCTTGCCGGACTCGGGCGGCAGGGCGCGGATCAGGCTGCGGCCGTCGCTGTGCAGGCGGAACAGGCCGTCGTTGCGCCCGATCCAGATCTGGCCGCGGTGGTCGCGCAGCAGGCTGGCGACCGGCTGCGGGTCGATCCGCTCGACACTATCGTCCCCGCCGATCCGGTACAGGCCGGCGGCGTTGCCGTACCAGACGTTGCCGTCGAGGTCGGACACCAGCTTTTGCCAGGGCCGTTCGCGCGCGCTGTCGGGCAGCTTCAGCAGGGCCTGGCGGCGGCCGCTGACCGGGTCCATGCGCTCCAGCCCGCGCAGGCTGCCGATCCAGACCCGGCCGCCGCGGTACAGCAGGGCCATGACCTGGCGCGAGGCCTGGGCGCTGCCCGCGGCCGGATAGCGGCGGATGCGGCCGGTGGCCAGGTCCAGCCGGGCCACGTATTCGGAATAGGTGCCGACCCAGAGCGCGCGCTCGCTTTCCAGCGCCAGGGCGGTGACGTAGCTGTCGGGCAGGCTGGCCGGATCGCGCGGATCGTGGCGGTAGGGCACGAAACGCTGGCCGTCGTAGCGGTGCAGGCCGCCCTGGGTGCCGACCCAGACGAAGCCCTGAGTGTCCTGGGCCAGCGCGGTGACCGAGTTCTGGGCCAGGCCGGTCTCGCTGCCCAGGCGGGTGAAGTAGAAGTCCCGGGTCGCGGCTGCGGCCGGCAACACCATGCCCGCCAACGCCAGCAAGGCGCTGAGCAGACCGGCGAAGCGGATAGCGGCGATGGAGGATGGACGCACGGACACCGGGGCGCAGGGCGTGGCAGCACGCAGTGTAGGCAGGCGTCGTCCGCCGCAACAAGCCGCGTCGCGGCGTTGCTAAACTGGCGCAACCCCCACGCAGCCTTCCCCGTGCCCGCCATCGAACTGCCCGATCTGTCCGCCGTCGACGCCCAGAGCCGCCAACTCGCGCTCGCCGCCTCGTCTTCCGAACTCCATGGCGCCCTGTGCGGCTGGCTTGCCGGCGGCGGCGCCTCGCTGCGCGAATGGCCGGCCAAGGTCCTCGCCGACGACGCCATCGCCACGCCGGAGGCCGACAGCGCGCTGGATCGGCTGCGCCTGGCCAGCGCCGCGCAGCTGTCCGACCGCAGTTTCGATTTCGCCCTGCTGCTGCCCGATGCCGACGCCTCGCTGTCCGAGCGCAGCGGCGCGCTGTTCGACTGGTGCCGCGGCTTCCTCGGCGGCTTCGGCCTGGCCGGCGCCTCGGCCAACGCCTTGTCGGTGGAGGGCCGCGAGGCGCTGGGCGATCTGGCCAAGCTCGCCGTCGCCCAACCGCAGGACGACGGCGACGAGGAAGACGAGGAGGCGTTGGTCGAGATCGAGGAGTTCGTGCGCGTCGCCGCGCTGTTGCTGCACGGCGACTGCGTGCTGGCCACGCAGCATCGACAGCGTCTGAACTGACCGAGGCGTCGCGACGATGACTACCGCCGGCATCGCCAGCCAGATTTCCGCCAAGGCCTACGCGCGCCGTCGCAAGCAGCTCATGCGCATGGCCGGCGACGACGCCATCCTGGTGCTGCCGTCGGCCAACGAGCTGATCCGCAGCCGCGACACCCATTACCCGTACCGGCAGGATTCCGACCTGTGGTACCTCACCGGCTTCCCCGAGCCCGAAGCGGTGCTGGTGCTGGTGCCGGGCCGCAAGCACGGCGAAACCCTGCTGTTCTGCCGCGAGCGCGATCTCGAGCGCGAAGGCTGGGACGGCCCGCGCTTCGGTCCCGAGGGCGCGGTCGAGGCCTTCGGCCTGGACGACGCCTATCCGATCGCCGACCTCGACGACATCCTGCCCGGCCTGCTAGAAGGCCGCTCGCGCGTCTATTACCACTTCGGCCGCGATCAGGAGTTCGATCTCAAGCTCATCGGCTGGCTGAACCGGGTGCGCGCGATGGTGCGCCAGGGCGCGCAGCCGCCGCACGAGTTCCTCGAGCTCGGCCACCTGCTCGACGAGATGCGCCTGTTCAAGGACCGCGAAGAGCTCAAGCTGATGCAGCGCGCCGCCGACATCAGCGTGCAGGCGCACGAAGTGGCGATGCGCGCCGCGCGCCCGGGCGTGCGCGAGTACGAACTGCAGGCCGAGCTGGAACGCGTGTTCCGCATGCACGACGCCGAACCGGCCTACGGCAGCATCGTCGGCGCAGGCGCCAACGGCTGCGTGCTGCATTACCGCGCCAACAACGGCCTGGCCCGCGACGGCGACCTGGTCTTGATCGACGCCGGCGCCGAGTACCGCGGCTACGCCGCCGACATCACCCGCACCTTCCCGGTCAACGGCCGCTTCAGCGCGCCGCAGCGCGCGCTGCACGACCTGGTCGGCGCGGCCCAGGCCGCGGCCCTGGCGCAGGCGCGCCCGGGCGTGGCCTACGAGGCCGGCCACAACGCCGCGGTCGAAACCCTGACCGAGGGCCTGCTCAAGCTCGGCCTGCTCAAGGGCAAGCTCGAGAAGAACCTCGCCGACGGCAGTTACCGCCGCTATTACCGCCACAAGACCGGACACTGGCTCGGCCTGGACGTGCACGACGTCGGCGAATACCGGATCGAGGGCGAGTCGCGCCTGCTCGAGCCGGGCATGGTGTTCACCATCGAGCCGGGGCTGTACGTGTCGCAGGACGACACCAGCGTGGATCCGAAGTGGCGCGGGATCGGCATACGCACCGAAGACGATGTGCTGGTCACCAAGGACGGCTATCAGGTGCTGACCGACAAGCTGGCGCGCAGCGCCGACGAGATCGAAGCCTTGATGGCGAAGTGAGGAGGCTGCGCCTTTAGCGCCCTCCGCCGCACGAGGGGAGGTCCCGCGCGTTGGCGACTTCCACCCGCTGCGCGTGCGGGTCACTTTCTCCCGCCCAAGCCCCTTGTAGGAGCGGCGCAAGCGGCGACCGCGAACTCGGGCTGCGTCGTTGGTTTCGGGTGAGCTGGCTTTCTGTGGGAGCGGCGTGAGCCGCGATCGCGAACTCCGGCTACTGCGGTGGTCTGGCGCGCTGGGAGATTCGCTGTGGCTCTCGCTCCGCAGGGCTGCCACGAAGGTCAACGGCTTCCGCCCGCTGCGCGTGCGGGTCACTTTCTCTCCCCCTAGCTCCCTGTAGGAGCGGCGCAAGCCGCGACTGCGAACTCGGGCTGCGTCGTTGGTTTCGGGTGAGCTGGCTTTCTGTGGGAGCGGCGTGAGCCGCGATCGCGAACTTCGGCTACTGCGGTGGCCGGGCGCGCTGGGAGATTCGCTGTGGCTCTCGCTCCGCAGGGCTGGCACGAAGGTCAACGGCTTCCGCCCGCTGCGCGTGCGGGTCACTTTCTCTTGCTGGCCCAAGAGTCCGTCTGGATTCCCTTCGGTCAAAAGTAACCAAAGAGAAGGGTCGGTTGGCCAAACCTCCCCTGCGAGTTCGGTGGTTGCGTCGGGATTTTTCGAATGGACGTCCCTGTCCATTCGAAAAACGGCGCGCGTCCTGCGCGCCGCCCTTCGGGTCTACGGTTGATGGGCGAGTGCGGTGTTACGGATTCCAATGCCGGGGCAACAGCAACAGCAACAGCAACAGCAACGGCAACGAGGGGCGCTCAAGCGAATGGTCGTGCTGTCCAGACGCATGCGCCGGCGCGGTTGTGCCGCAGTTGCGGGCAAGCCTCTCCGGCTTGCTTTGGACTGGCGACCGCGTCGGCGGGGCGGCGCGCCTCAGGCCGCTTCGGCGAATCCGTCGCGGGTGAGGTTGATCGGCGCGCCATCGGTGCAGACCACGTCGTCCTCGATACGGATGCCGCCGTAGGGACGGAACTGCTCGATGCGGTTCCAGTCCACCGCGTCGGCGTGCGGGCCCTGCTTGAGGCCGTCCAGCAGCAGGTCGATGAAGTACACGCCCGGCTCGATCGTCACCGCCATGCCGGCTGCGAGCTCGCGGGTCAGGCGCAGGTAGGGCTGACCCTCGGGCTTGGCGATCGTGCCGCCGCGGTCGGAGGCGGCGAAGCCGGCCACATCGTGCACCTGCAGGCCGATGCCATGGCCGATGCCGTGCGGGAAGAACACGTTGCTGACCCCGGTCTCCAGCGCCGACTCCGGCGAGAGCTTGATCACGCCGAAGTCCTTGAGGATGCCCGACAGGGCCAGGTGGGCGTCGAGGTGGATGCGCTTGTAGTCGTGGCCGGCGCGGACCTGGTCGCACATCGCCAGCTGGGCGGCGTCGACCGCGTCGATCAGGGCCTGGAATTCGCTGCCGGCGTCGGCGGCGTAGGTGCGGGTGATGTCGCAGGCGTAGCCGTGGTGGCTGGCGCCGGCGTCGATCAGGAAGCTGCGCAACTGCGCCGGCGCCTCGCGATCGAGTTCGGTGTAGTGCAGTACCGCGCCGTTCTGGTTCAGGGCGACGATGTTGTTGTACGGCAGTTCGGCGGCGTCCTGGCGCGCGGCCGCGCAATAGGCCAGGTGGATGTCGAACTCGCTGCCGCCGTCGCGGAACGCGGCCTCGGCGGCGCGGTGCGCGCGCACGCCGCGGCGCGTGGCGGCGCGCATCATCTCGATTTCGTAGGGGGTCTTGTAGGCACGGTGAAATTCGAGGTAATCGATCGCCGGCTGCGGGTTGTTGGGCACGTAGGCGCCCAACGCGCTCTGCGGCTCGCCGAGGATGGCGCAACGCGCGGGGTCGGCCGGCAGATGGGCCAGGGCTTCCTCGGGCTTGCGGATCACCACGATGTCGTAGTGCTCGACCCAGTAACCGTTCGGCGCCTGCGGGACCACGTGCCAGTAGTCGAACGGCTGCAGGTAGATCAGCTTGGGTTTGCGCCCCGGCGTGGCGACCAGCCAACTGCCGGGATTGCGGGTCAGCGGCAGCCAGGCCTTGAACTGCGGGTTCACGGCATACGGGTAATCGCGGTCGTCGAACACCTGATAGTGCGAGGTGCCGCTGGGCACGACCAGGTGATCGAGACCGGCGCGCTCCAGGGCCTCGTGGCTGCGGCGTTGGAGCTCGGCGAGGTGGGCGGGGTAAAGGCTCGCTGGATCGTGGCGCATCGTGAACGGTCTCGTGGGGTCGGGTCGTCCCGGGATTTTGACGGATTCCGTCCATCGCCGCTGGCCGTTGCCGCGCGCTCGGGCGTGCGCGGCTTTGCCGGATCGGTCGATGAAGCAAAACCCGTCGCTGCCGCCCGCCGGTCGACGGTATGGACCGGGCCGAGCTACGCCGGCCGGGCACGCCAGTCGCACACAAAATGCTGCGCCGCCGCATCCTGCGTCCTATCGGGAAATCGGGATTTCGCCGGGGAAAAACGCCGGTTCACGCAGTCCCATCGGTGCCCGCGTGCGCGTGTACACGAGCGCTGGCCCGACGGAGTATGCTGCCGGCCTGCGCATACCAACGCGTATGGGGAGGGGACTCGATGGCCGATCCTGCGCCGTCAACGCGCGAACCGGCATCGCTCGCCGACTACGGCGAGGATTGCGCCAGCCAATGGGAGAACATCTCCCTGCAGTACCGCGCCCCGCTGCGCGGCTTCTTCTCCAAGCGAGTCAAGGATCCTGCCGAAGTCGAAGACCTGACCCAGGAGGTGTTCCTGCACCTGGTCCGGCGCGCGCGCGGCGGGCCGATCGAACACGTCAAACAGTACGTATTCCAGATCGCCGCCAACGCGTTGCGCGACTGGGGCCGCCGCCGCCAGGCCCGCGACCAGGACGCGCACGTGTCCTTCGACGAAGAAATTCATCAACCCGCTACGGAAATCTCGCCGGAGCGCGTCTTACTGGGGGAAGAGGCGGTGAAATTGGCTGTCGCCGTCTTACGCGCGCTGCCGCAGCGCACGCGCGACGTGTTCGTGTTGCGCACCATGGAGAAGCGGAAATATATGGAAATTGCGGACATGTTGGGGATTTCCGTGCGCGCCGCCGAGAAGCACATGGCCAAGGCGCTGGCGCAGTTGGGCCGCGCCATGGACACGGAGATGCCGGAATGAGCCGGAGCGTACGAATCCGGGCCTGCGCCACGACCGCACGCACCTGCGCGGCCGGGCCGGGCCGGTCGGGGAGGGGCCTGGCATGAAGTGGAAAACCACCCCCATCGCGAACGGGCCGGGCCCCTTGCCGGACGACATCGACGAAGCGGCCGCGCGCTGGAGCGAAGTGCTGAGCGATGCCGAGCCCGGCGCCGACGACGCCCTGCGCGCCGCCTTCGAGGCCTGGCGCGGCCGCTCGCAGGCGCACGCCGCCGCGTTCCGGCGCGTGGAAACCGCGCGCGCCCTGGCGCAGGCGGTGGCCGATGCGCCCGACATGCTGGCGCTGCGGCGCGAGACCCTGGCGCGCGCTTCGAAATCGCGGCTGTCGTGCGCGGCCCGCACCTACGCTTATTCGATCGCGGCGTCCTTGCTGGTCGTCGCCGTGACCGGGCTGCTGATCCTGCGGCCCGATGCGCCGGGCCGCATGGTCCAGGGCGTGCAGGACGCGATCGCCGGCAATGTCCACGAAACCGGTATCGGCGAGCGCTCGGTGGTGACCCTGGCCGACGGCTCGGTGCTCACCCTGAACACCGATAGCCGGGTCTCCGTGCATTACGAAGGCAAGATGCGCGCGGTGACGCTGGAGCGTGGGCAGGCGCTGTTCAAGGTGGCCAAGGACCGCAGCCGGCCCTTCGTCGTCACCGCGGACGGCCGCCAGGTGACCGCGCTGGGCACCGAGTTCGAAGTGCACATGTCCGAGCGCCTGTTCGAGGTCACTCTGCTGGAAGGCCGCGTCAGCGTGACCCGCGAGCGTTCGCGGCCGGCCGCGATCGCCGCCGCGCCCACCGCGGAGCTGCGGCCGGGCCAGCAGTTCGTGGCCCTGGCCGCGACCGTGCCGCGGGTGCGCGCGGCCGACGTGAAGCGCGCTGTGAGCTGGCGCCACGGCCAGGTCGTGTTCGAGAACGAAAGCCTCGCCGACGCCGTCGCCGAGATCAATCGCTACTCGCGCCACCGCATCGTGCTCGGCGATACCCGCCTGGCCTCATTGAAGATCAGCGGCGCGTTCAACACCGGCGACACCGACACCTTCGTCGACGCCGTGACCGCCTACTTCCCGATCGAGCGCGCCGCGGACAGCAGCGAGGCGATCGTGCTGAAACCGCGGTCGCCCGAGCGCGGCTGAAGCCCGGGATGTCCACCAACCATGCGCGGCGCAGCAATGCGCCGCGCTCGACATCGTGCCCGGCCTGCGCGGGGCGCGGCATGACGATGCGTTCGGCCCTTGCGACGATGTCGACCGACCCCGCGCCGGCGCGATCGCGCGCGCTACGCCGCAGCGCAACATGCGCGATTTTTTGTTGCGATGCAAAACGCGACGCAGGCGAAACACGCGCCATTCGCGGCCGCGATCGCGTGCCGCAGCCGGATCGTGCGGGTACGGGTTCGGGTTTTCGAACGCGCTGCGTCCCTATAGAGACCAGGCCACATGAAGTCGGCCCGCAACCGGAGGGGAATCGATGCGAGTGCGAGACCAGAAGGGACTGTCGAGACGTGTACTCCAACCCTGCGTGCTGCTGTTGGCGCTGTTGCCCTGTCTGACCGCGTATGCGCGCGGCGATGCGGCCACCGCCCGATTCGACATCCCGCAGCAGCGTCTCGACGCCGCCTTGTCGGAATACGCGCGCCAGAGCGGCCAGCAGTTGCTGTACTCGCCCGAACTCGCGGTCGGCAAGACCGGACGCGCGGTGCGCGGCGAGAAGCCGGCGCTGCAGGCCCTGGACGAACTGCTCGCCGGCACCGGTCTCCAGTACTCCACCAGCGCCTCCGGCGCGATCCTCATCAACGGCAGTGCGGGCGGGTCGCCGGCGGCGGGGGACGCCAAACCGGCCGTCGCCCCGGCTCCACCGGGAAACGCAGAGGGGACCGCTGACACGCAGCCGGCAGCGGATTCCCAGGCAGAGCCGCAAACGGCGCCCGAATCCGCCCCCGTCAAAGGGCAGGCGGCGACCAACCTCGACACCATCGTGGTCACCGCGCAGAAGCGGGTCGAGCGCATCCAGGACGTTCCGATCGCGATCACCGCCTTCAGCGGCAGCGACCTGGGCGACCGCAAGATCGAAACCGGCGGCGACCTGGTGACGGCCACGCCGAACGTCAGCTTCAGCAAGACCAACTTCGCCAGCTACAACTTCCAGATCCGCGGCATCGGCACGCAAGCGCTGTCGGTGACCACCGATCCGGCGGTGGCGATCAGCTTCAACAGCACGCCGATGATCCGCAACCGCCTGTTCGAACAGGAGTACTTCGACGTCGACCGGGTCGAAGTGCTGCGCGGGCCGCAGGGCACGCTGTACGGCCGCAATGCCACCGCCGGCGTGGTCAACATGATCCCAAACCTCGCCGATCCCAGCGCTTTCGAGAGCTGGCTCAAGGTCGAGGGCGGCAACTTCGAGAGCAAGCGCTTCAGCGGCATGGTCAACCTGCCGATCAACGACGCGCTGGCCTTCCGTATGGCCGGCGCCTGGACCGATCGCAGCGGCTATATCGAGAACACCGCCACCGGCAAGGACGTGGACGATCGCAGCCTGTGGTCGTCGCGCGCCTCGCTGGTGTTCAAGCCCAGCGAGGCCACCAACCTGAGCCTGGTCTGGGAGCACTTCGACGAGGACGACCGGCGCGCGCGTACCGGCAAACAGCTGTGTCACACCGATCCCGGCGCCACCGACGTCGACGGCACTGCGCCCAACAGCTTCGACCGCAACTTCATGAGCCAGGGCTGCGCGGACGGCTCGCTCTACGACCGCGGCGCTTTCGGTCTGCCCAACGGCGGCAGCCTGCCCTGGGTGCTGGCCAGCGGTACCTTCCCCGGCACGTTGGCATCCGCGCTGGATCCCGACGGCAACTTCGTCGGCCCGATCTACCTGATCACGCCGGGCGTGAACCCCTACGAGGGCCGCACCCAGTCGACCGACCTGCGTCAGATCGAGACCACCTATGACCCACGCTTCCAGGCCAAGAACGATGTCGTCCAGCTCAACTTCGACACCGAGTTCAACGACCTGAAGTTCGTTTCGCAAACTCTGTACACGCGCGACAAGTACTACTCGACCCAGGATTACAACCGCTTCCAGTCCAACGCGGTGTTCACCGACACCGATCCGCTGGTGCAGATCACGCCCAACGGAGACCTGGCGCCGGCCTATCCGCTGGCGCCCAAGGGCGTGCTCTGCGATCCGCAGCTGGGGTGCTCGGACCGCATGCTCGGCGTCGACCTGGTCGATTCCTACAGCAAGCAGTGGTCGCAGGAGTTCCGCCTACAGTCGATGTCGGAAGGGCCATTCAACTTCAGCATCGGCGCCAACTACCTGTACTACTCGGTGGACGAGAGCTACTACGTCTTCAACAACGTCTTCACCGCGATCGCGCGCAACTTCAACAACACCGCCGGCGTCGGCCTCGGTTCCGGCAACACGCCGGTGGATTGCCCGCAGGGCAACGGCGGCGCGACCGTCAACGGCCTGGCCGGCTACCCCTGCGTCTACATCGACCCGAATTCGCTGGACAGCATCAACGGCCAGGGCCATAACTATTTCCGCAGCCGCAACGTCGCCAAGACCAAGTCATCGGCACTGTTCGGCGAGGCCTATTGGCAGATGTCCGACACGGTCAAGCTGACCGCGGGCCTGCGCCTGACCCGCGACATCAAGATCACCACGCCCTATCCGAGCCAGACCCTGCTGTCGGCCACCAAGTCCGGTCCGCCGTACTACTCCTTCGTCGGCGCCGGCTTCGTCAACAGCGGCTATCCGGCCCTGCCCGACGTCCGCCAGACCTGGAACGAGCCGACCGGACGCCTGGTGCTGGACTGGAAGCCCGACCTGGCATTCACCGACAGCACCCTGGTGTACCTGTCGGGCTCGCGCGGCTACAAGGCCGGCGGCACCAACTCGCCGGCGATCGGCGCCGATCCGGAATTCCTGAGCTTCACCCAGCGCGATCTCGAATTCGATCCGGAGTTCGTCAACGCCTTCGAACTGGGCATGAAGAACGTGATGGCCGGCGGCAAGCTCAATCTCAACGCCACCTTGTTCTACAACGACTACCGCGGCTACCAGGTTTCGCAGATCCAGGACCGCGCCACCTTCAACGAGAACTTCGACGCCAAGACCTGGGGCGCGGAGATCGAATTCGCCTGGCGGCCGACGCAGTCTTTCGCGCTCAGCGGCAACGTCGGCTTCCTGCGCACGCGCCTGAATGACAACCAGTACTCGATCGACGTGATGAACCGCACCCAGGGCAATCCCGACTGGGTGGTGCTGCGGCCGTGGGTGCAGCAGGCCTCCAACTGCATCGCGCCGCGCGACAAGGTCGCGCAGGTCA
The DNA here is from genome assembly GCF_036697405.1 of Lysobacter sp. CCNWLW3. NCBI lineage: Bacteria > Pseudomonadati > Pseudomonadota > Gammaproteobacteria > Lysobacterales > Lysobacteraceae > Lysobacter > Lysobacter sp. CCNWLW3. Next base: position 22,291 of record NZ_JBAHWA010000017.1, read on the forward strand.
TGAACATCATCTACGCCGGCGGCGACGTCACCTCCAACGCCGGCATCATCCTCAACAGCTTCTGTTCGCTGAACTATCCGGTCGCGGTGGGCGGCTTCACGCCAGGCGGCTCCTGGGGCGATGCGTTCGGCTTCTTCTACGATCCGCGCACCGATGCGCCCAACGGCGGCCAGGGGTTCTCGGCCGATGTCGGCGGCCACGAACTGCCGAACGCGCCGCACATCACCGCCAGCCTGAGCCCGCAGTACACCTTCTTCACCGCCCATGGCGACTTCACCGTGCGCGCCGACCTGTACTACCAGGGTAAGAGCTGGGCACGCATCTACCAGGACGAGATCGACCGCCTGCACGACTGGGGCAACGTCAATCTGTCTTTGACCTGGGAGAAGCCGGAAGCCGATCTGACCGTACAGCTATATGTCAAGAATCTGCTCGACGGCGAGGCGATCACAGGTACCTTCCTCAACAGCGACGACAGCGGCCTGACCGCGAACGTGTTCACCCAGGACCCTCGCATCATCGGCATCTCGTTGCGCAAGGGCTTCTATTGAAGCCGGATACGCGATTCACCCGGCGCGGGTCCCCTCGATGCGCGCAGGAAGCTCCCAAGCCCCCCGGAGTCGTCAGCGCGAACCGGTAGGGAGTGTCGCCACGACACGCGCGGTTCCTCGTGGCAAACCCGCCTGGCGCATCGCGCGCCAGGCGATTCCGGTAGTACTCGTACAAGGAGAGTTGAATACCATGAAGCTTAAGTCAGCCATCCTCGCGGCATGCGTTGCGGCAGGCGCGTTCTGCTCCACTTCCGCTTTCGCCGGTTGGGAAATCTACGACGCCGGCACCGGCACCTGGGGCGACGGTACGGTCACCCTGTCGGGCCCGACCTCGGCCACCGTCAACGGTATTCCGGCGCCGTGCACCGCCAATTTCACCCTCACCGTGACCGGCGGCGTGGCCGTGGTCTCGGCCGCGACCTTCACCGGCAGCTCGACCTGCACCAACATCACCTCCACCGCCGCAACCCCGCCGCATTGGTCAGTTTCCGGCACGGCCTCGGGCACCTCGGTGGCCACCACCGTCGGCGGCATCAGCATCACCATTCTGGGCAAGACCTGCACCGGCAGCGTCGGCGGCACGCTGACCAACGCGCACCCCTACACGGCGCCGGTGCCGCCGAACACGACCCACAACTCGTTTACGTTCCCGGTCACCAGCCTGCCGGTCACCGGCGGCGGTACTTGCACGGTCAAGTCGAACCCGGCGCTGACGTCGAGCAAGCCCATCCAGCTGACGCCCTGAATGCGGAAGGCCGTGCGATCAGATTTCCGGTGCAGGTCGTAACGCGGTTGCCGCGTCGGTAGCCGATCGCGTCCAGGTACGGGCCATCCCCGCCGCCACGAGCACGGACCGCTCAAAGCATGGATCGCTTTAAGCGGCGCGGGATGCGCCCACCGCCGTCCACGCCTCGCGTAGATGGCGGACGGACGTATCGCTTCGATTCCAACAGCTGCCGTCGACAGCGCCGCGAACCCCACCCCTGGTTCGCGGCGCATCGGGGTCATGGTCGCAACGGCCGTCCCATCCAAACCAGGAGTTCCATCATGTTCAAGACGACGCTTTCCGTGGCTTTCGCCACGGCCTTAGCCGGAATCGCCGTCACGTCTGCCGCCTCCGCGGCGGTACCCACCGGTCCTTACGCGATCTTCAAATACTGCCCGTACAACAATCCGCAAGTCGGCGCCTGCGTGGTCAACAACACCACCTCCGGCACGCTCGCGATCGGCTCGACCACCCTGCCGATCACCCAGCCGATCGTGCTGCAGGGCGGCGTGATCGACACCGGCCCCTCGCCGCTATTCGACGCGGTCGGTGCGGCGACGCTGTCGTCTCCGCCGGCGAAGGTGCCCGGCGGCCTGCTCGGCATCACCAACCCGCTGCCGGAATGGCCATTGCCGCTGTGGGTCGCGTTCTGGAACATCGTCGGTACGGTCAACGACGTGACCGCGACCATGGAGCCGGTCGACACCATCCAGACCAACTTCGGCAATGCACTGTTCCCGCCGGACGACGGCAGCGACCCCACCGCCGCGGCGCTGAAGGTGCGCGTGCGCCTGCAGAACCCCTTCCTCGGCAACGGCTGCTATATCGGCTCGGCGCAGGATCCGATCACGATCAGGTTGCAGGCCGGCACCACCGCGCCGCCGCTGCCGAACCTGCCGATTTCCGGCAATCCGGGTACCTACGATTTCGAGACCACCGATCCGGACAACGGTTACAGCGTGCTGCACATCAGCGGAAATACCTTGGTCGACAACTCGTTCGCTGTGCCGGCTGCGAAGGGCTGCGGCAACATCGCGCTGGGCTTGCCTATCATCACCCAGCTGCTGGACACCCTGGTTTCGGGCGCGGTGAATCTGAAGGTGGGCCTGCCCTCGGTCTCGGGCAAGAACACCGCGATCATGAGCGGCAACGCCCACATCGCCGGTACGCCGTCGGTGCTGTCCAGCGTTCAATAAGGTGACCGATACGCGCGGCAACGGTTCCCACGCAGGGCGGCTCGAAAGAACCGCCCTGCGCTATCATCGCGGCATGAATCGTGGGGTCCTGTGGGTGGCGTTGATCGCGACGGCCATGGCCGTTGGTGCGTATTGCTTCGAACGTTTCCGCGATCACGGCGGCGCCATGGCGAATCCGGCGCAGGCCGCGACCCGGCACGCCGCGGCGGGCGCGCCGGCCGCCGGACGCTCGGATGAGGCGGCGGCGCAGCCGGTATCGGCCTTGCCGGGCGCCGCCGCGATACCCTTGAGGGACGCCTACGCGCAGTTGCGCGCGCGCGCCGAAGCCGGCGACGTCGCCGCTGCGACCCGTTTGTACCGCAATGTTGGTTTCTGCAGCCGCCTGCCCGCGCTGGACGCGATGCTGACGCGCACGGCAGACGAACTGCTGGCCGAGAAGCCTGCCGCGATGAGCGCGCAGCAGCTGCGCGACTACAAGATCCAGCTCGACGCCATCGAAGAGCGCAAGCCGGTCATGCAACGCTTCCACGAGCTTTGCGGCGGCGCCAGCGAGGACATGCTCGCCAGTCTGGTCCCCAGCATCCAGCGCGCCGCCGAGCTCGGCGATGTCGATGCGCGCGCCTGTTACCTCAAGCAGGGGCCCAACCTGGACCCGCGAAGTTTCGCGACGCGGCCGGAACTGTTGGACGGCTATCGCCGCAGCGTCAAGTCCCTGATCGACTCGGGCATGGCGGCGGGGGACTGGAAAGTGGTCGATATCGTGCGCAACGCCTCGCGAGTGGGCTCGGAGAGCCTGCTGTCCGGGCTGCTCGGTTCCGACCCCGCGCTGCACTACCGCTATCTCAAGCTGTACCGGCTCGGCATGGGCGCGCGCGAGGGCGCCCGCCTGGATCTGCAACTGGATGCCGCGGCCGCATCGCTGTCGCCGGCGCAGCGCATGGACGCCGACGTCTGGGCGCAGACCGCCCTGCACAAGCATTTCAGCGGCCACTCGGCGCAGGACGCGCCCGAGGGCTGGGACCCTTGCGGGTTCTCCTACGAATGAATCCTTCCATCGGCGCTGCGGCGGCGACTCCGTCCAGATCTTCGACATGAGCAAATATCGATTCCTACTCTTGGTTTGCCTGGCGCTGACCGCCGTCGTCGCGGCCTATCTGTTCGGCCGCAAGGACGGCGCGGCGGGGCCCGGCGTTTCGATGGCGGGCGCACGCGCGGCCGAGTTCGCCGGGCCGGCGCCAGGCAGCGAACTGCCGATCGTGGCCAAGGCAGCGATCGACTTCGACCGCGGCGCCTCGATGCCGCCGCTGGGCACGCCGCTGAAGAACGTTTACGCGCGCTTGCAGGCGCAGGCGAACGCCGGCGACGGTAGGGCCGCGGCGCGCCTGTTGCGCGACCTCAACCGCTGCAGCCGCCTGCGCGCGACCGAGTGGTCGACCATGCGCGCGGCCGCCGACCTCACCGAGCACAAGACCGAGAACTTGAACGCGGCGCAGCTGCGCACCTATCAGACCCTGCTGGAGTCCGCCGAAATCCGTCAGCGCGAACTCCAGGAGGAGCGCACGATGTGCGAAGGCGTGGGCGACGAGATCCTCGACACCTTGAACGCGAACCTGGCCCAGGCCGCGCGGCTGGGCGACGCCGACGCGCGCGCCTGCTATCTGAGTCGCGGGCCGCTGTACGACCAGCGCGGCCTGCTCAAGCAACCGGGGGCGCTCGGCGCCTACCGCCGCGAGGCCGCGACCTTGATCGAGACCGGTCTGGCGGCCGGCGACTGGCGCGTCGTCGACCTGCTGCAGAGCGCTTACGAACCGGGCGCACAAAGTCTGCTGGCCGGCCTGGTCGGCGCCGACGTCTATCATCACTACCGTTATCTCAAGCTCTATCGTCTCGGCGCGGAGAATTTCCGCACGCCCCAGCTCGACCGTCAACTCGCTCTGGTCGCGACCAATCTGAGCCCGGCGCAGCGCACGCAGGCCGACGAATGGGCGCAAACCACGCTGCGCGAGAACTTCAACGGCGACTCCACCGCCGGTACGCCGCAGGGCTGGGACGCCTGCGCGGCCTTCGGCGGCTGATCCGCCCCTGCGACGACCAAGCCTGTGCGTCGCGCAAGGCGAGGCACAGGCCCTTCGCAGGGCCGAAGCAGGCGAGGCCAACCTAGAATCCGGCCGCGATGCCATTTCAGCCGGTTGCGCCGAGGTGGCGACGCCGCGCGTAGCGCTGCCTACGTCACAAAATCCGATATCCGCGACAGCGCGATGCGCACGCGGGCCATCGCCGATGGCCGCTCGTATCGCCCGGATTTCGTAAGGGTTCTTGTAGACGTGCGGAAACGCGGGGCAGTGCGCTCGGGCTTCGTGAACGCAACGTCGAAGCTCGCCGAGGTGGGCGGGGTATAGGATCGCTGGATCGTGGGACATCATGGAGGGTCTCTTGGGGACATCCAGGGATTCAGAGCACGCCTCTTCGTCCTCGCTGGCCGGCCCGGTGGGCGGCGGTCGCCGCTTTACCGGCGAAGCCGAGCCCACGCCCGGCAGCGTGCCCGAGCGGATCGCGCCGTTGGGAATCCCGGCCTGGGCCTGGAGCCTGCTCGCGCTGGCGTTCGGCGTCGGCCTGACCCTGTGGCTGGGCGGCGCGCAGCAGCGCCGCGTGGTCGACGACCGCACCGCCGCGCTCGACAGCAGCGCCGAGCGCGGCTACCACGCCATCGTCGATCGCCTGCAGGCCTGCGAACTGCTGTTGCGCTCGGTCCAGACCCTGTTCCTGACCTCGGACACGATCACCGCCGAGGAGTACGCCAATCTGTACGCCAACGTGCGCCCGCGCGAGCGCTTCCCCAGTCTGCAGGCGATGGCCTATTCGCGCCGCGAGCCGCGCGTGGACGGCGATCACTACATCACCGACCTGGTCGCGCCGCTGGCCGGCAACGAGCGCCTGATCGGGCTGGACGTGAACCTGCAGCCGACCAACCTGGTCGGCGTGCTGAACTCGCGCGACAGCGATCAGGTCGTGCTGTCGGCGCCGTTCCGTCTGGCCCAGCAGGGCGAAGCCGACCCGCGCCGCGACGGCGTGACCATGCGCCTGCCGGTATTCACGACCGGTCCGCCGCCGGCCACGCCCGAGCAGCGCCGCGCACGCATGCGCGGCTCGATCGCGATCTCGTTCCATGCCGGGCGGCTGATCGAAGGCAGTTTGGGCGAGGACGCACGTCGCGAGCTGCAGGTCGAAGTCAGCGACGTCACCGACGGCGCGGTCGGATTGTTCGCGACCGGCCCGGCGCCGGCGACGCCCACCGGCTATCGCTTCGAGCGCGAGCTCGACTACGGCGGCCGCCGTTGGCGGGTGCGCATGCACGCCCTGCAACCGATCGCGGACGCGGCCAGCGAACGCAATTGGATCCTGCTGCCCGGGCTGCTCGCCAGCGTGCTGCTGGCCTTGCTGGTGTGGTCGGTCGCGCGCACGCGCCGGCTCGCGCTGGAACTGGGCTCGCGCATGAGCCGGCGCTACCGCGAAAGCGAGGAGCGCTTCCGCGCCCTCAACGAATTGCTGCCGGCGCTGGTGCTGCTGGCGCGCCGCGACGACGGCCGCATTTCCTACGCCAATCAGGCCTCGCGCGCGCGCCTGGGCGAGACCGTGTATGAAGTGCCGTTGCCGGAACTGTTCGAGGACGAGCTGTTGCGCGACAAGCTGCGCGCGGCCGATCTGGTCGACTGCGCCAACGCCGAGGCCATGCTGCGCAGCGTGAACGGCGATCGCTTCTGGGCCAACGTCTCGATCACCAGCGTGGTGCTGGAGGGGCACGCCAGGCTGCTGATGGTCGCCTCCGACATCTCCGAGCAGCGCCAGCTCACCGAACTGCTGACCTACCAGGCCAGCCACGACACCCTGACCGAGCTCTACAACCGGCGCGAGTTCGAGCGCCGGATCGAGCGCGTGCTGGCCGGCGTGGCCGCGGGCGGGCCGCCCTGCGCGCTGCTGTACATCGACCTGGATCAGTTCAAGCTCATCAACGACACCTCCGGCCACGTCGCCGGCGACCAGCTATTGAGCCAGCTGGCGACGATGATGAGCAGCCATCTGCGCGGCGGCGACGTGCTCGCGCGCCTGGGCGGCGACGAGTTCGGCGTGCTCGCGACCGAGGTCCACGACCAGGCCGGCGCGGCGCTGGTGGCCGAGCGCCTGCGCGAGCACATCGACGGCTACGTGTTCGTGTGGGAGCAGCGCACCTACACCGTCACCGCCAGCATCGGCGGGGTGATGCTGGACCGCTCCAACGTGACCCTCAAGGATCTGCTGTCGCAGGCCGACACCGCCTGCTACATGGCCAAGGAGAGCGGCCGCAACCGCGTGCACTTCTATTCCGAGCACGACGACAACGCCGCGCGCCGGCGCAGCGAGATGGAATGGGCCAACCGGCTGCGTTGGGCGATCGACGAGGGGCGCTTGCTGCTCAAGTACCAGGAGGTCTGGCCGTTGTCGCCCAGCGCCGAATCCGGACTGCACCTGGAACTGTTGCTGCGCTTCCGCGACGAGCAGGGTCGCCTGGTGGTGCCCGGCGCCTTCATTCCCGCCGCCGAGCGTTACGGCTTGATGCCGATGATCGACCGCTGGGTGATCGAGACCGCGCTGGCCAATTTCGACCGGCTGCATCCCTCGGGCGCGCAGTTGCGCACGGCCACGATCAACCTGTCCGGCGCCAGCATCGAGGACGAAACCCTGGCCGATCTGATCCTGGAGCTGCTCAAGCGCCATGCGGTCGCGCCCGAGCGGGTCTGCTTCGAAATCACCGAGACCGTGGCGGTGCGCAACCTCGCCCAGGTCGCGCGCTTCATCGAGCGCCTGCGCGCGGTAGGCTGCCGCTTCGCCCTGGACGACTTCGGCGCGGGCATGTCCTCGTTCGGCTATCTCAAGAATCTGCCGGTGGACATCATCAAGATCGACGGCGCCTTCATCCGCGATCTGCTCACCGATCCGATGAGCCATGCGATCGTGAAGGCGGTGACCGACATCGGCCACCAGCGCGGCTTGAAGGTCATCGCCGAATGGGTGACCAGCGACGAGATCCTGCTGGAGCTGGGGGCGATGGGCGTGGACTACGCGCAGGGCTATGCCTTGCATCAGCCCGAGCCGGTGCCGTTTCATCGGCGATAAGCGGGTTCACGCGAGCGTAGTGGACGGCGATGGTGCGGTTATCGCCGCACCCCGCGGCGGAGCGCTTGCGAAGCAGGATGCGGTGAGCCGAAGGCGAGCCGCATCCTCGCGCGCCCCCGAACCGCGCCGGCGACCGCAGGGACGGAACGAACCTGGGCGAGCCTAGCCAACCCCGCTCGCTCCTCCACGCTCACTCCTGCTTCACTCGTACGTGCCGCCCGGCGAATCCAGCCACTGCCGCAGCTGCAGCATCTCGCTTTCCAGCATGGTGATGAAGCGGAAACCGGTCCAGGTCTGTCCGGGCATGCTGGTGCGGTCCTGCCACAGCAGGTGCGCGCCGACTTCGATCGGCGAGGTGCGGTGCGGGGCGTCGCGCAGGCTGAAGCGCAGCTGGTACAGCGCGTCGTCGACCAGCGGCGCGTTCGCGATCAGCAGCATGCCGGTCTCGGACAGATTGCTGAGCTGGCCGATCGCGATGTCGGTCATGGTGTCGACGACCTGCACGGTATCCTGGACGCGGCGACGGCGCACGCGGCGGAATTCCTCGCTCATGCCTGCGCCTCCTCGGCCTTCTGGCCGCCGCTGACGAAGCCGCGCAGCACGCTCAAGGCGGCGTTCCAGGCCCGGTCGACCAGGCGGCCCTTCTCGGCGGTGACCACGCGCGCCTGGCCATGCGCCATCATCCGCGCCAGGCTGTCCAGCGACTGTTCGCCGATGCGCTGGCCGCGCTGGTTCACGAACAGGGCGTTGTCGGTGACGGTGCTGAACCACGACAGCCGCCTGCGCACCGCATCGCCCTGTTGATTGGTGACGAACTCGAACCAGGTGCCGAAGGGCAGGGTACGGATGTGCTCCCAGCAGCTCTGCTCCTGCTCGCTGCGCGCCGGCAGATCGCGTTTGACCGTGCCGCTGTCCTCGCCCAGGCGCGCGCGCGCCTTGAGCTTCATCGCCAGCTCGGTGCGCGAGGCGATGTCGTCGTTGGCGGCGGTGGCGCCGACGGTGAGCTGGCGCGAAATCGCGTTGGCCTCGTCGGCGTGGTAGCCGACCAGGGTCAGGGCGTGCTCGATGTCGCCGTCCAGGCCGCCGGGCGCCTGCTCGCCGCCACCGACCACGTTGGCGGAGACGATCTGCCGGGTCGCTTCGACCTGGCGCCGCCATTCATCGGATTCCTCGCCGTGGCGCAGCAGGGTCAGGGTCAGCACGTCGGACCAGGCCTGGGTCAGCAGCGCCTGCACGAACTTGGGCAGCGACTGGCCGTGGATCGCCGACTGGATCGCCTCGCTGGCCTGTTGCTTGGCCATCTCCAGCTTTTCCTTGCCGCGCGCGGCCTCGACGTGGCGGCGTTCGGCGACCTCGGCCTTGCGCGCCATCGCGCGCAGATGGTCCTGCAGGCTCTGGTTGGCCGCCTCGAACACGGCGGCGTCCCCGTCGTAGTGCTCGACCACGTGATCGACCGCGCGCCGCAACTGATCGTTGAGCAGGGGGTCGGACTCCTCCTTCGGGGTCCAACTGGCGCCGGCTTCGGCGACCGCGTTCAGCAGTTGCCGCGCCGGATGCTGGCTGCGCACGAAGAAGGCGCGGTCCTGCAGCGCCAGGCGCAGCAGCGGCACCTGCAGGCGCCCGAGCAGGCCGGAAGTGGCGGCGTCGCCGCGCAGCTCGCGTTCGATCTCGCCGTAGAACAGGTCCAGCAGCTCGAACGCGTCGCTGTCTTCGCGCGACAGGCTCGCCGCCTCGCCGCGCTGCTGGCGGGCCTGGGCGAGCAGGGTCTGGCGCAGGTCGGCGACGCTGCGTTGCGCCGGCGTCGCGTGCGCGGGCGTGGCCTGGAGCGCGCGCAGGGAGTCGATGAGATCGTCGGTGGCCAGCGGCGGGCGCGCGGCCGGCTGTGCGCCGGGGCGCAGCTTGCCGAGCAGCTCGCGGCGCCCGGACAGCAACTGCTGCAACGAGGCGTAGTCGCCGCTCTCGTCGCCGCCGGCCGCGATCGCGGCGGCGTCGGTCTGGCCGGTCCAGGCGGTATAGGGACGCGCGCCGCGCGGCGTGCGTGCGCCGTCCTCGCGGGCGCTGCGCGGGTCTTCGCCGCGCTCGACGTTCTGCGCGGTCGGACGCGCGCGGATCGGCACGAACGACAGACTGGGCAGCACGTTCTCGCGCGCCAGCAGGGCGTTCATGGTCTCGACCAGTTGCGCGTAACCGGTCATCACCTGCTGGTCGTAGATGCGGTACAGATCGAGCTTGGCTTCCGGGCTGATCTGCAGCACCGAGCAGGCTTCGGCCAGGATCCGGCCCAGGCTGTGCGGTCCCAGCGGCAGGCGTTCGGCGTCGTAGGCGGGGGCGCCGGCGAGCACGCCGAAGCGCTGGCCCAGCAGCATCAGGGGCAGGCCGGCGCGCGCTTCCTGACGGGTCGCGATCGCGCGCAGGGCGGTGTGTTCGTCGACTTCGTGATCGTCGACCAGACGCAGGTCGCGGAACGTCGGCAGGGCCTGCGCGTCCTCGCTCGTCGCCACCGGCTCGCGCACCTTGGTGAGCGCGGTTTCCAGCCCGACCAGGTAGCGCGGGACCAGGTCGACCCGGTTCAGGCGCACCAGGCGCAGGGTCTCCAGGTGCACCGATTGCAGGCTGGGGTTGCGGGCCTGGTCGGCCTGGCGGAACAGCTGCTGCTCGTACTCGATCAGCATCAGGTCCAGCGCGCGCGCCATTTCGTCGGACACCAGGGCGTACAGGTGCTCCAGCACCCGCCGCACGCGCTTGGGCATCGCCGCGGAGGCCAGCGTAGGCCGCGGGAACGATTTGCCTAGCGGTTCGAACGTCGCTGACATGCGGAGCTCACCAATACCGGATCGGGCGATCTAATCACGCCCCCTTGAGACCCGCCAGCCCTGTCGCTGCCAAGCGGCCGGAATGGAGCGACCACCGATTCGAACGCGCCACGGGGCGGCGCGCGGCCAGCGCGCGGCGGCGGGCGCTGGCCGCCATGCTGCGGGACAGCACGGCGCACGCGCGAAACCCGCGCCGGCGCGGGCGCTCAGTCCTCCAGGAACAGCGCGACCACGTCGTTGGTGTAGCGCCGGCCGAGCTCGGTCGGGCGCACCCGGTCGCCCTCGCGTTCCAGCCAGCCCTGCGCGTAGGCGGCCTGCAAGGGCGCGGCTATGGTCGCCAGGGACAGCCCGGTGCGCGCCTCGAAGTCGTTCACGGCGAAGCCCTCGACCAGGCGCAGCGCGTTGAGCATGAATTCGAACGGCCGCCGTTCCGGACCGATGCGGTCGTCGCCGCCGATCGCCTCGGCGCTGCCGGCGCGGGCCAGGTACTGGGTCGGATGCTTGATCTTCCAGCGTCGCAGCACCGCCTGCTCGGCGCCCAGGGTGATCTTGCCGTGGGCGCCGGCGCCGACGCCAAGGTAGTCGCCGTAGCGCCAGTAGTTGACGTTGTGCGCGCAGCGCCGGTCCGGGCGTGCGTAGGCGCTGACCTCGTACTGGGCGTATCCGTGCGCGGCCAGCAGGGCCTGGCAGTGCTCCTGCATGTCCCAGGCGCCGTCGTCGTCGGGGATGCCCTGCGGCGGGCGCGCGGCGAACACGGTGTTGGGTTCCAGGGTCAGCTGGTAGTGCGAGACGTGGCTCGGATCCAGCGCGAAGGCGCGTTCCAGATCGCGCTCGGCCATCGCCAGGCTCTGCTCGGGCAGGGCGTACATCAGGTCGAGATTGAGATTGTCGTAGCCAGCGTCCTGGGCCAGCTTGACCGCCGATTCGGCCTCACCGCTGTCGTGGATGCGGCCCAGGCGGCGCAGGCAGCCGTCGTCGAAGCTCTGGATGCCGAAGCTCAGGCGGTTCACGCCGGCGGCGCGGTAGAGCTCGAAGCGGCCGTGCTCGGCGGTGCCGGGGTTGGTTTCCAGGGTGATCTCGCAGCCCGGCGCGAAACGCAGGCGCGCGCTGGCGGCCTGCAGGAAGCGGTCGATCGCCTCGGGCGGGAACAGGCTGGGCGTACCGCCGCCGAAGAACACCGTCTGCACGGTGCGGCCCCAGACCAGCGGCAGGTCGTGGTCGAGATCGGCGAGCAGGGCGTCGACGTAGTCGGCGAACGGCAGCGGGCCGCGGCCTTCGTGCGAATTGAAATCGCAGTAGGGGCATTTGCGCACGCACCAGGGCAGGTGCACGTACAGCGACAGGGGCGGCAGCGAGAGCATGCGGCGGTTTACCGGGCCGCCCGCGGCTGGCGCGCGCTCAGGTCGATGCGGTAGTCGACGATGCGGATGCCGTAATCGCGGCGCATCGACAGCGGGTCCAGCAGCGCCGCGTCGTCGGCCTCGCCGGCGTCCTGGCCGATCACCACGTAGGACGGCTGGTCCTGGCCATGGTTGACCAGCAGTTCGCAGTCGCCGGGGTCGTAGGCGACCTGGCGACCCTTGCGCGGCGCGCCCAGGCCCACGTACAGGCCGCGCCCCTGCGCCATCGACATGCTCCAGCGATTGGAGTTGTCGCAGTCGCCCAGGTATTCGCGGCCGCGGTAGACGCAGACCAGGCTGTTCTCGACCACGCCGCGGCGGCCGTCCTGTTCGTACTCGATCCGGAACGGGAACGCGTAGCGGCGCTGCGCGGGCGTGGCGTCGCCCTGTTCGCGGATTTCGTCGCGGCTGCAGGTCAGCGGCGACAGGGCGTCCAGCGAGCGGCAGCCGGCGAGCGTCAGCACCCCGGTCAGGGCCAGGGCGGCGGTGCGGAGGGGGGAGGTATGCGGCATGCGGGTCGGATTCGGTTCGATGGGGCGGGCGCGCCGGCCCGGCGATTAGACCAGGCGGTGGCGATCAGGATACGCGCGCGGGCGGCGAGGGCCGGTGACGCCTGCCCGGGTTCCGGCGCCGGCCTTCACAGGCCGCGATAGCGGCCGACGCGGCGCTCCGACAGGGTCAGCGCGTCGCCGCGCGCGTCGATCTGCGCGTAGCGCGGTTTCGCGGCGGCCAGGCAGGCGTCGTAGTCGGCCTGCGAGGCCCAGCGGTCGATGCTCAGGTATTCGCCGTCGGCTTCGCCGCGCAGCAGTTCGGTGCCCAGGTAGCCGGCGTACTCGCCAAACAGCGCGACCCAGCCGCCGTCCGGGCCGTACAGCGCCTCGAACTCGGCTTCGCGACCGGGACGCACCTGGTACTGCCAGAGCACCGCGAACATGCCGGCCGCCGCCATGGCCGTCAGCGGATCGCGTCGAGCAGCTTTGCGCGCAGCGCGGCCAGGGCGCGGCCGCGGTGGCTGAGGCGGTTCTTGAGCTCGGTGTCCATCTCGGCCGCGGTCAGGCCGTAGTCGGGGTCCAGGAACACCGGGTTGTAGCCGAAACCGCCGCTGCCGCGACGCTGGTCGATGATCAGGCCCGGCCACACGCCTTCGGCGATGATCGGTTGCGGGTCGCCCGGATGGCGCAGCAGCACGATCACGGCGTAGAAATGCGCGGCGCGCTGGCCCTCGGGCACGTCCTTCATCGCCAGCAGCAGCTTGTCGATATTGGCCTGGGCGTCGCCATGCACGCCCGAGTAGCGCGCCGAATACAGGCCCGGCGCGCCGCCCAGGGCGTCGACGCAGATGCCCGAATCGTCGGCCAGCGCCGGCAGCCCGGTGATCGTGCAGGCGTGGCGGGCCTTGAGCAGGGCGTTCTCGACGAAGGTGCTGGCGGTTTCCTCGGCGTCGTCCACGCCCAGGTCGCTCTGCGCGACCAGCTCGATGCCGGTGTCGGCCAGCAGTTCGCGCAGTTCGACCAGCTTGCCGGGGTTGCTGCTCGCCAACACCAGTTTCATCGCTTCAGCTCCAGCAGGTCCCAGCGGTTGCCGTACAGGTCCTCGAACACCGCCACGGTGCCGTAGGCCTCGTGGCGCGGCGCTTCCATGAAGCGCACGCCGCGCGCGCTCATCGCCGCGTGATCGCGCGCGAAGTCGTCGGTGTGCAGGAAGAAGCCGACCCGGCCGCCGGTTTGGCGGCCGATCGCGGCCTGTTGCTCCTCGCCGACGGCCTGGGCCAGCAGCAAGGCGGTCTCGTTGCCCGCCGAGGGCGACACCCGCACCCAGCGCTTGCCGCCGCCCTGGTCGACGTCCTCGAGCAGGACGAAGCCGAGCGCGCCGGTGTAGTAGGCGATCGCCTCGTCGTAGTCGCGCACCACCAGGGTCAGGCTGCCCAGCGTGCGCTGCGTCGCCGTGCCGCTCATCGCGCCAGGGCGTCGCGCTGGTGCTGGATCAGTTCGGCGATGCCGGCTTCGGCCAGGGCCAGCAGGCCGTCGAGTTCCTCGCGCCGGAACGCATGGCCTTCGGCGGTGCCCTGCAGCTCGATGAAACCGCCGCCGTCGTTCATGACCACGTTCATGTCGGTGTCGCAGTCGCTGTCCTCGGCATAGTCCAGGTCCAGTACCGGAACGCCGCGGTAGACGCCGACCGAGACCGCGGCGACCGCGCCGAAGATCGGGTCCTTGTTGATCTCGCGGTGCGCCTGCAGCCAGCGCACCGCGTCCACCAGGGCCACGTAGGCGCCGGTGATCGCGGCGGTGCGGGTGCCGCCGTCGGCCTGCAGCACGTCGCAGTCCAGGGTGATGGTGCGTTCGCCCAGGGCCTTGCGGTCGATGCAGGCGCGCAGGGCGCGGCCGATCAGGCGCTGGATCTCCAGGGTGCGCCCGCCCTGCTTGCCGCGCGCGGCCTCGCGGTCGCTGCGGGTGTGGGTGGCGCGCGGCAGCATGCCGTACTCGGCGGTGACCCAGCCCTCGCCCTTGCCGCGCAGGAAGGCCGGCACCTTGTTTTCGACGCTGGCGGTGCACAGCACCCGGGTCTGGCCGAAGCTGACCAGCACCGATCCTTCGGCGTGGGCGGTGTAAGCGCGTTCGATGCGGACTTCGCGCATCTGCCCGGGCGTGCGCCCGCTGGGACGCGCGAAGGCGTCGTTGGGGGCGGCGGAAGTGCCGGTCATGGCCATGAGTTACCGTTTTGGTGGCCGGCGAGTTTACCATTCGCTCCCTGTAGGCCTTGGACCACCGCATGATCCGCAGCATGACCGCCTTCGCCAGCGGCGAACGCGTCACCGAATGGGGCACGCTCGGCTGCGAGCTGCGCTCGGTCAACCACCGCTTCCTCGAGCTGGGCCTGCGCCTGCCCGACGAGTTGCGCGCGCTGGAGCCGGCGCTGCGCGAACGCATCGCCAGCCGGGTGAGCCGCGGCAAGCTGGATTTCGCGCTGCGCCTGCGCGCGCCCGAGGGCGCGGCGGCGCTGCAGCTCAATCCCAGCCGCCTGCGCGAGCTGGGCGAACTGGCGATCGACCTGCAGGCGCGCTTCCCGGGCCTGCGCACCGAACTCACCGACCTGTTGCAGTTCCCGGGCGTGCTGCAGACCCCGGCCACCGACCCGGCGGCGCTGCAGGTCGCGGCGCTGGAGCTGTTGGACGGGGTGCTGGACGAATTCCTGGCCGCGCGCGAGCGCGAGGGCGCCAAGCTGGCGGCGGTGATCGCCGAGCGCGTGGACGGCATCGCCGCGATCGCCGGCGAGGTGCGCGGCATGATGCCGGGCATCCGCAGCGGCCAGCGCACCAAGCTGGAAACGCGCCTGGCCGATCTGGCCCAGAACAGCGGCGTCGGCGGTTTCGACCAGGGCCGGGTCGAGCAGGAACTGGTGCTGTGGCTGCAGAAGCTGGACGTGGACGAGGAACTGGACCGGCTCGACTCGCACGTCGCCGAAGCCCGCCGCGTGCTCAAGCTGCGCGAGGCGGTCGGCCGCCGGCTCGACTTCCTGCTGCAGGAATTCAACCGCGAGGCCAACACCCTGGGCTCCAAATCGGTCGACGCGCGCAGTTCGGCGGCGGCGGTGGAGCTGAAGGTGCTGATCGACCAGGTCCGCGAGCAGATCCAGAATATCGAGTAAGGCCGGGATTCGGGATTGGGGATTCGAGATTGGCGAAAGCCGTCGCGAATCGGCCGAGCGCTCTGATCCCGCTGCTGGTTCGCCGTTGCTAATCCCGAATCCCCAATCACGAATCCCAGCCTAATGCGTGGAACCCTCTACATCGTCGCAGCCCCGTCCGGTGCCGGAAAATCCAGCATCGTCAACGCGGTGCTGGCGCGCGACCCGAACATCAGCCTGTCGATCTCGTTCACCTCGCGCCAGCCGCGGCCGGGCGAGCGCCACGCCGAGCATTACCACTTCGTCAGCGCCGCCGAATTCGAGGGCATGGTCGAGGCCGGCGATTTCTTCGAGCACGCGCGCGTGCACGGCGACTGGAAGGGCACCGCCCGCCAATCGGTGGAGCCGCAGCTGTCCGGCGGCCGCGACGTGCTGCTGGAAATCGACTGGCAGGGCGCGCGCCAGGTCCGGGCCAAGGTGCCCGGTGCGGTCAGCGTGTTCATCCTACCGCCGTCGCGGCAAGCGCTGGAATCGCGCATGCGCACCCGCGGCCAGGACAGCGAGGAAGTGATCCTGCAGCGGCTCGCGGCCGCGCGCGAGGAGATGTCGCATTACGGCGAGTTCGACTACGTGATCGTCAACGAGCACTTCGACACCGCCGTCGACGAGATGTGCGCGATCTTCGTCGCCAGCCGGCTGCGGCGCGAGCCGCAGGTCGCGCGCCATTCGCGCCTGATCACGGCCTTGCTGGCCGACGAGGGCTGAGCGCGGCGGGGTTCGGCCGGCCTTCCCGCCTTGGGCAGGAGCGGCGTGAGCCGCGACCCGGCGGCCATAAACCTGGCCATAGCGACGCCTTTGCCCACTGGGGCGGTCGCGGCTTGCGCCGCTCCTACAGTCGCTGCACCGATATGGCGTGGTTAAGTGTTTGATTCATAATGCAGAAAGGCCCCGAATCTTGCTCTGCGCCGCTGGCGGGGCTAAACTTCCCGGTCCCCATCCGCTGTAAAGACGGCCGCACCGGCCGCCAGGAGCCCCATGGCCCGCATTACCGTCGAAGATTGCCTGGAAGTGGTCGATAACCGCTTCGAACTCGTCATGCTGGCCGCCAAGCGCGCCCGTCAGCTGGCCAACGGCGTCGAGCCGCAGCTGGACAACAGCGAAGCCAACGACAAGCCGACCGTGTTGGCGCTGCGCGAAATCGCCGCGCGCCAGATCAACCCCGAATACATCGACGCGGTCGAGAAGTCCGAGCGCGAGCGCAAGGAGCGCGAGGCGCTGGAATGGGCCGCCGCCGAAGTGGTCGCCGACGACGACCTGTCCAAGGGCGACGACTGATTCCGGCCGCGGCCCCAGGGCCGCGCCCGCGAGACCTACGGCCCCGCCTCGGCGGGGCCGTTTTCGTATGGGGCGCGTCGCTGCGGCGGCTCATCGGTACGGGGCGCCGATCCCGGCTTCGTGCGGGAGCGGCATAAGCCGCGATCGAAGCCCGAGCCGAGGCCTCGCTATCGCGGCTTACGCCGCTCCCACAGGAATCCCGGAGTGCCCTCACGGCCGCCGTGAACGGGCTCCCCCTGGCCTCGGAATATCGGTCTTGCGGATACGGATTCCGATAATCGCCACCATATTCATGTTTCCGGCGGCGGATTCGCGCGCGAGCGCGTTGCCAGCCGCGCCGCCGCCCGCGTAGATTGCTCTTATGACCCCCGCCGAGCCCGCGCTGCAGTCCTATCCGGTCCCCGCCCACGACGACGCGGACCTGCCGGACTATGTGCGCGAGTTCGAGCAATCGGCGCACTACCTGCCCGAAGCGCAACGCCAGCTGCTGCGCCGCGCCTGGGCGATCGGCGCCGCCGCGCACGCGGGCCAGACCCGCAAATCCGGCGAGCCCTACATCACCCATCCGGTCGCGGTGGCCAAGGTGCTGGCCGACCAGGGCCTGGACGTCGAGACCCTGATCGCGGCGATCCTGCACGACACCATCGAGGACACGCCGCTGACCCGCGAGGGCCTGGCGACCGAGTTCGGCGAGACCGTGGCCGAACTGGTCGACGGCGTCACCAAGCTGGACAAGCTGCAGTTCCGCGACCGCCAGGAAGCGGCCGCCGAGAGTTTCCGCAAGATGCTGCTGGCGATGGCGCGCGACTTGCGCGTGATCCTGATCAAGCTCGCCGACCGCCTGCACAACATGCGCACCCTGGGCGCGCAGAGCGCCGAGGCGCGCGAGCGCATCGCCCTGGAAACCCTGGAGATCTACGCCCCGATCGCGCAGCGCCTGGGCATGAACCTGATCAAGGCCGAACTGCAGGACCTGGGTTTCCGCGCCCTGCATCCCTGGCGCCACGCGGTGATCGAGAAGCGCATCCGCACCCAGCCGGTGGTGCGGCGCGAATCGTTGGTGCAGATCGAGGCGCACCTGGCCCAGCGGCTGGCCAAGGAGAAGCTGCCGCATCGCCTGATCAGCCGGGTCAAATCGCCGTGGAGCATCTACACCAAGATGCACCACGAGCATAAGAGCTTCACCCAGGTCATGGACGTGTTCGGCTTCCGGGTCGTGGTCAAGAACGTGCCGGACTGCTACCACGCGCTGGGCGTGGTGCATTCGGCCTACAAACCGCTGGACGCGCGCTTCCGCGACTTCATCGCCATCCCCAAGGCCAACGGCTACCAATCGCTGCACACGGTGCTGTTCGGCCCCTACGGCTCGCCGGTGGAAGTGCAGATCCGCACCGAGGAAATGGACCTGATCGCCGAGCGCGGCATCGCCGCGCATTGGTCGTACAAGCACGGCGGGGAAGGCCCCAACAGCGCCCAGACCCGCGCCCACAGCTGGATCGCCAGCCTGGTGGAGTCGCAGCGTTCGACCGGTTCCTCGCTGGAGTTCCTGGAGAACGTCAAGGTCGACCTGTTCCCGGACGAGGTCTACCTGTTCACGCCCAAGGGCGACATCCTGTCGCTGCCGCGCAATTCCACCGCCCTGGATTTCGCCTACGCGGTGCACACCGACGTCGGCAACCGCGCGGTCGCCGCGCGCGTCGACGGCAAGCTGGTGCCCTTGCGCACCAAGCTGGCCAGCGGCCAGCGCGTGGAGATCATCACCGCCAAGTCCTCCACGCCCAAGCCGCAGTGGCTGGAGTTCGTGGTCTCGGGCAAAGCGCGCACCTCGATCCGCCAGCAGCTCAAGCAGCTCGAACACGAGGACGCGGTCCAACTCGGCCATCGCATGCTCGACCGCGCGCTGGAAGCGCTGGAGACCTCGCTGGACCGGGTACCGGCGCTGCGTCTGGAGAGCTATCTGGCCGAAAGCCGCTACCCGCGCCTGGAGGCCCTGCTGGCCGACATCGCGCTGGGCAACCGCATGCCCAACCAGGTCGCGCTGGCGCTGGCCCGCGAGACTCCGGGCAAGCCGCGCGGGCGCCCGATCGACCGCCCGCGCATGACCGAGGACAAGATCCTGATCACCGGCGCCGAGCGCGGCGTGATCAGTTTCGCCAACTGCTGCCTGCCGCTGCCCGGCGACGAGATCATGGGCTACCACACCGCCGGCAAGGGCATCGTGGTGCACCGGCTGGACTGCCCCAACGTCGCCGACTACCGCAAGTCGCCCGACCGCTGGGTGTCGATCGGCTGGGACCGCCAGGTCAGCGGCGATTTCGGCGCCGCCCTGCGCATCGAGGTCGACAACCGCCCCGGCGCGCTGGCCCAGGTCGCCGCGGCGATCGCCGAGGCCGAGTCCAACATCGACCGCGTCGAGTACCTGGAGCGCGATTCCAACATCGCGATCATGCGCTTCTCGATCGAGGTCGCCGACCGCCGCCACCTGGCCGACGTGATGCGCAAGGTGCGCCGGCTCAACGTGGTGCTGGGTGTGCAGCGCATGTAACGCGCCGACGCGCGCGCCGCTGCGGTTCGCCTACGGCTCACCGCATCCTACGGGCCGCGCGTAGACGACAGAACGATGCGCAGTGCGGCGCAATTCGTCGCGCTCCGAAGCGCGGAAGACAAGCCAACGCGCAGGGCATCCTCGATTCGTCATCCCCGCGAAGGCGGGGATCCAGTGACTTCAGCGCTTCGTCGCGCTTTGCTGCGAATGGTGGTTAGCCAAGTCACCGGCTTCCGCCCGCTGCACATGCGGGTCGCTTGCTCTTGCTCGTCATCCCCGCGAAGGCGGGGATCCAGT
This sequence comes from Lysobacter sp. CCNWLW3, assembly GCF_036697405.1. Classification (NCBI taxonomy): domain Bacteria; kingdom Pseudomonadati; phylum Pseudomonadota; class Gammaproteobacteria; order Lysobacterales; family Lysobacteraceae; genus Lysobacter; species Lysobacter sp. CCNWLW3. The sequence goes on from NZ_JBAHWA010000017.1 coordinate 41,972, forward strand.
GACTTCAGCGTTTCGCGGGTGTTGCCGCGAATGGTTGATAGCAAGGTCAACGGCTTTCGCCCGCTGCGCGTGCGAGTTACTTTCTCTTGCTTGCCCAAGAAAAAGTAACCAAAGAGAAGGGCAGTGTCTCGCCAAACCTCCCCTGCGAGAGCGGAGTGGGCGCCGGGATTTTTCGATAGGACATCCCTGTCCTATCGAAAAACGGCGCGCGTCCTGCGCGCCGCCCTCCGGGTCTGAGATGGGGCTGGGCGAGTACGGCGCTATGGATTCCAATGCCGCGGCAACGGCAACGGCAACGGCAACGGCTTTGCTGTCATCCCCGCGAAGGCGGGGATCCAGTGACTTCAGCGCCATGCCGCCAAAACCGTCGGCGCCACGGTTCCGAACCCGCGCACCACACCCCCAAACGCAGACGCCGCCCGAAGGCGGCGTCTGGCGCATCGCGCTCCAGGCCGGCGGGCTTAGTCGGCGTTGCGGTCCTGGTTGTCCAGCGCCGACTTCTCGCCCGCGAACGGGTTGAGCTTGCGCCAGTTGGCCGGGTAGTCCGGCCATTCCCCACCCGTCAGGTAGGGGTGGTTGGGATCGTTCTGCTGCAGCACGCGCTTGGCGTCGGCGGCCAGGGTGTCGTTGCCCAGGCCGGTGTAGGCGACCGCCAGGGTGGCGACGGCGTCGTTCTGGTACTTGCTCTGCGGGTAGGTCTCGAGCAGGTACTTGGCGCGCTCGGCCGCGGCCACATAGGCGGTGCGGCGCAGGTAGTACAGAGCGACGTCGAGCTCGTGGCGCGAGAAGGTGTCGCGCAGCGCCATCATGCGCAGGCGCGCGTCGGCGGCGTAGCGGCTGTTCGGATAGCGGTCGGCGACGATCGCGAAGTCGTTGTAGGCCTGCATCGGCGTGGCCAGGTCGCGGCGGCTGGAGTCCAGGCGCCACACGCGCTGCAGGAACACCGTGTCGCGGCTGGAGTTCACCAGCCCGCGCAGGTAGTACATGTAGGAGGCGTAGCGGTGGGTCGGGTAGGTACGGATGAAGCGGTCGATGCTGCTGATCGCGTCGTCGTGCTTGCCGGACTTGAACTGGGCGTAGGCGGTTTCGACCAGGGCCTGCTCGGTGTAGGGGCCGTAGGGATACTGCGCGACCAGGCGCTTGAAGGTGCTCTCGGCGGCGGCCCAGTTGCCGTTGGTCATCGAGGTGTGGGCTTTGTCGTACAGCGCCTCCACCGGCTGGCCCTCGTCCGCGTCCTTGTCCTTGAACATCTTGCCCAGGCGGCCGCAACCGGACCCGGCGAGTACCACGATCAGCAGCAGGGACAGCAGTCGGACGAGGCGGTGTGAACGGGCGAAACGAAGGGTCATGGCAAGGTTCGCGGGCGCCGGAGGCACGAAGCGCCGATAATAGCAGTCCCCGCGCCCAGCCCCTGAATCCTGCCCATCCGATGAACGAGTCCGTAACCCCCCTCCAGGCCACCGTGCCCGACAGCGCCGCCGGGCGCCGATTCGACGCGGTCCTGGCCGAGCTGTTCCCGGACTATTCGCGTTCCCGGCTGGCCGCCTGGATCAAGTCCGGCGACGCCCGCCTCGACGGCCGCGAAGTCCGCCCGCGCGATCCGGTGCGCGGCGGCGAGACCGTCACCCTGAGCGCCGTGCTCGACGTCCAGACCCATTCCGAGCCCGAAGACATCGCGCTGGACGTGCTCTACGAAGACGAGCACGTGATCGTGATCGACAAGCCGGCCGGCCTGGTCGTGCACCCGGGCGCCGGCAATCCGGCCGGCACCCTGGTCAACGCCTTGCTGCACCGCGACCCGGGCCTGGCCGCGCTGCCGCGCGCGGGCATCGTCCACCGCCTCGACAAGGACACTTCGGGCGTGATGGTGGTGGCGCGCACCCTGCCGGCGCACACCGCCCTGGTCGAGCAGCTGTCCTCGCGCGAGGTGCATCGCCAATACCTGGCCGTGGTGGTGGGCGCGCTGGTGTCCGGCGGCACCGCCAACGCGCCGATCGACCGCCATCCGCGCGATCGCATCCGCATGGCGGTGCGCGAGGACGGCCGCGACGCGGTCACCCACTACCGCCTGCGCGAACGCTTCCGCGCCCACACCCTGCTGGAATGCCGGCTCGAGACCGGGCGCACCCATCAGATCCGCGTGCACATGGCCCACCTCAAGCACCCGATCGTCGGCGATCCGTTGTACGGCGGTCCGCTCAAGCTGCCGCGCGGCGCCACCGCCGAACTGGTCGATGCCCTGCGCGGTTTCCGCCGCCAGGCCCTGCATGCCGAGACCCTGGAGTTCGTCCATCCGGTCAGCGGCGAGCCGGTGCGATGCAGCGCGCCGATGCCGGCCGACATGCGCGCGCTGATCAAGACCCTGCACGACGACACCGTCGCGGCGGCCGAAAAGGCGCGCTGAGCCATGTCCGATCGCGACGCCTGGTTGCCCGCCGACTGGCCCGCGCCGGCGAACGTGCGCGGCTTCACCACGCTGCGCACCGGCCCCGGGGTGTCGGCGCCGCCGTTCGACCGCTTCAACCTGGGTTTGCGCGCGGGCGACGAGGCCGAGGCGGTGCTGCGCAATCGCGCGGCGCTGATCGAACGCGCCGGCCTGCCGTCGGCGCCGCGCTGGCTGCGGCAGGTGCACGGGGTCGGCGTCGTGCGTTTCGACGGTCCGCTTCAGTTGCAGGATGTTCAAAGCGAAGCGGCGACGCTGCCGCCGGCCACCGACGCTCGGCCCACCGCGACGTCAGCGCCCCCTCTCCCGCCCGCGGGAGAGGGCCGGGGTGAGGGCCCCCCGGAACCCGAGGCCGACGCCTCCGTCACCTCCACCCCCCGCACCGTGCTCGCCATCCTCACCGCCGACTGCCTGCCGGTGCTGTTCGCGGCCGACGACGGCAGCGAGGTCGGCGCCGCCCACGCAGGCTGGCGCGGCCTGGCCGCGGGCGTGCTCGAAGCCACGGTCGCGGCCATGCGCACGCCGCCGCAACGCCTGATCGCCTGGCTGGGGCCGGCCGCCGGTCCGCAGCGCTACGAAGTGGGCGCCGAGGTTTACGACGCGTTCGTCCATCAGGACCGCGCCGCCTCCCACGCCTTCGTCGCGACCCGCCCGCAGCATTGGCGCGTCGACCTGTACGCGCTGGCGCGCCGCCGCCTGACCGCGGCCGGGCTGGATCCCGGGCGGGTCCACGGCGGCGGGCTGTGCACGATTTCCGAACCGCAACGCTTCTATTCGCACCGCCGCGATCAGCGCGGCGGGCGCATGGCGAGCCTGATATGGATGAGTCGATGAGCGTTCCTAGCCGGTGGTGTCTGCTGTCCTTCGTGGCCCTGCTCGCGGCGTCGCCGCTGGCCGCGCCGGCGGCCGCGGCCGATTGCCAGTCGCGCGTGTACGCCCTGCTCCTGGCCGCCTATCCCGGCGCCGCCGGCGAGACCGGGGACAACGGCGAGTTCCTGCGTTTGCCGGGCCCGGCTATGCGCTGGATCAACCTGGAAGACGTGGTCTGCAAGGTCTGGCCGGCCGCGCCGGACCGGACCCTGCTGGCGGTCAAGCTGCGCCACGAAGCCGCCGACGGCGGCGACGAGGACCTGGCCGACCTGGACCTGCTGATCGCCGATTCCACGCAGACGCGAATCCTGCAGCGCTACCACCAGGCCAACGCGCTGGACTCCGACGCGATCCGGGTCAGCGGCCTGAGCCTGGACACCGCGCGCTACCGCCTCGACGACCGCACCACCGCCTTCGGCCTGCGGGTGAACTACAGCGGCTCTTCGCGCGCCAATCCCTACAGCAGCACCTCCTTGAGCCTGTACGTGCCCGACGGCGCGACCCTGCGCCCGGTGTTGCGCAATCTCGAGGTGGCGCTGGATCGCGGCGAATGGGATACCCAGTGCGTGGGCGAGTTCGAGAGCGTGCAGCGCACCGTCGCGATCGACGCCAAGCGCGACCATGGCTACGCCGGGCTGCTCGTGGCCAGCAGCGCCAGCACCAGCCGCAATGAGCCGCAGGACGAGGAGTGTTCCAGCTCCGAGACGCCTGTCGTCAAGAGCCGCGAACGCCTGCGCTACGACGGTCGCGAGTACGTGGTGCCGGCGCCGCTGCGCGGACTGGACTGAGGCATGCCTCCGCTGCGGTCCGCCGCTTTCGCTGGCCCGCCGCGGCTGCGCGCGTGCGTGGCGGCATCGCCCGGCAGAGCGTCGATGCGGGGGCGGCGCCGATGAGCGTCGCGGCGCCCTCCCTGTACCGGCAATTGCTGGGCGCGCGCTACGAGCGGCTGCCGCCGAGCGTGCGCGCGCTGCACGAACGCGCCGGCCTGCATCGCTATCGCGGCCAGGTCGACTCCGTACGCGGTAGCGGCTGGCTGTCGCGCCTGTGCGCCTGGGCGACGCGCCTGCCGCCGGCGACGTGCGAGGCGATCGAAGTCGAGATCACCGCCGATCCGCAGTCCGAACGCTGGCTGCGCCGCTTCGCCGGCCACGACATGCCCTCGCGGCTGTGGGCGCAGGACGGTCTGCTGTGCGAGCGCCTGGGCCTGGTGCGTTTCGGCTTCGCCCTGGACGTGGAGGACGCCACGATCCGTTGGCGTGTCGCACGCGTCAGCGCACTGGGCCTGCCCCTGCCGGTGCGTTGGTTCGACGGCGTCGGCGCGGTCGAGTCCGAGCGCGAGGGACGTTACCGCTTCGACGTGCGCGCGGCGCTGCCGCTCGCGGGCCTGCTGGTGCATTACCGGGGCTGGCTCGATGTCGATTGAGGCCGACAAGCGCGCGACCATGCAGACGCAGCGCGAGCCCGCGGCCGGCGAGCGCCACGAGGCGACGATCGTGTTCGACGGCGTGTGCGCGCTCTGCAACGGCTGGGTGCGCTTCCTGCTGCGCCACGACCGCCGCCAGCGTTACCGGTTCGCGGCGATGCAGGGCGAACGCGGCCGTGCCCTGCTGTCCGCGCACGGATTGGACCCCGACGATCCGATGTCGTTCCTGCTGATCGAGGACGGCCGCGCCTGGACCGACACCGACGCGATCGTGCGCGTGCTGGTCGGCCTGGGCGGCATCTGGCGGCTGGCGGCGATCGCCCGTTGGCTGCCGCGCGGCCTGCGCGACCCGCTGTATCGCCTGATCGCGCGCAATCGCTACCGCCTGTTCGGCCGCTACGAACACTGCCTGCTGCCGACCCCGGAACAGCGCTCGCGCTTTCTGGATTGAGCGACGCACGGGCGCGTAGTGCGGGCCCGCCTCCATGGCCGCGAATCGCGGCCCACGGCCGATCGTTCTGCGCAGCGCTTTTTGCCTCCCCCTTTGGAATAGGGGGATTGAGGAGATTTGCTTTGCAGCGGCGCAGGCCCGCCGTCCCTGATTCGACAGACTCACCACGAACGGCTTCTGGATTCCGCGACCGCCCCGGCTTGTCCTCCCCTTTTGGAAAAGGGGGATTGAGGGGGATCTGCTTTTGCGCCGGCGCAGGCCCGACGCCGCCCATGGTTCGACCGGCTCACCACGAACGGCTCGGGCGAAGGCGCCGCTCGTGGTGTGCGGGGCGAGAACGGCGGAAGCCCGGCTCGCCGAAACTCCCGCCACGCTTGCGTCGCCGCGCCCGCGCGGCAACCATGTCTCGTCCGCCCCGGAGTCCGTCCATGCCTCGTGGCCTTGCGCTGTCGCTGTGCCTGGCCCTGGCCGCCTGCGCCAGCATCGCGCCGGGCGCGGTCGATCCCGCCCTGCGCGGCGACGCCGCGCGGCCGGCGGCCGCGCAGGCCTGGATCCGCAGCGAGCTCTATTTCAGCGTCGGCACCGAGGGCCGGGCCCAGACCACGATCGACGAAGCGCAATGGCGCGCCTTCCTCGACCGCGAAGTGACGCCGCGCTTCCCCGACGGCCTGACCGTGTTCGAGGGCTACGGCCAGTGGCTGTTCCGCGGCGCCGCCGCGCCCGAGCGCCAGCGCGCCAAGGTGCTGGTGGTGCTGCACGAGGACAGCCCCACGCGCAGCGCCGACATCGAGGCGATCCGCGCCGCCTGGAAGCGCATGAGCGGGCATCAGTCGGTGCTGTGGTCGCGCCAGCGGGCGGACGTTTCGTTCTAGCGCCGGCGCTGTTCGCGCGGCCCGTCCAGCCCGCACAATCCCAGCTCGTCCCCGCGTTCGCCAGGATCCGCCGATGACCGCTTCCTCTCCACGCCGCTGGTTCGTCGCCGGCGACTTCAACGGCTTCTTCGGCCTAGTCGTGGACAACCTGTCCATCCTGGGCTTCATCGCCGCGGCCCTGATCGGCATTTTCGGCTTCCCGGCCGAGGTCGTGTACACGCGCATGTTTCCGGGCACCGCCTTCGGCGTGCTGGTCGGCAATCTGATCTACACCGCGATGGCGCGGCGTCTGGCCGCCAAGACCGGTCGCGACGACGTGACCGCGATGCCGCTGGGCCTGGACGCGCCGACCAGCATCGGCATGGCCCTGCTGGTGCTGGGCCCGGCGTTCGTCGCCTACAAGCAGTCCGGCCTGGACCCGCAGGCCGCCGCGATCGCGACCTGGCAGTTGGGCATGGCCTCGCTGATCGTGATGGGCCTGCTCAAGTTGGTGCTGTCCTTCGCCGGCGATGCGGTCACCCGCCTGATCCCGCGCGCCGGCCTGCTCGGCTCGATCGCCGGCGTGGCCCTGGTGCTGATGGGCTTCCTGCCGCTGGTCGAAACCCTGCGCTCGCCGCTGGTGGGCTTCGTCACCCTCGGCCTGCTGCTGTACGTGCTGATCGCCAAGGGCCGCCTGCCGGTGAAGTTGCCGGGCGTGTTCGTGGCCTTCGTGTTCGGCACCGTCCTCTATTACGGCCTGGGCGCGCTCGGCCTGGGCGCGCCGGGCTTCCATTGGCCGGAAGCGGTGCCGCCGACCCTGGTGCTGCCGTGGCCCAGCCTGGGCTTCATCGAGGGCCTGCCCGCGACCGTGCCCTACCTGCCGCTGCTGCTGCCGTTCGGCCTGCTGATGGTGGTCGGCGGCATCAACGTCAGCGAAAGCGCGCGCGCGGCCGGCGACGACTATCGCACCCGCGACATCCTGCTCGCCGAGGCCTTCTCGACCCTGGTCGCGGGCTTCTGCGGCGGCGTCGCCCAGACCACGCCCTACATCGGCCAGCCCGCCTACAAGCACATGGGCGCGCGCAGCGGCTACACCCTGCTGACCGGCCTGTTCGTGGGCCTGGGCGGCATGCTCGGCATCGTCTCCGGCCTGGTGCAGTGGCTGCCGCTGGCGGTGCTGGCGCCGATCATCGTCTACGTCGCGCTGGACATCACCACCCAGGCCTTCCAGGCCACGCCGAGCAAGCATGCCACCGCGATGGTGTTCGGCTTCCTGCCGTCGGTGGCCTACATGCTGGCGATCAAGACCGGCAACCCGGGTTGGATCGCGCCCGAGCACCACGCCCAGCTGATGAGCGCGCTGGACGGGCACGGCCTGCCGGAACTGGCGGTGATCGTGACCCTGGGCAACGGTTTCATCATGACCTCGATGATCTGGACCTCGGCGGTGGCGGCCATGGTCGACGGACGCTTGCTGCGCGCCTCGGCCTTCCTGCTTGCGGGCGCGGCGCTGGCGCTGTTCGGCATCATCCATTCGGTCGATCCGCGCGGCGGCATCTATTTGCCGTGGGCGCTGGAAGGCCTGCCGCGCACCATCGCCTGGCAGTTCATCGGCGCCTACCTGGCCTTGGCGGCCCTGATGGCGCTGCTGTCCCTGCAGCGCCAACCGCGCCGGGACGACGCGGCGGCTTGAGCCCGCCGCCGCGCGTCCTCATATCCACCGTTCCCCTTTCGAACCGGCCCCGCCATGTCCCTGCAGACCGAACTCGACGCCGTGCCCGGCGTGACCGCCCGGCCCGAGGCCGACACCCGCGACTTCGTCTTCAACCACACCATGCTGCGGGTCAAGGACCCGGCCAAGGCGCTGGATTTCTACACCCGCGTGCTCGGCTTCACCCTGGTGCGCAAGCGCGATTTCGCCGAGGCCAGGTTCAGCCTGTATTTCCTGGTGCTGGTGCCGGACCCGGCGCAGATTCCGGCCGAGGAGCCCGCGCGCGGGCAATGGCTGCTGAGCCAGCGCGGCGTGCTCGAACTCACCCACAACCACGGCACCGAAGACGAAGCCGGTTTCGCCTACCACCACGGCAACAGCGAGCCGCGCGGCTTCGGCCACATCTGCGTGTCGGTGCCGGACGTCGAGGCCGCCTGCGCGCGCTTCGAGCGGCTCGGCGTCGAGTTCCAGAAGCGCCTCAGCGACGGCCGCATGAAGGACATCGCCTTCATCAAGGACCCCGATGGCTATTGGGTCGAGATCCTGCAGCCGACCAGCCGGGTTTGATTCCATCCTCGACCGTTCCCCCTTTCTGATTCCAATGCGCCCAGTTCCCCTTTGACAAAGGGGCTAGGGGATTTGCTTTCGCTTCTTCGTCGCAACGGCACCGGCAAATCCCCCGCGCGCCAGCCCCCCGGCACCGGAAAGCCGTCCGGCGCTCGCCCCTTTTTCAAAGGGGGCAATGGTTGGCGCCCGACTTGCCCAACCGGATGATTCCGATGCTGTTCCCCCTTTGAAAAAGGGGGCTAGGGGGACTTGCTTTGCCTCGCCGCCGCAACGGCAACAGCAAATCCCCCGCGCGCCGGCCCACCCCTGCACCGGAACGCCGCCGGGCGCTCGCCCCCTTTCCAAAGGGGGCATCGGTTGGCGTCCACTGGCGCGCCTAGCCTTCCGGCGGCTGAAGCCGCGGCCGCCACCGTCTCGCCGAGTCTTGAAACACCCGTCCCAGCCCGCATTAACAGGTCATTCGCGGCGCTAGCGCGACACTCGCACCGGGCCGCCACACCTTTCGGAGAACCCTCCATGCGGATGGACAAGCTCACTTCGCGTTTCCAGCAGGCGCTGGCCGACGCGCAATCGCTGGCGGTCGGGCGCGATCACAGCGTGATCGAACCCGCGCACCTGCTCAGCGCGCTGCTGGATCAAAGCGGCGGCAGCACCAAGCCTCTGCTGGCGCAAGCCGGCATCAACGTGCCGCTGTTGCGCGAGCGCCTCGGCGAAGCGCTGGAAAAGCTGCCCAAGGTCAGCGGCCAGGCCGGCAACGTGTCGGTCGGCAACGATCTGGCGCGCCTGCTCAACGTCACCGACAAACTGGCCCAGCAGCGCGGCGATGCCTTCATCGCCAGCGAACTGTTCCTGCTGGCCGCGCTCGACGACGGCGGCGAAGTCGGTCGCGCGCTCAAGTCCGCGGGCGCGAACAAGGCCAAGCTGGAGCCGGCGATCGACAAACTGCGTGGGGGCGAGAGCGTGCAATCCGAGAACGCCGAAGAACAGCGCCAGGCGCTGGAGAAGTACTGCATCGACCTGACCGCGCGCGCCGAATCCGGCAAGCTCGATCCGGTGGTCGGCCGCGACGAGGAGATCCGCCGCACCATCCAGGTGCTGCAGCGCCGGACCAAGAACAATCCGGTGCTGATCGGCGAGCCCGGCGTGGGCAAGACCGCGATCGTCGAGGGCCTGGCCCAGCGCATCATCAACAACGAAGTGCCCGAAGGCCTGCGCGGCAAGCGCGTGCTGTCGCTGGACATGGGCGCCCTGATCGCCGGCGCCAAGTTCCGCGGCGAATTCGAGGAGCGCCTGAAGGCCGTGCTCAACGACCTGGCCAAGAACGAAGGCCAGGTGATCCTGTTCATCGACGAACTCCATACCATGGTCGGCGCCGGCAAGGCCGAAGGCTCGATGGATGCGGGCAACATGCTCAAGCCCGCGCTCGCGCGCGGCGAGCTGCACTGCATCGGCGCGACCACCCTGGACGAGTACCGCAAGTACGTCGAGAAGGACGCCGCGCTGGAGCGCCGCTTCCAGAAAGTGTTCGTCGGCGAGCCCTCGGTCGAGGACACCATCGCGATCCTGCGCGGCCTCAAGGAGCGCTATGCGGTCCACCACGGCGTGGAGATCACCGACCCGGCGATCGTCGCCGCCGCGACCCTGTCGCATCGCTACATCGCCGACCGCCAGCTGCCCGACAAGGCCATCGACCTGATGGACGAGGCCGCCTCGCGCATCCGCATGGAGATCGATTCCAAGCCCGAGGAGCTCGACCGCAAGGAACGCCGCTTGATCCAGCTCAAGATCCAGCGCGAGGCGCTGAAGAAGGAGAAGGACGCCGAATCCAAGCAGCGCCTGGCCGATCTCGAAGCCGAGATCGCCACCCTGGAGCGCGAGTTCAACGACCTCGAGGAAGTCTGGAAGGCCGAGAAGGCGACCCTGCAGGGCGCGACCAAGATCAAGGAGCAGATCGAGCAGGCCAAGCTGGAACTGGAAGCCGCGCAGCGCACCCAGGACTACGCGCGCATGAGCGAGATCCAGTACGGCACGCTGCCGGAGTTGGAGAAGCAGCTCAAGGCCGCGCAGGAAGCCGAGACCCAGGGCTTCAAGCTGTTGCAGGACAAGGTCACCGCTGAGGAGATCGCCGAGGTGGTCGCGCGCTGGACCGGCATTCCGGTGTCGAAGATGCTGGAAGGCGAGCGCGAGAAGCTGCTCAAGATGGAACAGGCGCTGCACCAGCGCGTGGTCGGCCAGGACGAGGCGATCCGCGTGGTCTCCGACGCCGTGCGCCGTTCGCGCGCGGGCCTGTCCGATCCCGACCGGCCCAGCGGTTCCTTCCTGTTCCTGGGTCCGACCGGCGTCGGCAAGACCGAGCTGTGCAAGGCCCTGGCCGAGTTCCTGTTCGACTCCGGCGACGCCATGGTCCGCATCGACATGAGCGAGTTCATGGAGAAGCACGCGGTCAGCCGCCTGGTCGGCGCGCCTCCGGGCTACGTCGGCTACGAAGAGGGCGGTTACCTGACCGAGGCGGTGCGGCGCCGTCCCTACAGCGTGATCCTGCTCGACGAGGTCGAGAAGGCGCACCCGGACGTGTTCAACATCCTGCTGCAGGTGCTGGACGACGGCCGCCTCACCGACGGCCAGGGCCGCACCGTGGATTTCCGCAACACCGTGATCGTGATGACCAGCAACCTGGGTTCGCAGATGATCCAGGAGCTGGCCTCCGACGGCAGCGCCGAGAGCTATACCCAGATGAAGGCCGCGGTGATGGGCGTGGTGCAGGCGCACTTCCGCCCGGAGTTCATCAACCGCCTCGACGACATCGTCGTGTTCCATCCGCTCGACAAGGGCCAGATCCGCGAGATCGCCAAGATCCAGATGCACGGCCTGGAAAAGCGCCTGGGCGAGCGAGGCCTGAAGCTGTCGCTGTCGGACGCAGCGCTGGCGCTAATCGGAAACGTCGGTTTCGACCCGGTCTACGGTGCGCGTCCGCTCAAGCGCGCGGTCCAGCAGCAGTTGGAGAACCCGCTGGCGCAGAAGATCCTCAGCGGCGAATTCGTCAGCGGCGACGTCATCCAGGTCGAGGCCGAGGCCGGGCACCTGGTGTTCCGCAAGGGCTGACGTTCGCGGCCATGGCGGGGAGACCCGCCATGGCCGTTCTCTCAACGCGGGCAGTAAGGCCGGTCGAAGCTGGGCTCCAGGTCCAGGCCTACGCGGTTGTCCGCGCCTTCGCGATAGACCTCCAGGCGGCAGGCCTGATCGCGCATTTCCAGGTTGACCAGGTACTGGTGGCCGGCGTCCGGTACGAAACTCATGCCGGCCGTGCAGGTCCAGTACGACTGGTAGCCGCCGATATAGACGAAGGAATTCACCGCGATGCGCTTGCCGACCGGGACGCGTGCGCGCTGCTGTTTGTCGGGCACGAATTTGTAGTTGGTCCCTCCGACGCAGAAGAAGGGCGAAGGCACGTCGCTCAGATTCACCACCGCGCTGGGTTCGCCCGGCTGAAACGGATAGGGCGACAGCGAGGAGCAGGCGGTCAGCGAGGCGGCGGCCACAAGGCCGGCGACGATCGCGCGGCTCACGGCGCACCCGCCGGCTTGTCGGTCGGGGCCTTGGCGACCTTACGGATATGCGCGTACTTGGCCAGAACCTCGGCCGTGACCAGGGTGCCCGGCTTGGCCTCGTCTTCCAGCAGCAGGTAGGCGACGCCGGAGGTGCCGCCGGTCAGCGGCGTGACCAGGTCGCGGGTGTGGCGCTGGCCGATGATGGCCTCGGCGATGCTGCCGTAAATGGAAAAATACGGCTTGTTGCGTTCATGCGCGACTTCCGCGCAGCGCAGCATCAAGTAGTCCTCGACCTTGGCTTCCTTGCTGTAGCCGTTGCCGGCGAAGCCGACCTTGATCAATTCGCCCGGCCCCGGGCGATCCCAATAGCCGCCGGTCCAGCCCAGCAAGGGATTGCTGACGCTGTGATAGCCGGTGGCGCAGCCGCTCAGCAGCGATGCCGTCAGCACCGCCGTCGCGATCGCTCGCGTCATGCGCAATCCCCCTTGCTGGAGCCTCCCCAGGCTCGCGGCGCAAGTGTAATGACGTTCGCGGCACGCTCCAAGGCGCAGCCCTGGGGGAATGCCGCAGCCCGGTCGCGGGCTGCGGCGAACCGGTGGAGGATCAGGGGGCAGCCTTGCGCGGCACGATCCCCAGCGCCTGCTCGATCTCGCCCGGGTCGTAGCGCTTGCCGCCCTTGAATACCGCGTCGACCTTGCGGATATCGCGCATGTCGGCGAGCGGGTCGCCGTCGATCAGTACCATGTCGGCGAGCTTGCCCGGCGCGATCACGCCGCGGTCCTTGTCCACGCCCAGCACCTGGGCCGGCGTCAGCGTCGCCAGGCGCAGGACTTCGGCGTTGGGGATGCCGGCGCGCGCATACACCTCAAGCTCGGCGTGCAGCATGTAGCCGGCCAGCGCATCGGTCCCGGGCAGGATGGTCACGCCGGCCTCGTGCACGGCCTTGAGCAGTCGCAGCATGCTCGGGAACGCCTGCTTGTAGGCCTCCTCCTTGCCGTGCGGCGGCTTCAGTGCGCCCCAGCTCAGGCCACGCTGGGCCTGCGGCGGGAAGCGTTCGGCGACGCCGCGCAGGCCGGGCGGGGTCTTGCTGTCGGGATCGCCGCCGTACAGGTCCTCGGCCAGGGCCATGGTCGGATCGAGCACGACATGGCGGCGCTTGAGGAAGGCGATGAAGTCGCGCACTTCGGGCTGGTCGGGCGTGAACTCGTAGGCGTGCTCGCCGACTTCGGTCAGGCGCGCCTTGGTGCGGGTGTCCTGCACGCGCGGGTACATGAAGTTGAGTTCGACGAACAGGAAGTGCTGCAGCTCGTCGGCCCCTGCTTCGATGAACTGGCGCGCCGACATGAAGGCCGGGACATGCCCGCTCACCCGCAGGCCGCGCGCATGGGCGCGGTCGGCGATCAGCGGGAACAGCTCGGGTTTCAGCGAGGAATAGGTCTTGATCTGCATGTAGCCGCGGTCGGCGTAGAAATCGACCGCCTTGAGCGCTTCCTCCGGCGTGTCGACCAGCATCTTGGTCGGGCCGGCATAGGGGCCGGGGCCGTCGATGAAGCCGGCCATCATCACCCGCGGGCCGATCTCGGTGCCGGCCTCGAAACGCTGCACGCGCTGCGGGAAGGTGTCGGTGTTGTTGGCCACGTCGCGCGCGCTGGTGACGCCGGCGGCGATGTCGAGCGCGCCGTCCTGGATCGACGCGTAGTGCTTGTGCACGTCCCACAGGCCCGGCATCAGAAATCGGCCGCGTGCGTCCACGACTTCGGCGTTCGCCGGCGCCTTGACCTGCGCGTCCGGCGCCACGCGCACGATGCGTTCGCCTTCGACCAGCACGCTGGTGCCCGCCGTCGCGCTGAGGTCGCGCGGGTCGTACACGCGCGCGTTGCGGATCAGCAGCGGCCCCTTGGGCGCATGGGTAAGCCGTTGCGCGAGTTCGGCGCCCCAGCTGGCGTCGGCGCGCTCCTGGATCTCCAGCAGCTTGGGCAGCACGTCCTGCAGTTCGGTATCGATGACCACGAACCAGCCCGAGGCGTAGATCGCGGCCGCGGTCGAACCGTCGCTACGCAACCACAGCGAACCCGGGGTGAAATCCAGCCCGACCAGGCGTTGCAGGCTCAGCTTGACCGGGCCGTTCTTGCCGACCACCTCGTGCTCGCCCAGGGTTTCGATGCGCGCCTCGCCGGCGGGCAGAATCGCCAGCTTGCGCTCGGGCGCCTGCAGCAGCGCGCGCGCGAGCGCGCCGCCGAGTTCCGGCGCGGCCTGCAGCGGCAGGAAGAACGCCGGCGCGGTCAGCGCCTTCTCGCCCTGCTCGCTGGGGTTCTTCCAGCTCGCGCGCCCGTCCTTGACCTGATAGCGCTCCTCGAAAGGATTGAGCAGGTAGTCGTTGCCGCTGCCGGAGTAGTCGGCCAGGGTGCCGTCGGCGTTGAGCGTCCAACGCGTCTTGCTGCGGTCGCCGCGGCCGCGGTCGGTGAAGTGGTACTCGACCTGCACGCCGCCGTCGGCGGCGGTCTCGACCACCTGTTTGCCGGCGACGTTGCCCTGCATCAGCACCACCTGTTCGCGGCGGGCGGCGAGGGCGTCGGAGATCGAAAGCGCGAGTACGGCGGGCAATGCGAACGACAGCAGCAGCGGTCCGGCTAGGCGCATGGCGGCCCTCCTTGGGCTCGTCGGGGCCGCGAACGGCTCCGATGAGCAGAGGCCTGGCGCGGCGGGGTCACCCCTTATAGCCGATCCGGACGCGCGTGAATGCGCCGCTTACGACAGATGGTTTCTCCGCCGCGTCGAACCGTTGCGACGACGGCGGCCATGCTCGCCCGTGCCCTGCGCCGCGCCAGCGCGAGGCGTCCGGCCCGCGTCCGGCCGTACCGGTGCCGAGCCTGCCCGAGGGACGAAAAAGCGACGGCCCGCAGTTGCGGGCCGTCGGGTCCTGCCTGGCGTTCGCGCGGGCGGCTCAGCTCACCACTTGTAGCCGGCCTTCAGATACACGAACGCGCCGTTGAAGCCGAACGGCGAGGCGGTGTTGTAGGGCAGATAGTTGCGCGTGCCCAGCACCAGCTTGGACTCGTCGGGGTACTCGTCGAGCACGTTGTCGCCGCCGACGGTGAAGTCCCAGCTGCCCAGGTGGTAGGTGGCGGCCAGGTCCAGCGTCCACTTCGCGCTGAAGGTCTGGTCCAGCAGCGGGTTGGTCGCGTGCAGTTCGGTGAATTCGCCGTAGCGGGTGGCGGTGGCGTTGAAGCTCCAGTTGCCGGTGTCCCAATCGCCGGCCAGGAAGAACTTGTCCTTGGGCGCGCCCTTGGTGATGCGGCCGATCTCGGTGCGGCCGATGCGCACCGCGGCCGGATCGATCGCGGCCAGGCGCGCCGGGTTGGGCGCGATCTTCTCGATCTCGGTCTTGGAGTAGTTGTAGCCCAGGGTCAGGTTGAACTTGCCCGATGCCAGCTCCCAGGCCTGGGTCGCGACGATGTCCACGCCCTGGGTCTTGGTGTCGACCGCATTGGTGAAGTAACGGCCGCCGCCGATGCCCGGATAGCCGTTGGCCTGCAGGTAGTTGCGCACCGCGGCGCTGGTGAGGTTTTCCGACAGCAGGATGCGGTCGTCGACCTTGATGTGGTACGCGTCGACGGTGATGTACAGGCCGTCGCTGGGCTGCAGCACCAGGCCCAGGCTGTAGTTGGTGGACTCCTCGGCCCGCAGCGACTCCGAGCCCAGCGCGATCGCGGCGGGGTTGTCGACGCGGAAGGTGCCGATCTCGTAGGGAACGCCGCTGATGAAGTTGGTGGCGATCGACTGGAAGAACTGCTGCTGCAGCGACGGCGCGCGGAAGCCGGTGGAGGCGGTGGCGCGCAGGGCGACCTTGTCGGTGAAGGCGTAGCGCGCCGACAGCTTGCCCGAGGTGGTGTCGCCGAAATCGCTGTAGCTCTCGTAGCGCACGGCGATGCCGGCGGAGAACTTGTCGGTCAGATCGGCCTCGACGTCGGCGTACAGCGAGTAGCTATGGCGGTCGAAATCGCCGGCATCACTGGCGCGGAAACCGGAAAACACCTGCGCGCCCGGGATGATCTGGCCGTTGGGCGCCGCCACGCCGCCGTTGGCGTAGGACAGCGGTTCGCCGGCGCGCTGCGAGAACTCTTCGCCGCGCCACTCCGCGCCCCAGGCGAAGGTCACCGGGTACCGCCAGCCGAAATCCACCGGCCGGGCGAAGTCCAGGTTCAGCACGTGCTGGGTGACTTCGAGCGCGCCGGCGTAGAACTCGGTCGGCGAGGTCGGGCCCAGGCTGCGGTTGAGCGTGTTCTCGATGTCGAAGCTGAGCTCGTTGTGGCCGTAGTTGTAGCTGAAGTCGATCTGGGTGCCGCCGGCGGTTTCGCCGCGCAGGCCGACCACCGCCGCGCGGTCCTTGCTGATGTTGTGGATCTGCGGCAGGAAGCCGTTGGGATAGATCGAGGGGATGTTGCGCGGGTCGCCGGCGAAGCGGAAATAGCCGTTGGAGAGCACGTCGCGCTTGCTGTAGCTGCCGAAGGAATAGAAGGTCAGGTAGTCGGTGGGGCTGTATTCGCCGTTGTACGAGACCGCGCCGCTGTCGATTTCGGGGTCGCCGTAGCGCTGTTCGACCACGCCCTGGAACGGGCGCGCGCGGTTGGTCTGGTCCTGGTGGCCGCCCTGCGCGGCCAGGTGCAGCTTGCCGTTCTCGCCGAGCTTGAAGCCGGCGTCGCCGGACAGCTGGTACTGCTCGCCGTCGCCGGCGCTGTACTGGCCGTAGCGCGCGGCGAGGCTGCCGCCGTGGTCGCTGCCCTTGAGCACCACGTTGACCACGCCGGCGATCGCGTCGGAGCCGTACTGCGCCGAGGCGCCGTCGCGCAGCACTTCCACGCGCTCGATCGAAGCGATCGGGATCGCGTTGAGATCGACCGGCGAGGAGCCGCGGCCCTGGCTGCCGTTGAGGTTGATCAGGGCGGTGGTGTGGCGGCGCTTGCCGTTCACCAGCACCAGCACCTGATCCGGCGCCAGGCCGCGCAACTGCGCCGGGCGCACCGCGTCGGTGCCGTCGGTGATCGCCGGGCGCGGGAAATTCAGCGAGGGCAGGGCGCGCGCCAAGGCGGTCGCCAGTTCGACCGTGCCGGTGGCCTCCAGCGCCTCCGGCGTGATGATGTCGATCGGCGCGCTGGACTCGGCGACGGTGCGGTCGCTGACCCGGGTGCCGGTGACGATGACCTGATCCAGGGTGTGCGCTTCGGAAGCGGGCTCGTCGGGAGCGGGCGCTTGCTGCGCGTAGCCCGGAGCGGCGAGGGCGGCGAGCAGGGCGAGTGCGAGCGGACGGCGGACGGCGCGGAAAGCTACGGACATGGTGCGCGGCTCCTTGCGGCGAGGGGATTGGTAGCGATGTCATTTTGGTTTAACACGGTTCTAACAAGCCGGTCAAACCCTTATCCGCATGAAGCGATAGCCAATTGGTATAGGGGTCCCGGCGGTTTGTGACGGCGTCTCCAAATCCGCGGCCGCGGCCGGGATCGGGATCGGGATCGGGATCGGACGATGGAGCGGGTCGGACCGGCGGGGCGCGGCGGCGCCGGCTCGGCGTTAGCCCGTCCGCTCATGCCGTTTCGTCATGCCGGCCGGCCGCGGCCGGGCTGTTAACATGCGCGGGCTTGAGGTGATCGCCGGCCCCGCCGGCGATTGAAACGGGAATCCGGTGCGCCAGTCCTTCCAACGAAGCGACGGCTATTCCGGAGCTGCCCCCGCAACGGTAAGTAAGACGAACGATCCGCAATCGAGCCACTGTGCGCATGCATGGGAAGGCGCGGACCGGAGGGCTGGAGGCCCTCGCTTGCAAGCCCGGAGACCGGCCTGAGGCTGACCCGACACGCGGTGGGCGCTGTCATGGGGCCGCCTTGCGTCCGCGCGTCGCCGCCTCGTCGTTCCCTCCTGCGTGTCTCCGACCCATCGTTTCCGCGCGGGTAGGCGCGGATCAGGAGCCATGCTTTGAATTTCCGTCATTCCGTCCTTCGCCGCACCGCGCTGGCGACGGCGCTGCTGTCCGTCGTCGCCCCGGCCGTGGCGGCCGACGCCGCCACCGACCTCGACCAGGTCGTGGTCACCGCCACCCGCACCGCCCAGACCCAGGACGCGACCCTGGCCTCGGTGACCGTGATCGACCGCGAGGACATCGAGCGCCTGCAGCCGGCCAACCTGCCCGAGCTGCTGCGCGGCACGCCCGGCTTGTCGATGGCCAACCACGGCGGCCCCGGCAAGTCGACCTCGCTGTTCCTGCGCGGCACCGAATCCGATCACGTATTGGTGCTGATCGACGGCATCAAGATCGGTTCGGCGACCAGCGGCGGCGCCTCGCTGCAGGACATTCCGGTCGAGCAGATCGAGCGCATCGAGATCGTGCGCGGGCCGTTCTCCAGCCTGTACGGTTCCGAGGCGCTGGGCGGCGTGATCCAGATCTTCACCCGGCGCCCGCAGGGCGCGTTCGCGCCGCACGCCAGCGCCTCGATCGGCAGCTGGAACACGCGCCGCGGCACGCTCGGCGTCGGCGGCAAGGGCGAGAACGGCTGGTACTCGATCAACGCCGCCAGCGAAGACACCGACGGCATCAACGCCTGCCGCGGCAAGCCCTCGCCGGGCGGCGCCGGCTGCTTCACCCACTCGCCCGACCGCGACGGCTACCGCAACCTGTCGCTGACCGCGCAGGGCGGCTACCGCTTCAGCGAGGCCTGGGACGCCGAAGCGCGCCTGTTCCGCGCCGAAGGCCGCAACGAATACGACGGCAGCACCAACAATCAATCCGACACCGTGCAGCAGATCGCCGGCGGGCGCCTGCGTTACGCCCCCAGCGAGCGCGCCACGCTGAGCTTGAACCTGGGCCGCAGCAGCGACCTGAGCGACAACTACAAGAACGGCGTTTACTCCAGCACCTTCAACACCCGCCGCAAGCTCGGTTCGCTGCAGGGAGACTTCGGCCTCGGCGGCGGCCTGCTCAGCCTGGGCTACGACTGGCAGCGCGACGAGGTCGAAAGCAGCACCGTCTACGCCCACGACCGCCGCATCAACCGCGGCCTGTTCGGCCAGTACCAGCGCGATCTTGGCGCGCATTCGCTGCAGGCCAGCCTGCGCCGCGACGACGACAGCCAGTTCGGCGGCCAGACCACCGGCAGCGCGCTGTGGGGCTGGAACCTCAGCGAACAGCTGCGCCTGACCGCGAGCTACGGCACCGCGTTCAAAGCGCCGACCTTCAACGAGCTGTACTTCCCCGGTTTCGGCAATGCCGACCTCAAGCCGGAAGAGTCGCGCAGCTTCGAACTCGGCCTGCGCGGCGCGCACGCCTGGGGCGGCTGGTCGCTCAACGCCTACGAGACCCGGGTCGACGAACTGATCGCGTTCGACGCCTCGATCGGCCTGCCGGGCAACATCGACCGCGCCCGCATCCGCGGGGCCGAGGCCAGCGTCGATACCACGCTGGCCGGTTGGGACCTGCGCGCCAGCGCGACCTGGCTGGATCCACGCAACGACAGCCGCAGCGCCAGTCGCGACAAGATCCTGCCGCGACGCGCGCGCGAAAGCGCACGCCTGGACGCCGACCGCCGCTACGGCCGCTTCAGCCTGGGCGGCAGCGTCTACGTCGCCGGCGAGCGCTACGACGATCTGGCCAATACCCGCCGCCTGGACGGCTACGCCACCACCGATCTGCGCCTGGGCTTCCGCTTCGACGAGTCCTGGAGCCTGCAGCTGGCGGCCAACAACGTGTTCAACCAGCGCTACGAAACCGCGTCCTACTACAACCAGCCGGGCCGCAACTACCTGCTGACCCTGCGCTACCGACCCGCGAACTGATCGCCAACGCCACCGAGGCCGCCGATGAACGCTCCCGCCCGACCCGTCTATTACAGTCTGTTCACCGCGCTCGCCGCCGCGATGGTCGCGACCCGCTTCCATCATTTCGGCGACGCGCTGCACCTGCCCGACGCGTCGATGGCGGTGTTCTTCCTCGGCGGCCTGTGGCTGCGCCGGCACCTGGGCTTCGTCGCTTTCCTGGTGCTGGCGGTGGCGATCGACTGGATCGCGATCCAGGCCCAGGGCAAGAGTTTCTTCGAGCACTACTGCGTGACCCCGTCGTACGCCTTCCTGCTGCTGGCCTACGCGGCGCTGTGGTACGCCGGGCGCTGGTACGCCGACCGTCTGCGGGCCACGCCGCGCGCGCTGTTGGGCGCGCTCGGCGCCGGTCTGGTCGCGGCGTCGGTGTCGTTCCTGATCTCCAACGGCGCCTTCTACTGGTTCGGCGGCCGCTACGAAGACCCGAATGTCGGCCAGTACCTGGCGCGGGTATGGCAGTGGGGCCCGCTGTTCGTGCGCACCACCCTGGGCTACATCGCCGTGGCCCTGGTCGCCTACGCCCTGATCGCGCGCGCCGCCGGCACGCGCGGTCCCGCGCGCGTCGCCAAAGTCTGATGAGGACCCCGAGATGACCGCCACCACCGCCCATTCCCTGCCGCTGGTCTCGCCGCGTGCCCAGATCGTCGTCGGCGTCGCGCTCGCGGCGTTGATGATCGCCACCCGCGGCCAGCACTTCGCCACCATCGACCGCCTGCCCAGCGCGTCCTGGGCGATCTTCTTCATCGCCGGCGCGATGCTGCGGCCGATGTGGATGCTGCCGCTGCTGTTCGTGCTGGCTTCCTTGCTGGATATCGTCAGCCTGGCTTCGGGCACGATCGGCGACTGGTGCCTGTCGCCCGCGTACTGGGCGCTGGCGCCGGCCTACGCGAGCTTGTGGCTGGCCGGCCATTTCTACGCCCGCATCCACCAGGACCGCTGGTCGGCCCTGCCGCGCCTGGTCGTGGTCTTGGCGCTCGCCGCGTTCGTCGCCTATGCGTTCTCCGGCGGTGGCTTCTATTTCTTCTCCGGGCGTTATCCGGAGCCGAGCCTGGCCGGCTTCGCCGAGCGCATCGCTCGCTACTATCCGCGTAACCTCGGCACCCTGGCCGGCTACGTCGGCGCCGCGTTCGCCCTGTGGGCCGCCGCGCGCGCGCTGGGCGCGGACCGCGCCGCCCAGCAAGGAGCCCGCGCATGAACGATCCGACCCCGAGCCAGGAAGAACGCCACCGCCAGCGCATGCAGCGCAAGAAGGAGCTGGTCGACCGCAAGATCGCCCGCGCCACCATCGAGCGCGGCGTGCTGGTGGTCAACACCGGCAACGGCAAAGGCAAGAGTTCGTCGGGCTTCGGCATGCTCGCGCGCTCGCTCGGCCACGGCTTCCGTTGCGGCGTGGTGCAGTTCATCAAGGGCAGTTTCTCGACCGGCGAGGAAGCCTTCTTCCGCCGCTTCGAGGGCGAGCAGCTCGACTACCACGTGATGGGCGAGGGCTTCACCTGGGAGACCCAGGACAAGGCGCGCGACATCGCCGCCGCGCAGGCGGCCTGGGCCAAGGCCGCGGCGATGCTGGCCGACGAGGCCTGCGACTTCGTGCTGCTGGACGAGCTCAACATCGCGCTCGCGCACCGCTACGTCGAACTCGACGCGGTACTGGCCGCGGTCGCCGCGCGCCCACCGCTGCAGCACGTGGTCATCACCGGCCGCGGCGCGCCCGACCGCCTGATCGAGGCGGCCGACACGGTGACCGAGATGCGCGTGGTCAAGCATGCGTTCCAGGCCGGGATCAAGGCGCAGAAGGGCGTGGAGCTTTGAGTCCGGGAATCGGGAATGGGGAATCGGGAATCGTAAAAGGATGGGGAGGGCGTATGTCTTCTAAGTACGACGGATCGGGCAAGGCTTTGGCTTCGAACGATTCCCGACTTCCCATTCCCGATTCCCGGCCCCGCTACTGCGCGGCGCTATTGGTGTCCGCGCCGGCCTCGGGCCAGGGCAAGACCAGCGTCACCGCCGCCCTGGCGCGTTGGCACACGCGCCAGGGCCGGCGCGTGCGGGTGTTCAAGACCGGTCCGGATTTCCTCGATCCGATGGTGCACGAGCGCGCCAGCGGCGCGCCGGCCTACCAGCTCGATCTTTGGATGTGCGGCGAGGAGGAGGTGCGCGCGCGTCTGTACGAGGCCGCGGGCGAGGCCGATCTGATCCTGGTCGAAGGCGTGATGGGCCTGTTCGACGGCAAGCCCTCCAGCGCCGATCTCGCCCTGGCGCTGGGCCTGCCGGTGCTGGCGGTGATCGACGGTTCGGCGATGGCGCAGACCTTCGGCGCGCTCGCGCTGGGGTTGGCGCGTTACCGCGATGGATTGCAGGTGCATGGCGTGGCCGCCAACCGCGTCGGCAGCGCCTACCACGCGCAGCTGCTGCGCGAGAGCCTGCCGGCGCCGCTGCATTGGCTGGGCGCCTTGCCGCGCGATCCCGCGCTGGCCCTGCCCGAACGTCACCTGGGCCTGGTGTCGGCGGGCGAACTGGGCGATCTCGACGCGCGCCTGGACGCTTTGGCCGACGCCTGGGCGACGCACGCCGACGCCGCGCTGCCGCCGCCGGTCGCGTTCGCGCCGGCGGCGCGCGCCGAGCTGCCGAGCTTGCCGCCGGGTTGGCGCATCGCGATCGCGCGCGACGCCGCGTTCTGCTTCCTGTATCCGGCCAATCTGGATCTGCTGCGCGCGGCCGGCGCCGAGCTGCGCTTCTTCTCGCCGCTGGCGGGCGACGCGCTGCCCGACTGCGACGCGGTCTGGCTGCCCGGCGGCTATCCGGAACTGCATCTGGCGACGCTGTCGCGCCACGACGGCCTGCGCCGCGACCTGCACGCGCACCGCGACGCCGGCAAACCGCTGCTGGCCGAGTGCGGCGGCCTGCTTTATCTGCTCGACACGCTCGCCGACAAAGACGGAGACAGCCGACCGATGGCCGGCCTGCTCACGGGCAGCGCCGCACTGCAACCGCGCCTGGCCGGCTTGGGGCTGCAGTCGGTGGCCCTGCCCGAGGGCGAACTGCGCGGCCACACCTTCCACTACGCGCGCGCCGAGATCGCCGCCGAACCGATCGCGCAGGCGCTCAATCCCAACGGCGGACCTAGCCGCGAGGCGGTGTACCGAGACCGCCGCATGAGCGCGAGCTTCGTCCACTTCTACTTCCCGTCGAATCCGGCGGCGGCATTGCGCCTGTTGCAGCCGTGAACGCCGTGCTCGCCGCGGCCGCCATGTGGCTCGCGCTGCTGCTGGACCATGCGTTGGGCGAGCCGCGGCGTGCACATCCGCTGGTCGGCTTCGGCCGTCTCGCCCAGGCGATCGAAGGCGCGCTGTACCGCGACAGCCGCTTGCGCGGCGTGGCGGCCTGGCTGCTGGCGGTGCTACCCCTGAGCGCGGGCGCCGCGGCGCTGCAATGGCTCGCGCTGCGGCATTCGCCGTGGCTGGCCGCGGTTTACTCGGCCGTCGCGCTGTATCTGTGCGTGGGTCTGCGCAGCCTGAGCGAACACGCCGAAGCGGTGGCGCGCGCCTTGCGTGCGCAGGATCTGGAAACCGCACGTGCCGCGGTCGGACGCATCGTCAGCCGCGACACCCAGGCCCTGGACGCCGAACGCGTGGCCGCGGCCGCGACCGAATCGGTACTGGAGAACGGCAACGATGCGGTGTTCGGCGCGCTGTTCTGGTTCGCCTTGCTGGGGCCGGCAGGCGCGGTGCTGTACCGGCTGGCCAACACTCTGGACGCGATGTGGGGCTACCGCACCGTCCGTTACGAACGCTACGGCTGGGCCGCGGCGCGCATCGACGACGTCCTCAACTATGTGCCGGCGCGCTTGACCGCGCTGACCTACGCCGCGCTCGGCAACGCCGCCAGCGCGCTGCGCTGCTGGCGGCTGCAGGCGCCGGGCTGGGACAGCCCCAATGCCGGCCCGGTGATGGCGGCCGGCGCCGGCGCGCTGCGCGTGCGCCTGGGCGGCGCGGCGCCGTATCACGGCGTCTGGGAAGAGCGGCCGCTGCTGGGCGAGGGCGACGCGCCCGACGCCGACGCGATCGCGCGCGCGCAGGCGCTGGTGCGTCGCGGCGCGCTGCTGTGGCTGGCGGCGCTGAGCCTCATTGCGGTCCTGGTGCCTTATGTCTCCATTTTCTAAGCGCGGCGCGCTGCCGCGCGCGGGAGCTCGCGACCATGCTTGAACACGGCGGCCGTCTGTTGCGCGCCGCGCAGCGCTACGGCATTGCGCCCGCGGACTGGTTGGACCTGTCGACCGGGATCAATCCCGAGGCCTGGCCGGTGCCGGCGATACCGGCGCGGACCTGGCATCGCCTGCCCGAAGACGAGGACGGCCTGGACGCGGCGGCGCGCGACTACTACGGCGCGCCGGCGCTGCTGGCCGTGGCCGGCTCGCAGGCGGCCATCCAGGCCCTGCCGCGGTTGCGCGCGCATTCGCGCGTCGGCGTGCTCGCGCCGGGTTATGCCGAGCATGCGCATGCCTGGCGCCAGGCCGGGCACGCGGTCGAGCTGTGCGCGTCGGAGACGCTGCTCGAACAGCGGCAACCTTACGACGTCGTGGTCCTGATCCATCCCAACAACCCCGGCGGCGAACGCTACGAGCGCGCGGCATTGTTGGATCTGCACGCGCAACTGTCCGCGCGCGGCGGTTGGCTGCTGATCGACGAGGCTTTCATGGACGCGACGCCCGAAGCCAGCGTCTGCGCCGACAGCGACCGCGCCGGCCTGATCGTGCTGCGTTCGGTCGGCAAGTTCTTCGGCCTGGCCGGCGCGCGCGCCGGCTTCGTCTGCGCCGCGCCGCCGCTGCTGGCCGCGCTGCGCGAACGCCTGGGGCCGTGGACCCTGGGCGGACCGAGCCGGTATGCCGTGCAGGCGGCGCTGGCCGACCGCGACTGGCAGGCGCGCATGCGCATCCAACTGCGGTCGCAGGGCGCGCGCCTGGCGCAGTTGTTGAGCGCGCGCGGTCTCGCGCCCAGCGGCGGTTGCGCGTATTTCCAATGGCGGCGCTGCGGGGACGCGGCCGAACTGCACGACGCTTTGGCCCAACGCGGCATCCTGACCCGCTTGTTCGACGCGCCGCACAGCCTGCGTTTCGGCCTGCCCGGCGACGATGCGGCCTACGCGCGACTGGATGCGGCTCTGGCCGACATCATTGGCGCGAGGAACCCGGCATGAGCGCGCGCGTGCTGATGGTGCAGGGCTGCACTTCCGACGCGGGCAAGAGCGCGCTGGTCACCGCGTTGTGCCGATGGCTGCGCCGGCGCGGCGTGCGCGTGGCGCCGTTCAAGCCGCAGAACATGGCCTTGAATTCCGCGGTCACCGCCGACGGCGGCGAGATCGGCCGCGCCCAGGCCGTGCAGGCGCAGGCTGCGGGGCTGGCGCCGCACACGGATTTCAATCCGGTCCTGCTCAAGCCCAACAGCGATACCGGCGCGCAGGTGATCCTGCACGGCCGCGCGGTCGCCAACATGGACGCGCGCGGCTACCACGACTACAAGCGCGTCGCGATGGGGGCGGTGCTGGCCTCGCACGCGCGTCTGGTCGCCGGCTACGAGGCGGTGATCGTCGAAGGCGCGGGCAGCCCGGCCGAGATCAACCTGCGCGCGGGCGATATCGCCAACATGGGCTATGCCGAGGCGGTGGACTGCCCGGTGCTGCTGATCGCCGACATCGACCGCGGCGGCGTGTTCGCGCATCTGGTCGGCACCCTGGCCTTGTTGTCGG
Source organism: Lysobacter sp. CCNWLW3 (assembly GCF_036697405.1). Classification (NCBI taxonomy): domain Bacteria; kingdom Pseudomonadati; phylum Pseudomonadota; class Gammaproteobacteria; order Lysobacterales; family Lysobacteraceae; genus Lysobacter; species Lysobacter sp. CCNWLW3. The sequence goes on from NZ_JBAHWA010000017.1 coordinate 67,441, forward strand.
ACAGCGAACGCGCGCGCGTGGCCGGCTTCGTGATCAATCGGTTTCGCGGCGATATCGCCCTGCTGCAGCCGGGCCTGGACTGGTTGGAGCGCGAGACCGGCAAGCCGGTGCTGGGCGTGCTGCCCTATCTGCAGGGCCTGCACCTGGACGCCGAGGATGCGCTGCCGCGCGAACGCGAGCGCAAGGCGCGCGCCGCGCTGCGGGTGGCGGTGCCGGCGCTGCCGCGGATCAGCAATCACACCGACTTCGATCCGCTGCGCGCGCACCCGCAGGTCGAACTGCATTACGTCGGGCCCGGCGAGACGCCGCCGGCCTGCGATCTGATCGTGCTGCCGGGGTCCAAGTCCACCCGCGCCGACCTGGCCTGGCTACGCGCGAACGGCTGGGAGGACGCGATCGCGCGTCACCTGCGCTACGGCGGCAAGCTGATCGGCATCTGCGGCGGCCTGCAGATGCTGGGCCGCGCGGTGCACGATCCCCTGGGCATCGAAGGCGCGCCGGGTTCCAGCGCGGGCCTGGGCTGGCTGGACCTGGAGACCACGTTGGAAGCCGCCAAGCAACTGCGCAACGTCGCCGGCCGGCTCGCGCTGGACGACGCGCCGGTGCGCGGCTACGAGATCCACTGCGGGCTCAGCCAGGGGCCGGCGCTGGCGCGCGCGAGCGCGCGGCTCGACGACGGCCGCAGCGACGGCGCCCGCTCCGAGGACGGGCAGGTGTTCGCAAGCTATCTGCACGGCCTGTTCGACGAGCCCGCCGCGCTGGCCGCGTTGCTGCGCTGGGCCGGCCTGGACGACGCCGAGACGGTGGACATGCATGCGCTGCGCGAGAGCGGCATCGACCGCCTGGCCGAAGCCGTCGAAACCCACCTGGACACCGCTCGCTTGGCCACGCTGCTCGGCCTGCCGCTCACCAACGGAGCCATCGCATGCGCACCCTGATCCTAGGCGGCGCGCGTTCCGGCAAGAGCGCCCTGGCCGAACGTTTGGCCGCGCGTAGCGCGGACGTGGTCTACATCGCCACCGCGCAGGCGCGCGACGGCGAAATGGCCGCGCGCGTCGCCCATCACCGCCAACGCCGCCCCGCGCATTGGCGCACCTTGGAAGAACCGCTGGCCCTGGCCGCCGCCTTGCGCGAGCACGCGCGCGACGGCGGCTGCGTGCTGGTCGATTGTCTGACCCTGTGGCTCAGCAACCTGCTCGGCGACGAGCAGGCCGAGGACCGCTACCTGCACGAACGCGACGCGCTGTTGCGCACGCTGCCCGCCTTGCCGGGCGAGATCGTCCTGGTCAGCAACGAGGTCGGCCTGGGCGTGGTGCCGATGGGCGAACTCACGCGCCGCTTCGTCGACGAAGCCGGCCGCCTGCATCAACACCTGGCCACGCATTGCGAGCGTGTGCTGTTCGTCGCCGCGGGTTTGCCGCTGGCGCTCAAAGGAGATCTGCCTTGAACGAATTCGCCGCCCCGTCGCCGTCGCGCGACTGGACCCTGGACCCCTGCGCCCTCGCCGATCCGGACAGCGCCGCGCAGGCGTTGGCGCGCCAGGCCCAACTGACCAAGCCGCCGGGCTCGCTCGGTGCGCTGGAAGATTTGGCGGTGCGGCTGGCGGCGCTGCAGCGCCGGCCGCGGCCGCGGGTGGATCGGGTCTGGATCAGCGTGTTCGCGGCCGACCACGGCGTCGCCGCCGAGGGCGTGTCGGCGTTTCCGCAGGCGGTGACCGGCGAAATGGTGCGCAACTTCGCCGGCGGCGGCGCCGCGATCAGCGTGCTCGCGCGCGCCCTGGGCGCGAGCCTGGACGTGGTCAACCTGGGCACGGTCAACGACCCCGGCGACATCGCCGGCGTGCGCCGCGCGATCGTCGCCGCCAGCAGCGCGAATTTCTGCGAGCAGCCGGCGATGAGCGCGGCGCAGCTGCAGGCCGCCCTGGACGCGGGCGCGGACAGCCTGCGCCTGGCCGGCGCCGACGGCGCCCAGCTCTACATCGGCGGCGAGATGGGCATCGCCAACACCACCGCCGCGACCGCGCTGGCCTGCGCGCTGCTGGGCCGCGCGCCGTCCGAGTTGGCCGGCGCCGGCACCGGCCTGGACGCGGCCGGCATCGCCCGCAAGATCGCGGTGATCGAACGCGCCTTGGCGCTGCACGCGAGCGCCGCGGATGCGCGCGAACAGCTGCGGTGCTTGGGCGGCTTCGAGATCGCGGCCCTGAGCGGAGCGTTCATCGCCGCCGCGCAGGCCGGCATGCCCGTGCTGGTGGACGGCTACATCGCCACGGTCGCCGCGCTGGCCGCGACCCGGCTCAATCCGGGCGTGCGCGAGTGGTTGCTGTTCGCGCACCGTTCGCACGAGCGCGGCCACGGCCTGCTGCTGCAGGCGCTGGATGCGCAACCGTTGCTGGACCTGGGCATGCGCCTGGGCGAAGCCAGCGGCGCGGCGGTCGCGGTGCCGCTGCTGCGCCTTGCCTGCGCCTTGCACGAGAACATGGCCACCTTCGCCCAGGCCGGCGTGTCGGAACGCGCATGAGCGGCGCGACGATAGAACTGCTGCGCCACGGCGACACCGGCCAGCGCAGCTACCGCGGCCGCCTCGACGATCCCTTGCTGGAGACCGGCTGGGCGCAGTTGCGCGCGGCCGTGGCCGGCCGCGACTGGGACGCGGTGGTGTCCTCGCCGCTGCAGCGCTGCGCCGCCTTCGCGCAGGAGCTGGCGCGGGCGCGCGGCCTGCCGTTGCGGTTGGACGCGCGCCTGGCCGAGTACGACTTCGGCGACTGGCAGGGCGTGCCGATCGAGATCCTCGCCGAAGAGCAGGGCGAAGCGCTGGGGCGGTTCTGGTCGAACCCGGTCGCGTATCCGCCGCCGGGCGCGGAAACCTTCGCCGCGTTCCGCGCGCGCCTGCTCGCCGCGCTGGACGATGCCGCATCGGCCTGGCCGGCGCGGCGCGTGCTGGCGGTGACCCACGGCGGCGCGATCCGCCTGCTGCGCTGCGTGGCCGAGGGCCGCGATTTCGGCGACATGGCCGGCATCGAGGTCGCGCACGCGTCCTTGCATCGCCTGCCGTGGAGCGGCGCCGCTGCGCGCGCCGCGCTGGGCTGATGCGCGCGCTGCTGCACGCGATCGGTTTCCTGACCCGCCTGCCGGTGCCGGCCTCGGCGTTCGCGGATGCGCGCGCGTCGTCGCGTTCCCTGGCCTGGTATCCGCTGGTCGGCGCGCTCGTCGGCGGCCTGCTGTGCCTGCTCGCCTGGGCCCTGCAGTCGGCGCCGCCGCTGCTGGCGGCGGCGCTGATCCTGGTGGCGTGGGTGCTGCTCACCGGCGCCCTGCACCTGGACGGCCTGGCCGACAGCGCCGACGCCTGGATCGGCGGCATGGGCGCGACCGCGGTCGAACGCCGCGAACGCACGCTCACCATCATGAAGGATCCGCGCAGCGGCCCGGCCGGCGTGGTCGCGCTGGCGCTGGTGCTGCTGTTGAAGTTCGCTGCGCTCGCCAGCCTGCCCGCACCGGCCTGGGCGGCCCTGTTGCTGGCGCCGACGCTGGCGCGCGCGGCGCTGACGCTAGCGTTCCTGAGCACGCCTTACGCGCGCAGCGGCGGCATCGGCAGCGCCCTGGTCGCGGCGCCGCGCGCGGCGGCGATCGCCGGCTTGCTGGCCTGCGCGGCCGCCTGCGCGTTCGCCGGCTGGCGCGGCGCGCTGGCGCTGGCCGTGGCGGCGCTGGCTTTCGCGCTGTGGCGCCGCGCCTGCATGCGCCGCCTGCAGGGCATGACCGGCGATACCTGCGGCGCCCTGGCCGAATTGATCGAAGCTGCGGTGCTGACGAGCCTGGCGCTGTCGTACTGAGCCCCGCCGCGAGAGCGCAAGATGGGAACCGCCGCCGGCGCCGGCGGCCGCCATGCTGGCGACCGAGTCCCGACCCAGGTACACGCCGATGGCCGCCGATCACGACCCCCAACTTTCCCGGCCCGAGGCCGCCGCGGGCGACGCGCAGCGCGCCGACACCCGCGCCGGCTATCGGCGCCGCATCGAGCGTGCGGTCGCGTTGATCGAACACGCGATCGCGCAAGGCGAGGAGCCGCCCGAGCTCGTGCGCCTGGCCGAGGCCGCGGCGTTCTCGCCCTTCCACTTCCACCGCGTCTACCGCGCGATGACCGGCGAGACCAGCGGCCAGACCGTGGCGCGCCTGCGCCTGCTGCAAAGCCTGCGCCTGCTCGCGGGCGAGGGGCGCAGCATCACCGAGACCGCGCTCGCGGTCGGTTATCAAACCCCGCAGGCCTTCAGCCGCGCGTTCCGCCAAGGCCTGGGCGGAACGCCCAGCGAGCTGCGCGCCGAGCCCGAACGCCTGCGCCGCGAGATCGCGCGCCTGGCCCAGCCGCCCGGCAGCGCGGCCGCGGCCGCACCGCTGCGGGTCGAGGTGGTCGAGGTCGATCCTTTCCAGGTCCTGGCGCTGCGCGTGACCGGCGGCTATCCGCAACAGAACCACGGTTACGTGCGCCTGTTCGGCTGGGCCGCCGAGCACGGACGCATGGAGCAGCTCAGCGGCTTGTTCGGCGTGCCCTGGGACGACCGCCGCGACGTGGCCGCGGCCGACTGCGCTTTCGATTGCATGATCGCCTTGAGCGCGCCGTTCGAGCCCGAGGGCGGCGGGTTCCGGCGCATGACGATGGGCGGCGGGCGCTACGCGCGCCTGCGCCACGTCGGCGTCTTCGACGGCCTGGAGGCGTCGACCGACGCGCTGCTCGCGCAGTGGCTGCCCGACAGCGGCGAGCGCCTGCGCGACGCGCCGCTGCACCACGAGTACCTGGACGATCCCGACGAAACGCCGGAAGCCTTGCTGCGCACCGACGTTTATCTGCCGCTGGCCGCGACCGGCGCGGCTTGAGGCGAATCAGGCCCCGGCCGCTTCCAGCCGCGCTTCCAGCTCGGCGATGCGCGCCTCCAAGGCGGCCACGCGCTCGGCCAGCGCCGATCCGCCGCCGCCGCGACCGTCCTCGTCGCTGTCGGCGCTGGCGGCGTTCCATACCGGTTCGCCGCTGAGCAGATGGCCGTAGCGGTCTTCGCGCTGGCCGCTCTGGCGGCCGAGCAGGCGCACCAGCGGCGGCGAATGCTGGGCCAGGCGCTCCAAGGCGTATTGGACGTCGCCGACGTTGTCGAACTTGGCCATGCGTTCGCTGCGCGACAGCAGCTCGTGCAGGGTCTGCGGGCCGCGCAGCATCAGCAGGGCCAGCAAGGTGGTCTGCGGCCGGGTCAGGTCGAGCAGGGTGCCGGCGCGGTGCGAGTAACGCTCGGAACGGCCGGTGTGCTGCGATTTCACCCAGCCGCGCGGCTCCAGGCGGCGCAGCACGTTGCCGACCTCGCCCTGTTCCAGCTGCATCGTCGGCTCGCGCGCGGTCTTCTGGTTGCAGGCCACGACGATCGCGTTGAGGGTGAGCGGATAGACGTCGGGCGTGGTCGCTTCCTTCTCGATCAGGCAACCGATGATGCGCGCCTCGACCGCGGTGAGCCGCGCTTCGGGCGCGCCTTCGGTTTCGGTGGCGGGGTTGGGGCTGTCGGTCTCGCTCATGATCGCTCGCTGCGGTTTCGTGGGGCGCGCTCAGACGAGCGCGGTGGAGGGCGGCAGGTGACGCTCGCCGCGGTAGATCGGCGCGGCCAGCACCATTTCGGCCAGGCTGTGCGCGAGTTCGCGCTCGGCCATCACCGCGCCGTCGGCGCCGTGCTCGATCAGGTGGCGGACCTCGTTGTCGCTGTGGGCGCGCGCGACGATGCTCAGGCCGGGATTGATCGCGCGCAGCTTGGCGATGATCTCGCCGGCTTCCAGCGCCTGCGGGATCGCCAGCATCACCGTGGTCGCGCGCTCGGGCACCGCCTCGCGCAGGACGCGGTCGTTGACGGCATTGCCCAGGATCGCCGGCAGGCCGGCCGCGCGCGCCTTGGCGATCAGGCTGTCCTCGCCGTCGATCACCACCAGCGGCACGCGGCGCTCGGTCAGCAGCCGCGCCAGCTCGCTGCCGACGCGGCCGTAGCCGATCAGGATCACGTGGTTGGCGATGTCCGGCGGCACCACCGGCACCACCGGGTCGACCGCGGCTTCCTGCAGGGCCGCGGCCTCGCGCGCCTGCTTGCGGTCCAGCCAGGCGAACAGCAGCGGATTGACCACGATCGAGAGCAGGGCGCCGGCCAGGATCAGGTCCTGGCCTTCCTGCGGCAGGATTTCCAACTGCAGGCCGAGGCCGGCGAGGATGAAGGAGAACTCGCCGATCTGGGCCAGGCTGGCCGAGATCATCAGCGCGGTCGGGCCGGGCTTGCCGAACGCGCGCACGATCGCGTACGCGGCGATGGACTTGCCCAGCACGATGATGGCGAAGGTCGCCAGCACCGGGATCGGCTTGTCGATCAGGATCATCGGGTTGAACAGCATGCCGACCGAGACGAAGAACAGCACCGCGAACGCGTCGCGCAGCGGCAGGGTTTCGTTGGCGGCCTGGTGGCTGAACTCGGATTCGTTGAGCAGCATGCCGGCGAAGAACGCGCCCAGCGCGAACGAGACCCCGAACAGTTCGGCCGAGCCGAAAGCGACGCCCAGCGCGATCGCCAGCACGCACAGGGTGAACAGCTCGCGCGAACCGGTGCCGGCCACGCGTTCCAGGATCCAGGGAATCACGCGCCGGCCGACGATCAGCATCACCGCCACGAAGGCGCCGACCTTGGCGAAGGTCTTGAACAGCGCGGCCCAGATTTCGCTGGCGTCGCCGGCCTCGCCCTTGATCACGCCGGCCAGGGCCGGCAGCAGCACCAGCGCCAGCACCATCGCCAGATCCTCGACGATCAGCCAGCCGACCGCGATCCGGCCCTTGACGGTCTCGACCAGGCGGCGCTCTTCCAGCGCGCGCAGCAGGACCACGGTGCTGGCCACCGACAGGGCCAGGCCGAACACGATGCCGGCACCGTGCGACCAGCCCAGCAGGCGCGCCAGGCCCCAGCCCATCGCGGCCGCGGCCGCGATCTGGACCACCGCGCCAGGCAGGGCGATCGCCTTGACCGCGAGCAGGTCGCGCATCGAGAAATGCAGGCCGACGCCGAACATCAGCAGGATCACGCCGATCTCGGCCAATTGCGGCGCCAGGGTCTGGTCGCCGACGAAGCCGGGCGTGAACGGGCCGGCGACGATGCCCGCGATCAAATAACCCACCAGCGGCGACAATCGCAGGCGTTGCGCCAGCGCGCCGAAGATGAACGCCAGGACGAAGCCGGCGACGAGGATCGCGATCAGGGAGGTGTGATGCATCGGATCTCCTGTCGTGTCGGCTTGCAAGAATGTGGGCCGATACCCGCCGATGCAAGCCGCGGGATGCGGCGCCGGCCTGAAATACGGGCCTGATCGCGGCGCGAGCGCCGATCCGGCAAGCCTTGCCGCCCGTCGGCGATAAGCCTATTCCCTGGCCGCGACGGCCGCGCGACGACGCCGCGGCGCGGCGGGTCCAGGCCGGTCGCGGGCGCGGCGGCGCCCCGGAATGGCGGCCGCGGCCGGCTCGAATGCGATCGCGCGGGCGGCGACGGCCTCCGGCCCGCTACACTATGCGCATGATTGCTTTCCGTGATTTCGCCCTTCGGCGCGGCGAACGCCTGCTCCTGTCCAAAGTCGACCTGACCCTGCAAGCGGGGTGGCGGGTCGGCGTGATCGGCCGTAACGGCACCGGCAAGTCCTCGCTGTTCGCGGCGATCCAGGGCGAGCTGGAGTCCGACCTGGGCAACCTCGACATGCCCAGCCGCGTGCGCATGGCCAGCGTGGCCCAGGAAACCCCGGCGCTGGACGATCCCGCGCTGGACTTCGTGCTGTCCGGCGACGCCACCGTTTATTCGGTGCTGATGGCCGAGCGCGCCGCGGTCGAGCGCGAGGATTGGGAAGCCGTGGCCGAGGCCCATCACCGCCTGGAGGAGCTCAACGGCTACGACGCCACCGCGCGCGCCGGCAAGCTGCTGCACGGCCTGGGCTTCTCGCCCGACACCCACGAGCGCGCGGTCAAGGAATTCTCCGGCGGCTGGCGCGTGCGCCTGAACCTGGCGCGCGCGCTGATGACGCCGTCGGACCTGCTGCTGCTGGACGAACCCACCAACCACCTCGACCTCGACGCGGTGCTGTGGCTGGAACAGTGGCTGCTCAAATACCCGGGCACCTTGATGCTGATCTCGCACGACCGCGAGTTCCTCGACGAGGTCACCACCCACACCCTGCACCTGCACGACGGCAAGGCCAAGCTCTACACCGGCGACTACACCGCCTTCGAGCGCCAGCGCGCCGAGCACCTGCGCCTGCAGCAGATCACCCACGAGAAGGCCCAGGCCGAGCGCGCGCATCTGCAGAGCTTCATCGACCGCTTCAGCGCCAGCGCGGCCAAGGCCAAGCAGGCGCAGTCGCGGGTCAAGCGCCTGGCCAAGATGGCCGGCACCGAGGCGGTGCGCGCCGAGCGCGCGCTGCGCATCGATTTCCCCGAGCCGCTGAAGCTGCCGCACGCCTTGCTGCGATTGATGCATGCCGACTGCGGCTACGGCGACCACACCGTGCTCAACCAGGTCGGCTTCATCCTCGAAGCCGGCGACCGCGTCGCCCTGCTGGGCCCGAACGGCGCCGGCAAGTCGACCCTGGTGAAGTCGCTGGTCGGCGAACTGGAACTGCTCAGCGGCGAGCGCGGCGGCCACCCGGACCTGCGCATCGGCTACTTCGCCCAGCACACGGTCGAATCGCTGCGCGAGGGCACCACCGCGATCGACCACCTGGCCGACATCGCGCCGGGCGTGGCCACCCAGCAGCTGCGCGACTTCCTGGGCAAGTGGAACTTCCCCGGCGACCGCGCCTTCGAGAAGGTCGATTCTTTCTCCGGCGGCGAACGCGCGCGCCTGGCCCTGGCCCTGATCGCCTGGCGCCGCCCGAACGTGCTGCTGCTGGACGAACCGACCAACCACTTGGACCTGGACATGCGCGAGGCCCTGGCCGAAGCGCTGAGCGGCTTCGACGGCGCGATCGTGCTGGTCTCGCACGACCGCCACCTGATCGGCCTGGTCTGCGAAACCTTCTGGCGCGTCGCCGACGGCGTCGCCCAGCCTTTCGACGGCGACCTCGACGCGTATGCGGTGTGGCTGCGCACCCGCGACAGCAGCAACGACGGCAAAGCCGCGGCCAAGGCGATCGCCGCGGCGGCCGCGACCGTGGTGCCGGAGGCGCCGCCGAGCAAGCCGCGCGCCAAGGCCAATCCGCACAAGCTGGCCCAGGCCGAGGCGCGCGTGGCCGAGCTGGAATCCAGGCTGCACACGCTGGACATGGACCTGGCCGATCCGACCAAGTACGCCGGCGGCGGCGACAACGCGGCCGAGCTGGCGCGCAAGCGCGAAGCGGTCGCGGCGGAACTGGCCCAGGCCGAGGCGGAGTGGCTGGCGCTGTACGACGCGGCTTGAGTCGCGTCGCCGCTTCGTAATCGCGCCGCGATCGGATCGTCCGCCGCGCCCGGCAGTCGCTTACTCTCGGATCGTCCGCCGCGCCTGCCGGTCGCTTTCTCTTTCCGGGGCTCTCTGTAGGAGCGGCGCGAGCCGCGACCGCGAACTCCGGCCACTGCGCTGGCTTCGGGCAAAGCCTGCTTCCTGTGGGAGCGGCGTAAGCCGCGATCGCGAACTTCGGCTACGGCGCTGGCCGGGTGCGTCGGGAGATTCGCCGTTGCTTTTGCTCTGCATGGCGGGCACGAAGGTCAACGGCTTCCGCCCGCTGGGCGGGTCAATTCTCTCGCCCAGGCTCCCTGTAGGAGCGGCGTAAGCCGCGACCGCGAATTCCAGCTACGTCGCTGGTTCCGAATGGGCTGGCTTTCTGTGGGAGCGGCGTGAGCCGCGATCGCGAACTTCGGCTACGGCGGTGGCCGGGTGCGTCGGGAGATTCGCCGTTGCTTTTGCTCTGCATGGCGGGCACGAAGGTCAAGGGCTTCCGCCCGCTGCGCGTGCGGGTCACTTTCTCTTGCTAGCCCAAGAGAAAGTAACCAA
>NZ_JBAHWA010000018.1:0-77091 GCF_036697405.1 Lysobacter sp. CCNWLW3
CCGGGATTTTTCGAATGGACATCCTTGTCCATTCGAAAAACGGCGCGCGTCCTGCGCGCCGCCCTTCGGGTCTACGGCTGCTCGCGTGGGTGCGGGGCTATGGGTTCCAATGCCGGGGCAACGGCAACGGCAACGGCAACAGCAACAGCAACGGCGACGGCGACGCGGCTACTGGTGCGCTGCCGTGAACGACGTCGGCCGTAGGATGTGGTGAGCCGCAGGCGAACCGCATCGTCGCGGGGTTACGGAACGCTGCGAGAGTACGGTTGCCGTTGCGGCTTCGGCCTTGTCATCGGTCGAGCCAAAACAAAAGCCCGGCGCGAGGCCGGGCTTTTGCGTACCTGCCGAGCCGAAAGGCTCAGCCCGAGATCGCCAAGCGCTCGTTGTGGTAACGGCGCACCGCGGCGAACCACAGCACCGCGGCCAGGGCGAAGCCGGCGGCCAGGTAGACCATCCACACCTGCGGCGCGATGAACTCGCCGCGGATCACCTTCAGCAGCAGCTGGTTCTGGGCCAGGAACGGCACGGTGAACTGCCACAGCTGGGTCTTGAGCGGATTCACCATCAAGATGACGGTCGGCACCATCGGCATCAGCATCAGCCAGGTCATGTGGCTCTGCGCTTCCTTGATGCTCTTGGCGCCCGCGGCCAGATAGGTCAGCAGGGCGGTGCCGATGAACAGCATCGGCAGCAGGATCAGCAGCATCTTGCCGATGGCCATGAAGCTCACGTCCAGCATCCGCGTGCTGCCGCTGCCCATCTGCGCGCTGAGCTTGAACGCCAGCAAGGTCAGCAACAGCGAGGTGAAGCCCAGCACGCAGGCCGCCGCGATCTTGCCGCTGACGATGGAGCCGCGCGAGGCCGGCGTGGCCAGCAGCGGTTCCAGCGACTGGCGTTCGCGCTCGCCCGCGGTGGCGTCCAGGATCAGGGCGGCGCCGCCGATGAAGGACGAGAAGATCAGCAGGTAGGGCAGCATGAAGGACAGCATCAGGCCGCGCTTGGCTTCCGGCGTGGCCAGGTCGCGGGTGCCGATGTTGACCGGCCGCGCGATGGTCGGCGACAGGCCGCGCGCGAGCAGGCGCAGGGCGCCGACCTGTTGGCTGTAGCTCTCCAGGGCGTTGCGCAGGCGCGCGCTGGGGATCTCGGCGTCGCGGCGGGTCGTGTCCTGCACGATCTCCACCTGCGCCGGCTGTCCCTCCTTCCACTGCTTGCCGTACTCGGCGCCGATCTGCAGGGCGACGTCGACGTCCTGGCGCGCGATCGCCTGGTCCAGGTCGGCCGGCGGCTGGGTCGCGACGATGCCGCGCGTGGCCAGGTAGGCGATCAGGTTGGGCGCGCGTTCGGCGCCGAGCACCGGCACCTCCAGGGTCTTGTCGAGCTGGGTCTTGGCGCGCTTTTCGGCCAACGAGCCCATGCCCAGCATCAGCACCGGGTACAGCAGCGGGCCCAGCAGCAGGGCCAGGGCGAGGGTGCGGCGGTCGCGGCCGATATCGCGCAATTCCTTGCGCACCACGGCCCAGATGGCGGAGAACCAGGAAGTCTTCATGCGTGCAGGCCCTCGTCGCTGCCGATCGCGCGCACGAAGGCGTCCTCGAGATTGGATTCGCCGGTCTGCGCGCGCAACTCGTCGGCGGTGCCGGAGGCGACCACCTTGCCCTTGGCCACGATCACGATGCGATCGCAGAGCGCGGCCACCTCCTGCATGATGTGGCTGGAGAAGATCACGCAACGGCCTTCGTCGCGCAGCTGCTTGAGGAAGCCGCGCATCGCGCGCGTGGTCATCACGTCCAGGCCGTTGGTGGGTTCGTCCAGGATCACGTTGCGCGGGTCGTGGATCAGGGCGCGCGCGATCGCGGTCTTGGTGCGCTGGCCCTGCGAGAAGCCTTCGGTCTGGCGGTCGAGGATGTCGCCCATGTCCAATGCCGCGGCCAGGGTGCGCGTGCGCTCGGCGATCGCCGAGCGCGACATGCCGTGCAGCTCGCCGAAGTAGGCGATGTTCTCGCGCGCGGTCAGGCGCTTGTACACGCCGCGCGCGTCGGGCAGCACGCCCAGCGCGCGCCGCACGGTGGCCGGATCGCGGCGCGCATCGACGCCGTCGACCTGGATGTCGCCGCGGTCGGGCTGCATCAGGGTGTAGAGCATGCGCAGGGTGGTGGTCTTGCCGGCGCCGTTGGGACCGAGCAGGCCGGTGATCTGGCCGTCGCGGGCTTCGAAATCGACGCCCTCGACGGCGTGGACCACGCCGGTCTTGGTCTTGAAACTCTTGTGCAGATCGTTAGCGATGATCATGGCTTCGCCCGGGATTGGGGAGTAGGGATTCGGGATTCGCAAAAGCGGAGAGGATCGAGGGAGGGCTTCTACGAATCCCCAATCCCCAATCTCCAATCCCGGCCTTCACGGCTCCCACCCATTGAACGAGACGAACGGCGGCACGTAGCCCAGCGAGTCCAGGCACTTGGCGTCGAGCTGCTTGGCGTCGGCGCTTTCCAGGAACTGGCCCAGCAGCTTGGGCATGCAGCCGGAGGCGAAGCTGCCGTGGCCCTGGCCGCGCAGCACCAGGTGGCGGCCGTTGGGCAGGCCCTTGAGCACCTGCTCGCCGTAGCGCGGCGGCGTCACCGGGTCGAACTCGCCCGACAGCAGCAGGGTCGGCAGCGCCGACTTGAACGGTGCGTGGAAATCGGCCGGGCGCTTGCCGGTCGGCCAGGCCTTGCACTGCGCGACCAGCACCGTGGACAGATCGCCGCCCATCACCGTGTCGGCGTCGGCCGGATCCTCCTTCAGCAGGTCCGCGTCCTCGGCGCAGATCACCGACAGCTGCATGCCGTGCATGATCTGCTCGCTGACCTGGCCCTGGATCATCTGCGCCAGCGACATCAGCGGCGCGTAGCGGCCTTGGTCGGCCTCGTTGAGCACCAACGGCAGCAGCGACGCGGCCTGCGGGGCGTAGGCGAACATGCGGGTGAGGCCGGCGACCGCGCCGGCGGTGGCCTTGTCGCGCTTGAGCTCGCCGGTGGTCGGGTCGCGGTACTCGACCTCGACCGGATGCTCCTTCAGGCGCGCCATCAGCTTGCGCAGCTGTTCGCGCGGATCGTCGCCGAAGCGCTGGCGACAGGCCGGCGTCTTGCGGCATTGCTCGAACTGCAGGGCCAGCGAGGCATCCAGATTGCGTGCGTGCTCGGAACCCAGCACCAGCTCGTTGGGGACCACGCCGTCGATCACCACCGCGCGGGTGTGCTGCGGATAACGCAGCGCGTACTGCTGCGCCACCCGGGTGCCGTAGGAACCGCCGACGACGTCGATCTTGACCGCGCCCAGGGCGGCACGCACGCTGTCCAGATCGCGTACCGCGTCGCTGGTCGTGTAATAGCGCGGATCGGCCTGCAACTTGGCCGCGCAGTCGCCGGCGAACTTGACCGCGGCCTCGACGCCGCCGTTGTCGTCCTCCATCACCGCGCTCTCGCCCTTGGCGTTGCGGCAGATCAGCGGGTTCGACTCGCCGGTGCCGCGCTGGTCGATCAGCACCACGTGGCGATGCTTGCGCACTTCGCGGAAGGCCGAGTCCATCATCGGCCAGACTTCGGTCGCGGCTTGGCCGGGACCGCCGGCGAGGAAGAACACCGGGTCGGCGGCGATGTCGGATTCGTTGGTGGCCGGCAGCCAGGCGATGTTGAGCTGGACCTGCCGGCCCTTGGGCAGCGCCGGGTTCTCCGGCACGGCGTAGCGCGCGCACTGCGCGGCGATGCTGTCGGCCGCGAACGGGCTGGCCAGCGTGCAGGGCCGGAAGGCGATCCTGCCGTACAGGCGCTGACCGGCGCCGGCCTGGGCCGGATCCTCCGCGGCCGGGCCCTGGCCGCAGCCGGCCAACAGCAGGGCGGCCGCGAGCGCGGCCGTCAAAGTCTGGGTGATACGCATGGATCCCTCTCGTCCTAAGGCGATGCGCCTTCAGGATGACAGACTGGAGCGGGCGGAAAAATGTGACCGAGGGGCATTGCGGTCCGGTCGAACCCGACTTTGGATACGAGCGGCCCGCGCCGCGACCGCGAAATCCGTTCGCCGGCGCCTGCCGCGCGCCGGCTCTGCGAGGTTGGCGATGCGATCTGCGGTGCCCCGCGATCGCGGCTTACGCCGCCCCCACGGGGAGGCCGCGCCGCGTCGTCCGGCATTACATATCCGGTCCCGCAGCCGCGCGGGGATCGTCGATCTCATCGCTCTCGCCGCCTTCGCGCGCGGACTTGGCCAGCGCCTGATAGCGGTTGCGGTAGCGGTCCAGCGCGATCTCGTCCAGTTCCTCCAGGTCCAGCAGCGCGTTGTGGGCGTCGCGAGTGGCCCGGATCAGCTCGTCGAGTTTGATCTGCATGGCCTCGGTGTCGCGGTTCTGGGTGTTCTGGATCAGGAACACCATCAGGAAGGTGATGATGGTGGTGCCGGTGTTGATCACCAACTGCCAGGTGTCGCTGAAATCGAACAAGGGCCCGGACGCCAGCCAGACCAGGACCAGGCCGGTGGCGAGAGCGAAGCACAAGGGCCGCCCGGTGAAGCGGGAGGCTGCCTTGGCGATACGGGTGAAACCGCTGCGCATGCTCATGGCGGATACCGCTGCTGGGAAGCGGCCATGGTGGGGCGGGCCATGTCGAGCCCGAGTGCAGGGACGCAGGGCAAGCACGGACTGGCGCAAAGCGGGCAAGACCGTCCCGGCCCCGCCAACAATCTGAATCGGGTGTGATACTGTCCGCGAAATCGACGGTACCCGAAGGTGGGCTGCGATCCGCTCGGCGGGTCGGGGCGGTCCGGTCGGACTCGTGCCTGTCGAACGATTTACCTAGTACTCGGCGGTCTGGACGATAGCTGACAGGAAAAGCACAGGATGTGGCAGCGCGCATGCGGCGGTGGTTGGCTACGGCCGACAATGATGATGTTGGCGATTGCGATGCTGGGCGGCTGCAGCGCGCCCGCGCAACCGCTGCCCCCGGTGGTGACGGACTATGGCCTGGGCCCCGACAAATGGGCCACGGCATGGTTGATGGCCCGCCATGCCGAGCCTGGGGCCGAACTGGTCGTGGTGCCGCAGGGCCAAGCCCTGCCGAAGGGCGTCGCATTCGACGTGCCGTCCTCGCCGCTGAGGCGCGAGCGCGATCATGCCGCGTTCCAGGCCGTGATCGACCATTATCGATTGACCGACCCGGCGCTGGCGCGGATGGCGCAGATCGTCCGCGACATCGAGGTCAACTATTGGGGAGCGCCCGACACCGCGGAATCGCCCGCGATCGAGCACGCGTTCCGCGAGCTGCAGCAACGCCACGGACGTTACTCGGTGGCGCCCGCGTGCTACCTCGCGTTCTTCGACAAGATCTACGCGCGGCTGCGATCCTCGCCGGAAGCCGCCCCGACGCTGGACGCCGATGCCTTGCACGTGGATTGCCATGCATTGGCCAGCCAACAGGCGCAGGGCCCCCTGGTGCCCGAACTGTCGATCGCGACGCTCATGGCGGAGATGAAAGCCGGCCGCACCGTACGCTTCGTCGACGTGCGTGAACCCGAGGAGTTCGTCGAGTCGCATATCCCCGGGGCGCTGAACATCCAACTGCGATCGCTGGACGAGGGCGCTCTCGCCAAGCTGCGCGGCGCCGACTACGTCGTGAGCTACTGCATCAAGGATTTTCGCGGGTTCGAGATGGCGCGGTCCTTGCGCGATGCGGGAATTCCCAACGCCGTGATTCTCAACCCGTACGGCACCAAGGGCTGGATCGCCGAAGGGCTGCCGACGACGGGGGCGAAGGCCCTGGCGGCGGACGAGGCGCGCAACCGGCTGGGCGAATGCGTGAGGTCGCCCGAGACCTGCAAGGCGGCCTGGCAGCCGTCGCCGGCCAAGGCGATGCGGGAGGCGAGCAAATGAGCGCGGTCCTGCCGACGAACCGCGTTCGCGCGCTGGCATTGCTGTCGCTGTGCTGCGCGCCGGTGATCGTCTGGACCATGACGGTCAACGACCCCATGGCTTATGTCCGGTGGGGCGGGCTGCCTCCGGGCCAGCAGTGGTACCTGGCCGCGAAGCTGGCCGGCCTGCTCGGGTTCTGCCTGTTCTGGGCGCAGTGCGTGCTCGCGCTCGCGCGGCATGTCGCACCGCTATCGAAATGGTTCGCCGGCGACATGCGTTGGCATCGCAAGCTGGGCCTCGTCACCGCCTCGCTGGTGCTTGCGCACGTGGTCCTGTTCGTCGTGGCGGCATCGCTCAGGACGGGACAGCCCGCCTGGGATCTGTTGCTGCCGGATTTCACGCACGGATACTACCGATCCCGCATCGCGCTGGGCGCGGCGGCGCTGTGGCTGCTCTGCCTGACCGTCTTCGCGGGATGGAGGACGATGCGCGGCGCCAAGCGCTGGAAGCTCGTCCACCTGTTGTGGCCCGTCGTATTCGGCCTGGCGTTCTGGCATGCCTTCACCATCGGCACCGAATCGCGCTATGGCGCGATGCGCGGCGTGATGCTGGTTCTGCTGGCCGCCATCATCGTCATCGCAGCGCTGCGAAGTTGGCGGGCGCTGCGCCGGAACGCGTGAGCTTGTTGGGACGGTAGGAAATCGGATTTCAACCGCAGGCGGACCGGGGTCCGCCTCATCGCAAAGGAAACGCGCATGACGGCCGAGACGAATCATCGCAGCGGGACTGCGTTGGACGCGAAACTGAGCCGACGTCGATTCGTGATCGTGGCGACCGTCGTGCTCCTGTTCGCCGCACTGCTGAACGTATCCGCGACGCGGGGCGCGGACGACGAACTGCAGCTGTATCCATTGTCGGCCGCGAACTATGGGCGGGTATTGCGCGTGTCCGGCCTCGCCGAGCCGGGCCAGCGTGTCCGCATCGAAGTCGATGGCGCGGCCGCGGGCAGGACGGTTGCGAACGAGAGCGGCGACTTCGTGGTCCTGCTCACGCCGTCGCGGGGCGAGCATCTGGTGCAGGCCGTCGAGGACGGCAAGCACCTGTATCCGGCGCGTTCGGATGTCTTTCGCATTCGCCATGATCCACCGCCCGAGCTCGGCCCCATGCGTGCGCAGCGCGCGGCGGTATCGGGCGAGGTCAGCGCGGCTACCGCGGCGCCCGCGATCGACCCGCCGGCGGCGACCAGCACGACCAATCCGGCGACGCTGACGGGCACCGCCCCGGCCGGCTCGGAGGTCAGTCTCTTCGTGAACGGCCGATACACCCGCAAGTTCCTGGCCACGACGGGTGGGACGTTCTCGGCATGGGTGCCGCTGGAGGACGGCCCCAACAGCATTTACGCGATCGCGGACGACGGCTCGGGCGCGAGTCCGGCCTCCAATACCGTGGAGATCGCTTATACGAACAGCCTGCCGCGCAGCTACGGCGCGACCACGATCAGCACGCCGACCGTATGGACGGCAGGCGACGGAACGCCCTATACCCTGAGCGGCGATCTGGTGATATCGGCCACAGGCGCGCTGTGGGTGCAGCCGGGCGTGACCGTGCAGATCGCCGGCAACTACAAGATCAAGGTCGAGACCAACGGCGAACTGGCGCTGCGCGGCACGTCCGGCGCGCACGTCCGTTTACGCCCGGCCACGACCGCATGCACCGATACCACGCCGCGCCGCAGCGACTGGCAGGGCATCGAGGTGCTCGGCGGGGTTCCCGCCAATGCGTTCGGCCGCGCATCGGCCGAATACGCCGATATCTACTGCGCCAGCATCGGCGTCTCGTTCAACGGCGGCACGGGATCCTTGCGGGACTCCCGCTTCCTCAACAGCTCCAGCGGCATCAGCACCCGCGCGGCGACGGCCGCGGCCCTGATCGCCCCGCTGATCGCAGGCGGCAACACGCTGCAGGGCAATACCTACGGCGTGTATGTCGACATCAACAGCCGGCCGTCGATCAGCGGCGGCAATCTGATCTCGGCGAACAATTACGGAATTCTCGTCGATGGTGGGAGCGTCGGTCAGGATCCGCGGCCGATCGTCAACGGCAACAGCTTGTACGGAAATTCGGTCAGCAACTACTACGCGCAATCGTTCGGCGATGGGGCCGGCATCGTGCTCGACGCGCGCGGCAACTGGTGGGGTTCGACCGATCCCTCCGCCATCGCCGCGACGATCCGCGATCGAAAAAACAGTACATCGGCGCCCTATGTCGATTTCTCCGGCTACCTGGGCGGCGCGGGTGGGACACCCGCGTCGACCGACGTTCCGCTGGTCGGGCCCATCAACGCCGACGCCACCCTGGCGCCCGGCAGCTATCTGATGATGGGCGACGTCACCGTGCCGGCCGGTGTTACCTGGACGCTGGCGCCGGGCGCGACGATCCGCTCGGTGGCCGGACGCAGGATCCGCGTGTCGGGAACCTTGCTTGCAATCGGCAGCCCGTCCCAGCGCGTGCACTTCACCTCGGCCAATCCCTTTCCCGCGAAGGGCGATTGGTACGGCATCGAGATCATGGCCAATGCGGTTGCGCAGATCGATCGCGCGCGTATCGAGTACGCGGTGACGGGCGTGGACTTCAACGGCGGCCAGGGTACGGTGTCGCGGTCGCTGATTCGCTTCTGTACCTATGGCGTTTACGCGCAGGCCGGCGGACATCCCACGATCCATCAGGGCAATCAGATCTCCCACAACGACTACGGAATCTATGCCTACAACGCCTTGCCGGTCGTCAATGGCAACGCCTTGTTCTCCAACGCGCCATACAACTACTACACCCGCGGGTTCTCGACCCCGAAGCCGACCCTGGACGCCATCGGCAACTGGTGGGGAATCGCGACCGAGGCCGGCATCGCCGCCACCCTCTATACCGCAGGCACTTCGTCGACCACGGTCGACACCTCGGGCTATCTGCTATCGGAGCCTTTCGTGCCGGCCATGGTGTTGAGCGGATTCTCGATGAGCAGGCAGCAGGTTCGGCCGCTCATCGCTCCGGCGCCGGCGGAAGGCGTGTTCACGCTCAACCGCGGCGGCAACGTGACTTTCCGCGTGATGCGCGATGCCGACGGCGCGACCGTGCGGCAATGGACGCAAACCTATGCCGAGGCGGGGCAATACGCGTTCCAGTGGGACGGCCTCAACGACCAGGGCACCTCGGCCATGGGCGGACTCCATCGCATGCATTTGACCGCGACGGACGGCTTGGACCCGTATGTATTCGACGTGCGGATGCCCACGACGGTGATCGCGCCCAGCGGCAGCCTGAGCGGCGGCTTCAACCCTTACCTGAACGAGTTCTACAAGGCTTACCTGACCTATTCGCAATCGTCGCTCGCGTCCTTGCTGGTCACGCCGCAGGGAGGCACGCCGTTCTACGCGTTCCAGGGTGTCCATTATCCGGCCGGCAGTCATTGGGTCCATTGGAACGGCCGTGGCCCCGACGGCACGCTCGTCACCGCAACGACCGCCACCTTCGCGACCGACGCGCAGGTGATGCGGGCCAACGGCGTCTATGTCTTCGAGCCCGCGATCGCCATCACCGGGACCGGCGCGGCTCCCAATATCGAGGTCAAATCCAATCCCTACCTGGTGACCCACAGCTTCGATCAGGCATCGAGCATCGTCTATCGCATCGATGCCGATGCCGTCGTGCGCGTTGCGATGCTGCCGCCGGGGATCGTCGATCCATCGCATGCTTCGGCCATCGTCCTGCTCAACGACGTCGCGCAAAGCGCGCGCGACGGCAACGGCCTGCCGATCGATCACACGGTGGTGTGGCAGGGCTTCAACGACAGCGACCCGAACGGCGTGCTGGTGGCGGCCGATGGCGCCTACACCTTCGTGATCGAGGCCACCCTGCCGGCGACCGGGCGCAAGACCGTCTATCGCGGCGTTCTAAGCATGGTGCAGTGATGGGGCGGACCAGCACACGGGCGGTCCCGTCGCGGCGGATGCTGTGCGCGGCGGCGTTGTCGCTGTCGTTACTGCTGGGCGGATGCCAATCGGCGCCCGCCGATGCGCCGATCGCCTTCCTCGCGCAGCGCGACGGCTTGTGGCAGGCCTGGTGGATCGAGCGCGCCGGCGCGCAGCCCAAGCCGCTGTCGAAGGCGACGGAAGACGTGATTCGGCTGTCTTGGTATCCCAACGGGCGCGAGCTGTTGTTGAACCTCCAGGACGGCAGCCTGGCGAAGCTCGATACCGCCACCGGCCGCATGACCAAGCTCGATTTCCCGGTCGCGGGCGTGGCCGATGCGGTGATCTCGCCCGATGGCCGACGCATCGCGTACTCGATCAGCATGGTCGACAGCGGCGACCGCAACGACCTGTGGACCTACGACCTCGGAACCCGCGAACGCCTCAAGCTGACGACGATGCCCGGCCTGCAGCACGACCCGGTCTGGAGCCCGGACGGCAAGACGATCTATTTCCTCTCGGCCGGCGGTCCGCAGGCGCACGACCTGTGGCAGGTCGACCTGGCCACCGGCAGCACGGAGCAGCTGACGGTGAATGCCTTGTATCACTTCGACCCGGCGGTCCGCGCGGACGGTCTGATCGCCTATTCCGGCAACGAAGGCGGCGACTACGACCTGTGGACGATGAAACCGGGCAAGGCCCCGCAGCGGCTGACCGAGGACGCTGCGCTCGATGCGCGCCCCAGCTGGTCGCCGGACGGACGGGCGCTGGTCTTCGAATCGACTCGCGACGGCGGCACGCACCAGTTGTGGCGCATGGATCCCGGCACCCGTCAGGCGACGCGTCTGACCCGTCAGCCCGGCGGCGCACGCATGCCGGTCTGGGCGCCGGCGGGGGCGCGGCCATGATCCGGTCGCGGGCGATGAGCGCGCGCGTACGGCCGATGTGCTTGGCACTGGCGCTGGCCTGCGTGGCCGGATGCGAGAAAGAGGCGCCGGCGGGAGGATCGACCTCGCAAGCCCAGCCTGCCGTCGTGATCGCGCAGGTACGCACGGATCGTCTGGCATTCGATCCGGCCAAATCCGAATCGGTCTCGATCAGGTTCAACCTGAGCGAGACGGCCGATGTGACGCTCTCCATCCACGACGGGCGCGACCACCGGGTATTCCAGCGCCACGCCAAGGCCTTGGCCGCGGGCGATCGGGCGCTGAGCTGGAATGGCCTGGACGAGCGGGGCACGCCGGTGCCCGCCGAGGCCTACAGCTACACCTTGACCGCGCGCACGGCCAAGGGCAGCAGCACGCACGATCTGACCGACCTGACCGGCGGGCAGCGCATCGAGGCGCGCGACGTTCGCTGGGATCCGGCCGCCGGCACCATCGGCTATTACCTGGACAAACCGGCGCGGGTCAATCTGCGGATGGGACTGGAGGACGGCCCCTACCTGCGCACCGTGGTGGACTGGGTGCCGCGCCAAGCCGGCGCGCACGCCGAACGCTGGGACGGGCGGGATGCCTCCGGCGTGCTCGACCTAGCCGGGAATCCGGCCCTCAAGCCGGTCGTGGCCGCATACACCTTGCCCGACAACGTGCTCTTCGTCGGCGGGCCGCCGCAGGCGATCCGGTTCGTCGCCGAGCAGGGCAACCCGGCTACGCGCGAAAGACGGGCCATCGTTCGCAAGCAGATCGGCAACAGCGCCCAGCAGCCGTTGGACACGCGCGGCGATGTGCGCGCGCGATTGGTCCCGATCGGCGATTACGCGCGCGACGATCAAGGGCGCTGGATCGTGAGCGGCGCGGTGCCGTTTCGCGTGGACGTCGCCGATTCCGATCGCGAACGCGTGGTCCAACGGCGCTTCGAGGCCGTCTATTACGTCGATGGCGTCTTCACCTACGAGAACGAACTGGGCTATCTGCCGATGACCTGGACCTGGGACACCAGCGCGTTCAATCCCGGCGAGCACTTCGTCACCCTCAATATTCGCGGCTACGAAGGCAATTTCGGCGCCGCCACCGTCAAGGTATTGGTGATGCCGGGCAAGCCCGGCCGCACGCAGCAGACCGGCACTCCGGTCGAAGGGAAGTGAGCATGCAGCTTTCGTCCATCCCGGCCTGTTCTTCCGGCTATCCGCGCATACCCCGCCGCCGCCGCTGGTACGCCGCCACATTCGGCCTGCTGTGCGCGCTCATGCTCTCGCCGCTGACGTCCGTCGGCCCGGCCCGCGCCGACGGTATCGGTTCCAGCGTGACGCCGGGCAGCGCGCCGCAGGGACCCGACTCGCGCCCTTGCAACAGCGACGGTTGTTGCAAGGGAAATTCGCAAGGATCGAACGGGACCGGCTTCGGCGACCCGATCTGGACTTACGACGGCAGCCTGTACCTGAGCTACACCGACCTGACGGTCGGCGCCAACTTTCCGATCCAGTTCACGCGCCGCTACGACAGCCGCTCGGAATACGACAGTTCGGTCGGCTACGGCTGGTCGCACAACTACGACAAGCGCTTGTTCGAGTACCCGGACGGCTCGATCATGATCCGGACAGGCTGCGGCAGCCGCAGTCGCTACGTCTATTCCGGCGGCGCCTATGTTTCGCCCGCCGACGGCGCGACCGGTCAGCTGTTGGCGCTCGGCGGCGGCGGCTACCAGTTCCTGTATCGCGACGGTGCGCGCGATATCTACGACGCGCGCGGCTATCTGGCCGCGCGCATCGCCGCCAACGGCTGGCAGCAGGAACTGATCTACGACGAACGCAACCGCCTGCCCTTGATCGGCACCTCGCGGCGCGCCGTCGACCCGAACAAGCCGATGCTGGTCGCCTACCAGCCGCGTCTCGTCCGGATCGTCGAGAAGACCCTGAGCGGCCAACCGACCGGCTATGCGCTGGATCTGCAGTACAGCGACACCACCGGCCGGTTGACGAAGATCGTCGCCAACGACGGTCGCGAAGTGAATTTCACCCACGATGTCCATCAGGGCGCCACCCGCGGCAACCTGGTCGCGGTGGCCGGCCTGACCGATTACAGCCAGGCCTTCGCGTACGCGGACGCGAACGATCAGCACAACGTTACCTCGATCACCGACGGCACGGGCGCGGTCACCGTGGTCAACACCTACAACGCATTGGACAAGGTGACGCGCCAGAATCAGGGCGAAACCGTGTGGACCTTCGCCTATCCGGCCGCCAATACCACGACCGTTACCGAGACAGTCGACCTGGGCAGCACCACCAGCACGCGCACGTCCACCCAGATCTTCAATCCCGGCGGCTATCTCGGCAAGGAAGTCGACGCCCTGGGGAACGAAGTCCGCTACACCTACGACGGCAACGGCGATCAGACCCGCACCGAGTTGTGGGAGAAGCAGGCCGACGGTTCGTTCGCGCTGCTCAAGGCGATCGACAGCACCTATAACGGGCAGTCGCAGAAACTGACCGAATCGGTGACGCTGGACAGCGGCGAGGTGGTCACCACCTCCTGGACCTACAACTACGGCTGGGTAGCGAGCCAGCAGATCGTGTCCAGCGCCAGTCCGCAGGTCTTCCGCACGGAGTTCGCATTCGTGCTGTCGCAAGGGCGGCCCATCGCGATCAGCCAGGTTCGTCGGCGCAAGGACGACGGCAGCTTCGCGACCACGACCTACGGCTACTGCACCGGAACCGATATCTCCGACCCCAACGCAGGCTGCCCCGATCGCCGTCTGGTCAAGCAGATCGACGGCCCGCGCACGGACGTCAACGATGTCGTAACGGTCCGCTATTACACCAGCACCGATACCGGCGGCTGCGCCGCCGGCGCCGAGCCTTGCCATCGCCTGGGCGATCGCAAGGAGATCGAGAACGCGCTGGGGCAGAAGGTGGAGTTCCTGCGCTACGACGGCGCGGGCCGGCCGACCAAGATCCGCGACGCCAACGGCGTCGTCGCCGAGATGATCTATCACCCGCGCGGCTGGCTGCAACAGCAGATCGTGCGCGGCGCGGACGACGCAGCGACCACGGACGACCAGATCACGACCTACACGGCCGATGCGCGCGGCAACGCAACCCGCGTGACGACACCTGACGGCGACTACGTCGACATGACCTACAACAACCGCGACTGGTTGATGACGGTCCGCGACCAGGCCGGCAACGAGTTGCGCTACACCTACGACTCGGCGGGCAACCGCCTGACCGACCGGGCCTACGCCCCCGGAAGCGTACTCAAGCGGACGCAGACCGCTGTGTTCGACAAACTGAACCGGGTGGCCAGCGCGACCGGCACCAGCGGTACCACGCACACTCTCACTTACGACGCTGCGGGTCGCCAGACCAAGGTGACGGATCCGAACCTGGTCCAGACCCACAATCAATACGACGATCTCGACCGCCTGGTCGCGACGGTCTTGGACGGCGCCAGCGGCGGCCTGCAGATCACGACCGCGATGAGCTACGACGCGATGGGCAATCTGCGCTCGGTCACCGACCCGAAAAGTCTGACGACCAGCTACACCTACGATGCGCTGGGCCGCCTGACCCAGCAGGTGAGCCCGGACAGCGGCACGACAGGCTTCGTCTACGACAACGCCGACAACCGTCTCTCCCAGACCGATGCGCGCGGCATCACCGCGACCTACGTCTACGACGCCTTGAATCGCCCGCTCTCGGTGACGTATCCGAACGCCGCCGAGAACGTGGCCTACGTCTACGACACGGTGAACGCCGTGTGCCAGTCCGGCGAAACCTTCGCGATCGGCCGTCTGAGCAAGATGACGGACGAGAGCGGCGACACCGAGTACTGCTACGACCGCTTCGGCAACGTCGCCCGCAAGGCCCAGACCACCGGCGGTCAGCTGAGAGTGGTCCGTTACGGCTACAACAAAAGCAATAAGCTGACCAACCTGGTGTATCCGGACGGTACGCAGGTCGACTACGTGCGCGACACCCAGCAACGGGTGAAGGAGGTCGGAGTCACCGCGGACGGCGGCACCCGCCAGGTGCTGGTCAAGAATGCGGCTTACCTGCCGGCGGGGCCGGCCAGCAGCTGGCAATACGGCAACAACCGCACCCTGACGCGCGGCTACGACCAGAACTATCGCGCGACCACGGTCTACGATGCCGGCCCGAATACCAGTACGACCAGCAGCGGACTGTTGGACGATGGCCTGAACATCGGCTACGTCTACGACAACGCCAGCTATCTGAAGGAGATCCGCGCGGCGAGCCTGTCCTCCACCACGACACGGGCGAAGTTCGCCTACGATGCCGCCGGCCGCCTCCTGACGCGCAGCAACAGCGCCAGTGTGGTGCTGGAAAGCTACGTCTACGACCTCACCGGCAATCGCCAGAGCGTGACGGCGGCCGGAACCACCACGGACTACACGTATGAGGCCGCAAGCCATCGTCTGACCGCGGTGGGTGGCGTCGCGCGCACCTACGAAGCCAACGGCAATCTGAGCACGGTGGGCGGCACCGGCAAAGAATACGTCTACAACCAGGCCAACCGGATGAGCGTCGCCAAGGCCGGCGGCGTCATCCAGGCCACGTACGTCTACAACGGCTTCGGCGAACAAGTGCAGCGCCAGACCAGCGTGACCACGCGGTTCGTGTACGACGAGGCGGGAAATCTGCTGGGTCAGTACGACGCGAGCGGCAATCCGATTCAGCAGTACGTGTGGATGGAGGGCGTGCCCGTCGGGGTGCTGACCGGATCGGGGGCCAGCCAGGTGCTGCGCTACGTCGAGACCGATCAGCTGGGCACGCCGCGCGCGGTGATCGATCCGACCCAGCAGCGCGCGGTCTGGCGCTGGGACGAGAGCCTGGAGGGCTTCGGCGTCGACGCGCCAAACATCGACCCCGACGGCAACGGCCAGACCTTCGTGTTCGACCTGCGCTTCCCCGGCCAGCGCTACGACATGGCCAGCGGGCTGTACTACAACTATATGCGGGACTATGACCCGGTGACGGGGCAATACACGCAGAGCGATCCGGCCGGACTGCTCGGCGGGCTCAATACCTATGCTTACATAAGCAACAATCCGCTATCGGGTATCGACCCATTGGGGCTTTGGAGATGGGGCGATCCGTTGCCGCAGGAGTTGGTGGATTTCTCAGCGGGAATGGGCGATACGCTTAGCTTCGGCCTTACAAGAGGCATTCGATCTATGGCGGGCATCGATGGTGGGGTGAGCGTGTGCTCCGGATGGTACGCCGGCGGCGAGGCTGCAGGCATCGGCGTGAGCCTCGCCTTTGGCGGCGCTCACCTGGGCAGAAACGCTGCCATGCAGATGGGGCGCCGAGGAAACTTGCTGACGCGGATGGAGCGCGGCATCGGTCGTCTCTTCCAGGATCGCAGAGGGTTCGATGCTGTAAGGAAGATGTACTCCAGAGCGGCTGGCGGCTTACAAAACCTAGGGTTGGATTTGCACCATTGGCTCATTCCTCAGCGCTGGATGAGAATTACCGGAAGGTTCGATGCAGGGATCAACTACATGGCGATTGGCTCTAAGCTCAATCGGTACATGAACGGATCGACCTGGGGCAGGATAGCGACCGAATGGGTGTTCAAGGGGACGGTGGTCGGAATATATGGCGCCATCCCGACCGCGACCGCAATGACTATGACGGATTATCGTTCGAGCGGAAGCTGTGGCTGTGGAGGGTGAGATTGAAGTAGCCCTCCAAAAAAAATGGGAGGAGACATGTTTGATGGCATCAAGCGTTTTTTGTTTGGCGATAAGAGGGAGATAACGGAAGTCGTCGAAAGCCATCTGCTTGGGAAGCTGTCGTTCAACGACGATGTAGAGGCGTGGGAGTCTGTCGCGAAGATCGGCGGAGAAGAAATCAAATTCCATATCGCGGGGGATTGGGGCAAAGAACAAGTCGTCATTGGCCCGTCCCTGCGATTGATAGGCGAGGCTGAGCAGCTTGCGGCGCGCTTCGAAGAATTTTCGGTCGCAGTGAGAGAGTTCATCGAGGCGCAGATCGATCAGAACCCCGCCTTGAACGAATGGCGCGATGAACTCAGGCGGCTGAAGATCGCCCAGATATGCTTCTTCTGGGCTGAGCGCCCAAGCGATGGGGAGATCGTTTTCTCGAGCGATACCGGCGGGGACGCCGGCCGAATCTGGGCATGCGCCATCAAGAACGGAAAGCCTGCGCCGACGCTGAGCTTCTCGTCCTAAGCTCGCCAGACCAAACCGGCGCCATGCTTCAGGCCCGGTGGAGAATCCGGCGCCGTGATTCGGCCGGGGGGCGCACCGGCGAAGCCGCCGCTCACGTTCACCGCCGGCCCCGCAGCGCAGGCCGCCATGGCGACGCTGTGAGCGTGGAAGCGAGCCTTACTCGCCCTCACTTCTCCACGCTCACTCCTGGCTACTTGCTGCTGACGTATTTCTCGCGGCGGATCGCCGGCACCGGCAGGCCGTGGGCCTTGAGCGCCTCGAAGCAGGCGTCGACCATGTTGGGGTTGCCGCACAGGTAGGCGATGTCGGATTCGCCGTTGGGCGCGAACTCGTCCAGGAACTGCTGCACGTAGCCGTGGCGGGTGTCCGGGTGCGGGTCGGCCGGCAGCTCGCGCGAGTAGCAGGGCACGAAGCGGAAGTTGGGCTGGCGGTCGGCGAAGGCGCGGAACTCGTCGCCGTACAGCAGCTCGTCCGGAGTACGCGCGCCGAACATCAGCACCACCTCGATGCCGCGTTCGCGGATCAGGGTTTCCAGCTGCGGCAGCATGGCCCGGTACGGGGTCACGCCGGTACCGGTGGCGATCAGCAGGTAGCGCCGGTTGGCGTCGGCCGGCATCAGGCAGAAGCGCCCGAACGGGCCGCTGGCGTCGACCGTGCCGCCTTCGTCCAGGCCTTCGAACAAGGCCGTCGCGGCGCCGCCGGGCACGTAGCTCACCGCGATCTCCACCGCCTCGCCCGGTCCCAGGGCGTGGTCGTGGATGGTCGCCAGCGAGTAGCTGCGCTTGGTCGCGGTGCCGTCGGCGTACTGGAAGTGAACCTGGATGAACTGGCCGGGGATGTAATCCAGCGGCTGGCCATCGTCGCGGACGAAGGTGTAGTGGCCCACGGTGGGGGCCAGCATGCGGCGCGAAACGAGCTTGAGGGGGAAATGCTGGATGGCCACGGCTACCGACAAACCTGCAACAGTCTGTGGCCGGAGCGCGACCACGGGGGCGCCTATACTACCGGTTATCGCCGCGCGGCTCGCGGCGCAGGCCTCCCGAAATGACCCAGAACCAAGCTGGTACGGCCTCCGCACCCACGGCGGCCGGCGGCGCCGCGGCGGTGCCGGCCCTGTCCGTGCGCGCGCTGCGCAAAACCTACGACAACCGCGTCGAGGCCCTCAAGGGCGTCTCGCTGGACGTCGCCCCCGGCGATTTCTTCGCCCTGCTCGGCCCCAACGGCGCCGGCAAGTCGACCCTGATCGGCATCGTCAGCTCGCTGGTCAACCTCAGCGCCGGCTCGGTGGAGATCTTCGGCACCGACCTGGCCCGCAACCGCGACGCGGCGATGCGCCTGATCGGCCTGGTGCCGCAGGAGCTCAACTTCAACATGTTCGAGAAGCCGCTCGACATCCTGGTCAACTACGCCGGCTTCTACGGGGTGCCGCGCAAGGTGGCGATCGAGCGCGCCGAGGAGGAACTCAAGCGCGCCCAGCTGTGGGACAAGGCCCAGATGATGAGCCGCACCCTGTCGGGCGGCATGAAGCGCCGTTTGATGATCGCGCGCGCCATGATGACCCGGCCGCAGCTGCTGATCCTGGACGAGCCCACGGCCGGCGTCGACATCGAGATCCGCCGCGGCATGTGGAAGACCCTGCGCGAGATCAACGCCGCCGGCACCACCATCATCCTGACCACGCATTACCTGGAAGAGGCCGAGAGCCTCTGCCGCAACCTGGCGATCATCGACCACGGCCGCATCGTCGAGCAGGGCCCGATGAAGGCGCTGCTGGCCAAGCTCGACGTCGAAGGCTTCCTGTTCGACATCGACGGCGTGCTGCCGGCCCGCCTGCCGGCGATCGAGGGCACCGCCCTGAGCGCGATCGACGACCACACCCTGGACCTGGAAATGCCGCGCGCGATGGACCTCAACCGCGTGTTCGCGACCCTGGGCGAGGCCGGCATCCGGGTGCGCTCGATGCGCACCAAGTCCAACCGACTGGAAGAACTGTTCGTGCGCCTGACCAGCGACAACCTCGACAAGGGCCCGCTCGGCAACGGCGTGCCCGCGCAACCGGAGCAGAGCGCATGAACCAGCTGGCTCCGAACACCCAGCCCAGCAACGCTCAGCGCAACCTGACCGCGCTGGCCACCATCGTGCGGCGCGAGGTCGCGCGCATCCTGCGCATCTGGGGCCAGACCCTGGTGCCGCCGGCGATCACCATGGCCCTGTACTTCCTGATCTTCGGCGGCCTGATCGGCTCGCAGATCCGCGACATGGGCGGTTACAGCTACATGGAGTTCATTGTCCCCGGCCTGGTGATGATGAGCGTGATCCAGAACAGTTACGGCAACATCTCCTCCAGCTTCTTCGGCGCCAAGTTCGGCCGTCACGTCGAGGAGCTGCTGGTCAGCCCGATGCCGAACTGGGTGATCCTGACCGGCTACGTCGCCGGCGCGGTGCTGCGCGGCCTGATGGTCGGCACCATCGTGCTGCTGATCGCGATGTGCTTCACCAAGGTCAGCGTGCCGCATCCGTTGGTGACCCTAACCACGGTGCTGCTGGGCGCGACCATCTTCTCGTTGGCCGGCTTCATCAACGCGGTATACGCCAAGAAATTCGACGACGTCGCGATCGTGCCGACCTTCATCCTGACCCCGCTGACCTACCTGGGCGGCGTGTTCTATTCGGTCAAGCTGCTGCCGCCGTGGGCGGAGACCATGACCCACGCCAATCCGATCTTCTACATGGTCAACGCCTTCCGCTACGGCCTGCTCGGCAGCTCCGACGTGCCGCTGTGGGTGGCCTACGCGCTGATGCTGGGCTTCGTCGTCGCGCTGTCGGCGCTGGGGCTGTGGCTGCTCAAGCGCGGCGTCGGGCTGCGCAGTTGAGCCGCCGCGCCGTCGCGCTCGCCGGGCTGCTGGGCGTGGCCGCGAGCGGCGGCGCGCTCGCCGCGCCCGACGCCGCTGCCGATGCCGCGCTGCACGAGAGCGCGCGCGACGACGGCACGCGACTGACCCGGGCCTCGCTGTGCGGTTACGAAGAACCCGCGCTGGAGCGCTTGAACGCACGCACGCACGCCGCCGCCGATGCGCGTTACCGCGCCGCGGGGCGCGCGTTCGACCAGGAGGCCTACGATGCGGGCTTCCAGTCCGGCATGGAGCGGGCCATGTCGCAGTTGCTGCAACTGCCGGTGGAACAGGTCGAAGACAGGCAGCGCTACCGCGCATCGCACTGCGCGCAGGTCCGCGCGGAGGTCGACGCGCTGCTGGCCGAACCGGCCGCGCCGTAGCGCTCGCGCCGCCCAGACAGGAGAGCCGGCGATGCGCGCCGAAGCGATCGATTTCCGACACGCCGAGCCCCACCGCAAGGTGGACAGCTTCAGCCATCTGCGTTTGAGCGATATCGGCTCGCTGAGCGAAGTGTTGGCGCTGTTGGACCGCTTGCGCGAGGGCGAGCCGGAGGCCGGTTTCCTGTGCACGCTCGACGACGTGGGCCAGTGCTGCTACACCAGCGGCCACGCTGGCGACGGCGACCGGATCCGCTTCGATTGCGGCGAGGTCGACTTCGACGATCCGCTGGCCGTGCATGCCTGGGAGGCGGGCCGGCTGGAGCACGTGGCGGCGCAACTGCAAAAGCCGCAGCTGCAGTCGAGCTGGGACGAGGTGGCCGGAACCCTGGACGCGGGCGACGAGGACATCCGAGCCCTGCTGGCGATGAACCGCGATCCGGACGCGGTGCTGGACAAGGTGGTCTACGTGCAGCGCCTGCCGGTCGCGCGCGACGATCTGCTGATCGCGGGATTGCCGAACGGCTATTTCACCTGCGACTGGGACGTGTTCCAGAACCACGCCGTGATCCGGCATCTGCACCAGCGCTACGCCTACCGGTTCTTCGGCATAGGCGCGTCCTGGCTGGGCTTCGTGCGCGAGCAGGTCTTGCAGGCGGACCAGGCCGATCGCCTGGCCGCGGAGTTGCGCCGGCTGTACGGACAGGCCGATGCGAGCGCGCAGGACGCGGTCTGGCGTGAGCTGTCGTCGACGTTCCAGCGCAGCCGGGTGCTGCTGCTGGGCTACACCGAGAACTTCGCCGGCTAGGTTGCGGCTCGTCAGGACCGATCGCGTCGCCGCAGCGAGCCGCGTGCGCGTCGCGGCGCCAGGCTCAGTCGCATACCGCGCCGTCGCCGCCGTCGGACCGGCAAAGCACCGGCCAGCCCTGTTCGCGCCAGAGCGCGATCAGGCCGCTGTCGCGCAGATAGGCCTGGAACGCGGGATCGCGGCGCAGCTCACGCGACTCGGGCTGCCACAGCACCCACTGATAGGAGGCGTAGCCGGCGCGCTGCACCGCGTCCAAACCGGCGATATCGCGCCGGTAATCGCGCACCGGCAACAGCAGGCGGGTGAAGTCGTAATCGACCTGGCCGTAGCGCAGGCTGCGTTCGGAGGCTTCGATCGCCGGCAGCACCGCCGGCCAGCGCGAGGGGTCCTGCAGGGCGGCCGCCGCGGCCATTTCCGAGTCGCGCCAGGGCTGGTCGGAGGGCAGCGCCAGGGCGATGCGCGCGGCGGTGGCGTAATCGCGGCGCCAGGCCGCGTTGAAGTAGCGCGCGGTCTGGGCCTGGACCGGATCGGCCATCGCCAGATGCGACTGCGCCTCGTCGTGACGGCCGAGCGTGTCCAGCAGCCGGCCGCGCCAGAAATGCAGCATCGGATCGTAGGGCGCGATCAACAGGGTGTCGTCGATTTCGCGCAGGGCCTGCTGGACATAGCCCATGGTCGCCAGCCGCTGCGCATGCGCGCCGCGCCAGGAGGAGTCCGAGGGGGTGAGCGCGACGGATCGCTTGGACAGCGTCAGACATTCCTGCCATTGCTGCTCGCGGCAGGCGCGATTGGCGAGCACGCCCAGGGCGTCGGGCTGTTGCGGGTCCAGGCGCAGGGCGGTGGCGGCGGCGCGTTCGGCCTCGTTGCGCAGATCGTCGCGGCCGGGCTCCGGCGCCAGCGAGCGCAGCCACAGCTTGACCGCCAGCGCGCCCCAGGCGCGCGCGTAGTCGGGGTGCTCGCGCAGCAGGGCGCGCAAGGCGTTCTCAGCCGGCAGGCTGGATGAGTTGGTGTTGCGCAGGCCGCCGGCCGAGGCATTGCGCGCGATCAGATAGCGCTGGTACAGCGCCGGGTCTTCGTTGGCTGGCGGCGCCGGCGGCTTCCGGCCGAGCTGGCGCTGCATGGCGTTGCCGATCGCGTAGGCGATGTTGCGCTGGATCGCGAAGATGTCGCGGAACTCGCGGTCCAGGTCCTGCGTCCACAGGGTGCGGTCGCTGGCGGCCTCGACCAGGCGCAGGCTGATGCGCAGGCGTTCGCCGTCCTGGCGCACGCTGCCTTCCAGCACGTGGGTGGCGCGCAAGCGGCGCGCGATCTCGGCCAGCGGCAGCCGGGTATCGCGGAACTGCACCGAGGAGGTGTGCGAGGTCACGCGCAGGCCGTCGATGCGCGCGAGCAGGCCGATCAGTTCCTCGCTCAGGCCGTCGGCGAAGTCCTGGCTGCGCGGGTCGTCGCCGAGCGCGCGCAGCGGCAGCACCGCCAGCACCGGCTGGGCTTCGTTGCGCGCGCCGGCGGTGGCGCCATCGCCGCCGCGATCGCCGGCGAAACGCCACCAGGCCCAGGCGCCGCTGGCCAGCAGCAAGGCCAGCGCGACGAGCAGGGCGATGCGCAGGCGCGATCCGCGTGCGGGCGCGGTCCGGTCGCCCGCAGATTGCGCCGGCACCGATGCGTTCGCGTCGCCCGCCGCCCTCGTCTCCGCGGCCACGGCGGCCGCCGTCGACGCCGCATCGCCCGCCGAGGCCGGCAGATCGAAGCGGTAGCCGTAGCCGTGCACGGTGTGCAGGTAGCGCGGCGAGGCGGCGTCCTCGCCCAGGGCGTGGCGCAGCAGGGTCATGACCCGGTTGAGCACGCCCGGGGTGACGTGGCGATGGCCCCAGACCGCGTCCAGGATCTCATCGCGCGCATGCACCCGCCCCGGCGCGCCGGCCAGCAGCGCCAGCACCGCGAACGCCTTGGGCTCCAGCGCCTGGACCTCGCCGTCGCGCAGCAGGCGGCGCCCGCCGCGGTCGATCACGATGGCGTCGAAGGCGAGCGTTGCGGGCTCGGCCGGGGCAGGGTCGGTCGGCGGCGGTACGGCTGAGGTCATGAAAGGCGGTCGCAGGCCATCGGGGGACGGGCCATTAACGGTTACGCGCAGACCGCGCTGACGCGGCCTAAGCTTTTCCCAAGCTTAGGTCTGCGCCCTCAGGCTTCCCAGTGACCTTCCTCATGCCGCCCTAAAGACTGCGGCGGAGCGCGGCGCGAGCCTGTGCGGGCCGGGTCGTCCGGCGCTCTTGGACCCCATGCCATGAACCTGTCCGCCCTTAGCCTGACCGCCGCGCTCGCGCTGGCCGTCCTGCCCGCCGCCGCCACGCCGCCGCAGGCGGATTCCCTGCTGATCGACTGCCAGCGCCCGAGCCTGCCCGAGCAGCAGGCGGTCGCGCGCCTGACCGGCCACGACAATCTCAGCCAGACCTATGCGGTGCGCACGCGGCTGATGGCCGACGCCAGCCGCGCCTGCCGGCGCGCCGGCGCGCGGCAGGTGCGCATCGTGCTGGCGCCGCAGGCCGTCGACGCACACCGGTTCGCCGGCCGTTAACCCTGCGCCCACCTGGGATGCGGTCTACTGGCGCCCTCGAACGATCCGGAGCGACCGTATGCGCCTGTCCCGTCTGTCCGCCGCCTTGCTGTGCGCCGTCTTGGCCGCCTGCGCCGGCACCGCCCCCGCCCCGGCCGAGCCGGCCGCCGCGCCGGACACCGCCGCGCCCGCCGAACGCCCGGCCGGCAAGATCGGCGCCGACCAGGTCGGCAAAGTCAGCCCGGTGCCCGCGTTCAAGGGCTTCGGCGAGCACTGGTCGATCGACATCCAGGCCAGCGGCCAGCTCGACCACACGGTGGATTTAACCTGGGGTTCGGGCAGCTACAAGGCCAAGGGCCATGCCCGCTACGACGGCCAGCCCGCGGATGCGCCCAGCTCGCTGATCGTGCTCAGCGGCGAGCTGGACACCGCTCAGGGCGCCAAGCCCATGACCATCGAGATCTCGCGCAAGGACTGCACCGACGACGGCGACGGCCGGCACCAGCACAGCGTCAGCGTGCACGTCGAAGGCATGGACCCGCCGTTGCAGGGTTGCGGCGACCTGGCGGTGTATTGATCGCGACGGCGGCTCGACGCCGCGGCCCTCCAAGCCGCGCCGGCATGTCACAGCGGCGCGGACTGGATCGTCGTTCCAGTAAGACGGAAAGGTCCGTCGCCCCTGGAGCGAAGCATGAACGACACCGCCGCACGACCGATCAACTACCAACGCGAAATCCCCGACGTGCTGCAGGCCCTGGGCAGCGTGCACCGGGCCATGGACGGCCACGGCCTGGAACGCGGCCTGCATCACCTGGTGCAGCTGCGCGCCTCGCAGATCAATCGCTGCGACTACTGCATCCAGCTGCACACCCGCGAAGCGCTCGCGGACGGCGAAACCGCCGAGCGTCTGCAGGCCCTGCAGGACTGGAGCGCGAGCGCCCGCTTCAGCGCGCGCGAAGCCGCCGCGCTGGCCTGGACCGAAGCCCTGACCCGGCTGCAGGCCGATGCCGAACTGGGCCCGCTGCGCGCGCGCCTGCGCCAGCACTTCAGCGACAATGAGATCGGCGTACTGACCTCGACCGTGGCGATGATCAATCTATGGAACCGCATCCAGGTGTCGAGGCACTGATGGCGCAGGCCGCTCCCCCGCAGGCTGCCGCGCTCGCGGCGGCGTTCGAAAGCCAGCGCGGCCTGCTGCTCGGCCTGGCCTACCGCATCCTCGGCTCGCGCGCCGACGCCGAGGACGCGGTCCAGGACACTTGGCTGAAATGGCAGGCCGCCGATCACGCCGCGATAGACAACCCGGCCGCGTGGCTGACCACGATCTGCACCCGGCGCAGCATCGACCTGCTGCGCTCGGCCCATCGCAGCCGCGTGGACTACGTCGGCTCCTGGCTGCCCGAGCCCATCCACAGCGCCAGCGAGGACCAGCCCGAGGCCGCGCTGACCCTGGCCTCGTCGCTGAGCACCGCCTTCCTGCTGTTGCTGGAACGGCTGACACCGAAGGAACGCGCGGCGTATTTGCTGTACGAGATCTTCGACCAGCCCTATGCGCAGATCGCGCGCACCCTGGACCTGCAGGAAGCGGCCTGCCGCAAGCTGGTCTCGCGCGCCAAGGCGCATGTGGAGCGAGGCGGCGTGCGCCACGTCACTCCGCAGCAGCGCCAGGACCAGCTGCTGGCCGCGTTCGAGGGCGCCATCGTCAGCGGCCGCACCGAGGCCTTCGCCGCGCTGCTGGCCGACGACATCGAACTGCGCGCCGACAGCGGCGGCAAGGTGCCCACGCGCCTGGACGTGATGCACGGGCGCGAGCAGGTGCTGGACTTCGTGTTCGGCGCATTGCGCCAATACTGGGGCGAGTACCGTTGGATCGTCTGCGACCTCAACGGCGCGCGCGGCGTGATCCTGGAGCACGACGGCCACGTCGAAGCCTCGCTGTCCTTCGCCTACGATCGCGACGGCCGCGCCAACCGCATCTACATCATGCGCAACCCGGACAAGCTGGCCGCCCTGGACGCGCCCGCGATCGCCTGAGTCGGTGCCCGGCGGGCGCTCGCCGAGTCACGCAGGCCGAGTCTCCTGGTCCGATTCACATAGCGCGATTCACATAGCCCGATTCACATAGCCCGATTCACGTAGCCCGATTCACGTAGCCCGTGCCCGAGCGTTCTCAAGGGTAGACGGCAGCCCGCCGTCGCCGTCCACAGGAGCGCTCCATGCGTGTACTCGTTGTCGCGATCGTCGGCCTGGGTCTGGCCAGCGTGCTCGCGTCCTGGCCGGCGCCGGTGCGCTCGGCCGATCCGGCCGCCGCCGCGTATCCGGCCGCGGTGTTCCGCGGCGGCAATCAGGGATGGGGCCTGATCGTCGACACCCGCGCCAAAACGCTGCGCTACGACTTGGTGGTGCCGCAACTGGCCGGCGTCGCCTACGGCGGCCTGATGCCCGACCCGGAGATCAAACCGCAGCCCGACCGCTACGCCATGATCGGCCGCATCAACGTCAACGGCCAGCTGCGCGAACTGGTGGTGCGGATCAACAAGGTCGCCAGCGGCAAATTCTGCCTCGACAGCGCTGGCAAGAAGCACGCCTACGCGGTGATCGCCGGCGCGGTGCAGACCGCCAATTGGTACGGCTGCGGTGACTTCGCCGCGCAGTGAGCGCGATGACGGGCGCCGCATTCCCTGGCTGGGGTTGCTGGCGTTCGTGCTCGCCGGCCTGGGCTTGCCGCCCGCGCCCGCCACGGGCCGTGCGGATGCGCGCCCGAGCGCCTGCGACGCAGCCGTGGACTGCGTCGCGGCGGGATCGACGGCGGCGGCCCAGGCCGGGTCGAGCAGGGGCTGCGCAGCGGCGCCGGCGCCGGACTTCGCGGCCGTCGGCGAACGCCGCAGCCGCGCGTTCTAGGCGCGGCTCACGGCGCCGGCAGGCGGAAGAACGCGCGCGCGGTCGCGGTGCTGTTGGCGGCCGTCACCGCCACCGCCTCGCCGCGATCGCGTGCGAGCTCCTCGACGATGTGGGCCAGGTACATGGGTTCGTTGCGGCGGTGCGAGGGCGCCGGTTTGACCGTGCGCGGCAGCAGGTAGGGCGCGTCGGTCTCGATCATCAGGCGGTTGGCCGGGATGTTCCTGACCAGCTCGCGCAGGTGTTGGCCGCGGCGCTCGTCGCAGAGCCAGCCGGTGATGCCGATGTGCCAGTCCTGGTCGAGGTAGTCGAACAGCTCCTCGCGGCTGCCGGTGAAGCAATGCACCACCGCCGCGCCGAGGCGGCCGTCGAAGTTGCGCATGGTCGCCATGAAGTCGGCGTGGGCGTCGCGCTGGTGCAGGAACAGCGGCTTCCTGGTGTCGACCGCGATCTGCAGCTGCTGTTCGAACGCGCGCCGCTGGGCCGGGCGTGGCGAGAAGTCGCGGAAGTAGTCCAGCCCGCATTCGCCGACCGCCACCACCTCGGCGTGCGCGAGCAGGGCGCGCATCTCGGTGTCGCATTCGGCGGTGTATTCGCTGGCGTGATGCGGGTGCACGCCGGCGGTGGCGTACAGCTCGCCCGGGTGCTTGCGCGCCAGCGCCAGGGCCTTGGGCGAATGCTCGCGGCTGGCGCCGGTCACCACCATCTGCGTCACCCCGGCTTCGCGCGCGCGCTGCAGCACCGCGTCGCGGTCGGGATCGAAGCTGTCGTGGGTGAGGTTGGCGCCGATGTCGAGCAGTTGCATGGGGATCGCAGGCTTGGCAAAGCGCGCAGTTTAGCAATGCGGGCCGCAGGGGCTCTGCGTGTTTCCGGTCTGTGCTTTCCGTGGGAGCGGCGTAAGCCGCGATGGCTCCAGTCCGCCGAGATCGCCGATTGCGTCATGGCCGGCGCCCATCGCGGCTTACGCCGCTCCCACAGAAAGCGGAAAGCGGAAAGCGGGCGCATCGTGGTGCGGGAGCCGCGATGGCAAGCGCGTCGCCCCCGCGTATCCTTGCGCGCGTGAACGCTCCCGCCTTCCCCATCGATCCCCTGCTGCCGCAGATCCGCGACAGCCTCGCCGCCCATCCGCGCCTGGTGCTGGAAGCGCCGCCCGGCGCGGGCAAGACCACCCAGGTGCCGCCGGCGCTGCTGGACGCACCCTGGCTGCAGGGCCGCAAGATCGTGATGCTGGAACCGCGCCGGGTCGCGGCGCGCGCGGCCGCGCAGTTCATGGCGCGCCAGCG
Organism: Lysobacter sp. CCNWLW3; assembly: GCF_036697405.1. Lineage (NCBI taxonomy): Bacteria > Pseudomonadati > Pseudomonadota > Gammaproteobacteria > Lysobacterales > Lysobacteraceae > Lysobacter > Lysobacter sp. CCNWLW3. The sequence continues at coordinate 27,807 of NZ_JBAHWA010000018.1, forward strand.
CGGCGAGGCCGCGGGCGAAACCGTCGGCTATCGCATCCGCTTCGAGAACCAGGTCTCCGCGCGGACCCGCATCGAGGTCGTCACCGAAGGCATCCTGACCCGCATGATCCAGGACGACCCGACCCTGGACGGGGTCGGCGCCCTGTTGTTCGACGAATTCCACGAGCGCCACCTGGCCGCCGACCTCGGTCTGGCCCTGGCCCTGGACGTGCAGGCCGCGCTGCGCGAGGACCTGCGCATCGTGGTGATGTCGGCGACCCTGGACGGCGAGCGCCTGGCCCAGTTCCTCGATGCGCCGCGCCTGAGCAGCGCCGGCCGCAGCTATCCGGTGAGCATCGCCCACTATCCCGCGCGCCGCGAAGAGAAACTCGAGCATCAGGCCCGGCGAGCGGTCGAACACGCCCTGGTCCAGCACCCCGGCGACGTGCTGGTGTTCCTGCCCGGCCAGCGCGAGATCGCGCGCGTCGATGCCGCGCTGCAGGCCAGCGAGGCGGTGCGCGGCGTCGACGTGCTGGCCCTGCACGGCGAGTTGCCGGTCGAACAACAGTCGCGCGTGCTGCAGCCCGATCCGAACGGCCGCCGTCGCGTGGTGCTGGCCACCAATGTCGCCGAATCCAGCGTGACCCTGCCCGGCGTGCGGGTGGTGATCGACGCCGGCCTGGCGCGCGAACCGCGCTACGACCCCAACAGCGGTTTCGCGCGCCTGGACGTGGTGTCGATCGCGCAGGCCTCGGCCGACCAGCGCGCCGGCCGCGCCGGCCGCGTCGCCGAAGGCTGGGCCTACCGCCTGTGGCCGGAGTCGCAGCGCCTGGAACCGCAGCGCCGGCCCGAGATCGCCCAGGTCGAACTGGCCGGCCTGGCCCTGGAGTTGGCGGCCTGGGGCGATGCCTCGCTGCGCTTCCTCGACGCGCCGCCCGGCGGCGCGCTCGCGGCCGCGCGCGAACTGCTGCAGCGCCTGGGCGCGCTCGACGGCGCCGCGATCACCGCCTTCGGGCGGCGCGTGCTCGCCCTGGGCACGCATCCGCGCCTGGCCGCGATGCTGCTGGCGCCCACCGATCCGAACGAACGCGCCTTGGCCTGCGACCTGGCCGCGTTGATCGAAGCGCGCGATCCCTTGCGCAGCGGCGGCGACGCCCTGGCCGCACGCTGGCAGGCGCTGGCCGCATTCCGCGGCGGGCGCGCGCCGGCCGAGGCTTCGCGCTCGGCGCTGGCCGCGCTCGACCAGGCCAGCAAGCAATGGCGCCGTCGCCTGCGCGTGGAACGCGCGCCGCCGTCGCAGGTGCCCGCGCACGCGCTCGGCGATCTGCTGCTGCATGCCTTCCCCGATCGCATCGCGCGCCAGCATCCGTCCGACCCCTATCGCTACCAGCTCGCCAACGGCCGCAGCGCCAAGCTGTTCGACGACAGCGCGGTCTACGGCGAACCCTGGCTGGTGATCAGCGAACTGCGCGACGATCCGCGCGACGCGCGCGTGTTGCGCGCCGCGCCACTGGACGAGGCGCGGCTGGAGCGCGAGTTCCCGCAACGCTTCGTCAGCGAGGACCGGGTGGTCTGGGACGCGGCCGCGCGCGCCATCGCCGCGGTGCGCGAGCGCCGTTACGACCGCATCGTGCTCGACAGCCGGCCGCTGGCGCGCCCGGACCCGTCGCGCTACGCCGACGCCCTGATCGACGCGGTGCGCCAGCTCGGTCTGGACGCGCTGCCCTGGACCGAATCGCTGATCCAGTGGCGCGCGCGCGTGCGCAGCCTGCGCGCCTGGCTGCCGGAACTGGCCGGCGAAGCGGGCTTGCCGGATCTGTCCGACGCGGCGCTGATGGCCGAGCTGGATGCCTGGTTGAAGCCGGCCCTGTCCGGCAAGACCCGCCTGGATGCGCTCAGCGAGAGCGAACTCGGCGATGCCCTGCGCTCGCGCCTGGACTGGTCGCTGCGCCAGCGCATCGACGCGCTGGCGCCGACCCGCATCCTTGTGCCCTCGGGCATGGAGCGCGGCATCGTCTACGCCTACGACGAGGAAGGCGGCGCCGCCGCGCCGGTGCTGGCGGTCAAGCTGCAGGAGCTGTTCGGCCTGGCCGACACCCCGCGCATCGCCGACGGTCGCGTGCCGCTGACCCTGCACCTGCTGTCGCCCGCGGGCCGGCCGCTGCAGGTCACCCAGGACCTCAAGGGCTTCTGGGAACGCACCTATCCGGAAGTGAAGAAGGAAATGAAGGGCCGCTATCCCAAGCATCCCTGGCCCGACGATCCCTGGACCGCGACCGCGACCCATCGCGCCAAGCCGCGCGGCACCTGATCGCGCGCGCCATCGCGCCATCACACCGCAGCGATCCGCCGCGGCATCGCGGCTTCGGACGCATCGCCTACACTGAGGCTCCACCCGTCCACGCTCCTTGCCGCGCATGAGCGCCAGCCCCGCCGACCTGCCCGAGTTCCTGCCGTTCAAGCTCGACCTGGTCGGCCGCCGTGTGCTGTGGCTGCGCCTGGACGCGTCGCAACGCGCCGAAGCCGCCTTCCTCGACGACCGCGCCCTGCCGGCCCAGGCCGAGGGCGGCTGGATGCCGCTGAGTTCCCTGCCGCCCGCGCACGGCGGGCCGCAGGCCGACGCGATCTTCCACATCGGCCATTGCGGCTCGACCCTGCTCAGCCGCGTGCTCAGCGCCTGGCCGCAGGTGCAGGGCCTGCGCGAACCGCTGCCGCTGCGCAGCCTGGCGGAAGCCTGGCCGCAGTTGGGCCGGCCGGAGTCGCGCCTGGCCGAGGACGAAGCGCCCGCGCTGCTGCGCGCGCTGTGGTCGAACTGGAGCCGCGCGCTGCCGCCGCATACGCGCAGCGTGGTCAAGGCCACCAGCGGCTGCAACGGCCTGATCGCGCCGCTGCTGGACGCCTGCGCCGACGCGCGCGCGGTGCTGCTGGACATGCCGCTGCGGCCGTATCTGGCGACCTTGCTGAAATCGCCGGCCTCGGTGCTGGACGCGGCCAGCGCCGCCGGCGAACGCCTGCGCGATCTGCAATCGCGCGGCCACGCCGCCGGCGTGGCCCTGCACGCCTTGTCATTGCCGCAGCAATGCGCGATGGGCTGGCTGGCCGAGCGTGCGCGCTTCGCCGCGCATGCCGGCGGCGAACACGCCGCGCGCGTGCTGCGCGTGGATTTCGAAACCCTGCTCGCGCAGCCCGAAGCCAGCCTGCAAGGCCTGGCCGCGCATCTGGGCCTGGATCCGCACGGCATAGCGCGCGCCCTGGCTTCGCCGGCCTGGGGCCGCTACTCGAAAGCGCAGACGCACGGCTACAGCGCCGACGATCGCGCCCACGACCTGGCGCTGGCGCTGCAGCGCCACGCCGGCGAAATCGCCGAAGGCCAGGCCTGGGTCGACACGCTCGTGCGCCGCGAACCGGCGTTGATGGCGGCCGTCGCCGACTGATCCGGCGCGGCTGAGCTCTGGTCGCGTGCGCGGATGCGCTGCGTTGCGAGCAAAGCAAATCCCCCTCAATCCCCCTTTTCCAAAGGGGGAGGCAAAAGCAGCGACGCCGCCGCTCCGAGAGCCGTTCGTGGTGAGCCCACGAACCATGAGCGGCGGGCCTGCGTCGCCGCAAAAGCACTCCTCCTCAACAAAGGGGAGGAAAAGCACGGGCCGTAGGATGTGGTGAGCCGAAGGCGAACCGCATCGCCGCGTCGTCACGCGGCGACGCGCAGGCAGCCATGGCCCGCGCCGCGCGTCGCGGCTAGATCAGGTATCGGCCCACATCCGGAACAGGTTGGTGCGCAGCGATTCCAGCAGCACCTGCAGGCGCGGTTCCGGGCCGCCGGGGCGGGCGGCGACGAGCGCGCGCGCCTCGTCCAGCTGCACCAGCAGTTCGCGCTTGGACACGTCGGCCACCCAGCTCTGCAGCCAGGTGATCGCGGCCAGGCGCACGCCGCGGGTGACCGGGGTGACGCGGTGGATGGTGGTGGACGGATAGAGGATCGCGCTGCCGGCCTCGAGCTTGTAGACCAAGTGCTGGGCGCCGAGCTCGATGGTCAGTTCGCCGCCGTCGTATTCGCCGGGGGCGTTGAGGAAGATCGTGCACGACAGGTCGCTGCGCAGCGGCGGCGTGGACGGGAACAGCGCCTCGTCGACGTGCCAGCCGTAGTTCATGCCCGGCTCGTAGCGCACCACCGTGGTCCGCGCCATCTGGCGCGGATGCGCGAACACGCGCACGTCGGGGTGGCGCATGAAGGCGTCGCGCGCGATCTGGGCGATGCGCGCGTTGGCCGGATCCTCCTGCGGCGCCTGCAGGTTCTGCTTGACCGTGGAGTCGGGGTTGGTGATGCGGCCGTCGCCGAAGCGCACCTGCGGCAGCAGCTCGCGCACCGCCTGCAATTCGGCGGCGTTGAGCACGTTGGGCAGCACTCGGATCATGGCGGCTCGCGGGGTCGGTCCCGGATCGGGCGACCGGGTGCGGCCATGATCGGCATTCAGCCCCGGGCCGGCAATACGCGACCCCGATCACGCGGTTTCAACGATCCGCGATGGAGACTGGACCCCGCATTCCAGCCTCAGGATCGGATCCGATGAGCAAGCTCAATACGCTGCCCGAACGCGCCATGGAACTCGTCGCCACGGTCGGCGAGAGTCTCAAACAGGTCCCCGGCAGCGCCGGCAAGTTGCTCGAGGCCGGGGTCGTGCTGGGCGCGGTCAAGACCGGCGCACGCGTGGCCGGCGGCTTCGTGCGCCGCAACCCGGCGATCGCGGTGGCGGCGGTGGCCGGCGCCGGCCTGCTGTGGCTGGCGGCGCGGCATCGCGCCAAGACCCGCGCCGACGCGCCCATCGAAGGCAGCGCCAAGCGCATCGACGCGCGCCGCGCCGACGGCAGCGCGCGGCGGCGGCGCAGTCGCGCGGCCGACGAGGGCAGCGCCAGCGAATAAGGAATAAGGCCCGGGCCGTCCGCCCGGGGCCGCGCTAGGGCGCCTCGGGCAGTTCCACGACGAAGCGCGCGCCGCCCTGGCGGCGGTCTTCGTACCAGAGCTGGCCGCCGAAGTTGGCCACGATCTGGCGCGCCAGCGACAGGCCCAGGCCGCTGGACAGGCCGTCGTCGACGGCGTCCTCGTGCAGGCGCACGAAGGGCTTGAACAGCTCGCGCTGCCGCGCCGGCGCGATGCCCGGCCCGCGGTCGGCCACGATCAGCTGCCAGAACCCCGGCGCGCCCGGACGCGCGGCCAGCAGCAGCTCGCTGCCGGGCGCGTACTTCATCGCGTTGGTGACCAGGTTCTCGCTGACCTGGCGCAGCACGCGCGGGTCGATCGCGACCTGGGCCGGGCCCGGCGGCGGCGCGACCTCGATGCGGATGCCGCGCGCGTCCAACTGCATTTCGTAGCGGTGCACCAGCCATTGCAGGGTCTGGCCCAGGTCGGCGCGCTCGTCGCCGCTGCCGCTGCGTTTGCCGGCGCTGCTGCTTTCCAGGTAATGGCGGATGTAGCCCAGGGCGTCGTCGGCGCTCTCGTGGATCATCTGCAGGTAGCGCGGCACGCGCTCGGGCTTGCAGCCGCCGCTGCGCAGCAGGTCGCTGGCGAACAGCACGCTGGTGAGCGGGTTCTTGAGGTCGTGCGCGACCAGATTGACCAGCTCTTCGCGCTCGCGCGCGACCCGCTCCAGCCGGTCGCGGGTGAGCTTGAGGCCGATATGGGCGTTGACCCGCGCCAGCAGTTCTTCGGGCAGGAAGGGCTTGGTGACGTAGTCGACCACGCCGGCGTCGAAGGCACGCAGCAGCAGGTCGCGGTCGTGGGCGGCGGTGACGAACACCACCGGCACCTTCAACGGCGCCTGCGCGCTCAGCGCCTGCATGACCTCGAAACCGTCCATGCCCGGCATCATCACGTCGAGCAGGATCAGGTCGGGCTCGGATTCGGCGTAGCGCGCCAGCGCCTCGTCGCCGCTGGACGCCGGGATCACTTCGTAACCCTGGCGCTGCAGCAAGGCGCCGACCACGCGCAGATTGGCGGCTTGGTCGTCGACCACCAGTATCCGGCCCATGGACGTCGCAGCGATGGTCATACGTCCGGTGTCGCTCCCCACAGCCTGCCCAGCCTGCGCAAGATCGGGCAAGAGATGCTCGTCGCGGTCGGGAACCGCCGGGCTTTGCGGCGAGTCTGGCCGCGCCTCTGACACGTCATCTGTGCGCATTTATGCTGGCAACTTAGCAGAATATTTCTGCGTCGTAGCGACGCGTTTCCGGGCACAGTCTGAACCATTCACCGGCGTTCGCAACGTCGGCGCCGGAGCCGCCGCGACGGCTTCCGATCGGCGGGCGCAGGGCCGCGGCCGGCCCCACGCCACGGCGTCGGCCCGGGGCGCCCGCCGCCGGCTCCGGCGGCCCGGCCCGGCGGCCGGCCGAGCGGCGTGCCGGCTATCATGGCCGGGCTCCGTCCTCGCGAACCCGCCGTGACCCCCACCCACGACCCCGCCGCCCGGCGCCTCGGCCTGAGCCTGGCCGCCGCCGGCGCGATCCTGTTCTCGGCCAAGGCGATCCTGGCCAAGCTGCAGTACCGCTACGGCATCGACGCGCTGGACGTGATGGCGCTGCGCATGTCGCTGTCGCTGCCCCTGTTCGCGCTGCTGGGCCTGCGCGAGACCCGCCGCGCCCGCGCCCGCGGCGATGGCCTGAGCCGGCGCGACCTGGGCCTGATCGTGGTGCTGGGGGTGCTGGGCTACTACCTGTCCAGCCTGCTCGACTTCTGGGGCCTGGAGTACGTGCCGGTGTCGCTGGAGCGGCTGATCCTGTTCCTCAATCCGACCTTCGTGCTGCTGATGGGCGTGTTCGCGTTCGGACGCAAGGTCGCGCGCAAGGAATGGATCGCGATGGCGGTGAGCTACGCCGGCGTCGCGTTGGTGATGGCCGAGAACCTGCGCGTGGAAGGCGAGCACGTGCTGCTGGGCAGCGCGTTGGTGTTGATGGCGGCGTTCTGCTATGCGCTGTACCTGGCGATGTCGGGGCAGGTGATCCAGCGCGTGGGCTCGCTGCGCCTGGTCGCCTACGCGATGGTGGTCTCGACCGCGGCCACCTTGATCCACTATCTGGTCGCGCGCGATCCCGCCCACCTGCTGCAGCTGCCCTGGCAGGTCTATGGCCTGGCCGCGGCCAACGCGCTGCTGTGCACCTTCCTGCCGGTGACCTTCACCATGGCCGCGGTCGCGCGCCTGGGCGCGGGCACGGCGGCGCAGCTGTCGGTGCTGGGGCCGGTGTCGCTGGTGTTCCTGGGCGGCTGGGTGCTGGGCGAGGCGATCACCCCGGTGCAGATCGTGGGCACCGCGGTGGTGCTGGGCGGGGTGTTGATCCTGACCCGGCCGGGCGCGAACTCGGTGCCGGTGGCGCCGCCGGTGGCGGAGCGGGAGTGAGGGGGATGCGCGGGTGTGCGCGGTAGCGAGGCGCGCTTCGGTGGCGACGTCGCCGCATCGTTAGCGCGAATCGCGGCTTACGCCGCTCCCACAGAAAGCGCGGCGCTTGCGCGGTGTCTGTGGTGGCGCGGTCGCGGCTTGCGCCGCTCCTACAGGGGGCATGTGGCGTGCGCGGTGCCTGAGGTGGCGTGGTCGCGGCTGACGCCGCTCCTACCCCAAAGCGGCGATGGGCTTTCTGTGGGAGCGGCGTAAGCCGCGATCGCGACACCCCGAACGGCGGCGAACTCCGATCGCGCTAGAGCTCCCGCCACGCCCCCGGCGCCAACCCGTCGAGACGATGCTCGGCGATCGCCACCCGCACCAGCCGCAGCGTCGGCAGCCCCACCGCCGCGGTCATGCGCCGCACCTGGCGATTGCGGCCTTCGCCTATCGTCAGCGCCAACCACGCATCCGGCACGGTCTTGCGAAAGCGCACCGGCGGATCGCGCGGCCACAGCGCCGGCGTGTCGATGCGTGCCGCCTGCGCCGGCAGGGTGCGGCCGTCGTTGAGTTCGACGCCCTCGCGCAAGGCGCGCAGCTGTTCCTCGGACGGATCGCCTTCCACCTGCACCCAGTAGGTCTTGCCCTGCTTGTGGCGCGGATCGGTCAGCCGGTGGGCCAGGCCGCCGTCGTCGGTGAGCAGCAGCAGGCCTTCGCTGTCGTGATCGAGCCGGCCGGCGGCGTACACGTCCGGCGGCAGTCCGAAGCCGGCCAGCGTCGGACGCGGCGGTACGCTGCGGTCGGTGAACTGGCAGAGCACTCCAAAGGGCTTGTTGAACGCGATCAGCATGCGCGCATGATCGCGCAGGCGCGTGCGCGCCGCCAAACGCCGCGTCAGCGCGGCGCGCTCACGGCGTCCATTCGCTCACGCGCACCTGGTAACCGAAGCGCGCGTTCTCGCGTTCGGCGTCGCGCGGATCGGTGCCGAGCACGCGCAGGATGTGCGGGCCGTCCAGCGTGGGCTGGTAGACCAGCATGGCGTTGCCGTGCGCGCCGCCGTCGCTGTCCTGGCGCGGCGAGGTGTCGCCGACCTGCGGACCGCGCTGGAACAACTGCAAAGCCGGATCGACATCGGGGCTGGCCACTTCGATCAGATAGCGCTTGCCCTTGGCCAGGGGCCCGATGCGCATGTCCTGGAACAGGGTCATGTACAGCGTCGACGGCGAATACGCACCCTTGAGCGGCTGCGCCGGCCGCAGCTGGCCTTGATAGGTGTCGCCGACCGCGACCAGCGGCAGGCTCGCCGCCGGCAGGGCCTGGGTGCGCGTCGCCGCCGGTGCGGCGTCGGCGGTCTGGGTGCGCGCGCCGCGGCGCCGCACCTGCAGCGCGTAGGCCACGGAGCCGGCCGCGGTGCAGTCGTCGACCTTGACCGCCAGCCGGTACGCGCCGTCCTTCTCGGCCTTGAACACCAAGGCCAGCTGGCCCTTGTCGTCGGCCTGCGCGCTGGGCTCGTGGTTGAGGCTGGCGCGGAAGTACTCGTAGCTCGGGCCGTGCGCTTCCATCGTCACTTCCGGCCGGCCCGCGGGCTTGCCGCCGGCGCGCTTGGCGCGCTGGAAGCCGTTGCCCGGGAATTCGCCCTGGATCATCACCAGGTCGCCGCTGCGCACCCAGGGCAGCACGAATTCGCGCCGGCGCATCAGCGCGCGCTGCCCGGCTTGCAGGGCCTCGCCGGCGCAGACCTCGGCGCCGGCCTTGCCGCGGCGGCGTATCGCGCGTTCGATGTCCGCGGCCGCCACGGCCTGGCTGTCCTCGTCCGAGGCCGAATCGACGCTGTGCTGCAGGGATTCCTCGATCGAGGTCGGCAGCACCACCGGCGGCAGATCCTCCAATCCCAGACGGCCTTCGTAGCGCACGTCGGTCTGCAGCGCGAACGGCGGCGCGGCGGCCGGCAGGTTGCGGTACGGGCCCGGCAGCACGTCCAGCGAACTGGTGTCGGGCGCGGCCGCCGCGACGGCATCGTTCTGCGAACCGGGCACCGCCACGGCGCTGGCGACGGCCTCGGCGGCAGCGCTGTCGAGCGCGGGAACCTCGGCGGTCTGCCGCGATTGGGCGTCCGCATCGGCCGCCGGCACCTGCGGCGTCGCAGCGCCCAGCGAGGTCCAGTAGCCGGGGCTGCGCAGTTGCGGCATCAGCACCAGTGCGGCGGCGATTCCCAGGGCCAGCGCAAGACTCAGCCCGGCGATCAGGCGCCGCGCCTTGGTTCCTTCCGTCATCCCCAACATCCCCAAGCGGTTGTGCGTTCACTGTAATGGAACGCGATGGCCCTGCGCCGCGCGCCGGGGCGTGGAGGAAATCGTGCGGCCCGATGCGCGCCGCGCGTCGCGGTCCGGCCGCGTACGCGTGGCGCGTATCGGCGCCGGACTCAGCCCGGCTTCTTGAAGCGCAAGGTCATGCGATCGCTTTCGCCGACCGCCTTGTACTTGGCGTCGTCGGCCGCGTCGTGCTGGTTGCTGGGCGGCAGGGTCCACACGCCGTTGGGATGATCGGCGGTGTCCTTGGGGTTGGCGTTGACCTCGCTCTTGGCGTCGAGCACGAAGCCCGCGCCCTGCGCCAGTTCGATCACCAGCGCTTCGGTGAGATAGCCGGACTTCTTCATCGCCTCCAGATCGGTGCCGGGCTTGGCGCGATGGTCGACCACGCCGAGCACGCCGCCGGGCTTGAGCGCGTCGTAGAAAGCCTTGAAGTAAGCCGGCGCGTTGCCGTCGGACACCCAGTTGTGGGCGTTGCGGAAGGTCAGCACGGTGTCGGCGGCGCCGGCCGGGCCGAAGTTCGGCGCCTTGGGATCGAACACGCGCACGTCCGGCGTACCGAACACCGCGGGGTTGCCGGCGAACTTGGCGCGCAGCTGGGTGTTGAGGCCGTAGCGGTACTTGGGCTGGCCCGGAATCGCATCGTCCCAGACCGCCGCCACGTAACGGCCGTCGGCCTTGAGGTAGGGCGCCAGCACTTCGCTGTACCAGCCGCCGCCGGGGGTGATCTCGATGACGGTCTGGTCGGGCTTCACGCCGAAGAAGGCCAGGGTCTGGGCGGGGTGGCGGTAGACGTCGCGGGCGCGGTTCTTGGCGTCGCGCCAGTCGCCGGCCAGCGGCTTGGCCAGCGCGGTTTCGATGGCGCGGGCGGACGCGGCCGGCTTGGCCTTGTCGGCGGCGTGGCCGACGCCGACGCCGGCCGCCAGCGCGGCGGCGATCACGGCGACCAGCAACGAACGGTGCAGGGGGAGAGCGGTCATGCGTCGGCCTCGGTGCGGAAAGGGCGATCAGCCTAACCGCTGCCGCGTTAGCGACCAGTGCCGGTCGTCCGGGTCGCGCTAGGTCTGCGAATGCTTGCGCACCGTGCGCGTGAGCGCCTCGTCGCTGGGCAGGGTCTCTTGCATGCGCGCCACGTAGGCCTGGGCCTGCTCGTGCACCCAGCCGCGGAAGGCGAGCAGGCCGGCGTGGTCGGCCGAGCGCTGCGGATACACCAGGTAGTGGGCGTAGTCGGTGCGCAGGCGTTCGGGGCGCAGCGACACCAGCTGGCCGTTCTCGATCAGCAGGCGCGTGCGCGCCATGCGCGCCAGCGCCACGCCCATGCCTTCGACCGCGGCGCGGTGCATGGTTTCGGAATCGTCGAAGTGGGCGACGTAGCGGTTGGGCTCGCGGCCGCCGTAGTGCTCGAACCAGTCGCGCCAGTGATCGGCCGGATCGCCGAGCAGGGGCCAGCGCTGTAGATCCTCCCGCGCCGGCAGCCCGCCCATGCGCTCGATCAGCTTGGGGCTGGCGACCGGGGTCAGGGTTTCGTCGAACAGGTGTTCGATCACCACGCCCGGCCAGCCGCCGTAGCCGCCGCGCAGGGCGGCGTCGACATTGGTCTCGCGCGCGAAATCGACCAAGCGCGTGCTCGATTGCAGGTTGAGCTCCAGCTGCGGATGCAGGGCCAGGAAATCGCCCAGGCGCGGCACCAGCCAGGCCGAGGCCATCGACGCCATCAGGCTCAGGGTCAGCACGTCGTCGCGGCAGGGCGCGTAGGGGCGCAGGGCATGGTCCAGCGCTTCCAGATGCGGCGCGATCCGGTTCAGCAGGCGCTCGCCGTCGGCGGTCAGCTTGACCCCGCGCGGCCCGCGCTCGAACAGGCGCCGGCCCAGGCGTTCCTCCAGGGCACGGATCTGGTGGCTCAAGGCGCTCACGGTGAGGTGCATCGAGCCCGCGGCGCGGGTCAGGTTGCCGCTGCGGGCGGCGGCGGCGAAACCCAGCAGGGCGTGCAGAGGAGGGCGGCTCATGTTGAATTCAATTCAAGTCTAGCTTGCAGAATTATCGCTTTTTCAAGCTAAGGACCAAGCGTAACTTGCAACCTACTCAACAAGCCAGTCCATTCCGGACCGGCGTCCGGCCCGCCAGGAGCACGTCATGAGCGTCTTGAGCATCTACAAGGACCTGCTGTTCATGCAGGGGTACCTGACCGATCACCGCTTCTTCGACCCGCCCGAGGCCGTGCCCGCAGCGGACGCCAAGCCGGTGGCGGTGGCCCCCAAGCCCATCCTGGCGGGCGTCTCCCAGGCCGCCGCCAGCTGCGGCGCCCCGGGCGCGATCGGCGCGTGCTGCTGACAGTGCTGGGTCGCCCGCATTCCTTCCCCTAAGAAGGCCCGGTTCGTCCGGGCCTTCTGCTTCATGCGCTTCGGGCGGGCCTTGCTTGTGCGTAATTTGGGCGTATCATGGGCCCAAACCGAGCAGGAGCCCGCCGTGTCCGCCGCCGCCTTCGACACTTTCCTGGAAACCTTGCGCGAGCCCTCGCGCCCGACGCTGTCGCCGGTGCGCATGGCCCAGGCCTTGCACATGGGCGTGAGCGACCTGGCCGGCCTGGCGCGTGTGCACCGCAACACGGTCACCGGCAATCCGGAGTCGGCGCAGTTGCAGGGCGCCCTGCGCGACATCGTCAAGGTGCTGGCCGCGGCCTACCGGGTGAACGACGACCGCGAGCGCACCCTGTTCTGGTTCATCAACCACCCGATCGCCGAGTTCGGTTACCGCACCGCGGCCGAGCTGGTGCGCGACGGCAAATCCGAGGCCGTGATCCGTTACCTGGCGACGCTGGAAGGCGGCGCCAGCGGATGATCCTCGCGGGGCTGGGGCCGGAGCTCCCGGCGTATCGCATGCACACCCCGCGCTGGTCGTTCCAGCCGCTCAGCGGCGCCGGCGCGGCCATCGCCGGCGGCCGCCTCAACCGGCCCGGCATCGACGCGCTCTACCTGGCGCTGGAACCGGAAACCGCGATCGAGGAGTTCCGCCAGGACGATCCGCTGGTACGCCCCGGCACCCTGGTCGCCTACCGCGTCGGCATCGCCCGCGTCGCCGACTTCCGCCACGGCTACGACCCCGCGCACTGGGCGCCGCTGTGGCAGGAGCTGTCCTGCAACTGGAAGCGCCTGGCCTTCCTGGACGAGATCGAACCGCCGAGCTGGGTGATCGCCGACGACGTGCGCGCCGCCGGCCTGGCCGCGATCGTGTTCCCGTCCACGCGCCGCATCGGCGGCCTGAACCTGGTGGTCTATCCCGACCTGCTCGGCGCCGACGACCAGCTGCAGGTGCACGATCCGCGCATGGACCTGCCGATCGATCCGTCCAGCTGGCGCTGAAGGCCGCCGGGCGCGCCGGTTCGCGTTGACTAGCGCGAGAACGGAATCGAGAGCGCCGCGATGGACACGCAGCCGACACCACGCACCTCCCCGCCGCCACGCGCCCGCGACCCGGGCGAGTCGCCCTCGCGCCCGATCGTGCGGGCGGCACTGGTCGCCGCCGTCCTGGCGGTGCTGATACTCCTCAGCGCCGCAGCCGCGATCGGTTTCCAGCTCAAGACCGGCGCCGCGGTCGCCGGGGTCTTGTGCGCGGCCTTGCTCGGCACCCTGCTGGGGTTCCTGTTCGGCATACCGCGCGCGCTGACCGAGCCGGCGCCGACGATCGTCGCCGGCCCTGCGCGCGAAGGCGGAGTGCAACGTGCCGATCCAGGCTTCAGCCACAACACCAACCTCGAACAGATCAGCGACTGGCTGACCAAGATCGTCGTCGGCGTGAGCCTGGTGCAGGCGCGCGAAATCGCTGTCGGTTTCAACCGTCTGTCCGTGCAAGCGGCTGCCGACTGGGGGCTGACGAACGGCGCGACCACCGCCGGGTTCCTGCTTGCGACTGCGGCGCTATTGGGCTTCCTGGCGTCCTACATCTGGACCCGCACCGATTTCGTCCAGTACCTGGAAAGCAGCCAGAGCGCGGTCGCGGCCGAACGGCGCCGACGCCAGGATGCCGAGCTGCGCGCGCGCGAAAGCCAGGCTACGCTGGACGACGCGGTGGCCTTCATCGCGCGCGGCACCGCGCCGCCCGCCACGACGCCCTCGACCAAACGTACCGGCACCACGACCGCCCTGCGCAGCGACACGCCGCTGTGGGATTCGGATCCGAACAAGGGACGGTTCGGCGGCAGCGCCAGTGCCAACGGCAGGGTGCTCAGCGCCGAGGTGAACCCCTTGAACCAGGATGGCAGCCTGTGCACCGTGCTGCTCAGCGTGCGCGCAACAGACGACGCGCCGCCGTTGCAGGGCACGGTCGTCTTTCACCTGCACCCCACTTTCAATCCGTCGCAAAAGCCGGTGGCGCCAATCGAGGGTCGCGCCGAGCTGCGCCTGATCGCCGCAGGCGTGTTTACGGTCGGCGTCGAGATCGAAGGCGAGCCGACGCGGCTGGAACTGGATCTGTACTCGTTGCCCAACCTGCCTGCGGCGTTTCGCGACAACTGAACATGAAGGCTTAGGGCAGGCGCCGGTCCAGCGGGTACGGCGCGACGTCGGTGTAGCGGCCCTCGCGCAGCGCCGCCTGCACGCCCTGCCACCACTCCACCCGGAAAATCTCCGGGTGCGTATGCAGCAGCGCGCCCAGCAAGGGCGGCGCCAGGCCGAGGAAGCGCGGGAACTGCTCGGGGAACACGTCATTGCCGGCGGCATAGAACCAGGCCGCGGCTTCCATCTCGTCTTCGTGATTGCGCGCCTCGGGCACGGCGCGGAAACGGCAGTCGGTGACCAGGCACAGTTCGTCGTAGTCGTAGAACACCGCGCGCCCGTGGCGCGAGACGCCGAAATTCTTCAGCAGCAGGTCGCCGGGGAAGATGTTGGCCAGGGCCAGGTCCTTGATCGCCTGGCCGTAGTCGATCGCGGCCGCGCGCGCGGCCTCCAGCGGTTGCTCGCGCAGGTACAGGTTCAGCGGTCGCAGGCGGCGCTCGACGTAGCACAGGTGCAAGACCAGGTCGTCGCCGTCCTGGGTGATGCTGCCGGCGCAGGTGCCGAGCAGCTCGTCCAGCAGGTCGGGCGCGAAGCGCGCGCGCGGAAAACGCAGGAAGCGGAACGGCTGCGCATCGACCAGGCGGCCGACGCGGTCGTGGTGGAACACCAGCGCGTACTTGGCCTCGACCTCGGTGCGCGCGATGTCCTTGGGATAGGCGAAGCGGTCGCGGATCAGTTTGAACACCAGCGGATAGCTGGGCAGGGTGAACACCGCCATGACCATGCCGCGTTCGCCGTCGGCGCGCACCAGGCGCTCGCCGGCCTGGGCCGCGAACTGGCGGAAGAAAGTGCGGTAGCGTTCGGTCTTGCCCTGCTTGGCGCGGCCGAGCACGGTGTAGAGCTCGTCGATCGGTTTGCCCGGCAACAGCGTGCGCAGGAACACCACCGCGTCGCCGACCGTGCCCAGGTCGGCGTGGAAATAGCTGCGCGAATAGCTGAACAGCTGGACCACGTCGGCGCGCAGGGTCAACACCGCGTCGACGCGCAGGGCGCCGCCGTCGTTGACCAGCGCGATCACGCAGGGCGAGAACGCGCGCTCGCCGAACACGCGCCCGACCAGATAGGCGCGGCGCTCGCGGTAGAACACCGCGTCCAGCAACTCGATCGCGCGCACCGGGCTGGGGCCCCAATGGTGCAGATCGTCCTGCAGGCGCACCGCGATGCCGGCCGCGCAGCGCGTGCGGTGCGCGTAGGGTACCGCGAACGGATAATCGTCCAGCACCCGCATGAGAGTTTCGGTGAGCCGGTCCTCCGACACCGCGTAGCTGTGGCGCGCGACCGGGTGGGTGATGGCGTCGGTGGGCTCGATGTCCAGGGCCACGAACTCGATCGCCGCGTCCACGCCGCGGGTCTTGAAGAAGCGCCGGGTCAGGGTGTTGAAGAAGGTCTTGTAGAGCTCGCGGTCCAGCAGCGGCTCGATGCGCTCGGCGTAGCGCGCGTGCACCGCCGACCACAGCGCGCGGTCGTGGGCCTGCGCGCCCAGGCGGGTCTCCAGGGCGTCGCTGGCTTCGGCGACGCAACGGTCGTACAACGCGATGCGCTCGACTGCGTCGTCGCGCGCGCCGTTCCAGTCGCAGGTTTCGAAGCGGCCCTTGGCGCGGCGGGTGATCGCGGCGAAGCGCGCGTGGTAATCGGCGAAGGCATCGCGGATCTGCGCGGCGACGACATCGGCTTCGACCGGGGCGACGGGATCGGTGGGCATGCAGCCAGTGTAAGGCCGTGCCGCGCCGGCCTGCGGCGCCGCGGATCCGGCGGCGTCAGCGGTCGAAACGCGACAGATCGAACGCGGCCAGCTCCGGCGGCGGTGCGCTCTCGCTCATCGCCTGGGCCACCAGCTCGCCGCTGATCGCGGCCAGGGTCAGGCCCAGGTGCTGGTGGCCGAAGGCGTAGTACAGGCCGGGCTGGGCGCTATGCCCCATCGCCGGCAGATAGTCGGGCAGGGTGGGGCGTGCGCCGAACCATTCGCTGGGCTCGCCGCGCACCGGCAGGCCGAGTTCGGCGACGTGCCGGCGCAGGCGCCGCCATTTGCCCGGATCGGGCGGCGTGTCCACGCGCGCGTATTCGACGAAACCCGCCGCGCGCAGGCCGCTCTGGAAGCGGGTCACGATCATCGAACGGTCTTCGAACACCACCGGCGGCCGGTCCGGCCAGTCGTGGTCCGCCCACTGCAGGTGGTAGCCGCGTTCGGCCACCAGCGGCGCATGGATGCCGATCGAGGCCATCAGCGCGCGCGAGCGCGCGCCGGCGCAAACCAGCACGCGATCGGCGCGCAGTTCGGCGCCGTCGCTGCCGCGGGCGAGGATGCCGTCGCCCTCGCGCCGCAAGCTCGCGATGCGATCGTACCGGCGCCGGCCGCCGTAGCCGGCGAAGCGCGCCTGCAGCGCTAGCGACAGGCGGCGCGGGTCGGCGATCTGGGCGGTGCCGGAAAACGCGATGCCGGCCTCGATCGGCGCACGCAGGCCGGCGCGCAGGGCCTGCAGGTCGGCCGCGGCCAGGGATTCGAAACGGGTGTCGCCGATGTCCGCGCGTTCCCAGCCGTCGCGGCCGTGCAGCGCGCTGCGCTCGGATTCCCAGCACAGCCAATGCCCGGTCTCGCGCAGCAGGTCCGGTTGCTCCAGCGTCCGCGCCAGCCGCCGCCACGCCGGCATCGCCTGCGCCAGCAGCGCGCGCAGCGCCAGGCGGCCGCGCTCGTAGGACGAGGGCGTGCAGGCGCGCAGGTAGCGCCAGACCCAGGGCGCGATGCTGAGCGGATCGCGCAGCGCCAGCGGTCCGCCGAAGGCGTACAGGCGCCGCGGCGCCGAGCGCAGGGTCGCCGGCGAGGCCAGCGGCTGCGCCTGCTCGGTGGCGATGTGGCCGGCGTTGCCCCAGGACGCGGCCGCGCCCTGCAGGTCGGGATCGGTCAGGGTCACGGCCCAGCCGCGCTGCTGTAGGGCCAGCGCGCAGGCATGGCCGATCACGCCTGCGCCGATCACGAGCACGGAAGACGCGGTGGAAGTTCGGCTCAAGCGCGCGGCCCGGGCGGACGAGGAGCCTCGATGCTAGGCGCGGCCGCGGCGGCCGACTACGCAATTATCCGCACGCCGCGCGCGGAAGCGAGACAAGCCGCGCGCGCCCGGTCGCGCCGAACATGCGTCGGGCACGCGTCCGCGTGCGCAGGGAGTCGGACCATGGATCCCAAGCACGGCAGCATCGTCCTGCTTTCCGCGCTGAGCCTGCTGGCCCTGGGCTATGCCTGGCGCTGGTGGGCGATAGAGCGCGCGCGCCGCGCGCAGGCGCCCGCCGAGGCCTCGCGGCGGCCGGACGCGCGCGATCTGGCCACCGGCTTCGTCGCCAACTTCTTCGACACCCTCGGCATCGGCTCCTTCGCCACCACCACCGCCATCTTCAAGCTGCGCGGCCGCATCGCCGACGAGCACATCCCGGGCACCTTGAACGTCGGCCACGCCCTGCCGACGGTGGTGCAGGCGCTGATCTTCATCGCGGTGGTGCAGGTCGACCTGGCCACCCTGATCGGCATGATCGCCGCGGCGGTGGTCGGCGCCTGGCTGGGCGTGCGCGTGGTCGCGCGGCTGCCGCGGCGCGCGATCCAGATCGGCATGGGCGTGGCCCTGCTGATCGCGGCGGGCCTGTTCCTGGCGGCCAACCTGCATTGGCTGCCCGGCGGCGGCGACGCGCTGGGACTGGAACGCGGCAAGCTGGCGTTCGCGATCGCGGTGAGTCTGCTGTTGGGCGCGCTGATGATGCTGGGCATCGGCCTGTATGCGCCCTGCCTGATCCTGGTCAGCCTGCTGGGCATGAATCCGATCGCCGCGTTCCCGATCATGATGGGCGCCTGCGCCTTCCTGATGCCGGTCGGCGGCGCCGCCTTCGTGCGCTCCGGGCGCTACGATCTGCGCGCCGCGCTGGGCCTGGCCCTGGGCGGCATTCCGGGCGTGTTGATCGCGGCCTTCGTGGTCAAGTCGTTGCCGCTGGAATGGCTGCGCTGGCTGGTGGTGATCGTGGTGCTGTACGCGGCCGCGCAGATGCTCATGTCCGCGCGCAAGGCGGCGCGGGCTTGAGCCGGCGGTAGTCGCGAGGAGTCAGGCCGACGCTGGCCTTGAACTGGCGGCTGAAGGCGCTTTGATCGGTGAAGCCGCACAGGTGGCCGATCGCGGCGATGGTGTCCTCGCCGTGCAGGCGCTGCATCGCCGCCTCGATGCGCAGGCGCGTGAGCCATTGCTGCGGCGCCAACTGGAACACGCGCCGGAACTGCCGCTCCAGCTGCGACAGCGACAGCCCCGCCAGCTGCGCCAGCGCCTGCATGCGCACCGGTTCGCCGTAATGCGCTTCCATGTGGTCCAGCACCCGGCGCAGGCGCGCGTAGCCCGGATGACGGCCGTCGGGTTGGGCCAGGTCGCGCGAAATCCCGATCAGGCCCTGGATCTGGCCGTCATGCCACAGCGGCTGCTTGCTGGTCAGGCACCAGCCGGCGGCGCGGTTTTGGAACATGTGCATTTCCAACTGGTCCTCGATGCGCCCGCCGGCCAGCACGCGCCGGTCCTGGGCCGCATAGCCGTCGCCCAGGCGCGGCGGGAACAATTCGTTGGCGCTGCGGCCGATCACCGCCTCGCGCCCGCCCAGGCCCAGGCGCTGGACCAGGGTCTGGTTGGCGTGGGTGTAGCGGCCCTGACGGTCCTTGATGAAGAACACCACGTCGGGCAAACGATCGAACAGCTCCTGCAGGAGGTCCGGATCCACCAGCGGCAGCGGTGCGGAAGGCATCGGCCGATTATGCGGCGGCGCGCGAAACTTTGTGCCGATTTCCGCATCCGGCGCGGCGCAAGCCCGCTAGACCCGTGCGCGCCCCCGGCGGGACCATGGCCGGCATGCGCAGCATCGACTACATCGACACGCACACCGGCGGTGAACCCACGCGGGTGGTGCTGTCCGGCCTGCCCGACCTGGGCATGGGCGATCTCGCCACGCAGCGCGCGGTCTTCGCCGCCCAGCACGACCGCTGGCGCAGCGCGATCGCCTGCGAGCCGCGCGGCTCCGACGCCATGGTCGGCGCCTTGCTGCTGCCGCCGCAGCACGTGTTCTCGGTGGCCTCGACGATCTTCTTCAACAACGTCGGCACCCTGGGCATGTGCGGCCACGGCACCATCGGCCTGGTGCGCACCCTCGCGCACCTGGGCCGGATCGGCCCGGGCCGGCATGCGATCGACACGCCGGTGGGCACGGTGGTGGCGCAGCTGCACGACGACGGCCTGGTTTCCATCGACAACGTCGAAAGCTACCGCCACGCCCAGGACGTCGTGCTCGACGTGCCCGGCTACGGCGAGGTGCGCGGCGACGTGGCCTGGGGCGGCAACTGGTTCTACATCACGCGCGACTGCGCGATCCCGC
The DNA here is from genome assembly GCF_036697405.1 of Lysobacter sp. CCNWLW3. Classification (NCBI taxonomy): domain Bacteria; kingdom Pseudomonadati; phylum Pseudomonadota; class Gammaproteobacteria; order Lysobacterales; family Lysobacteraceae; genus Lysobacter; species Lysobacter sp. CCNWLW3. Next base: position 47,394 of record NZ_JBAHWA010000018.1, read on the forward strand.
TCGCGGTCGCGCACTGGCGCGAGCTGACCCGTTACACCGAGGCGATCCGCCATGCGCTGGAGGCCACCGGCGTGCGCGGCGCCGACGGTGCGCAGATCGACCACATCGAACTCAACGGCGCCGCGCTCACGCCCGGCGTGGACGCGCGCAACTTCGTGCTCTGTCCGGGCCTGGCCTACGACCGCTCGCCCTGCGGCACCGGCTTCTCGGCCAAGCTGGCCTGTCTGGCCGCCGACGGCGCGCTCGCGCCCGGCGCGATCACGCGCATGGAGAGCGTGCTGGGCAGCGTGTTCGAAGGCAGCTACCAGCCCGCCGCGCCCGGCCGCATCCATCCGCGCATCAGCGGCCGCGCGCATCTGATGGCGCAGGGCCAGCTGCTGGTCGAGGACGACGATCCCTTCGCCTGGGGCGTGCGTCCCGAGTAGACGCCGCGCGCCGCGAATCCCTTCCCATGTTTCGAGACAGGACCCTTACATGAGCAATGCAAGCTTCTGGCGCGGCGTCGTGCCCGCCATCACCACGCCGTTCAACGCGGACGGCACGGTCGACCACGCCTTCCTCGCCCGCCACGCCAACCAGCTCATCGACGCCGGCTGCACCGGCATCGTGCCGCTGGGCTCGCTGGGCGAGGGTGCGACGCTGTCGTTCGACGAGAAGCTGGCGATCATCGAAACCCTGGTCGGGGCGCTGGGCGAGCGCGCGCCGGTGATCCCCGGCATCGCCGCCCTGTCCACCGCCGAGGCCGTGCGCCTGGCCCAGGCCGCCGAGCGCCTGGGCGCGCGCGGGCTGATGGCGCTGCCGCCGTACGTGTATTCCACCGACTGGCGCGAGATGGGCGCGCACATGCGCGCGATCCTCGAAGCCACCGGCCTGCCGGTGCTGCTGTACAACAACCCGGTCGCCTACAAGACCGACTTCGTGCCCGAGCGCATCGCCGAACTCGCCGCCGCCTATCCGACCCTGCAGGCGGTCAAGGAATCCTCCTGCGACATCCGCCGCTTCGCCGCGATCAAGGCCCTGCTGGGCGATCGGCTGGAGCTCATGGTCGGCATGGACGACGCCATCGTCGAGGGCGTGGCGATGGGTGCGGTGGGCTGGATCGCCGGCGTGGTCAACGCCTTCCCGGCCGAATCGGTGCGTTTGTTCGAACAGGCCCGCGACGGCGGGGCGCCGGCGGCGATGGAACTCTACGCCTGGTTGCTGCCGCTGCTGCGCATGGACACCGTGCCCAAGTTCGTCCAGCTGATCAAACTGATGCAGCAGCGCGTGGCCATGGGCGACGAGCGCGTGCGCGCGCCGCGTCTGGTGGTGGAAGGCGAAGAGCGTGCCCAGGCCCTGGCGGTGATCGACCACGCCCTGGCGACCCGCCCCAAGCTCTGATGCGGCACGACGGCGAGGAGTGAGCGCATGGAACCGATCCTGATCGCAGGCCAATGGCAGCGCAGCCGCGACGACGCGGGCGGTTTCCGCGCGTTCGATCCCAGCAACGGCGCGGCCATCGGCGCGGAATTTCCGCGCTCGGGGCCGCGCGACGTGGAAGCGGCGCTGGCCGCGGCCAGCGCGATCGCCGACGAGCTCGCCGCGACCGCGCCGGCGTCCATCGCCGGCTTCCTGGAACGCTATGCGGCCGGCATCGAAGCGGCCGCGGACGAACTGGTCGCGATCGCGCACGCCGAGACCGCGCTGGCGGTCGCGCCGCGCCTGTCGGCGGTCGAACTGCCGCGCACCACCGGCCAGCTGCGCCTGGCCGCGGCCGCGGTGCGCGCCTACGCCTGGACCCATCCGGTCATCGACACCCAGGCCGGCCTGCGCGCGCACTACGCGCCGTTGCACAAGCCGGTGCTGGTGTTCGGCCCCAACAATTTCCCGTTCGCCTTCAACGCGGTCGCGGGCAGCGATTTCGCCTCGGCCATCGCCGCGCGCAATCCGGTGATCGCCAAGGCCCATCCCTCGCATCCGGGCACCAGCCGCGCGCTTGCGCGCATCGCCCATGAGGCCGTGCACGCCAGCGGGCTGCCGGAGGCGACAGTGCAGTTGCTGTACGACCTCGACCCCGAGCGTGGCCTGCAGCTGGCCGGCGACCGCCGCCTGGGCGCGATCGGCTTCACCGGCAGCCGCGGCGGCGGTTTGGCGCTGAAGGCCGCGGCGGATCGCGCCGGCATCCCGATCTATGCCGAGATGTCCAGCGTCAATCCGGTGTTCCTGCTGCCGGGCGCGCTGCGCGAGCGCGGCGAGGCGCTGGCGCAGGAGTTCTTCGCCTCCTGCACTTTGGGCAGCGGCCAGTTCTGCACCAATCCCGGGGTGGTGATGTTGCCGCTGGACGAGGCCGGCGATGCCTTCGTGGCCGCGGCCGCGGCGCGTTTCGCCGAGGCCGCGCCGGCGGTGCTGTTCTCGCAGGGCGTGCAGCAGCAGCTCGACCAGGCGGTGACGCGCCTGCGCGCGGCTGGCGCGCACCTGGCCGCCGGCGCCGCCCAGGCCTCCGGCCCGGGCGCACGCTACGCGCCCAGCCTGCTGACCGTGGACGGCGCGGATTTCCTCGCCGCCGCCGAAGCGCTGCAACAAGAAGCCTTCGGGCCGGTGTCGCTGCTGGTGCGCTACCGCGACGGCGATCAGGCGGTCGCGATCGCGCGCGCCTTCGACGGCAATCTCACCGGCAGCCTGCACAGCGCCGCCGACGGCGGCGACGAAGCCCTGCGCACGCGCATCGCCGCGACGCTGCGTCCGCGCGTAGGCCGCCTGATCGACGACAAGTGGCCGACCGGCGTGGCCGTGAGCCCGGCCATGCAACACGGCGGCCCCTATCCCAGCACCAGCCATGCCGGCTTCACCTCGGTCGGCATGCCCGCGGCGATCCACCGCTACGCCGCGCTGCACAGCTACGACAACGTGCGCCAGGATCGTTTGCCGCCGGAGCTGCGTGACGCCAACCCCGGCGGCGTGCAACGCTGTATCGACGGAATCTGGACCACCGCCGATCTCGATTCGAGCGCCTGACGCGATCGTATCGATGCGCGTCTTCGTGTCCCGACCGCATCGATCCATTCGCCAAGTGACAGATCATGAGTCGTGAAAACAATCCGGACTACGATATTCGGCTGCCGCAATGGAATGCGCCCGATCCGCAGTTCGAATTTTCCGAGAAGGATCGAAAGGAAACGCTGTTGGGAGGAAAGGCTCCCCGGCGCGTCGCCCCGCGTGAAAAGCACGAGTCGGTGCATGGGAAGGCGAGTTCGTGCGATTCCTTGTTGAGTGTCCATTCGAATGCCATCGTCATCGGCGCGCCGGCGGGGACCACCGAAATCGCATTCATGATGGGGTTGTACACAATTCTCATCGGATTCGCCGCATGCCTGTTCGGATGGGGGGCGGTTGACTCCATCATGGATCTGGATCCCAACAAGTCGGATCATTTGTTGGATGCATTGATCTCCGTCATTTCGGCGGCCGCAGCGCTGTTCTTTCTGGTGACGGCAATATTCTTCTTCAGGGTTGGATTTCTTACTCCCCGCGATCTCCCGGTCCTCTTCAATCGCAAGACCCGAGAGGTTTCGTTCTTCACCGTCATCCCGATGAGGTTCTGGAAGTTCTGGCAACGCGCCGGCGTTGGCGAAGTCAAGACCTATCGGTGGGACGACGCCTATGCGCGCAGCTATCAACTCAGCGAGATGACCGGTGAGGCGGCGCGCTCTTCGTATCTACTGGCGCTGCTGTGGGGTGCCCCCAAGCAACCCAGGCAATGCCAGGAGATCGTGACCATCGGCTACAAGGGCTGGTGGGAGGATGAACTGCTCTGGCGCCTGTACGAGCACATTCGGCGCTACATGGAAGAAGGCGGCCCGCCGATCCAGGCGGGCGAGGGCCTGCGGCGTTCGGGAACAGGCGAGTTGCCGCAATTTCCGCCAGAGCTCATCGCTGCCGCGGGCGGGCCGGCCTTGAGCGAAGAAGAGCTGTGCCGGTTGGCAAGCATTCGCAAATGACAGACGCCTGCCATATTCCAGCGCCAGCCATGCCGGCTTCACTTCGGTCGGCATGCCCGCGCCCATCCATCGCTCCGCCGTGCTGCACCGCTACGGCAACCGCCTGCCGCCCGGGCTGGGTGACGCCGACCCCGGCGGCGTGCAACGCTGTATCGACGGAATCTGGACCACCGCCGATCTCGATTCGAGCGCCTGACGCGACCGTATCGATGCGCGTCCTCGTGTCCCGCCCGCATCCGCCTACGCCGAGAGTCCACGCATGATCGTTCGCCTATTGGGTCCGTCCTTGTTGCTCGCCGTGCTGTCGCTGGCGGGCGTAGCGCCGGCCGGCGCCGCCGAAGCCAGCGCCGCCGCCGCCGCGCCCAACGAGGCCACGCGCCGCCTGCGCGAGCTGTACGACGCCGAGTGGCGCTGGCGCCAGCAGGAATTCGTGCGCGTGCGCGAACCCGACGGCCGCTGGGAAGACGGCGACCGCATGCCCAGCGTCACCCCGCAGGCCTGGCAGCGTCGCATCGCTTACTGGGAAAAGGCCCTGGCCGAGCTCGACGCGCTGCCGCAGGCGCAGTTGTCGGACGAGGAGCGCATCAACGCCGCGGTGTTTCGCACCTCGGTGGCGATCGAACTCAACAACGCGCGCTACCGCACCTTCGAGGCGCCGTTCAACAGCGACACCTTCTTCTGGGGCGGGCTCAATCCGCGTCGTCCTTATCAGAAGGCCGAGGAATACCGCCGCCTGCTCGGCCGTCTGCACGACCTGCCGCGCTACTTCGACGAGAACATCGCCAACATGCGCGCCGGCCTGGCGCGCGGCTACAGCGTGCCGCGCGTCGCGGTCGAAGGCCGCGACCGCACCATCGAGCCCTATGCCAAGACCGGCGCCGACAATCCGTTCTCGGCCACCTTCGCCGCGATTCCCGCGCACCTGGGCGAGGAGACGCGGCGCGCTTTGCAGGCCGAGGGCGAGCGCGCGATCCGCGACGAGGTCGCGCCGGCCTACGCCAAGCTGTTGCGCTTCATGCGCGAGGAATACCTGCCGCGCACGCGCACCAGCACCGCCGCGAGCGAGCTGCCCGACGGCAAGGCCTTCTACCGCAGCCAGATTCTCGAATACACCACCACCGAGCTGACCCCGGCGCAGATCCACGAGATCGGCAAGCAGGAGGTCGCGCGCATCTCGGCCGAGATGCGCGAGGTGATGCGCAAGGCCGGCTTCAAGGGCAGCTTCGAGGAGTTCCTGGCGTTCCTGCGCAGCGATCCGCAGTTCTACGCCAAGACTCCGCGCGAACTATTGTCGTACTCGGCCTACGTGACCAAGAAGGTCGACGGCCGCCTCGAAGACCTGTTCACCCAGCTGCCGCGCAAGCGCTTCGCGATCCTGCCGGTGCCGGACGACATCGCGCCGATCTACACCTCCGGGCGCGGCGGCCTGGATTCGTGCCTGATGAACACCTACGACCTGCCGTCGCGGCCGCTGTACACCCTGGCCGCGCTGACCCTGCACGAATGCGTGCCCGGCCATAGCCACCAGGCGGCGATGGCGCTGGAAGCGCCGGACCGCCCGGACTTCCGCCGCCAGACCTATTTCTCCGGCTACGGCGAGGGCTGGGGCCTGTACACCGAATGGCTGGGCATCGAGCTGGGCGTGTACGAAACGCCGTACGAGGACTTCGGCCGCCTGAGCTTCGAGATGTGGCGCGCGGCGCGCCTGGTCATCGACACCGGCCTGCACGAATACGGCTGGAGCCGCCAGCAGGCGATCGATTATCTATCCCAGCACACCGCGCTGGCGCCGCACGACATCCGCACCGAGGTCGATCGCTACATCAGCTGGCCCGGCCAGGCCCTGGCCTACTACCTGGGCTACCGCAGCATCCGACAGCTGCGCAGCGAAGCCGAGAGCCAGTTGGGCACGCGCTTCGAAGAAGCCAAATTCCACGACGCGCTGTTGAACCTGGGCTCGGTGCCGCTGCCGGTGCTGGAGCGCGAGATGCGCCGCTTCGTCGCCGACCGCCAGGCCGCGACGGACGCCGCGTCGCCGGCCGCCGCGTCGCGCTGATCGGCGTGGGCGGGTCACCGTTCTTCGGCCAAGGCCGGAGGACGGCCGCGGGTATGCCATGCTGCGCGCCGACGCGAGACGGGGAACGCACGCCATGAGTCAGCACCGATACTTCCGCCGCGCGCTGCGGTGGATCGCCGCGGCCGCGATCGCGTTGGCGATCGTGCCCGCACTGGCGGCACCGCCCGCCGCGCCGGCCTGGGTGGAGGAGGGCGCCAGCGACGCCGCCGCCGAGCGGGTTTACACCGGCCAGGTCGGCACGCGCGCGGTCACCTTGTACCTGGTCGACGAGCCCGCGCCCTGCGGCGGCGATCAGCGCACGGTGCGCGCGATCTATCGCTACGACGGTGTGTCGAAGTGGTTGCTGCTGCGCGCCACCCGCGACCGCCGTCACCTGAGCCTGGTCGAATCCGTGCCAGGCGCCGGCATCACCGGCGCGATGCTGCTGCATGCCGACGGCGACCGCCTCGAAGGCCGCTGGCTCAGTCCCGACGGCGAGCGCCTGTTGCCGGTGAGCCTGCGCGCGCGCCGCGCCCCGGCCGCCGAACTGACGCGCTACGGCGATGCCCTGGAGCAGGCGGAACACGATCACGACGATTGCTGATCCGGCGCGCGCCGTCGCCGCTCGCGATCGCGGCTCCCAAAGCTGCCGACGCGGGGTAGGAGCGGCGTAAGCTGCGACCCCGCCATCGCAGTACCGCACCCGCTCCATACGCATTCCGCGGGCGGCATGAGCCAGGCCGGGACGCGGCAAGGACCGAAGTCCGATCGAACGCCGGCTGTCCGGGAACAGGACGGTTCGGAGATGTTCCGGTGGTGCGGACGACGCCCGCCGGGCTTTGTCGATAGCGGCGACGCCTCCCGCCGATGTCAGCGCCTTCCGGCATCGGGCCGTTCCATCCGGCGCAACAGCAGTGGCCGGTCCGCGGGGTCGTAGCCTCGGGCCGGCCCTGCACCTTCCAGGCGCGATGCGGTGCGGCCGGTGCATCTGCCAACCGGCCCGGCGTCGCGTCCCGGCCCTCCTCTCCTCTGCGAGCGCTTCTGCCGTAGCATGCCTGCCTGCGGGCGAGCATCGGCGCCGCGGCGACGGATCGCCCGATCCCGGTACGCCGCGCGCGGTCTATGATCGTCTTGCGCATTACTTGTGGCTAAGGTGCAGAAAAAACTGCAACCCAACTGCACGCTATTGCATCGATCCTGTGGATACCACCCCGGCGCCGCACGCCGACCACCGAGAAGCCCATGCCGTACAGCCGAATTCCGCGCTCCCTGCTGCCGCTGCTGCTGCTGATCAGCCCGGCCGCGTTCGCCTCCAACGCCACCGACACCACCAGCTGCCATGCCGGCGCCTACCGTCTGGACGACGGCAGCATCGTCGACGTGGCCAACGCCGACAAAGGCGCCCTGCGCTGGCGCCTGATCGACGGCCGCACCGGCCGCATCAGCGAGCGCGACGGCCAGTGGACCGGCACTCTGGGCTGGACCGACCGCCCCGATAATGTGCGCGTGAGCTTCGGCGGCTGCGGCCAGGGCAAGATCGCCTTCGACGGCAAGAACGGCCGCAAGCTGCAGTTCGACATCACCGAGACCCGCTTCGAAGGCAACGACGTCAACCTGCGTGGGCGCCTGGTGCTGCCGCGCGGCACCGGCCCGGTGCCGATCATCGTCACCGTGCACGGCTCGGAGGACTACTCCGGCGTCAACCGCTACCACGTGCAGAACCTGTTCCCGGCCAACGGCGTGGGCGTGTTCGTCTACGACAAGCGCGGCACCGGCGAATCCGGCGGCAAGTACACCCAGGACTTCTACCTGCTGTCCGACGACGCCAAGGCCGCGCTGCGCGAGGCCAAGCGCCTGGCCGGCAAGCGCGCCGGCCGCATCGGCTTTTCGGGCGGCAGCCAGGCCGGCTGGATCGCGCCGCTGGCCGCCAGCAAGACCCCGGAAGCGGCCTTCGTCGCGGTCGGCTACGGCATGGCGATCAGCCCCCTGGGCGAGGACGCCGGCCAGGTCGCGCTGGATCTGCGCAACGCCGGCTACGGCGACGACGTGGTGGCCAAGGCGCGCGAAGTCACCGACGCCACCGGCACCATCGTCGCCTCGCACGGCAAGGACGGCTGGGACGCGCTGACCGTGGCGCGCAACAAGTACGGGCAGGAGAAGTGGTGGGGCGCGATGAAGGGCGAGTACACCGGCCTGGTCGTCTCGCACACGCCGCAGCAGCTCAAGGCGATGGAGCCCGAGCTGGACAAGGGCACCAGCTGGGATTACGACCCGATGCCGGTGCTGCGCGAACTCAAGGTACCGCAGCTGTGGATGCTGGCCGGCGCCGACCGCGAAGCGCCGCCGGAGGAAACCCGCCAGCGCCTGCAGTCGGTGGCCGCCGAAGGCCGCCCGTTGACCCTGGTGGTGTTCCCCGAAACCGACCACGGCATCCTCAAGTTCGAAACCGACGCCAAAGGCGAACGCACCGAGACCCGAATCGCCGACGGCTACTTCCGCATGCAGCTGGACTGGATCAAGACCGGCAAGCTCGGTCGCGGCCCGTACGGCGATGCGCAGGTGTTGACGGGTGGGGCGCCTGCGGCCGCGCCCGCCGCCGCGCCGGCGAAGGCGAAGTAAACGTGGGGCGCCGATCCGCAGGATGCTGCGGATCGAGCGCGTGGCAACGGGGGCGCCCGCTAACTTAGGTGCGCCGTTACGCTGACCCGTAGGATGCGCTGCCAAGCGCATCTTCGCAGCCACATTTGACAGCGACGATGCGGTTCGCCTGTCGGCTCACCGCATCCTACGATCGTAGCCGCAAACATGTCGTTCGGCGGCCATCCGCGCTGCTACGATGGCTTATGAGCTTCAAACGCACCGCGATTCTCCTGGTCACACTGGCTTGGGCTCAAGGCCAGGCCCACGCCCAATCTTGTGACGAGCGCCAGCTGCAACCGCTGCTGGAGCGCTTCGCTATCGCCACCAGCCTGCCGCTCGCCGACTGCGTTCGTGAAATCGAAGGCGCGGGCGGCGACGCGTTCTGGCAGGGCGAGTGCCGACGCATCGATGAATCGCCGAACGCGGGCATGCTGCGCGAACACGCGCGTCGCATGTCGATCAAGTTCGCGGAAGTACAAACCAACGAAGCCGGCGCGACCGCCGTGATCGTGAACCTGCACGGGCCCGACGTCCTGGCCTTCAACGAGGCCATGGAACGGCGCAAGCGATGCGACGCGCGCGATCCCGCTAGCCAGGATGCGGCCGCAACCTCGGACGCGGCCTGCGGCGCCTGGTCCTGGGCCGACATCCCGGTGATCGATCGCCATGGTGCGATCCTGTTGGCGTGCAAGCGCGGAGCGTGGGCTTTCGTCAGCCCGGATGCGGCGCCGAACGAACGAAAGCCGTCTGCAGCCCCTCGTCGCAAGGACTGAATCCTGCCTCGCAGCTCGAAGCCACTAGGCACTGATTCGGCCGCAGTTGACTCAATATCCAGGAGTTCACATGGCGAATCTGTTCAAGGCGAATGTCGGATTCTCGGCCGGATGGACTTCTGCGATGGCGGTGTCCCTGGTCACCTCCGTCGTACTGTTCCCCCATCATGTCGAGCAGCCCGAGCTCTACGGTCTTTCTTATCTGGCGATAGAAGGTGCGTTGAAAGGAGCCGGATTGCCGTTAGTCATACTTTGGTTGATCAGCTTTCTGCGGCGTCCAGTATCCGCCCACACGGGATTCTTGATTTCGGCGGTTGTGGCACTGCCGCTGGTTTCGTGGAAGCTGTGGATTGTCTGGGATCACTATGGCGCGTTTCCAGACTGGCTGCCTCAGAAGCAACTGCTCATTCTGCTGCCGACCGCCCTGGTCGCGGGCTACGTGTTCGGCATCGTCGCAAACAGGGTGACGCCCGGCGCTTCGATCGACGCCATGGAGCCGAAGCCGAATCATGACTGAAGCCATTCCACATCACCCCGACATGGACGCCGCGGAAATCTTGCGCCTATACGCCACGGGGCAGCGACTGCCCTGCCGCTATTGCAAGGTCGAGCTCAAGAGCATTCCTGAGCAGCTCGCTTCTGGAGAATGGCCGATCCACTTGACCTGTCCCAACAATCCAAATCACATATCCCTGCACGCCGATCCGGCGCGAGGTCGCGCGCCAGTTCGGCCGGACAAGTAGGACGCGGCGCCAACCGAATCGTCGTGCAAGCGCCACGAGCCGCCGGAACCAGGGACTGAGCAGCATGAACAGACCAAGCGCTGCGGCCGACCGGACATGAACGAATGAAACTGCGCATCGTCAAATGCTGGCAGGACGACGACGGGATGGTGGAACTGGAGTTGCATGCCACGACGCCGGACCATTCGACCCGATTCTGTTTCTATACCTATCCCGACCGACTGCTGCGCTTCGCGCATGAGCTGGTCGATTTCAGCGGCGCGCGAGCGGATCGGCCCTGCTTCGAAGAGGGATCGCAGGAAGAAGGCAGCTCCTACTGGATATCCTTACAGGCGCTGGCGTTCAACGACCGAGGACATTCGCTGCTGCGGCTATCGACCATGCGCAGAGGCGAGCTCTTGGAGCAGGCTGCTTGTAGCTACTCCGGTGAGGTCGAGGTGGCCGCTATCAATCGCCTAGGCGCGACGCTCGTCGCGTGGACCGAAGCCGGTACCGGCGATTTTCTCTTCGATCCCTAAGGCGACCCAGGCGATCCCCGTCTAAAAATTAACCAACTCCATCTCATCCGGATCCAACGCCAGACTGTGGCTGTAGACATGGTCGGCCGACTGCGGAAATTCGGCTTCGATCCAGGCCGCGCCCCACTCGTCGATCTCGTCAATCGGCTGGATCGTACCGACCAGCGACTGCAGGCGCGCGAACTCGTTGGCGGGAATCTGACGCTGCAGCCATTCCGCGATCTTAAGGACGCGCACCCGCGAGCCGACTTTTACCGGCCGCCCATGAATATCCACCGGCGGCGCGATTACGCTCACGGCCGAGATTCCTGACTCGATGCGTCAGTGGCGCCTATCGATCGCGGTACCGGTTCAAGGATTGTTGCCATCGGGCATCATCAACACCAACGATTCGCATGCCTTCGCATCGCAGCCCCACTTGCGCACGGTATCGCCGCGCGTCCAGGTCGCGGTGGATGCGCCGTTGATCTCGAACTCCCAATCCTGGCCGCCCGCGTGCAGGCTGCCCTTGATCGAGCAGGGCACCCAGTAATAGGCATCGTGGGTGCCGTCCGGGTACTCGCGGCTGGCGACGAAGAAGTTCGCGACCTGCTGCTTGCTCAGGTTCCAGGCCTTGCAGGTCGGTTCGAGATTGGCGTCCTTGCCGGACGCGGCGTCGAACACCGCGCGATCGACGCGAGTGACGACGATCGCGTTGTCGGGGCCCTGCGCGGTGGCGGGCTTGGACTCAGCGGCTGGGCCCGGATGGCTGCACGACGGGAGCAGGGGGAGTGCGATTGCCAGGCACATACAGATCCGCGCCTTCGCCCAGGGTCTTGTACGAGATGGCATCGTGTTTGTAGACGTCTTTGTCATTGAGCCCGTACTCCTTCTGCAGCATGCCCACCAGCTTGTTGATCGACGCGGTCTGCTCGGGCGTCGGCGCGTCCCAGGTCTTGGTCTTGCTGTTGTAGCTGCCGACCACCTCGATGCCGACGCTGTCGGAATTCATCGGGAAACGCTCGGGGTAGGGCTTGGCTTTCTCGTGGTCGTGGATGGCCTTGGGGTTCCAGCCGGTCTTGTCGAAGAAGGCTTTCTCTTCCTTCGAGCAATTACCTTCCTCCACGCAGCGGCCGCGGATCTTGCCCACGTGCTGGGTCTGCTGGTTGAGGCTGGCGGTCTGGTAGATCGTGCCGTCCTTGTCGATCAGGAAATGCGTGCCGGTGCCGGTCTTGAACGAATTCAAGGCGCCTTGCGCGGTCGAGCCCTCGGTGCGGTGCATGACCACCGCGTTGACGTCCTTGAGCGCGCCCTTCTCCAGCGCCGGGATCGACTGCTTGGTGATGCCCGGATCGACCAGGTAACCGTCCTTGCCGACCTGCGGGGTGTGCGCGTAGGCGCTCAAGGTCTGCGCGGCGTCGGTCTTGGCCATCGCGGTGGGCACGCTGACCCAGGGTTGGGCGTCGGGCGGCGTGCCCGCGCCCTTCATCGCGAACACCGAGGGCACGGCGGCGTCGGGCTTGCCGACCACGATGCGGTCGAAGTCGCCCATCTGCGGATTGCGCTTGAGCTGGTCGTACAGCCCCGCGGCCACGTTGCGGGATTCGGCGTCGTTCCACTGCCCGGTGGCTTTCACGCCGTCGAACACTTTCTGATAACGGTCGTGATCGGGGTGGGACGCGTCGTACGGATAGACGGGAGTGGGCTGGACCGGGTCGGCCATCGGAAATCCTTTCCTATACGGGGTGCGAGGCGAGCTCGTCGCGTGCACGCTGCCAGCTTTCGGCGGGCCTATCAAGTGAGCGCCGCTCGGGCTCCGGTTTTCACCTGCCTGAACGCGTGCCGGGTTCGCTGCTTCGACCAAAAACAAAGGGCGCCGAGGCGCCCTTTGTCATACCGCGATGCAAACGTCGCCGCCTCAGAGATGCTTGATGATCTCGTCGGCGAACTCCGAGCACTTCACCTCGGTCGCGCCGTCCATCAGACGGGCGAAATCGTAGGTCACGCGCTTGCTGGCGATGGCCTTGTCCATCGCCGCGATGATCGCGTCGGCGGCTTCGGCCCAACCCATGTAGCGCAGCATCATCTCGCCCGACAGGATCACCGAACCCGGGTTGACCTTGTCGAGGTCGGCGTACTTCGGCGCGGTGCCGTGGGTCGCCTCGAACACGGCGTGGCCGGTCACGTAGTTGATGTTGGCGCCCGGCGCGATGCCGATGCCGCCGACCTGCGCGGCGAGCGCGTCGGACAAATAGTCGCCGTTGAGGTTGAGCGTGGCCGACACGTCGTATTCCTTCGGACGCAGCAGGATCTGCTGCAGGAAGGCGTCGGCGATCGCGTCCTTGATGACCAGGCCCGCGCCCGGCTTGCCTTCCGGAATCACGTGCCATGGACCGCCGTCGAGCTCGACCGCGCCGAAGAAGTCGCGCGCCACCTGGTAGCCCCAATCACGGAAGCCACCTTCGGTGTACTTCATGATGTTGCCCTTGTGGACCAGGGTCACCGACTTGCGCTTGTTCTCGATGGCGTAGGCGATCGCGCTGTGGACCAGGCGCTCGGTGCCCAGGCGGCTGACCGGCTTGATGCCCAGGCCGACTTCGACCGGCAGCTCGCGCGCCGGGGCGCCGATGGCTTCCAGTTCCTTCAACCAGGCGCCGTTCTTGTCGGCGGTGCCGAAACGGATCTTGTCGAAGGCCTGCGGAAATTCCTTCTGCAGGAAGTCCAGCACCTTCTGCGCATCATTGCTGCCGCCGGCCCATTCGATGCCGGCGTAGATGTCCTCGGTGTTCTCGCGGAAGATCACCATGTCGACGTCGCCCGGCTTCTTCACCGGCGAGGGCACGCCCTCGAACCAGCGCACCGGGCGCAGGCAGACGTACAGGTCCAGCATCTGGCGCAGCGCGACGTTGAGCGAGCGGATGCCGCCGCCGACCGGCGTGGTCAGCGGGCCCTTGATGCTGACCAGGTAATCGCGGCAGGCCTGCACGGTGCCGTCGGGCAACCAGGTGCCGTAGGTGTTGTTGGCCTTCTCGCCGGCATAGACCTCGAGCCACTCGATCTTCTTGGCGCCGCCGTAGGCCTTGGCCACGGCCGCGTCGAGCACGCGCACGGACGCGCGCCAGATGTCCGGGCCGGTGCCGTCGCCTTCGATGAAGGGGATGATCGGGCGATCCGGCACATTCAGGCCGGTCGGGGTCTTGGTGATCTTGGCGCCGCCTGCGGGCGGCGTCGCTACGAACTCGGTCATTACGATCTCCAGTGGGGCCAGTCCCGTGCGCGGGCGCAGGGGCGAAGCAGGGTTCTGGCGGGTCGCGGTGGCGCTGCGATCCGGCCCGCCATTGTCGCGGTTCGGGCCGGGCGTGGCAAAGGCCGACAGGGCATTTAGGGCCGTACGCGCTGGAATGATGCATTCCGCGGCGCCGGCGGCCATGTTGCTCTCCGCGGCGCGACGTCGTTGCCGGTATCGGCTCGTGGGGCTGGGCGCTTCAGCTACCCGAAACCCAAGCCTCCGGCTGCAGCGGCGCCAGGCCGTGCGCCGCGCGCGCCTTATCGCATTGCGGGCTGGGTTCGCCGTATTCCCAGGACGCCTGCAGTTCGCGGCACGGCGAGGGGCGTTGTGCGTAGATGCCGCAGTGCGCGGCCGTGCCGATGTCGCCTTTCAGCGCGATGCAGTGTATGGCGCCGCCACCGTAGGTGCCGCGCATCGCGACGCGGTGTGCGTCCAGAGTCTCGGTCAGTTCGGCGGGCGTGCCGCCGGGCGCGAACGCGTCGGTTTCGCTCCAGTGCAGGGCGACGCGGTAGTGGGCGCAGCAGGCGCCGCAGCTGAGGCAGGGGTGCATGGCGAAGGCGCGGAGTGTGGCGGAATGGAAGAGGGCAAAACGGAATAGGGCGTAGCGGGTTGAGGTGTGGCGGAATAGAAGCGAAGCGGAATGCGGAATAGGGCGGAGATGTGCGGGCGCCGTCGTTCTGCTTTGGCTCGTCATTCCCGTCTTCGCGGGAATGACGTCGAAAGCTGAGGCGACTACAACGCGGGTGCACTCTTTCGCACCTCTCGATCGTCATTCACGCCTGTGCAGGAACTAACGTCAAAACCCAATCAAGCCCCGCAGCACTTCTTGTACTTCTTCCCGCTCCCGCAAGGACACGCGTCGTTGCGCTCCGGCGTATCGGCGCGGCGCAGCGGTTCGCGCGGGGTCAGGGCTTCGATGCGATGGTGGTGCAGGTCGGCCAGCATGCCCGGCAGGCCGGAGACGATCTCCAGGCGCTCGCGGTAGCTGATCGGCGTGCCTGGGGCTTCCGGGTCTTCGCCCAGCACTTCGCCGCTGGCGAGGCGGTCGAACAACACGAAGATCTCGTCGATCCATTCGTTCTCGTCCAGCCAGGTCTCCCATGCGGTTTCGCGCAGCTCGACGCCGCGGAAGAAACCGAAGGCCCAGTCGCGGCCGACGTCGAGATCGTCGCCCTGGTCGACTTCCACGTCCTCGGGCAGCCACAGCAGCGGCGCGAGGTGGTCGGGCAGATCGTCGTCGCCGTGGCGCACGCGCGCGGCGGCCATGTTCCAGTGGCCCTGCAGCAGCGCTTCGATCTGGGCCGCTTCGGCCTCGTCGCTCCAGCGCGGCGGGGTGCCGCCCCAGACCACGGGCTGCCATTCGCTGGCGGGCACGGCCTCGGGCGCGACCACCAGCGCCGACAGGAAGCCGTCCAGCGCCTCCAGGTTGAAACCCTTGAACGGAACGGCGCGTTGGTCGAGCAGGTCGGCGAGGCGTTCGATCTGGGCGTCGTCGAGGTAGGCGGGCGGTTTCATGGCAGGTCGCGCAGCGGGTTCGGGACGCGCATGGTAGTCGCAGCGGCGTGCGCTCGCCGAGAATTCGCCTCCCGGCGGTCGATTCGCCGCCTGCCCCCTTCCGGAAACCGCCCATGTCCGCCTGCCCCTGCGACCCCGCCCGCCCCTACGCCGCCTGCTGCGGGCCGCTGCACGCGGGCGCCGTGGCCGCCGACCCGCAGGCGCTGATGCGCTCGCGCTACAGCGCCTACGCGCTGGGCCTGCGCGACTACGTGCTGGCGACCTGGCACCCGAGCACGCGCCCGCCCGCGCTGGAGCTGGACCCGGCGGCCACCCGTTGGCTGGGCCTGGAGGTGAAGCGCCACCGCGCCGACGGCGAGGACGCGGCCACGGTCGAGTTCGTCGCCCGTTACCGGGTCGGCGGCGGCTCGGCGGTGCGCCTGCGCGAGGTCAGCCGCTTCCTGCGCGAGGACGGCCGCTGGTACTACCTGGACGGCGAGTTCCCGGGCGGTTGAGCGCCGGGTCGCGGGCAGGGAGCCGCCTGCGAAAATCGCGGACAAAAAAAGGGCGCGGTCCTCTTGGAACCGCGCCCGGGCTTGCCCGCCCATCAGGCGGGGAGAGAGTTATTTGACTTCGAATTCCTTCGACTGGACCACGGCGCCGTCCAGCGTCACGTCGACCTTGTACTTGCCGGTCGGGAAGCCCTTCGGGCTGTTGATGCTGAAGTTGGTCACGCCGGGGCCCATCAGCTGCGCGTCGGCGCTGTCGTCCTTCACGGTCTGGCCGTCCTGGAAGGTCCACTTCGCGCCCAGCTTCGCCGGCACGGTCGCGGCCGGGTCGGAGGTGTTGGTGGAGATCGCGACGTAGATCGTGTCCTTGGGCTTGAACGTGGTCGCCGGCGCGGTGACCTTCTTGTCGGCGCCCACGGCGCTGCCCAGGTCGACGCTGGCGACGGACGCGGTGGCGGCGACCGGCGCCGGCGCAGGGGTCGGTGCGACCGGCTCGGCGGCCGGCGGCGGGGTCGCGGCTACGGGCTCTTCCTTCTTCTTGCAGCCGGCCAGGGCCAGCGAGGCCACCAGAGCAGCGGCCAGAGCGTAGTGCATGCGGTTACGGATCATCATGGTGTTTCTCCTGGAATAGGTGCGAACAAGCATTCGAACGCGCCCGGAACGAGTGGCTCCCGGCGGTTCCGGTCGTTGGGATCAATCGTTGATCGCGGGGATCTTCAGCACCTGGCCGGGCTTGATCTTGTCGGGATCGTCGAGCTGGTCGCGATTGGCTTCGAAGATCGCGTTCCACTTGTTCGCCTTGCCGTAGAACTGCTTGGCGATGTGCGACAGCGTGTCGCCCTTTTCCACCGTGTAGGTCTGGTCCGTGGGCGCCGTCGACGACGTGATGTCTTCGGTGGAGCTGACCGAGGATTGGACGTCGCTGAAGTCGGCCCGCTGGGTGACCTGCTCGGTGCTATCGACGCTGCTTTGCACGTCGGAGAAATCGGCTTTCTTGTCCGGGGTAGTCATGGGTTTACGTGCTCCTGCCGAATTGGCGGAAGCACGATGACACGGCAGTTGTTAAAAAGATATTGCGTCCATGTGAACGTCCGCAGCCGTCCTTATTGACGTTCGTCGCGGTGTGCCACCGGGCGCAAGAAACCTGCGGTCGCACGCCAGGGATTGATGTCCAGGCCGCCGCGGCGGGTGTAGCGCGCCTCCACCGACAGGGCCTGCGGCGAGGCCAGACGCAGCAGGTCGGCGAAGATGCGTTCCACGCATTGCTCATGGAACTCGGCGTGGTCGCGGAACGAAACCAGGTAGCGCAGCAGGCCGGCGCGGTCCAGGCGCGGGCCGCGGTAGGCGATGTCCACGCGCGCCCAGTCGGGCTGGCCGGTGACCGGACAGTTGGACTTCAGCAGGCCGCAGCTCAGGGTCTCCTCGACGACCATGGCCGGGTCGACGGCCAGGTGGGCGGCGTTGGGCGGGCCGTAGTCGTCGATGGCGACGTCCAGTTCGTCCAGCGACTCGCCCGCGCTCTCGCGCATCGGCGGCAGGCCGAAGGCGACCTCGACCGGCGCGCCGGCGCAACGGCCCAGATCGTCGCCGATGCGCGCGCGCACCTCTTCGGCGCTGCCGAAGCGCGAGGCGTTGTAGGAGTTGAGGTAGAGCTTGAGCGACTTGGATTCGACCAGGTTCGGCGAATCGGCCGGCACGGTCAGGGTCGCGGTGGCCATGCAGGGCTTGCCGCGCCGGTCCAGCCAGCTCAGTTCGTAGGCGTGCCAGCGGTCCAGGCCGACGAAGGGCAGGGCCTGGTCGGACAGGCCGATATGCGAGCGGCCGAGCGCGCGCGCGATCGGGAACAGCAGCGAGGGGTCGTACTCGCGCGGGTAGTCGACGTGGCGGCCGAGGGGGAGTTCTTGGGTCATGCGCGCATTTTACCCGCTTGCCGCGCAGCGCCCCGTCGCCGCCGCAAGAATCGGATATCGCGCCCGCCCGGCGCCGCCGAGACTGTCCGCATCGCCCCCGGAACCGCACCATGCTCACCCTCTACGACTACCTGCCCTCGCAGAACGCCTGGAAGATCCGCCAACTGCTGCAGCACCTGCAGCGGCCCTATCGCAGCCGCATCGTCAGCATCTTCGAAGGCGAGGGCCGCCGCGACGACTACCGCCGCATCAACCCGACCGGCGCGGTGCCGGCGATCGAGCTGGAGGACGGGCGCGTGCTGGCCGAGTCCAACGCCATCCTCGACTATCTGGCGCAGGGCACGCCCTACCTGCCCGGCGACGCGTTCGCGCAGGCCAAGGTGCGGCAGTGGCTGTCGTTCGAGCAGCAATACGTGGAAATGAGCATAGGCTCGCTGCGCTACTGGACCCTGACCGGCAAGCTGCCGCAGCGGCATCCGGCCCTGATCGAGGCCAAGCGCGGCGCATCACTCAGGGCGCTGGGGATACTGGAGTCGGAATTCGCGCAGCGCCCGTTCGCGGCCGGCGAGGACTACAGCATCGCCGACATTGCCTTGTACGCCTATGCCAGCCGCGCCGAGGACGCGGGCATCGAGCTGACGCCGTACCCGCAGTTCCGCGCCTGGATCGCGCGCGTGCAGGCGCAGCCGGGGCACTTGGCGCAACGGTATGCGTACGACATCGATCCGTATTCGGGGAATGAGTTGTGAGGTGCGGCGCGACAGCGGCGAAGCTTCGCTGTGGCCTCTTTCGCTGTTCCCTTCTTCTGCCGCTACTTCCTTCTCCCGCCCGCGGGAGAAGGTGCCCGCAGGGCGGATGAGGGCAGAAGAGGTCGGCGTCACGTACTCGCGTCGGCCCTCGCCCCAACCCCTCTCCCGCCAGCGGGAGAGGGGCTAAAGCACGCGCAGGCGGCGGCGTACCACTACCGCAGCGCGAACGCGGCTGTCCTCAACCCTTAGGCTGATGCAAATAATCCAAGGTCACCTGCAACAGGGCGCGCAGCCCCAGATCCAGCGACGACTCGTCGAGCTTGAACTGCGGCGAATGATTGCTGGGCGCCGTCACCGGGTCCACGCCCTTCTCGGTCGCGCCGACGAAGAAAAACATCGCCGGCACTTCCTTGGCGTAGTAGGAGAAATCCTCCGCGCCCATTTGCAGCGAGGGCTCCACCACGTTGGCGTCGCCGGCCACCGCCTTGAGGCTGGGCAGCATGCGCGCGGTCAGGGCCGGGTCGTTGTAGGTGACCGGGTTGCCCTCGCTGTCGGGCACCGCCGACACCGCGGTCGCGCCGTGCGCGGCGCTGACGTGGTCGGCGACGTTCTTCAGGTCGGCGAAGATCTTCGCGCGCATGCCCTCGTCGAAGGTGCGGATGGTGCCGACCATTTCGACTTCGTCGGGAATGATGTTGTAGCGGATGCCGCCCTTGATCGCGCCGAAGGTCACCACCGCCGGCAGCTTGGCGATGTCGGTGCGGCGGCTGACGATGGTCTGGGCGCTGCCGATCACGTCGGCCGCGGCGACGATCGGGTCGATGCCGCCCCAGGGCCGCGAGCCGTGGGTCTGGCGGCCTTTGATCTTGATGCTGAAACGGTCCGAGGCCGCCATCAGCGGGCCCTGGCGCACGCCGATCTGGCCGGCCTGCAGGGTCGAGAACACGTGCAGGCCGAACATGGCGTCGGGCTTGAAGTCCTTGAACAGCCCTTCCTTGAGCATCAGCGAGGCGCCGCCTTCCTCGTTGCCGGGCGCGCCTTCCTCGGAGGGCTGGAACACCAGCATCACCTGGCCCGGCAGTTCGTCCTTCATCGCCACCAGCGCGTCGGCGACGCCCAGCAGGATGCCGGTGTGGGCGTCGTGGCCGCAGGCGTGCATCACGCCGGTGGTCTGGCCGTTGAACTGGGTGGTGACCTTGGACGCGAACGGCAACTCGACCTGCTCGGTCACCGGCAGCGCGTCCATGTCGGCGCGCAGCGCGACCTTGGGCCCGGGCTTGCCGCCCTGGATGATCGCGACCACGCCGTGGCGGGCGATGCCCACGCGCGGCTTCAGGCCCAGCGCGCGCAGGTGCTCGGCGACCTTGGCCGCGGTGCGCTCCTCGCGATTGGACAGCTCGGGGTGCTGGTGGAAGTCGCGCCGCCAGGCCACCACCTGGTCCTTTACCTTGGCCGCCGCGGCCTGCACTTCCGGGCGTTCGGCCGATTGCGCGGCGGCGGCCAGCGGTAGGGCGAGCAGGGCGCAGCTCAGCGCGACGGACAGCGGACGCTTCATCGACGGACTCCGGAAGGAAAGACCCGATCCTAGCCCAAGCCCCGCGCCGGGAACTGCCCGACCTTGGTCGATTCGCGCTGGCGGTCCAAGGTCGCCGGCAGTCCTGTCCACCTACGCCACCCCCCTGTGGGAGCGGCGTGAGCCGCGATTACGCAGGCTCGGGCCCCAACGCGGTCCTCGTGCGGTTCGCGATCGCGGCTCACGCCGCTCCCACAGCAAGCCCCGGTAGGAGCGGTGTCCGATGGGGAATCCTTCGGTCGCGAGCCACCAGCCGCCACCGCTTCCTGTAGGAGCGGCGCGAGCCGCGACCGCGCCACTACGTCTGCGTCGTGGGCTGCGCAGCCGATCGAGGATTGGCGGTCGCGGCTCGCGCCGCTCCTACCCCAAAGTCGAGCGAATCAGCCCTGCGGCGCGCCGCCCAGGTAATCCAGCGTCAGTTGCAGCATCGCCCGGGTGCCGACATCCAGCGCGCCCTCGTCCAGCATGAATTGCGGCGAATGATTGATCGGCGCCTTGGCCGGGTCCACGCCCTTGGCGGTGGAACCGACGAAGAAATACACGCCCGGCACGGTGTTGGCGAATTGCGAGAAGTCCTCCGCCACCGTCACCATCGGCATCTCGACCACCTTGTCCGCACCGACCGCGCGCTGCAGCGAGGGACGCACACGCTGCGTCAGAGCCGGGTCGTTGATCGTGGCCGGCGCGTTGTTGACCACGGTGAGCTCGGCGCTGGCGCCGCTGGCATGGGCCAGGTCTTCGGCGGTGCGGCGCAAGCGCGCGATCACGTCCTCGCGCACGCCCGCGTCGAAGGTGCGCAGGGTGCCGACCAGCTTGGCCTCGTCGGGGATGATGTTGAAGCGCACGCCGCTGTTGAACTGGCCCGCGGTCAGTACCACCGGCGTCGCGGCGATGTTGACCTGGCGCGCGATCATGCTCTGCGAGGCCAGCAGGATCTGCGCGCCGACGGTGATCGGATCGACGCCGTCCCAGGGCCGCGAGCCGTGGGTCTGCTTGCCGCGCACGGTCAGGCTCCACTCGTCGGCGCTGGCCAGCGACGGGCCGGCGCGCACGCCGATGCTGCCCACCGGCAGCCCCGCCCATACGTGCAGGCCGAACACCGCCTCGGGCTTGAAGTCGCGAAACACGCCCTGTTCCAGCATCAGCGCGGCGCCGAACGGCTCGCCCGGATTCGGCGGACCTTCCTCGGACGGCTGGAACACGAACATCACCTCGCCCGGCAGGCTGGCCTGCTGCGCCGCCAGCGCGGTCGCCACGCCCAGCAGGATCGCCACGTGCGCGTCGTGCCCGCAGGCGTGCATCACCCCGACCGGCTGACCGCGGTAGGTGGTGGTGACCTTGGACGCGAACGCCAGGCCGGCGGGTTCGGTCACCGGCAGCGCGTCCATGTCGGCGCGGATCGCGATGCGCGGGCCCGGACGCCCGCCCTTGAGCACCGCCACCACGCCGGTGTGGGCGATGCCGGTCTTGGGCTCCAGCCCGATCCGGCGCAACTGGTCGGCGATCAGCTTGGCGGTGCGCACTTCGTTGTTGCCCAGCTCGGGGTGCTGGTGCAGGTCGCGGCGCCAGCCGACCACCTCGGCCTGGACCGCGCGCGCGGCGCGGTCGAGTTCGGGCGGCGGCGCGGTTTGCGCGGCGGCGGTCGTCGCGAACAGGGTGCTGGCGATCAGGAGGGCGGGCAGGCGCATGCGGGGCAGGGATCCGTGGGCAGGGGCCCGATGCTAGACCAGGCGCGAGCGGCGCCGCAGCACGATCGGTGATGGCGACCCTACCATCGAACATGGGCATGGCCGCCAGCCGGATACCCGCGCCGGTCGCCGCGGTTCGCGATCTCGGCCTGCGCCGCTCCTGCCCCAACGGCGTGCGATGGCGGGGATGCGAGCGAATGCGGGCGCTCGCTGCCTTCTGTGGGAGCGGCCTGCACCGCTCCTACGAAGCGGTGATTGCCGACGAAGCCGCCGCCGCTATGGGCGGCGGCTTCGCGACGGGCGATACCTCAACGGCCGACCATCGCCAGTCCGACCTGCGAATAGCGCTCGCCCGCGACCGCCTCCGGCGCGAACGCCGCATCCAGCGCGGCCAGATCCTGCGCATCCAGGCGTACGTTCAGGGCGCCGAAGTTGTCTTCCAGATACTTACGGCGCTTGGTGCCCGGGATCGGCACCAGGTGCTCGCCTTGCGCCAGCACCCAGGCCAGCGCCAGTTGCGCCGGCGTGCAGCCCTTGCCGGCCGCCAGCGTCTTCACCGTCTGCGCCAGCGCCAGATTGCGGTCGAAATTCTCGCCCTGGAAGCGCGGCGTCTGCAGGCGGAAGTCGTCGCTGCGCAGATCGGCGGCGGAGGCGATCTGCCCGGTCAGGAATCCGCGGCCGAGCGGGCTGTAGGGCACGAAGCCGATGCCCAGGCGCGCGCAGGTCGCCAGCACGCCGTTGCGCTCGACGTCGCGCGTCCACAGCGAGTACTCGCTCTGCAGGGCGGCGATCGGATGCACCGCATGCGCGCGCTCCAGCGTGGCCGCCGAGGCTTCCGACAGGCCCAGGTAGCGCACCTTGCCCTGCGCGACCAGTTCGGCCATGGCGCCGACGGTGTCCTCGATCGGCACGTTCGGATCGACGCGGTGCAGGTAGTACAGATCCAGATGGTCGGTGCCCAGCCGCTGCAGACTGCCGTCGATGCTGGCGCGCACGTACTCGGGGCGTCCGTTCACGCCGCGCAGCTCGGGGCGTTCGGGGTCCATCAGGATGCCGAATTTGCTGGCCAGGAAGACCTGGTCGCGACGCCCTTGCAGGGCGCGTTGGAGCAGGCGCTCGTTGGTGTGCGGGCCGTAGACGTCGGCGGTGTCGAGGAAGTTCACGCCCAGGTCGAGCGCGCGGTGCACGGTGGCGATGGCCTCGTCTTCGTCGGCGGGGCCGTAGGCGAAGCTCATGCCCATGCAGCCCAGGCCGAGCGCGGAAACGGCGGGCCCCTGCGGGCCGAGAGTGCGGGTGTTCATGCGGTGCTCCTTGGGGGAAGGAATCAGGCGGCCGGCAAGGCCGTGGCGAAGTAGCGTAGGCGCACCGGCTCGGACAGCAGCTGCGGCGTGCGTGCGAAGAAGTCGCGCAGATAAGGCATGGCCATGTGCGCGTCGAGCGCGGCGCGCGAACGCCAATGCTCGTAGATCAACATCAGGTCGGTGTCGTCGCTGGAGCGGTGCAGGCGATAGCCCTCGCAACCGGCCTCGCTCAGGGTCGGCGCGATCAGCGCCTGCAGTTCGCGTTGCAGGGCATCGCCCAGGCCGGGCTTGGCCTGGAGTTCGGCGATCAGGGTGAAGGCGGAGGTATCCGGGTTCATGGCGGCGTCCTTGGACGATAACGAGACGGCAGCGATCACTGCGCGACGTAGCCGCCGTCCATGACCAGGCCCTGGCCGCTGAAGAAGCTGGCGCGTTCGGAGGCCAGGAACAGCGCGGCGCCCGCGACTTCCTCGGCGCTGCCGCTGCGGCCGGCGACGGTGGCCTTGGCGAAGGCCTGCTTGCTGGCCTCGTCGCCCCATACGCGGTCCTGGAACGGGGTGTCGATGATGCCGGGCAGCACCGCGTTGATGCGGATGCCGCGCGGGTAGTACTCCAGCGCCGCGGTCTTGGTCAGGCCCATCACCGCGTGCTTGCTGGCGACGTACACCGCCGCGGTCTGGAAGCCGATCAGCGCGCCGATCGAGGCGTTGTTGACGATCGCGCCGCCGCCGCTTTTCAGCATCGCCGCGATCTGGTGCTTCATGCTCCAGAACACGCTGCGCACGTTGGTGTTCATCACCAGGTCGTAGTTGGCCTCGTCCTGGTCCAGGAACGGCGAGAAGCGGCCGTCGGTGCCGGCGTTGTTGAAGGCGACGTCGAGCCGGCCGTATTCGGCGACCGCGGTCTCGACCAGGCGGCGGATGTCGTCCTCGCGGGTGACGTCGGCCTGCAGGAAGCGGGCGCGGCCGCCGTCGGCGCGGATCGCGGCCGCCACCGCCTCGCCCTCGGCGACGCGGCGCGCGGCGGCCAGCACGATCGCGCCCTCGCGGGCGAAGGCGGCGGCGCTGGCCGCGCCGATGCCGGAGGACGCGCCGGTGACCAGCACGACCTTGTCGCGCAATCCGAAACCAGTGGGGGTGTTCATCGAGTGCTCTCCAGTAAGGGTTGAACCGTGGAAGCGACTCTAGGACTGGCCGACTGCGCGAAAAATAGGGATTATCCGAACGTGTTCTGAAGGAGTGCTTCATAATGGCCGCGCACCCGCTCCCCGCCGTGATCGCCTTCGCACGCGTCGCCCGGCTCGGCAGCTTCACCCGCGCCGCGGCCGAGCTGGAGGTGTCGCCCTCGGCCTTGTCCCAGACCGTGCGCACCCTGGAAGAGCGCCTGGGCGTGCGCCTGCTCAACCGCACCACCCGCCGGGTCGGCCTGACCGAGCACGGCGCGCGCTTCCTGGCCCAGGTCGCGCCGGGGCTGGAGCAGATCGACGCCGCCTTCGACGACCTCGATGCGGTCCGCGACCGGCCCACCGGGCGCCTGCGCATCAACGCCGGCCGGATCGCGGTGCGCAGCCTGGTCGAGCCGCGCCTGCCCGAATTCCTGGCGCGCTACCCGGACGTGCAGGTCGAAGTGTTCGCCGACGACACCCTGGCCGATCTGGTCGCCGGCGGCTTCGACGCCGGCATCCGCCTGGGCGAATGCCTGGCGCGCGACATGGTGGCCCAGCCCCTGGGCGGGCCGCAGCGCACCATCGTGGTCGGCTCGCCCGGTTACTACGCCCGCCACGGCCGGCCCGAGGTGCCCGAAGACCTGATCCATCACGATTGCATCCGCCAGCGCCTGCCCGGCAGCGGCCGCATGCAGCCTTGGGAGTTCAGCCGCGACGGCCAGGACTTCGAGATCGACGTCCGCGGCCGCCTGATCTTCAACGACAGTTCGCTGGCGCGCGGCCCGGCCCTGGCCGGGCTGGGCTTGGCCCAGCTGTTCGAGACCATGGTGGCGCAGGACGTCGCCGCCGGACGCCTGCTGCCGGTGCTGGACGCCTATACCCCGCCGTTCCCCGGCTTCTACATCTATTACCCGGCACGCCGGCAGCTGGCCCCGAAGCTGCGCGCCTTCGTCGAATTCATGTGCCAGGGCCTCTGATCCAAAACGCGAAAGCGATGCCGGTTATCTGAGTGAAACCCCGGATTTATGTGCCGCCCGGGCGGAGCTAGGGTGTGCGCGTCCCCCGCCCGCGCAGTCGCGGAGTAAGTCGCGATCCACGCCGTCACGCATCGCGCCGTGGCGATACTTGCCGAACGCGGATCGCGGCTTACTCCGCCGCTGCGGGGCCCGCGGCCTCGCCTTTGCGCGCTGGCCATGCGAGGCTGCGACGCAGTCTCTCCGGGGCCCGCCATGAGCACAGCCGCCACGCCCGTTGACGGGCCCGTACCCGCACCGTCGGCCGGGCTGCAAGGCGACGCCGCGCTGGTGCGCGCGCTGGGGCCGTTCCAGCTCGGCGCCTCGATCATCAACATCATCGTCGGCGCCGGCATCTTCATGTTGCCGGCGCTGCTGTCCTCGCGCCTGGCCGGCGCCGCGCCCCTGGCTTTCATCGCCGGCGCGATCGCGATCGTGCCGATCGCGATGTGCTTCTCCGCCGTCGGCAGCCGCGCCGCCGCCACCGGCGGCCCCTACACCTATGTCGGCGCCGCCTACGGCCCCTTCGCCGGCTTCATCGCCGGCGCCCTGATGTGGATCTGCAACACCGCCTCCAGCGCCGGCGTCGCCGCCGCGCTGGCCGGCCAGGTCGCGCAGGCCTGGCCGCCGTTCGCGCAAGCGCTGCCGCGCGCGCTGCTGATCCTGGGCGTGTACGCGGCCTTGTTCGCGCTCAATGCCTTCGGCGTGCGCCTGGGCGCGCGCATGATCGTGCTGCTGGCCACGCTCAAGCTCACGCCGCTGTTCCTGCTGGCTTCGCTCGGCCTGCTGTTCGTCGACTGGCAGTACGTGGCCTGGAGCGGCATCGGTTCCTGGAGCGCGATGGGCAGCGCGATGGTGCTGGTGGTGTTCGCCTACTCCGGCATGGAAACCGCGCTGGTGCCGACCGGCGAAGTGCGCGACCCTTCGCGTCACGTGCCACGCGCGACCCTGTCGGCGATCGCGATCGTGGTGCTGCTGTACATCGGCCTGCAAGTGGTCTGCCAGGGCACGCTGGGCACCGCGTTGCCCGCCAGCGGCGCCCCGATCGCCGACGCCGCCGGCGCGATCTGGGCGCCGGGCCGCGCGCTGCTGCTGATCACCGCCTGTGTATCGATGACCGGCTTCCTGATGGGCAACCTGTTCGCGTCCTCGCGCCTGCTGTTCGCGCTGGGCCGCGACGGCTACCTGCCGCACGCCTACGGCCGCGTCGACGCCAAACATCGCGTCCCGCGCCTGGCGCTGTTCACCCACGCCGGCGTCGGCGCCGCGCTGGCGTTGGGCGGCAGCTTCGAATCCCTGGCCCTGATCTCCGGCGGCGCGATCTGCCTGGTCTTCGCCGCCGTCTCCATCGCCGCCTGGCGCGCCCAACGCATCGACCTGCGCGAACGCGGCGAACCCTTCGTGCTGCCCGGCGGCGTGCTGGTGCCGGCGATCGCGGTGCTGACGATGGTGGCGATCCTAGCGACGATGAGCTTGCGGGAGTGGGCGGCGATCGGGGCGTCGTTGGCGATCCTGGTGCTGGTGTATGCCATGTTGCGTGCCTGGCGTGCGCGTGCGGGCTGAGTCCGCTCATTCAGATTTCGCCGTCGCTCGCGCCCGCGCAATATGATCGCCATCACGTTCCGCATCGCGAGTTCGTCGCCAATCGCTTGATCGGGATTGGCGGTTCGGCTTTCGTCATGAAAAGTGCCGCGCACTGTCTTGATTGCTGAGACTGACCTTCGTGATGATGCCCGCTACAACCAGTCGCGGGCGCCAGGGAAGGTCATATGAGCACGAGCGGAAAGAACGTAGTCCTGTGGCTGGTGTTCCTGGTGTCCATGGCATTGCCGGGCGTGTCCCGGGCAGCGGACCAGTACTGCGCCACACGTTACGTGCCCGATCAGCAAAGCCAGTGCTTCAAGACACTGGGCGAGGCCGAGGCCTACATCCGCACCGAGCCGTCGCCGGCCGTCGGCAATGCGCAGCTGGTGCGGGTCAGCGAAAAGCAGAGCGGCGACGGGCAGCTTTTGCTGCAATACAACCTCCCGGATACCGCGGCCACTTTGGAGGGCGACTATTACTCGGCATTCGTCCCCGATGGCCACAAACGAGGTTGCTGGGAAAACTCCGGCGGCACCGGCAGAGGCTGCGATACCGAGGAGCAGCTGAAAACCGACATCCTGACCCACTATCCCTACGACGAGGGTGGCTGGAACGGGGACTACGCGGGAAGCTACTTGCTTACCGATCCTTCCGGTTGGGGCAGCTGGAACACGGATGGGCGATACGCGATCGTTGCACGCAACCCCTCGCGTACCGGGCAACGAGCGCTCGAACTGGTGCGAGCCGGCACTGGCTCGCAGAACAACCTCCCCATCATTCGTAACGACTGGTTCATTTGTCCGCAGTTTTACGTGGCGCAAACGGCGTTCAGTAGCGAGGTGCCGGTCTGGTCCAAGGTCTGCCGCAGTTATGCTCAGGGCCAGATCGTGGTCTATCGGGCGGCACAGTGCAGTAAGTGCCCCAAGGACGGTAATCCCCTGGTCGCCGCGACCGGCAACAAGGAATACAACGAGGAAGATTTTTCCTGGGAAGGCCAGCCCTTCCGTCGCTCGTACAATTCCAGTAACGACCTGGCGTTGCACTCAGGTATGGGCAACAACTGGGCGCACTCCTACTCCGACCGCTTGAACATGGTCAGTGGAGAGCCGGACAGCTGGCGCCAGAGCGACGGCTACTATGAAATCCTGTACAAGCTCGACGCGTCGAACTTCGTTTCCCGGACTTCGTCCGCTACGGCGGTGTACCGCGAGCCTGATCCGCTGACCTACGCGCGCTGGCGCGTTACGACCGGACCTGGCCAGGTTCGCTGGTTCGATGAATCCGGCCGCATGAAGTACAGCCGCAGCGGCGACCGCGTGTTCTCCTACGAGTACTGCGAAGCCTCCGGCGTCGCGTTGGGCCAGTGCCCAGTCGAGGGCTTGTTGCTGAAGGTGCGCAGTCCCTCCGGCCGTACCTTGAGCTTCAGCTACACCGCCACTCCCACCGGCGGCGCCGAAGGCTCGCCGCCGCGCATCACCGGCATCTCCGCCGACGGCGTGGCCGTTGCGGCCTACACCTACGACAGCCTTGGCCGCCTGAAGTACGCCAGCCACGGCGCACCGTCCGCCATGGACAGCCGAGAATACCTCTACGCGGAAACCACCAAACTATGTCGGGACGCGGCGGGCACGGTCATTCCGGGTTGCGACCCCCAGTTCTTCGCCAACTACCTGACCGGCGTGCTCGACGAGTACGGCGCGCGCTATGCCACCTACACCTACGACGACCGCGGCCGCGCCACCCTCAGCGAGCACGCGGGCGGAACCGGTCGTGTGACGGTCGAGTACCAGGCCGACGGCAAGTCCAAGGTGACGCTGCCGGAGGGCGCCACCAAGACCTATTCCTACTTGTCGCACAACACAGGGAAGGTGCCGAGCCACGCCACTCTTGAGACCACCGACGGTTCGATCGGGCATACCACGCACGCGAACTACAGCAACGATCGTCTGAACTGGTTCATCAATGCCAACGGCTCGCGTACGACCTACCTGTACACGAACTGGCGCCAGACCAGCCGCAAGGAAGGTCTGGACTTCTGGGGCGGCCAGCTTCCGACCATGCGTGAAATCCAGACCGACTGGAACGCACCCTGGGCCGCACCGACCGAGACACGCACGTATAACGCATCCAACGTTCTGGTTGCGAAGTCCGCGTGGACTTACAACAGTCGTGGTCAAGCGCTGACTTCGACGGCGACCGATCCGGCGACACCGGCCAACACGCGCACGTCGACGACCGCCTACTGCGAAGCCGCTGACGTCACGGCGGGTTCTTGTCCGCTGCTGGGTCTGGTGACCTCGATCAACGGCCCACGTACCGACGTTGCCGACACTACCCAGTTCACCTACTACGCCAGCGACGACGCCACTTGCGCCAGCGCACCAGCCACCTGTCCGCACCGCAAGGGCGACCTGTGGAAGGTCACGAACGCGCTGGGTCAGGTCGTGGAGACCTTGGCTTACGACGGCGCCGGTCGTCCGCTGTCGGTCAAAGACGCCAACGGCGTCGTCACCGACATGGAGTACCACCCGCGCGGCTGGCTCACCGCCGGTAAGGTCCGCGGCCCCAACGCCGGCAGCGAAACCGACGACGCGATCACCCGCTACGAATACACGCCCACCGGCCTGGTCAGCAAGATCACCCAGCCCGACGGCAGCTACACCACCTTCGGCTACGACGCCGCGCACCGCCTGACCACCGTCACCGACGGCGCCGGCAACCAGATCGTCTACACCCT
>NZ_JBAHWA010000019.1:0-69422 GCF_036697405.1 Lysobacter sp. CCNWLW3
CGCGATCGCGGCTCACGCCGCTCCCACAGAAAGCCAGCCCGTTCGGAACCAGCGACGTGGCTGGAATTCGCGGTCGCTGCTTACGCCGCTCCTACAGGGAGCCTGGGCGAGAGAATTGACCCGCACGCGCAGCGGGCGGAAGGCGTTGACCTTCGTGCCAACCATGCAGAGCAAAAGCAACGGCGAATCTCCCGACGCGCCCGGCCAACGCCGTAGCCGGAGTTCGCGATCGCGGCTTATGACCGAAGGAAATCCCCGTGGGACGCCGCTCCCACAGAAAGCCAGCCCGTTCGGAACCAGCGACGTGGCTGGAATTCGCGGTCGCGGCTTACGCCGCTCCTACAGGGAGCTTGGCGAGAGAATTGACCCGCACGCGCAGCGGGCGGAAGCCGTTGACCTTCGCGCCAAACGCGCAAAGAAAGAGCAGCAGCGAATCTCCCAGCGCGCCCGGCCACCGCAGTGACCGAAGTTCGCGATCGCGGCTCACGCCGCTCCCACAGAAAGCCGGCTCACCCGAAACCAACGACGCAGCCCGAGTTCGCGGTCGCGGCTTGCGCCGCTCCTGCAGGTGGGTGCCGGCGGATCGCCGGCTCAGCCCTCGGGCGGAGTCGCTTTCGCGGCCGCCGGCGCCGCTTCGGCCGGCTCCGCCGGCGCAGCCGCGGGCGCGGATACCGTCGGCACCACCACCGCCTGCGCGGCCGGCGTGTGCAGCGGACGCGGACCGAAACCGAAGGCGCCGTCGCTGCGCGCCGACACGATCATGCGCACCATGCTGGTCGGCACCATCAACTCCAGCGATACCGGCCGGCCCTCGCTGGTCTGCATCTCCAGGGTCATTTCGATCAGCGCGCCCGCGGTGTCGATCTCGCGGCACAGCACGTGCGGCCCGGCCGGGCCGTCGAGCAGATAGGGTTTGATCGCCTCGCCCAGCGCCTCCAGCGCCTGCGGGAAAAGGAATACGGCATAGCCTCGTGATTCTTCCATCGCGAATCCCCCTGTCAGGATCGTGGTTCGAATGAAGGATGGACGCGCTCAGCGCAACTCGATGTCCAGCGCCGAGGCCGCGCGCCGCGCGTGTTCGCGCGCGCCGTCGATGTCCTCGGCCACGGCCAGGGTCACCGCGACCCGGCGCTGGCCTTCCACGCGCGGCTTGCCGAACAGGCGCAACTGGGTGTCGGCCTGGTTCAGCGCGGCGTCGACGCCGTTGAATACCGGCACGCCGTGGCCCTGCGCCAGCACCGCGCAGGACGCCGACGGGCCGTGTTCGCGGATCAGCGGGATCGGCAGGCCCAGGATCGCGCGCGCATGCAGCGCGAATTCGCTCAGGTCCTGCGAGACCAGGGTGACCAGGCCGGTGTCGTGCGGTCGCGGTGAGACCTCGCTGAACCAGACCTCGTCGCCCTTCACGAACAGTTCGACGCCGAACACGCCCCAGCCGCCCAGGTCGTCGGTGATGCCGCGCGCGATGCCCTGCGCGCGCGCCAGGGCGCGCGTCGACATCGGCTGCGGCTGCCAGCTTTCGCGGTAGTCGCCGTCGCGCTGCAGATGCCCGATCGGCGCGCAGAAAGTGGTGCCGCCGACGTGGCGCACGGTCAGCAGGGTGATCTCGTAGTCGAAATCGATGAAGCCCTCGACGATGACCCGGCCGGCGCCGGCGCGGCCGCCGGTCTGGGCGTAGTCCCAGGCCTTGTCGATGTCGTCGGCGCTGCGCACCAGGCTCTGGCCCTTGCCCGAGGACGACATCACCGGCTTGACCACACAGGGCACGCCGATCTCGGCGACCGCGGCGCGGTAATCGTCCAGCGTGTCGACGAAGCGGTAGGGCGAGGTCGGCAGGCCCAGGGTTTCGGCGGCCAGGCGGCGGATGCCTTCGCGGTCCATGGTCAGGCGCGCGGCGCGCGCGGTCGGGATCACCCGGGTGTGGGTGCCGCGCTCGGCGAATTCCTGCTCCAGCTCGACCAGGGTCTGGGTGTGGATGGCCTCGATCTCGGGCACGATCAGATGCGGGCGCTCGGCCGCGATCAGCGCGCGCACGGCCTGGCCGTCGAGCATGTCGAGCACGTGGCTGCGGTGCGCGACCTGCATCGCCGGCGCATCGGCGTAACGGTCGGCCGCGATCACCTCCACCCCGAAACGCTGCAGTTCGATCGCAACCTCTTTGCCGAGTTCGCCCGAACCGAGCAGCAGCACGCGGTAAGCGTGCGGGGACAAAGGCGTACCGAGGGTGATCATGCGCGTTCCTGAGAGGGGCCGTAGGCTGACGCTAGTCTAACTTTCCGCGCGCCCGACCGGGTCCAAAGCTGTATCGGCGCGGGGGCCGCATGCGATGCTGTGGGCATGCCGCGTTCCGTGCCGCTACCGCTGCGCGCCGTCGTACTTGCCGCAGCCCTGGCCGTGGCGAGCGCCTGCGCGCGCCACGAGCCCGGCGAGCCCGGCAGCGAGCTCAGCGGCATGCTGGTCGACGGCCAGCTCGACGAGATCAGCGGCCTGGCCGCCTCGCGCCGCCACCCCGGCGTGCTGTGGATGATCGACGACGGCGGCAATCCCGAGCGCCTGTTCGCGGTCGCCGACGACGGCGAACGCCTGGCCACCTTCCGCATCGAGGGCGTGACCAAGACCGATTGGGAAGACATTTCCTCGTTCCGCCTGGGCGGCCGCAACTATCTGCTGATCGCCGACACCGGCGACAACGGCGGCCTGCGCCGCAGCCTGCAGCTGCACGTGGTCGAGGAACCGGCCAAGCTGGAGAACGCGCGCCTGCGCCCGGCCTGGTCGATCGCCTTCCGCTGGCCCGACGGCGCGCGCGATTGCGAGGCGGTCGCGGTGGACGCCGCCAACGGCCGCATCCTGCTGATCTCGAAGAAGCGCCAGCCGCCGGAGCTGTTCGTCCTGCCGCTGCGCCCGGCCGGCACCGGCCTGCTCACCGCCCAGCGCAGCGGCGCCCTGGCCGGAGTGCCGCAACCCAGCGAGGACGCGCTCAAGCGCAAGCCGCGCAGCGCGCGCCTGCAAAGCCAGGTCACCGCCGCCGACGTATCCCCGGACGGGCGCACCCTGGCGGTGATGACCTACCGCTACCTGTTGCTGTACCCGCGCCGCCAGGGGCAGAGCTGGAGCGCGGCGGTGGCCGCGCCGCCCAAGCAGGTGACCCTGCCCTGGCTGCCGCAGGCCGAGGCCCTGGGCTGGGCCGCCGACGGCCGCAGCCTGTACGCGACCGGCGAATTCGTGCCCGCGCCGCTGTACCGCATCACGCCCTGAGCCCCGCGCCCGTCCCCGCCTCGGGATAGGAGCGGCGTGAGCCGCGACCGCGCCAATGAGAAACCGGCGCCGCCGCCCCACAGGGCCAGCCCGCCTCCCGGACCGTCATCGCCCGCCACGCGTGG
Organism: Lysobacter sp. CCNWLW3; assembly: GCF_036697405.1. NCBI lineage: Bacteria > Pseudomonadati > Pseudomonadota > Gammaproteobacteria > Lysobacterales > Lysobacteraceae > Lysobacter > Lysobacter sp. CCNWLW3. The sequence goes on from NZ_JBAHWA010000019.1 coordinate 3,381, forward strand.
ACCGTGCCGCCGCCCGGCGGCGGCACGATCGTGCAGGCCCGCGGTCGCGGCTTGCGGCCGCGCCTCTCCCCCGCGGCCGGCCGGCCCGCGCCGCGACCGCTCGTCCGAAACCGCTTGCGTCGTTTGATATCAATTTGATATCAAATTATCAACCGCCACGACGCGAGAGCGCGCCATGAAAGAGAACCCGACCCACTCCCTGCCCGGAATCCCGACCCTGCTGTTCCTGTTCCTGGCCGGCGTCCTGGTGTTCTGGCTGTTCATCGACGCGGTGGAGAGCAAGTCCGCGCCGCAGACCTTCGCCGCGGTCGGCTTGGGCATCGTGGCCTTCTTCGGCCTGATCGGCCTGTACAAGGTCGAGCCCAACCAGGCCGCGGTGCTCAGCCTGTTCGGCAAATACGTCGGCACGGTCAAGGACAACGGCCTGCGCTGGAACAACCCCTTCTACGCCAAGAAGAAGATCAGCCAGCGCGTGCGCAACTTCGAGAGCGGCAAGCTCAAGGTCAACGAACTCGACGGCAGCCCGATCGAGATCGCCGCGGTGATCGTCTGGCAGGTGGTCGATTCGGCCGAGGCGGTCTACAACGTCGACGACTACGAAAGCTTCGTCCACATCCAGTCCGAATCGGCGCTGCGCGCGATGGCCACCAGCTATCCCTACGACCAGCACGAGGAAGGCCAGCTCGCCCTGCGCAGCCACGCCGCCGAGATCTCGCAGCACCTCAAGGACGAGTTGGCCGAGCGCCTGGCCGACGCCGGCGTGCAGGTGATCGACGCGCGCATCAGCCATCTGGCCTACGCGCCGGAAATCGCCCAGGCCATGCTGCAGCGCCAGCAGGCCAATGCGGTGATCGCCGCGCGCACGCGCATCGTCGCCGGCGCGGTCGGCATGGTCGAGATGGCGCTGGCCGAACTGCAGAAGCACGGCACCGTGCAGTTGGACGAAGAGCGCAAGGCGCAGATGGTCAGCAATCTGCTGATCGTGCTGTGCTCGGACCACCGCGGTGTGCAGCCGGTCGTCAACACCGGCACCTTGTACTGAGGAGGTCGTGATGGCGCCCCACGCCCAGCCCGCCCCGCCCGCGCGCGCCAGCGATAACCGGTCGCTGCCGCGGTGAGCGAGAAGAAAGCCTACCCGCTGCGCATCAATGCCGAGGTGCTGGCCGCGGCGCAGCGCTGGGCCGACGACGAGTTGCGTTCGCTCAATGCACAAATCGAATACGCCCTGCGCGACGCCTTGCGCAAGGCCGGTCGGCTGCCCGACCGCACCTGTCCACCCAACACGGATGAAAACGACGCATGAACCACACCAAATGGGATCATCTGGTCAGCGAAATTTCGCTGAAGCTGTTCGGCCCCTCGGCCACCGAGCGCATGCAAGAGGAATTGAGCAAACGCGGCGCGCAGGGTTGGGAACTGGTGTCGGCCGCGCACGACTCCAACAGCTCGAACACCCGGCTGTTCTTCAAGAAGCCGGCCTGAGCGAGTCCGCGGCCCGAGCCGCCGCGGCCTCGATCGCTTCGCGCCGAACGCGCACCCCTTACCGGGAGACAAAGTCATGCTGCACATCGTCAAATTGATCGAACGCCGGTACCCGCGTCAGGGCGATGCCCGCCCCACGCCCGCGGCCCGGCTGGCCACGGTCGCCCTGCTGGCCCTGTCCGCGGCCGCGCTGATCGCCGGCGTGCTGCTGCAACTGCGCTGAAATGCGCAGCTACGCCGTTTCCGCGCCGGGTCCGGGCGCCACGCTGGCGCCCACGATCTCACTGATGCTGGTCCTGGTCGGCATCGCCTTCGCGGTGCTGCGCGCGCCGCAGGACCCCAAGGTCCTGCAGCTGTTGTGGATCGCACTGCCGGCGCTGGCCGTGGTCGGCGGCCTGATCTGGCTGGGCGCGCGCCGGCGTTCGGTGGAACTGGCATCCGGCCTGCTCACGGTCAAGGCCGGGCCGCACACCGTGCGCGTGGCGGTGGCGGCGCTGGACCTGGAACGCGCGCGCATCGTCGACCTCGACGAGCACACCGGCCTGCGCCCCTCGATCAAGACCTTCGGCACCGCCCTGCCCGGCTACCAGGCGGGCTGGTTCCGCATGCGCGACCGTTGGCACAAGGCCTTCTACCTGCTGACCCAGCGCCGGCGCGTGCTGTGGCTGCCCGAACGCGAGGACGGCCCCAGCCTGCTGCTGTCGCTGGAACAACCGCAAGCCTTGCTGGACGCGCTGCAGGACGTGGCAAGGCGCGGCCGCAGCCGTTAATCTGCGCGCATGCGCGGCATCGTTGCGGCACTGATCAATACGCCCGAGATCGAGCTCTGGCCCGGCGGCCTGCTGCGCGCGCGCAGCAGCCACGACGCGCGCGCGTTGGCGCGTGCGCGCCACGTGCTGCGGCGCAAACGCGACGGCCAGTACCTGGCCGCCGACCTGCCCGAGGGCCTGCTGCCGCTGATCCCGCGCCTGGGCCACGAGCCCGGCCTGGACGCCGCGCTGGACGCGCTGGAGCACTACAGCCAAAGCCGCCGCGCCGGTCTGGAGCGGGTGCGCGAACTGCCGCTGGATCGGCTGGAAGATCGCCTGCACGCGCTGGGCCTGGACCACGGCTACGGCGAACGCAGCGGCCTGCCGCTGGTGGCCGAGCCCGACCGGCTCGCCTTCGCCGGCCACGACCGCTACCGCCGCCCGCTGTGGCTGCATCCGCTGGCCGCGCGCGCCTGGACCCACCTGCACGCGGCCGCGCTACGCGAGGGCGTGGTGCTGGAAGCGATCTCCGGCTATCGCAGCCACGATTACCAACTGGGCATCTTCGAGCGCAAGCTCGCGCGCGGCCAAAGCGTCGAACAGATCCTCACCGTCAACGCCGCGCCCGGTTACAGCGAACATCACTCCGGCCTGGCCCTGGACATCGGCGCGCCCGACCAGCCGCCGGCCGAGGAATCCTTCGAGACCACCGCCGCCTTCGCCTGGCTGCGCGCGCAGGCCGGCGGCTACGGCTTCGTCATGAGCTACCCGCGCGACAACCCGCACGGCATCGTCTACGAGCCCTGGCATTGGCGTTTCGCTGCGCCCTGAACCTCCCGCGCCACCCGCCGCCCAAGGAATTCCGCCTTGATCACCTGCTATCTGCGCTACGTGCTGGACCCGGCCAAGCTGGCCGAATTCGAAACCTACGCGCGCATGTGGATCCCGCTGGTCGAACGCCATGGCGGTACCCACCACGGCTATTTCCTGCCCGGCGAAGGCCCCAGCAACATCGCCCTGGCCCTGTTCTCCTTCCCCAGCCTGGCCGCCTACGAGAGCTACCGCGGCCGTGCCGCCGACGATCCCGGTTGCCAGGCCGCGATGCGCTACTACGAAGACACGCGCTGCTTCCTCAGCTACGAACGCAGCTTCTACCGCCCGGTCCTGGAGTGAACGCCAGCGACGAGGTCGAGGTGCGCCTGCTCGGCCGCGGCGAGATCGCGGTGCTGGAGCGGGTCGCGGCGGACGTGTTCGACCAGCCGATCGACCCGCGCTGGGCCGGCGAGTTCTTCGCCGATTCGCGCCATCACCTCGCGGTCGCCCTGCGCGCCGGCGAAGTCGTCGGCATGGCCTCGGCCCTGCACTACGTGCACCCGGACAAGCCGCCGACGCTGTGGGTCAACGAGGTCGGCGTGAGCGCGGCGCTGCAACGCCGCGGCATCGGCCGGCGCCTGGTCCAGACCTTGCTCGCGCATGCGCGCGAACTGGGCTGCGTCGAAGCCTGGGTGGGCACCGAACTCGACAACGCCGCCGCACGCGGCCTGTACGCGTCGCTGGGCGGGCAGGAAGCGGCGATGGTGATGGTGGCGCTGCCGCTGGACCGCGCGGGCTGAAGCGCATGCCGTTCACGCCCATCCACCTCGGCCCCGGCCTCGCGCTCAAGGCCATCGGCGGCCGCCATTTCAGCTTCATGGTGTTCGGCGGCGCCCAGGTGCTGATGGACATCGAACCGCTGATCGGCATCCTGCGCGGTTGGCCGGTGCTGCACGGCCGCACCCACAGCCTGCTCGGCGCCCTGTTGATCGGCCTGCTCGCGGGCGCGATCGGGCGCCCGATCAGCGCCGTCTGCCTGCGCTGGCTGCGCGTCCCGCATGCGCCGTTCACCTGGCGCGCCGCGTTCGCGGGCGGCCTGCTCGGCACCTACTCGCACGTGCTGCTGGACGCGATCATGCATTACGACATGCAGCCGGCCTGGCCGCTGTCGCTGGCCAATCCGCTGCTGCGCTGGATCTCGGTGGATCAACTGCATCTGCTCTGCGTGGGCCTGGGCCTGTTCGGCGCCGGCTGGATGATCCTGCGCGCGGCCTGGAACCGCCTGGAATAGGCGGGCCGCGCCCGCAGCGTCGGCCGGCCCGGCTTCGGGCACAATGCGTCGGACCCGCTGTGTCCGGCCACCGAATCCCACCGCTCACGACCCATGACGCCGCGCACCCTGGCCGAAGGCCACGCCCAGCCCCGCAACAATTTCAACCTGATCCGCCTGTTCGCGGCCTGGCTGGTGATCTACGGCCACAGCTACGCGGTCACCGCCAGCGGAGGCCAGGACCTGCTGCTGCAAGCGGTGCGGATCAAGTTCGCCGGCGGCATCGCGGTGGACATGTTCTTCGTGATCAGCGGCTTCCTGATCGCGGCCAGCCTGGAACGCAACCGTCTGCCCGGCTATCTGGCGGCGCGCGCGCTGCGCATCTTCCCGGCGCTGTTCGTCTGCGTGGCCTTGTCGGTGCTGGTGCTGGGCCCGCTGCTGACCACCGCGGCCGACTACTGGCGTTCGCCGATCACCTGGAAATACCTGGGCGCCAACGCCCTGCTCAGCCGCGACACCCAGTACTTCCTGCCCGGCGTGTTCGAAACCCTGCCCAGCCACGCGATCAACGGCTCGCTGTGGTCGCTGCCGATCGAAGTGCGCCTGTACCTGTGGCTGGCCCTGATCGGGCAGCTGCGCCTGCTGCCGCGGCTGCGCTTCAACCTGCTGTGCCTGGGCCTGCTGATCTTCGGCTTCGTCAAATACGGCGGCCAGACCCTGTCGCCGGAGAAGATCAACTGGCTGTACTGCACCGCCTATTTCCTCACCGGCAGCCTGGCCTGGGTCAACCGCGATCGGGTGCCGCTGCGTTGGTGGCTGCTGGGTGCGGTGCTGGTGCTGGCGGCGCTGTTGCGCGGCAGCAGCTACTACTACCTGGGCTACTTCGTCGCCCTGAGCTATACCACGCTGTTCCTGGCCTTCGTGCCCAAGCTGCCGCAGATCCGCCGCACCGACCTGTCCTACGGCCTGTACCTCTACGGTTGGCCCGCGCAACAGTTGGTGCAGTACCTCGCGCCCAGCACCGGGCCGCTGATGAACACCCTGTGGGCGACCCTGATCGCGGGCACGCTGGCGGCGCTGTCCTGGCATCTGGTCGAACGGCCTGCGCTGCGCCTGAAATCGCGTTTCGGCAGCCGCAGCGATCCGCACGCGCCAGCGTTGGCGGTGGCGGGCGACGCCGCGGCCGTGCCGGCGACGGCGCAAAGCGAATGAACGCGTCCGACGACGACGCGGTGCTCGCGGCCTGGCGCCGCAACGCCGCGCCCTGGACGCAGGCCGTGCGCGCCGGCGGCATCGAGAGCCGGCGCCTGGCGACCGACCGCGCGATCGTGGACGCGGTGCTGCGGCAGGCGCCGCGCCAGGTGCTGGACCTGGGCTGCGGCGAAGGCTGGCTGGCGCGCGCCCTGAGCGCGCACGGCGTCGAAGTCACCGGCACCGACGCGGTCGCCGAACTGATCGAAGCCGCGCGCGCGGCCGGCACCGGCGAGCGCTACCTGAGCCTGTCCTATGCGCAGATCGCGCAAGGCGCGCTGGACGGGCGCTACGACCTGGCGGTGTGCAATTTCTCGCTGATCGGCGAACACGAGGTCGAAGCCCTGCTGGGCGCCCTGCCCGGCCTGCTGCACGAGGACGGCCATGCGATCGTGCAGACCCTGCATCCGCTGAGCGCGGGCACCGGGCTGCCTTACGCCGACGGCTGGCGCGCGGGCTCCTGGGCCGGTTGCGAGGGCGACTTCGCCGATCCGGCGCCGTGGTACTTCCGCACCCTGGGTGGCTGGTTCGCCGTGTTCGAACGCTGCGGTTTGCGCGTGGTCGAACTCGAAGAGCCGATCCATCCGGGCAGCGGGCAGCCGGCGTCCTTGATCCTGATCGCTCGGCTCAAGCGCGCGGCCCCGGCCTGATCCGCAATCGTAAGATGCGGTGAGCGCAGCGAACCGCATCGTCGCGACACGCGGAAACAGCGAGGGTTTCGTCGCGCGTCGCGATGCGGTTCGCTGCGCTCACCGCATCCTACGGGTCGCCGGGGGTCGCCTTGCGCGAGGCGGCATCAATCCTGCGAGCACTTGGTCTCGGCCTTGCTCGGCGTGGCCAGGTCGGCGATGCGCCACAGATACAGGCTGGCGTAGGTGCGGTACGGGCCCCAGCGTTCGCCGATGTCGAGCAGTTCCTTCGGCGTCGGCATCGCCGCCAGCTTGTCCACCGCCTGCGCGCCCTTGCGGATGCCCAGGTCGTCCACCGGCAGCACGTCGGGGCGGCCGAGCCGGAACATCAGCATCATCTCCACCGTCCAGCGCCCGATGCCGCGGATCGGCACCAGCGCCTGGACGATGGCGTCGTTGTCCATCAGGCTCATGCGGCGCAGGTCGGGAATCTCGCCGCGCGATTCGCGCATCGCCAGGTCGCGCAGCGCCAGCAGCTTGTTGCCCGACACCCCGCAGGCGCGAAGGGTCGCATCGTCGCAGCGCGCCAGGGTGTCGCAGTGGAAGCGGTCGCTGGCGATCGCCGCCTCCACTCGCGCCACGATGGTCGCCGCGGCCTTGCCGCTGAGCTGCTGATACAGGATCGCGCGCGCCAGCGCGTCGACCGGATCGAAACGTTTGCGCCAGCGCGGATCCGGCGCGATCGCGCCGACCTTCTTCATCCAGGCCGCGAGCTTGCGATCGCGCTTGGCCAGGTGCGCGTAGGCGGCCTCGGTGTCGAAGCCCCGGCTATGCCGCGGCATCGCTCAGCGCCTCGCCGCGTCGGCCGCGTACAGCAGCCAGGCCAGGATCATCAGGCTGCCGCCGAACGGCAGCAGACGCGTGCTGGTGCCGAGGAAATACGCCGAGGCCAGGCCACCGGCGAACAGCAGCACGCCGACCAGCAGCGCGGCCAGCGCGATCCGCGCCAGGCGGCGCGCGGCGGCCGGCGCCAGCGCGGCCAGGGCGATGCCGTGGCCGAAGGCGAACAGCGCCGCCATCTGCAGGCGCGACTGCGCGGCCGGATCGGCGACGTGCGCGGCATAGGCCGACAAGGCCACCGCCAGCGCGGCGAGCAGCGCGCCGGCGACGGCTAGCGCACGCGTGGTGGGAAGCGAAGAGGTGGGCGACGTCATGCTGGGGTCCGCTCGTGCGTGTCGGCACGATAGCAGGCGGGATAGACGTCGCAAGCGCTGGGTCTTGCGGTTCGGCGTGGCGATGTTTTGGGACCTCGGCACGGTCGGATGGAAACGTCGTCGGTCAAATTCGGTCTGGTCACGAATCGCGGCTTACGCCGCTCCCACAGAAAGCGGCGACGCGGCTTCAGCTTTCTGTGGGAGCGGCGTGAGCCGCGATCGCCGCTCCGGTGCTGGAGCCGATCCATCCGCCGAACGACCCCACAAAAAAACGCGCCGCGGAATCCGCGGCGCGTTCGGTGCAGCTCATGACCGGAAGGCTTATTCCTTGACGGTCCAATACACGTCGTAGTCGCCTTCCTCGGTGAAGCTCTTCTCGACGCCGGCCTTCCAGGTTTCGTAGGGACGGTCGATGGTCTCGTCGCCCTGGGTCATGGCCCAGGCGCGCAGCGCGTCGCGGACCTTGGCCAGGTTGGCCATGTGGCCCTTGAACGGGACGGTGGCGACCTTGGCCGGGCCCAGGAACACCGACTTGACCGGGCCTTCCAGGTTCACCTTCAGCTCGGTGGCCGGACCGGTCGCGCCGATCTTGCGCACCGGCTGAGCGACGTCGAAGGAGTAGGTCTCGGTGCCGAATTCGTTGGTGATGATGCGCACCGGGCCGGCGGCTTCCAGGCCGTTGGCGGCCATCACCTTCTTGATCCACTCGATGTTGCTGTTCATCTGCGCCTGGACCTTGGCGTTGTCGCGGTCCACGGCGGCGGTGACGATCAGCAGGTTCTCGGACTCGCGCTGGACGAACTTCGGCTTGTTGGCCGGGTTGTCCTTGCTCAGGTCGGCGTAGTCGAGGTTGGGCACCGCGGCCAGCATGTTGCTCAGGCGCGAGAGGCCGAGCTTGATGTCTTCGCCGACGCTGCTGCTGACGTACAGACCCGAATAGCGGCCGAGCATGTTCCAACCGTACTCGACGTCGTAGGTCTGGGTGATCTCGACGTTGCGGTTGTTGCGGCCGGTGGGGCGCAGGGTGAATTCGGTGCGCTTGTTGCTGCCGCGCAGGATGTCGTCGATCTTGTAGGCGACGCGCTTGCCCGGCTCGGAGGCGGTGATTTCCCAGCTGCCGTTGCCCAGGTTCTTTTCCTTGGAGGAGTACTCGAGGCGCGCGCCGACGCCGGCATCCGGGCCGGCCAGCTTGAGCTGCATGTTCGGGTCTTTCATGACCAGCGGGTTCCAATCCTTGAACCGGCGCAGGCTGTTCAAGGTGTCGAACACGATCGTCATCTTGCGGTTGGTCTCAACCGAGTGCGACAGGTGGCGGCTGGACGGCAGCACGACGCCGACGACCAGGAACAGCACGGCGACGATCGCCAGGGAAATCAAAAACTCGATCAGACGGGTCATTCAGGTTTCTCCAAGGCCGGGACCCGGATCGGGCCGGGGCGCAGACCCACAATCGTATCAAGGAAGCTGCGGTCGGGGCAGTCATCCGTCGCAACCGGCCGATGCGGGCAAGCCCGGCCGGGCCGCCGCCATGGGCCGCCCCGGGGCGAAATCGCAAGCCAGGGCTAGGCACGGCGGCGGCGCACGCGGCGAACGCGCCGCGAGCCGCATCGATCGGGGGCGGAACAGGCGCGCAACGGACAGCCGATGCGCCGCCCGCGCCGGGCCGGACATCGCGGGGCTCAGACCAATTGCAGCTCGAAGGCCTTGAGTACGGCCGGGGTGCGGTCGCGCACGCCGAGCTTGGGTGAGCGGCCGTCGCTTGCGAACCACCGGCTCGCACGGCCGCGAACGCCCGGCGCGCTGCGCCGGGCCGGACGCCTTGCGATCAGACCAGCTGCAGCTCGAAGGCCTTGAGTACGGCCCGGGTGCGGTCTCGCACGCCGAGCTTGGACAGAATGTTGGACACGTGATTCTTGATCGTGCCCTCGGCCACGCCCAGGGAGTTGGCGATCTCCTTGTTGGAGAAGCCGCCCGCCATCAGGCGCAGGATCTCGGTCTCGCGCTCGGTCAGCGGGTCCGGGCGGTCCAGGCTGACGAAATCGTTGCGCATGTGCTCCAGGCCCGAGAGCAGGCGCTGGGTCACCGCCGGCTGCACCAGCGAGCCGCCGTCGGCCACGGCCTGGATCGCGCCGACCAGTTGTTCCAGGGACACGTCCTTGAGCAGATAGCCCTTGGCGCCGGCCTTCAGTCCGGCCAGCACCAGCTGGTCGTCGTCGAAGGTGGTCAGGATGATGGTCGGCGGCAGGTTGCCGGCCCGGGCCAGGGCCTGCAGCGCCTCCAGGCCGGACATCACCGGCATGCGCATGTCCATCAGGACCACGTCCGGGCGCACCTGCGGGACCATCTCGACCGCCTGGCGGCCGTCGCCGGCCTCGGCGACCACGTCGATGCCCTCGGCCAGCGCCAGCAGCGAGCGCACGCCCTGGCGGACCAGGGTCTGGTCGTCGACGAGCATGACGCGGATGGTGCGGACGGGACGGGCATTCTCGGAGCTGGGGGTCATGCGGTGACTCCTTCACAAGCGGCGGCCGCGGCCGCCGAGGCCGGCAACGTGAGGTGCAGGCAGAAGCCCGCCTCAGGCCGGGTTTCGATACGCAGATCGCCGCCGTGCTGGACCAGGCGCTCGCGCATGCCGCGCAGGCCGTTGCCGGAGACGGGATTGTCGGCGCCGTGGCCGTCGTCGCGCGCGTCCATCACGATGCAGTCCTTGAGACGACGCACCTGGATGTCGAGATGGCGCGCGCCGGCGTGGCGCACGGCGTTGGTGATGATTTCCTGGGTGCAGCGCATCAGCACGTGGGCGCGCTCGGGATCGTCCAGGGTCAGCGGGCTCTCGATGTCCATGCGGATATCGAGCGCGGGCACGTTTTCGGCCAGCGGGCGCAGGGCCACGGCCAGGTCGATGGCGCCGTTCTCGCGCAGCTGGCTGACCGCCTCGCGCACGTCGGTCAACAGCAACCTGGCCAGAGTATGCGCCTGCTGCACGTGTTCCTTGGCGCGGCCGTCGGAGAGGTGGCCGGCGACTTCCAGGTTCAGGCTCAGCGCGGTCAGGTGATGGCCCAGCAGGTCGTGCAGCTCGCGCGAGATGCGGGTGCGCTCGTTGATGCGCGCGCTTTCGGCCAGCAGGGCGCGGGTGGCGCGCAGCTCGGCGTTGAGGCGGCGCTGCTCCTCGCGCGCCTGGGTCTGCTGCAACGCGACCAGGGCGGTCACGAACACGAAGCTGGAGAAGCCCATGTACAGCAGCGACTGCAGCACCGCGACCAGCGGCGGGATGTCCAGGGCCTGCACGAACACCGGGGTGATCGCCAGGTTGCCCACCAGCAGCCAGACGATGCCCACCCGCAGCGGCAGCATCCACGGCAGCAGGCCGGCGATGACCATGAACAGCACGCTGCCCAGGCCGGTATTGGAGTAGTAGCTGACCCCGATCGCGCAGCCGGTCAGCACCAGCAGCAGCAGGTGGTCGACGATGCCGGTCTGGCGCTCGCCCAGGGAGCGGGTGATCCACCAGTAGACGACGCCGAAGGTCAGGTAGACCGCGACCCAGCGCAGCACCTGCAGGTAGACCGGCACCAGCGACTGGCCCGGCTCGAGCTGGAAATAGCCCGGGTCCAGCCAGATCGAGAGCAGCCAGCAGCCCAGCAGGCCCCAAGTGAACAGGCCCGCATAGCGCAGCAATCGGGTGTGGGTGAGGCGAGCCAGCATGAACGCATGCTAACGGCTGCGGCCCGGCCCGGAGCCGTCCGAAAGTAATGGAACGCGTGCGGGCGCCGCCCAGCGGCCCGATTCGGCATTCCGCCGGCCCCGCGTTCGCGGCGGTCGCCCGGAGGGGTCGGCCATGCGATAATCGGCCCGCCGGCCACCTATTTCGTGGCCGGCTTGCGAATACTGGAGCCCGGAATGTCGATCGTCGTCCGCGACGTGCGTGAGCACGAGCTGGATTCCGTCCTTGCACTGAACAACGCTGCCGGACCCGCGATCCTGCCGTTGGATGCGGCGAGACTGCGCCACTTCTTCGACCGCGCCGAGTACTTCCGGGTCGCCGAACGCGACGGGACCATGGCCGGCTTCCTGATCGGCATGGGCAGCCATTGCGAGCACGACAGCAGCAATTTCCGCTGGTTCCGCGAGCGCTACCCTGACTTTTTCTACATCGATCGCATCGTGGTCGCCAGCCGCCGTCGCGGCGGCGGCGTCGGGCGCGCGTTCTATGCCGACGCCCAGAGCTATGCCGAGCTGCGCTATCCGCAGCTGGCCTGCGAGGTGTTCCTGGAAGGCGGCAACGACCCGGCCCTGCTGTTCCACGGCAGCTTCGGCTTCCGCGAGGTCGGCCAGCACGTGATGGCCGAGGCCGACGTGCGCGCGGCGATGCTGATGAAGCCTTTGTGCAGCTATGCCTGGGTGCGCGACACCTACGGCGACCAATTGCCCGATCAGCCCTGGCTGACCCGTCCGCGCATCGCCATCGCCCACGACTCCCTGGCGCAGCGCCCGACGGGCACCTGTCCATGAGCGTGGCGGTGGATTACGAACAGGCGGGCGAACTCAAGATCGGCCAGGTCGGCATCGCCAACCTGCGCGTGCGCACCCTCGACGTCGCGCGCCTGATCGAGGAAATGCGCGGCCGCGTGCAGCGCGCGCCCAAGCTGTTCGGGCGCGCCGCGGTGGTGATCGACTTCGGCGGCCTCAGCCATACCCCGGACGCCGCCACCGCGCAGGCGCTGCTGGACGGCCTGCGCGCCGCCGGCGTGCTGCCGGTCGCCCTGGCCTACGGCACCAGCGAGACCGAGCGCCTGTCCGAGGCCCTGGGCCTGCCGCTGCTGGCCAAGTTCCGCGCCCAGTACGAGCGCGGCGACGAGGAAGCCGCGCCTGCGCCCGCGCCGGCCGCCGCGCCTGCGCCGGCGCGCCGCGAAGCCCCGGCCGCCGCAGCGCCGGCCAAGCCCGCCGCCCCCGCGGGCGCGCCCGGCCTGATCCAGTCCGCGCCGGTGCGCTCGGGCCAGCAGATCTACGCCGAAAACCGCGACCTGACCGTGCTTACCGCGGTCGGCGCCGGCGCCGAGGTCATCGCCGACGGCTCGGTCCACATCTACGGTCCGCTGCGCGGGCGCGCCCTCGCCGGCGCCCAGGGCAATCCGCAAGCGCGCATTTTCTGCCGCGAGTTCCATGCCGAGCTCGTGGCGATCGCCGGCCACTACAAAGTGCTGGAAGACATCCCCAAGACCCTGCGCGGCAAGGCCGTGCAGGTCTGGCTCGAAGACGAACAGATCATGATCGCGGCCCTTGATTGAGGCCGCACTTTAGGAGGAATACAACTTGGCCGAAATCATCGTAGTCACCTCGGGCAAGGGCGGCGTCGGCAAGACCACGACCAGCGCCAGCGTCGCTTGCGGCCTCGCCCGCCGCGGCCACAAGGTCGCCGTCATCGACTTCGACGTCGGTCTGCGCAACCTGGACCTGATCATGGGCTGCGAACGCCGCGTGGTGTACGACTTCGTCAACGTCGTCAACGGCGAGGCGACGCTCAAGCAGTCGCTGATCAAGGACAAGCGTTTCGACAACCTGTTCGTGCTGGCCGCCTCGCAGACCCGCGACAAGGACGCGCTGACCAAGGAAGGCGTGCAGAAGGTGCTCGACGACCTGATCGCCGAGGGCTTCGATTACATCGTCTGCGACTCGCCGGCCGGCATCGAAAAGGGCGCGTTCCTGGCCATGTACTTCGCCGACCAGGCGGTGGTGGTGGTGAATCCGGAAGTGTCCTCGGTGCGCGACTCCGACCGCATCCTGGGCCTGCTGGCGTCCAAGACCCGCCGCGCCGAGAACGGCGAGCGCGTCAAGGAACACCTGCTGCTGACCCGCTACAGCCCCAAGCGCGTGGAAACCGGCGAGATGCTCAGCGTCGGCGATGTCGAGGAAATCCTCGGCCTCAAGACCATCGGCGTGATCCCCGAATCCGGCGACGTGCTCAACGCCTCCAACAAGGGCGAACCGGTGATCCTGGAAACCGAGTCCGACGCCGCCCAGGCCTACGACGACGCGGTCGCGCGCCTGCTCGGCGACACCCGTGCGATGCGCTTCGTGCAAGTGGAAAAGAAAGGCTTCTTCAGCAAGATCTTCGGAGGTTGAGCATGGGACTGTTCGACTTCCTGCTGGCCAAGAAGCAGACCGCCTCGGTCGCCAAGGATCGCCTGCGCATCATCGTCGCGCACGAGCGCGCCGGCCGTGGCGGCCCGGAATACCTGCCGATGCTGCAGCGCGAGCTGCTCGAAGTGATCCGCAAGTACGTCAACGTCGACGTCGAGTCGGTCAAGGTCGACCTGGTCAAGGAAGGCGAGCACGACGTGCTCGACATCTCCGTGGCCCTGCCGGACCGCCCCAGCCCGGCGTGAGCGCGCGCGACGCGATCCGCTGGCTGTCGGCGGCGGCGCTGGGCGCCGCGCTGGCTTCCGCCTGCGCGCGTCCCGAGCCCGCCGGCGCCGCCGGCGCATCGCCGTCGGCAGCCCCCGCGACGGCCTCGCCATCGCCATCGCCGGCGGCCCCGGAACCCGTCGCCGAGCCCGAGCTCGCGCCTGAGCCCGGTGATCCGGCGCCGCGCTATGCCGAAACCGAAGTCGGCCCGATGCCGGAGCGCCCGCGCGTGCCGATGCGGATCGAAGGCGCCTGCCCGTTCGAGTGCTGCAAGTACGACGCCTGGATCGCCACCGCCCAGACCCGCGTGTACTCGCGCGAACTGGACAGCGCCCAGGTGCTGACCACGGTGCCGGCCGGCACCCGGCTGCGGGCGCGCGGCGGCTTCCTGCAATTGACCCGTTTCGGCGAGGCCGAAGCGCTCAAGCCGCTCCAGATCGGCAGCGGCGCCAGCGGCGACGATTCGGTTCGCCGAGTCGCCGAAGGCGACAAGGTGATCGTGCTCGACGGCGTGGGCGAAGGCCTGTGGCGGATCTGGCACGACGGCGTGGTCGACCTGCGCCTGATCGACGAGCGCGAATGGGTGCTCGAGCATCGCGACGGTTTCGACCGCAACCCGGAGGCCGGCCTGGTCTGGAATACCGAGCCCGAATCGCAATGGTGGGCGCAGGTGCGCCTGCCCGACGGCCGCCTGGGCTGGCTGTGGATGGACGAAACGCCGGCCTTGAAGAACGTCGACGGCTGCGGTTGAGCGCATGCTGACCCTGGCCGACATCGACGCCGAACAAGCCGCCGCCCTGCTCGCGCGCTACGGCCTGAGCCTGGTGCGCGTGGCCGACGGCGAGGCCATACCGGGAAGCTACTGGGGCGAATGCGAGGCCGGCCTGATCGGCAGCCGGGTGTACGCGCGCGGCGACACGCCGGTGCATTCCTTGCTGCACGAAGCCGCACACCTGATCGTGCTGCCGCCGCAACGCCGCGCCCAGGTGCACACCGACGCCACCGATTCGGTCGAGGAAGAAGACGCGGTGTGCGTGCTGCAGAGCCTGCTCGGCGACGCCCTGCCCGGCGTCGGCCGCGAACGCGTGCTCGCCGACATGGACGAATGGGGTTACACCTTCCGATTGGGCTCGGCGCGCGCCTATGTCGAGCACGACGCCGACACCGCCTGGCAATGGCTGCACGAACGCGGCCTGGCCGATGCGACCCGGCGCGCCCTGCTGCTGCCGGCGGCGGCGTCGACCGCTATCGCATGATCCAGGACGCATGATCCAAGACGGCTGATCCAGGACGCTTGCCCCACGATTGCCGCGGCGCCGCCGCGCAGCGCGCCCACAGGCGCTGCCCGGCGACGGCCACCGCGGCCGTCGCGCACGCCCCGCGGGCGCACGCATTGGGGCTCGCTACAGCCCCGCATCCGAATACCGTCCCTGGCACGGTCGATCCAATGGGTACCCGCCGCGTGCGCGGCCTGAAGCCTGCGCAGCCCGTGCGATCCTTCGCCGCGGCCGCCGTCCTCCGGAGGCTGCCGCCGAGTCTGTAACTCCCCACCCACCGCCATCGCCGCTGACGTCCCGACGGCCTCCCTAGCCGCCGACGACCGGTCCATCTCCTACCTCGCGTCCGAGCGCTCCGCAGAGCGATACCGGACGAGCATCCATGGCTCGGCGCGGCCATCCAGGCCTGCGCCGTCGAGCATTTGCTACCGCTCCCTGAAACCCCTTTCACGATCGGGCGACACCGCCGCCCGGCACTCCCGACGCCCTCCCCGGCGTCTCGATTGGTCGGTCCTGCGCGGCGCGCTGGGCGCGCCTGCGCGAGTTCAGACCTTCCGTGGCGTACCGGGCAACCATCCCCAGGGCCTTGCAGCGCTGCCCTGGAGCGTCACCTTTCCCGCTTCTTGGTCACAAATCAAATGATTTTTTTATGACTGCCGTCGGTTTTAGTCCATGTCCCCAGGCGCAACAAGTGCCGGACCGCGGCAGGGTGGAATCGAGGCTTTGTCCGGAGTTAGCGTCTTTAGAGGCCACGAAGGCGGGACATTAATGACATAACCAAGTTGATCTTCACTCATTCTTCACATAAAAATGAACGTTAGATAAATGTCATTGGCACGACTGTTGCCGCTATGCGTCGCCGAATACGTTGGACGCCCAGCCGCCCCAGGCAGGGGATGCGCGGGCGCGGGCGGCCGCAGGCACCGGACCGGCGACAGAAGAGGCCAAGCTCACGACACCGTTCGCGCACAGCGGCCCGACAAACCCGGACAAGCCTGCCGCGACGGCGCCCATGGCTACCCGTGAAGGCACGCACGGCTTGGTCTTTTCGGCCTTGCGCCGCATCCGACGGGCCTCTAGCCTCGGGGCACCCCGCGCCCGGCGCGGTGCAATCCCGGAGAGAACGCCCCTATGAAGCCCTTACGCGCCCTGCTCGCGCTCAGCATCACCGCCGCCGTGATCGGTCTGGCCGGTTGCAAGAAAGAACCGACCCCGCCGACCACCGGCATCGCGCCGACCACCGCGCCCCAGGGCGAGACCGCCGATCAGTTCATCGCCCGCGTCAACGCCGAATACAAGGCGATGTACCCGGAGATGAGTTCGGCGCAGTGGCTGTCGAACACCTTCATCAACGACGACAGCGCGATGATCGCGGCCAAGAGCAACGAGCGCTGGCTGACCCAGCTCAACAGCTGGATCGAGCAGTCCAAGCGTTTCGAAGGCCAGCCGATGTCGCCCGACACCGCGCGTTCGATCCAGCTGCTCAAGCTGCTGACCGCGATGCCCGCTCCGAAGGACCCGGCCAAGCTCGCCGAGCTGACCAAGATCGCGACCAAGATGGACGGCATGTACGGCGCCGGCAAGTACTGCACCGGCGAAGGCGACGCCAAGACCTGCCGCCAGCTCGGCGACCTCGAGGACGTGCTGCGCAACAGCCGCGACTACGAGGCCCAGCTCGACGCCTGGCAGGGCTGGCACACCATCGCCCAGCCGATGCGCAAGGACTACACCCGCTTCGTCGAACTGGTCAACGAAGGCGCGCGCGACATGGGCTACGCCGACACCGGCGAGATGTGGCGCTCGGGCTACGACATGAGCCCGGCCGAGATCGCCGCCGAGACCGACCGCCTGTGGGGCCAGGTCAAGCCGCTGTACGAGCAGCTGCATTGCTACACCCGCACCAAGCTGGAGGCCACCTACGGCGCCGACAAGGGCCACGTCGCCGGCAACATGCTGCCCGCCCACCTGATGGGCAACATGTGGCAGCAGGACTGGGGCAACCTCTGGGACGTGCTGGCGCCGTACAAGAACGCCGGCAGCCTGGACGTCAACGGCGCCCTGGCCGCGCAGTACCAGCAGCAGCTCGACGCCCAGATGGCCAAGAACCCGGACTCGCGCGAGCCCGAGCAGCAGGCGCAGCTGCAGGTCGACGCCGAACTGGCGACCGCGCGCCAGATGACCGAGCGCGCGCAGGACTTCTACGTCTCGCTGGGCATGCCCAAGCTGCCCGAGACCTATTGGAGCAGGACCCAGTTCATCAAGCCGCGCGACCGCGACGTGGCCTGCCACGCCAGCGCCTGGGACATGAACATGGCCGGCGACGTGCGCACCAAGATGTGCATCAAGCACACCGAGGAAGACTTCACCACCATCTACCACGAGCTCGGCCACGTCTATTACTACATGGCCTACAACAAGCAGCCGCCGCTGTTCCAGGGCGGCGCGCACGACGGCTTCCACGAGGCCATCGGCGACACCATCGTGCTGGCGATGACGCCCAAGTACCTGCAGTCGATCGGCCTGGTCGGCGATCAGCAGCAGAGCAACGAGGCGCTGATCAACGCGCAGATGCGCATGGCCCTGGCCAAGGTCTCGTTCCTGCCGTTCGGCCTGATGATCGACCGCTGGCGCTGGGGCGTGTTCGACGGTTCGATCAAGCCGGGCGACTACAACAAGGCCTGGTGGGACCTGAAGGCCAAGTACCAGGGCGTGGCCCCGGCGAGCGCGCGCGGCGAGGAGTTCTTCGACGCCGGCGCCAAGTACCACGTGCCGGGCAACACCCCGTACACGCGCTACTTCCTCTCGCACGTGCTGCAGTTCCAGTTCTACAAGGCGTTGTGCGACGCCTCCGGCTACAAGGGCCCGCTGTACGAGTGCAGCTTCTACGGCAACAAGGAAGCCGGCGCCAAGTTCCAGGCCATGCTGAGCAAGGGCCAGAGCCAGCCCTGGCAGAAGACCCTGAAGGAACTCACCGGCGGCGAGAAGATGGACGCCTCGGCGGTGCTGGAATACTTCGCGCCGCTGCAGACCTGGCTGAAGCAGCAGAACGAAGGCAAGACCTGCGGCTGGCAGCCCGACGGCAAGGTCGCCGCCGCGGCCAAGCCCGCGGCGGGCAAGGGCTGAGCGCCGCGCACCACGTTCCCGACGAAGGCCGGCGTTCGCCGGCCTTCGTTTTTTTCGGATGGACCGCGACGAACGATGCCCCTTCCAAGAGGGAAGCGCCATTCATCGCCCCCTTCGAAAAAGGGGTCGAGCGCCCTGTACGAATCGGTGTCGATTCTTTGCTCGCGGCGCCGGGGGATTTGCTGTTGCTCGTGCGAGAGCAAAGCAAATCCCCCCTAGCCCCCCTTTTCCAAAGGGGGGAAGCACCATTCATCGCCCCCGTCGAAAAAGGGGACGAACGCCCCGTACAAATCGGTCTCGATTCTTTGCTCGCGGCGCTGGGGGATTTGCTGTTGCTCGTGCGAGAGCAAAGCAAATCCCCCTAGCCCCCTTCTTCAAAGGGGGAAGCAGGCGGCTGCGAGAGAGTGCGGTGCATCGCGCAGTGCGAGCGTGCATCGTGCCTGGCATCGCTTCGATGTGAGCATCGTCAAGTTATGCGCGAGCACGCGCTGCTACGGTCGCCGACATGTCGAACCCCACGCCTACGGACAGCCGGGTGGTCTCGCGCTGGACCCTGCCCTTGCTGTTGGCCGCGCTCGCCTTGGCCAGCGTGCTGGTGGTCGCGCTGGGCTGGCAATTGCACCAGGCGCGCGAGAACCAGCGCTGGTTGTCGCAACGCGCGACCCAGCCCTATATCGGCATGTACGTGCCGCGCATCGCGATGGCCTCGCTGGACGGCGCCGGCCGCAAGCTCGGCGAGCCCGCCGGCGACTACCAGGTGCTGTATTTCTTCACCACCGGCTGCCCGCACTGCCGCGCCTCGGCGCCGCTGGTGAAGGCCATCGCCGGCCAGCTCGACGCCGCCTCGGGCGGACGCGCCGAGATGATCGGCGTCGCCCTGGACCCGCCCGCCGCCGCGGGCGCGTATGCGCGCGAGCATGGATTTCCCTTTCCGGTGATCGCCACCCAGGACCGACGCAGCGCGATGCTGTTCCGCGCGCGCAACGTGCCCCTGCTGCTGGTGATCGGCCGCGACGGCCGGGTGCGCTATGCGCGCGTGGGCGTGATCAATACCAAGGAAGGCGTCAACGGCGTACTGACCGCGGTGCGGCGCACGGAGGCGTCGGCGGCGGGCCCCACCACCAAGGAGAGTTGAGATGAAGCATCGGACACGCAGTGTGCGCATCGCCCTGGCTGCCTTGCTGTTCTCCACCGCGATGAGCTTCGGCGCATTCCAGGTCGTCGCCGGCGACGGCAGCGGCGTTCAAGCCGAAAACGAAGCCTGCAGCGCCTGGGCCTGTCGCCAGGAATGCGAGGGCTTCGGCGGCGACCTCGGCCCCGGCGGCCCGGGCCAGCCCCTGCAGTGCTATTGCTGCGGCTAAGCCCCGCTCCAGACCCAAAGCAGCATCGCAGTCCACGACCGGCCGGCGGAGCGATCCGCCGGCCGGTCGCGTCAGCGCCGCCCCTTTGCGGACGGCGCGTGCGCGGCGCAATACTGCGGCCATGAGCCCGCGCCCCGACCCCGCCGCCGAACTGGCGCCGCAGCCGTTGCAACACGCCACCGCCCTGCCCGCGCGCTACTACACCGATCCGGCGATGGCGGCGCTGGACCGGCGCCTGATCTTCGACCCGGGCTGGCAGTTGGTCGCGCACCTGTGCCAGCTGCAGCAGGCCGGCGACCACGTCGTCGCCGACCTGGCCGGATTGCCGGTGATCGCGGTGCGCGGCGACGACGGCCGAATCCGCGTGCTGCACAACGTCTGCCGCCATCGCGCCGGCCCGATCGCGAGCTGCGACGGCCTGGCCGCGCGCTCCTTGCGCTGCCGCTACCACGGCTGGACCTACGGCCTGGACGGGGTGCTGCGCTCGGCCCCGGAAATGGGCCAGACGCCGGACTTCGCGGTGAGCGACGTGCGCCTGCCGCAACTGCAGGCGCGGGTCTGGCAGGGCATGGTGTTCGCCTGCGCAGGCGAGCCGGCAATGGGCTTCGACGAACTGGTGCAGGACATCGACGGACGCATCGGCGCCGAACGCGGCCTGGCCGACTACGGCCATCACCACCGCGTGAGCTACGACGTGGGCTGCAACTGGAAGGTCTACGTCGACAACTACCTGGAGGGCTACCACGTCCCGCACATCCACCCCGGCCTCAACCGCCTGCTCGACTACCGCAGCTACGTGACCGAAACCGCGCGCTGGTACTCCTACCAGTGGAGTCCGCTGGAAAGCGGCGACGGCCTCTACGGCGACGGCGACGCGCTGTACTACTGGCTGTGGCCGAACACCATGCTCAACATCCTGCCCGGCCGCCTGCAGACCAATCGCGTGGTGCCGGTCGGCGTCGACCGCTGCCGGGTGGTGTTCGATTTCTACTACCGCCGCGACGACTCCGGCGAGGCGCGGGCGCGCCGCGACGCCGACCTGGCCTTCAGCGACGAAGTGCAGCTGGAGGACCTGACCATCTGCGAGGACGTGCAGCGCGGGCTGGCCTCGGGCTCCTACGTCGCCGGCCGCCTGAATCCGCTGCGCGAGAACGCGGTCCACCATTTCCAGGAACTGTTGCGCGCCAGCTACCGCGACGCGCCGGCGCCGGACGGCGCATGAGCGCCATCGGCCGGCCGCTGGGACTGTGGTCGGCCACCGCGCTGGTCGTCGGCAGCATGATCGGCAGCGGCGTGTTCCTGCTGCCGTCCGCGCTGGCGCCCTACGGCGCGGCGACCCTGATCGGTTGGGCGATCACCCTGTGCGGCGCGCTGCTGCTGGCGCTGACCTTCGCCCGTCTGGCGGCGCGCTGGCCGCACAGCGGCGGGCCCTACGTGTACGCGCGCCAGGCCTTCGGCGACACGCCGGGCTTCGTGATCGCGTGGAGCTACTGGATCTCGATCTGGTGCGCCAACGCCGCCATCGCGGTCGCCTTCGCCGGCAGTCTGGGCGCGGTGTTCCCGGCCGCGACCGCGACCCCGGCGCGCGCCGCCGCCTGCGCCTTGGCGGCCCTATGGCTGTGCAGCGCGGTCAACCTGGCCGGCATCCGCGAGGCCGGACGAGTGCAGCTGCTGACCACGGCCCTGAAACTGCTGCCGCTGTTGTTGTTCGGCGGGGTCGCGCTGTGGTTCGCCGACCGCCACGCCGGCGCGGCCTTCAACCCCAGCGGAGAGTCGCTGCCGCAGGTCGCGCACGCGACCGCCGCGCTGACCCTGTGGGCTTTCCTCGGCCTGGAGGCGGCGACCGTGCCGGCCGGGGCGGTGCGCGAGGCCGAACGCACGGTGCCGCGCGCGACCGTGTTCGGCACCCTGATCGCGGGCGCGGCCACCATCCTGGCCTGCACCGCGGTGCTGGGCGTGCTGCCGGCTTCGGTGCTGCACAGCTCGCAGGCGCCGATGGCCGACGCCGCGCGCGCCCTGTGGGGGCCGCAGGCGGGCATCGCCCTGGCGCTGGTGGCCGCGGTGTCCTGCTTCGGCGCGCTCAACGGCTGGGTGCTGCTGTCGGCGCAACTGCCGCTGGCGGCGGCGCGCGACGGCCTGTTCCCGCAGGTGTTCGCGCGCGTGGACGCGCGCGGCACGCCGGTGGCGGGCGTGCTGATCGGCAGCGCCCTGGCCTCGGCCCTGGTGCTGTCGAACTACAGCCGCTCGCTGGTGCAGCTGTTCACCTTCTCGATCCTGCTGTCGACCGCGGCCACCTTGCTGCCCTACGTGGCCGGCAGCGCGGCCTGGGCCTTGCGCGGCCAGGGCCGCGGCAGTCGGGCGATCGCGGCCGCGGCCTTGCTGTTCAGCCTGTACGCGCTGGTCGGCACCGGTGCGCAGGCCCTGCTATGGGGCGCGGCCCTGGTCGGCGCCGGGCTGCCGCTGCACTACCTGCTGCGCTGGCGCGCTCAGCGCGCCGGCGCGGGCGGATAAACCCAGGTCGCGAAGAACGCCGACAGGTCGCGGCCGCTGGCCTGTTCCATCGAACGCTCGAAATCCTGGCTGACCACGGCGGTGCCGCGATGGGCGCGGGTGTACTCGCGCAGGCCGTTCCAGAACGCGGCCTCGCCGAGCTCCTCGCGCAGCAGGTGCAGCACGTAGGCGCCCTTTTGATAGACCACCGCGCGATCGTCGCCGCTGGGCTTGTCCCAGTCCGGGAATACCAGCGGTTTGTCCTTGCCGGCTTCCTTGAGCTTCTCGTAGCGGCGGCGCCAGCCGTCGACCTGCTTGAGGTATTCCTCGCGGCCGAAGCGCTGCTCCATGTAGCTGGCGGCGAGGAAGTTGGCGAAGGCTTCGTTGAGCCAGAAGTGGGTCCAGTCGCGGCAGGTGACTAGGTTGCCCCACCACTGGTGCGCGGCCTCGTGGGCGATCAGCGATTCGTCGCGGCGGTCTGCGAGCACGCTGCGGCCGTACTCCTCCGACAACAGCGAAAAGCCCGCGTGTTCCTGGCCGATGGTGCGCGCGACCAGGGCCTGGGTGTAGACGCCTCCCGGATAGGGCACGCCGGCGCGGCGTTCGAAATAGCGCAGCATGTCGCCGCTGTCGGCGAAGATGCGGCGCAGTTCGCTCTGGCTGTAGCCCGCGCCGAGATAGCGCAGGCGCACCCGGCTGCCGCGGTCGCTGGCTTCCTCGAAGGGACCGGCGGCGAAACCGTAGGTGTAGGCCGGCATCGGCACGGTCTGGCGCCAGCGGTGCAGTTCGCTGCCGTTGCCCAGGCTGCGGCGGCCGACCAGATAGCCGTTGCCGACCGCCTTCAGGCCGGTCGGCAGGACCACGCTCAGATCCAGGCTGGCGCGCTCGTCGGGCGCGTCGATGCCGACCAGCCACTGCGCGGTGGAGAACAGGGTGTAGAGCTGGCGGCGCTCGGGATGGAACTGCAGGCCGAAGCGCGGCGTGCCGTGGTAGCTGACCGTGATCTCGCGCAACTGGCCGCGCAGCGCCGGCCGCGACAGGCGCACCTTGAGCACGCGCCCGGTCTGGTCGAAGGACAGCGAACGCTCGCCGTCGCGCACGCGGTCGATCTCCAGGCCGTCGCGGTCCAGCACGATCAGATCGGTGGCGTCGACGGTGGCGACGAAGCGGATCGCCACCTCGCCCTTGAGGCTGCGGGCCTTGGGATCGGGTTCGATGCGGGCGACGTAGTGGCGGATGTCGATGTCGCGCGCCAGCGCGGGCGTCGCCGACGCCCCGGCGCAGGCCAGCGCCAGGCCCATCCGCCAGATCCAGCCCCGGCGCGCGCGCGTCGCGACCGCGTTCCTATCCCTGCCCACTGCCATGCCGTTCCGTGATGCCGCCTTGACCGGGGCGAAGTCTAGCGTCACCGGCGCGCGCGCGTTTGAACGCGTCCGTACCGGCGCCCGGGGCCGCGGTTCATGCGGACGCTGCGTCCGTCGCGCTCGCGCGCAGCGCCTCGCTCAGCCGGCGCAGGTCGCGCTCGCTCTCGGGCGCTGGCAGGTATACCACCGCCGCCATGGCGCGGCGCAGATCGCCGGCGCCAGGCGGCGTATCGCCAGGCACCGCGTACAAGCTGGACGCGCCGCGGGTCGCGTCGAAACCGCACGCCAGCAAGCCGGCGACCAGCCGCGGCGGGTCCGCGCTGAGCACCGGCAGCACCCAATGGCTCGAGTCGGCGAGCGCACGCCCCGGCCGCGCCAGCGGCAGTGCCGCCAGCAACCGTTGGCCGCGCTGCGCGCGTTGCGCCACGCGCGCCTGCGGGTAGCCGCGCAGCCGCCGCAGCAGCAGCCGCGACTGCGCCGCGCAGGGGCGGTGGCGGATGCGCAGGAACAGCTCGCCGCCGGAAAAACCGCGTACAGAACGGTTGATCAGGGCGTCGTGGTCGACGCCGAGCGCGCGGCAGGCGCGGTAGAACAGGCTGTAGGCGGCACGCCCGGTCAAGGCTTTGAGCAGGGCGTATTTGCCGACCCTATGCGCGAAGGCGCGCGTCGCCTGCAGTGGCTGGCGCGCCTGCGCCGCGCGCACCCGGTCGCGCAGGTCGGGGTCGACGAAGCGCAGCAGCGCGCCGCCGAGCGCGGTCGCGGTCTTGATCGGACCGAAGCTGAGCAGACTGACGTCGCAGGCCGGCTCGCCGAACCAGCCGTCGCCGGTGTAGGCCTGGGCGCCGTCCTCGACCAGCAACAGGCCGTGCCGGCGCGCGAACGCGAGCAAACCGTCCAGCGGCATGCGGCTGCCGAACAGGTGCGCGACCAGCAGCATGCGGCTGCGCGGCGTGAGCGACGCGGCCAGCGCGGCTTCGTCCACGTGCAGGCTGTCGGCGTCCACGTCCACCGGCACCGCACGCAGGCCGTGCTGTTCGATCACCGCGATCATGTCGCGGATGGTCACCGCCGACACCAGCACCTCGCTGCCCGGCGGCAGTTGCAGGGTCGCCAGCAGACGATCGAAGCCGCTGCGCACCGACAGGCTGGCCAGGCTGTGGCGGCCGTCGCGCGCGAGCGCATCGGCGCCGGCCTCGACTGCGGCCTGGGCGCGTTCGGGATCGCCGCCGCGCACGACATAGACCGCGCCGTGAAGCAGGTCGAGCCAGCCGATGTCGGGTCGTTGCCGCGGCAGCATCGCGGGCGCGCTCCTGGCTAAAGCGTGTCCGGCGGCTCGATCGCGGGCACGTCCGAGGCCGGCGGCTCCAGCATCGAACGCGCGGACTCCCAGCGCCAGAATCCCCAGCCCACCACCACGAAGGCCAGCCCCGCGATCGCCAGCGAGGCGCCGCTGCCGCTGACCAAGGGCGACAGCACGCCGGCGATCAGGGCGTTGAGCACCAGGCCGGTAAAGGCCTGCAGGGACGAGGCCGAACCGCGCTGGCGCGGGTACATGTCCAGGATCGCCAGGGTCACGATCGGGAACACCAGGGCCACGCCGAACGAGCACAGCGAAATCGGGATCACCGCCCACGGCACCTGCGGGGTCGCGTCGAACAGGTTGTAGGCGACGTTGAGCGCCATCGCCAGGATGGTGCAGGCGAAGCCGATCCGGACCATGCGCTGGCCGCCGACCTTGCCGGCGGTGCGCCCCGACACGAAGGCGCCGATCACCATGCCGCCGATCATCGGCACGAAGAACCAGGCGAACGAGCGCTCGTCCAGGCGCAGCAGGTCGAGCACGAAGGCCGGCGCCGAGGAGATGTACAGGAACAGCGCGCCGAAGTTGAAGGCGCTGGCCGCGGTCAGGCGCTGGAAACGCGGATTGACGAAGATCGCCACGTAGTCGCGCAGCAAGCGGCGCGGCACCAGCGGCAGGCGCGAGGCCGGCGGATGGGTTTCCGGCAGCACCCGCAGGGTCGCGATCAGCAGCAGCACCGAGAACGCGACCAGGAACCAGAAGATCGCCGGCCAGTGGCTCCAGCCCAGGATCCAGCCGCCGATGATGGGCGCGATCGCCGGGGCGATGCCGAAGATCATCGAGACGTGGCTCATCAGGCGCTGGGCGTCGTCGCCCTGGAGCACGTCGCGGATCACCGCGCGGCCGACGATCAGGCCGACGCCGGCCGACAGGCCCTGCACCGCGCGGAAGACCAGCAAGGTGCCCAGGTCGCGCGACAGCGCGCAACCGACCGAGGCCAGGGTGAACACGAACAGGCCGCCGATGATCACGCGCCGGCGCCCGATCGCGTCCGAGAGCGGCCCGTGGACGATGCTCATCAGGGCGTAGGCGATCAGGTAGACGCTGATGGTCTGCTGCATCGCCACTTTGTCGGCGCCCAGTTCGGCGCCCATCGCCGGGAACGCCGGGAAGATGGTGTCGATCGAGAACGGCCCGAACATCGCTAGGCCGGCCAGCAGCGGAGCGAGATAGCGCGCGGGCTTGGCGAGCGCGCGCGGTGCAGCCGGATCCGACATCAGTGCGCGGCCGCCGCGCCGGCGTCCGGCGGGCCCTTGAGTTCGACCAGGTTGCCTTCCGGATCGAACAGGTACTGCGACGGCCCCTCGCCTTCGGCGCCGTAGCGCGAGCCGAAATCGCCGATGCGCACGCCGTGCGCGTCCAGGTGGGCGAGGATCGCCGCGCGGTCGAACGGGTCGGCGCGCAGGCACAGGTGGTCCATGTTGCGGCCCTCGGCGCCGGGCGCGGCGCCGCCCATGCGGCCGAGCTTGCCGTCGACGCCGACCAGATCGATCAGCGACTGGCCGGCGCGCAGCTGGATCAAGCCGATCTCGTCCTGGCGGCGCTCCACGCTGCAGCCCAGCACGTCGCGGTAGAAGGCGACCATGGCCTCGGGATCGCGTACCCGCAACACCACGTGATCGAGTTGCAGCAAGCGGAACGGGGGTGCGCTCATGCGATGGAACCGCGGCATCGTGGAGATGACGACAGCATACAACCGCGTCGCCGCGACGGCGGCATGCGCGACTGTCCGGATCGGTCGCTTGATCGTCGCGATCGCAGCGGCGTTCAAGGCGCGGTCGCGGCAGCGGCCGATGCGGGCACTGGCGTCTCGGCGGGAGGTCTTGCGGGCGAGGCGCCGCGCTGGCGCAACAGCGGCGGCGTCTGCAAACGGCCGACGCTTTCGATCGGCAGCGCTTCGGCGCGCCGCGCACCGGGCCACCACAGGAACACATAGGCGCTGCTGGTGCCGAGCAGGCGCGCGTCGCCGGGCAGCGGCGCGGACTCGCCCGCCAGGCTCACCTGCACCACGTGGCCCTCGGCGCGCTCGCGAATCCGCGCGGCCTTGCCGATCACATAGGAGCATGTGGTCATGGCCATGCCCACGAACACCATCAAGGCAATGCCGGTCTCCGGCTTCATCCGCAGCAGGGTCCAGCGGAACACGGCCGCTTCCGGGAACACCAGCCGCCCCCACCAGCGCCGTTGGATCTCGCGCACGCGGCGCGGATGCTGCTTGCGGTAGATCTCCGGCCAGCTCACCAGCCACGCCACCAGCACCGACCCGGCCAGCACCAGGGCGTAGCCGGGGTCGCGCAGGCCGGCCACCAGATAATCGCCGGCGTGCATGTACTCCAGGATCGGCAGACCGAATTGGCGATAGAACCAGTAGTTGGTCCACAGCCCGATCATCGACATCAACAGGTAGGCCACGCTCAGCCCTAGGCTGGGCTCCCCGATCAGGCGGCGCCACACGCGCACCGCCCAGGCCTCGGGCTCGGCGCCTGCCACGGCTTCGATCGCAGCCGCCCCGCCCCCGCCAGACGCGAACGCAGGCTTGGCCGGTCCCTGCACGCCGTGGCCCGCGCGCTTGCGCCGTTTGGCCCGTGCGGGCGCCCCGGATCCGTCGCTCATCGCCGCGCGCCCGGCGGCCTGCATGCAGCAGCGAGCGCGCAGCGCCGGCGCACGCCGGGGCGATGCCCCTTCCCTACGACTCGGCACGGCTGCATAGACGACCCATGACCCACGAACGGCGAAACCCCATGGTACGGCCTGGCGTCGCAAACTGAACCGGCCGCCTCCTGACCCGGCGCCGGCATCCGGCTATAATCCCGGGCTTGAAACACGCGGTGGGAGAAGCCGGCCGGACCCGCAAGGGCGCCGACCGCTGCCGAAGGCGCAACGCCCGTAATCGCTCAGGCCCCATACCGCCGCGTGTACAAACTCTGGAGAGACCGACCGCCCGGATCATCGGACGGAACCGGCGCCGAAGGGGCACGAAGCGAGCCGTACAGGAGCGATTCCTACCCAGGATGCCCTCCCCCAGCTGCCTGTGCGCAGCGGCGCTTCCAAACTCTCAGGCAAAAGGACAGAGGGGCGAGCGGGGCTTTCGAGCGGCATGGCCGCGAGCCCGCGAGCGCCCGTTGGCCGTGAGGCCGGCGGGCCGGAACGCCCCTCCTTTTGCCTACGGACGCCCCCTGCCATGACTTCAGCTGTCAATCGCCCTTCCCTGCGCGAGCTCGAGCACCACGACGCCTTCCTGGAACGCCACATCGGCCCCAACGACGCCGAGATCGCGCACATGCTGCGCGCGGTCGGCCACGAGTCGCTGGAAGCGCTGACCGACGCGATCGTGCCGGCCAAGATCAAGTCGCCCGCGCCGCTGGCGCTGTCGGCGCCGATGACCGAAGTCGAGGCGCTGGCCAAGATCCGCGCCGTCGCCGACAAGAATCAGGTGTTCCGCAGCTTCATCGGCCAGGGCTATTACGGCACCCTGACCCCCAACGTGATCCTGCGCAACATCCTCGAGAACCCGGCCTGGTACACCGCCTACACGCCCTACCAGGCGGAGATCTCGCAGGGCCGCATGGAGGCGCTGATCAACTTCCAGACCATGGTCGCCGACCTGACCGGGATGGAGATCGCCAACGCCTCGCTGCTGGACGAAGGCACCGCCGCGGCCGAGGCCATGACCCTGGCCAAGCGTTCGGCCAAGTCCAAGTCCAATCTGTTCTTCGTTTCGCGCGACGTGCATCCGCAGACCCTGGAAGTGCTGCACACCCGCGCCGAGGCCATGGGCATCGACCTGAAGGTCGGCGACGACGGCGAGGCGCTCGCCACCGACAGCTTCGGCGTGCTGCTGCAGTACCCCAACACCCGCGGCCAGATCGGCGACCACAAGGCCCTGGCCGAGGCCGTGCACGCGCGCGGCGGGCTGGTCGCGGTGGCGACCGACCTGCTGGCCCTGACCCTGATCGCCGCGCCCGGCGAATGGGGCGCCGACATCGTGGTCGGCAACAGCCAGCGCTTCGGCGTGCCGTTCGGCTTCGGCGGCCCGCACGCGGCCTTCATGGCCTGCCGCGACGCCTACAAGCGCTCGATGCCGGGCCGCCTGATCGGCGTCTCCATCGACGCCGAAGGCAAGCCCGCTTACCGCCTGACCCTGCAGACCCGCGAGCAGCACATCCGCCGCGAGAAGGCCACTTCCAACATCTGCACCGCGCAGGTGCTGCTGGCGGTGATGGCCTCGATGTACGCCGTCTACCACGGCCCCGAGGGCCTGACCCGGATCGCGCGCCGCGTGCACCGCCTGGCCGCGATCCTGGCCGGCGCGCTGCGCCAGGCCGGCCTCACCGTGGGCCCGGATTTCTTCGACACCCTGGACGTGATCGGCGTCGATGCCGACGCCCTGTACGCCAAGGCCACCGCCGCGCGCATCAATCTGAACTACTGCGGCGATCCGAGCCGGGTCGGCGTCAGCCTGGACGAGACCACCACCCGCGCCGAAGTCGTGCAACTGGCCGCGCTGTTCGGCGCCCGCATCGACGACATCGACGCGCTCGACGCCGCCACCGCCGACGCCCTGCCGGCCGGCCTGCGCCGCCGCAGCGCGTTCCTGCAGCACCCGGTGTTCAACACCCATCACAGCGAGCACGAACTGCTGCGCTACATGCGCACCCTGGCCGACAAGGACCTGGCGATGGATCGCACCATGATCCCGCTGGGCAGCTGCACCATGAAGCTCAACGCCACCGCCGAGATGATCCCGGTGACCTGGCCGGAGTTCGGCAACATCCATCCGCTGGCGCCGGCCGACCAGGCCACGGGCTACAAGCAGCTGATCGACGAACTCGAAGCCATGCTGGTGGAGTGCACGGGCTACGACGCGGTCAGCCTGCAACCCAATTCCGGCGCGCAGGGCGAATACGCCGGCCTGCTGGCGATCCGCGCCTACCACCGCTCGCGCAACGAAGGCCACCGCGACATCTGCCTGATCCCGGAATCGGCGCACGGCACCAACCCGGCCTCGGCGCAGATGTGCGGCATGCAGGTCGTGGTCACCAAGTGCGACAGCAACGGCAACGTCGACGTCGAGGACATCCGCCGTGCGGCCGAGAAGTACAGCGACCGCCTGGCCGCGCTGATGATCACCTACCCGTCCACGCACGGCGTGTTCGAAGAGGACGTGGTCGAGATCTGCGAGATCGTCCACGCCCACGGCGGCCAGGTCTACACCGACGGCGCCAACATGAACGCCCTGGTCGGCGTGGCCAAGCCCGGCAAGTGGGGCTCGGACGTGTCGCACCTCAACCTGCACAAGACCTTCTGCATTCCGCACGGCGGCGGCGGCCCGGGCGTGGGCCCGTGCGCGGTCAAGTCGCACCTGGCACCGTTCCTGCCGCGCACGCTCGGCGGCCAAGGCGCGGTCGGCATGGTGTCGGCGGCCAGCTTCGGCTCGGCCTCGATCCTGCCGATCTCGTGGATGTACATCACCATGATGGGCGCGTCCGGCCTGCGCAAGGCGACCCAGGTCGCCCTGCTCAACGCCAACTACATCGCCAAGCGCCTGGCCCCGCACTACGAGACCCTCTACACCGGCCGCAACGGCCTGGTCGCGCACGAGTGCATCCTCGACCTGCGCCCGCTCAAGGACGCCACCGGCATCGGCGCCGAGGACGTGGCCAAGCGCCTGATCGACTTCGGCTTCCACGCCCCGACCCTGAGCTTCCCGGTCGCCGGCACGCTGATGGTCGAACCCACCGAGAGCGAATCGCAGCACGAACTGGACCGCTTCATCGACGCCATGATCCAGATCCGCGACGAAATCCGCGCGGTCGAACAGGGCACGCTGGACCGCGAGGACAACCCGCTCAAGCACGCCCCGCACACCGCCACCGCGGTCTCGGCCAGCCAGTGGACCCACGCCTACCCGCGCGAGCTGGCCGCGTTCCCGCTGCCCAGCCTGAAGCAGCAGAAGTACTGGCCGCCGGTCGCGCGCGTGGACAACGTCTACGGCGACAAGAACGTGATGTGCGCCTGCATCCCGGTCGACGCCTACAAGGAAGAAGAAGCCGAGGCCTGAGCGGCCCGGCTGCGATAAGGGAAGAGCCCCGCGCCGCGGGGCTTTTTCTTGCCCGCCGACCGCCGCGGACCGTGGTTTCGGCGCAGCGGTCCCACGGCCGGACGCGCCCCAGGTGTTGCGCGCCACGAGCCGGTGCTAGGCTGGGCCCGCGGCGCCGGCGTACCGGCGCCCGGCGCCACCGGCACACCACGCGACCGCTCAACCGGAAAAGGACTTTCCCATGCCCGAACTCGACATCAACGCCTCGGCCAACGAAGTCGTCGCCCTGCTCAACCAAGGCCAGAACCGCGAAGCCGCGGCGCGACTGGACGCCCTGCGCCAGGACCAGGGCGTGGTGGTGCAGGAAGCGCTGGACCGTTACGTGGCCGTGCGCGCGCAGGATCGCCTGACCGCCCTGCGCGCGCCCGACGCGCTTTCGGCCGAGGACGCGGCCACCCTCAATCCGACCCTGGAACGCCTGCGCGGCGCCACCGCGGCGCCGCGCTTTCCCGCCGACACCGAGACCCAGGGCCTGTCGCAGGCGCAGCAGTACGACGTCTACGCCAGCGTGATCGGTGCGCGCGGCACCCAGCCCGCGCGCGACGCCCTCAACACCCAGGACCGCGTGATCCTGGGCATGCGCAACGAGAACGCCACCACCGACCATCGCGGCCGCGGCGAGTACGACGACCGCATCGTCGTGGTCTGGAAGGACGCCGACGGCGGCCGCCATGCGCGCGAGTTCAACCACGCCACCACCGAGCCCACCGCGCAGTACGACCACCACGCCGGCAGCGACGGCAACCGCATCTATGCCGACACCGAGCGCCAGGTTCCGCGGATGGCGACCTCGCCCGGCTACGAGAACGTCGCCCGGCGCAAGGTCGAAGGCGACGACGTCAACGGCGACAACGTGCGCGACCTGGGGCGCCTGGCCGAAGGCACGGTCGAGATGGTC
This sequence comes from Lysobacter sp. CCNWLW3, assembly GCF_036697405.1. Classification (NCBI taxonomy): domain Bacteria; kingdom Pseudomonadati; phylum Pseudomonadota; class Gammaproteobacteria; order Lysobacterales; family Lysobacteraceae; genus Lysobacter; species Lysobacter sp. CCNWLW3. The sequence continues at coordinate 35,167 of NZ_JBAHWA010000019.1, forward strand.
AGGACCGAGCACGCCAGCAACGGCCACACCCGCAGCGGCCGCGAGTTCTCGCTGCGGCCCTCCGACGAGGCGGTACGCAACGGCCGCAACATGGTCGAACGCGACACCAATGCCGACGGCTGGTTCGACTCGCGCGACGTCAGCGGCGTCCAGGACCTCAACAACACGTTCAAGATCCATCGCGGCAGCAACACCAACACCGACTCCGCCGGCTGCCAGACCATCGGCGGCGGCGAACACAGCGCCTTCATCGACACGGTGCGCGCCAATCCGGACCAGACCCGCTGGCAGTACGTGCTGACCTCGGTCGCGCCGGGCCAACAGCAGGAGCGCAATCAGGCGCCGGCCGAGCAGGCGCCGGCGCAGGGCGCCGCTCCGGCCCGCACGCCCGGCGACCCGCGCGATCCCAACCATGCCGACCATCGCATGTATACGCAGATCGACGGCCACCTGAGCGCGCTCGGCCCGCCCTACGATCGCAATCGCGACGGCGTCAACCTGCACCTGCTGGCCGAAGCCAAGCAGGCCAACCTGTCCGACGTCAGCGCGATCGCCACCAACAACGCCACTGGAACGCGGGCCGCCGGCGAGATCCTGTTCATGGTCCAGGGCCGGCCCGGCGATCCCGCCGCCGCGCGCGTCGCGGTGTCGGCCGACGTGGCGACCCATGCCGCGCCGGAGGCCAGCATCAACCGCCTGGACGCGCTCAGTCGCAACCAGCCCGCCGCGCCCGCGCCGGCCCTGGAAGATCCGCAGCGCACGCAGCAGCAGGAAGCGCCGCGTCGCGCGCACTAGTACCGCTACAGGAGTCCGCCCGTGCCCCCCAGTTCGAAGATCCTGCTCGCCGCCGCGCTGCTCGGCGCATGCGTCAGCGTTGGCGCCGCGCCGCCCAAGGCCGGGAGCGCCGGCCTGGCGGGGTTCTCGCCGGTCAGCGGGCCGGTGATCCAGAACGGCCGCTACGCCGCCGCCCCGGAGGCCATCGTCGCCTTCGTGTCCTCGCTGCCGACCCGGGACGTGTTGCTGCCCAAGCAGCTGCGCCAACGCCTGATGGGCGCACAGGTCTATCTGAGCAGCGTTGCGGGCGCCGGCGGCCGCACGGAGTATCTGCTGGCCGACAAGAACGGCGCCCGTTACAGCCTGTGGCTGCGCAGCTTCGAGGGCAATCGCCGCGGAACCGCCGGCTATCTCGTGCAAATGCGCATGGCCTGCGCCAGCCTCGCCACCGTGCAGACCGAGTCGACCGAGGACCTGGCGGCGGCGCGGCGCGCCTGCGCGCGGCCCCAGGCCGAGTTCGCCGATAGCGGACTGCGCGCCTACCTCGTCGCGGCGGGCCGGGCGCCGGCCGACGTCACCGCCAGCTTGCGCGCACCGGAACTGAGCCTGGGGCGCGAACGCCTCGACCGCTACCGCGCGCTGGGCGCGAATCCGATCGCGCTGGACGACAGTCGCGCCGGCGTCGTGCCGGTGCTGCGCTGGGTCGTGGAAGCCGACCCCGAGCGGCCGCTGCCGGCCAAGGACACACGCAGCTTTCAGGGCGGCATGAAGGCCCACGCCGGCTTCGTGGTCTGGAACGGCGACCGCTTCGAGGTGCGCGACAGCCTGCCGCGCAAGCTATGGCCCTGCCCACCCCGCGACGAGGGTTGCCCGGACCCGCAAGACCGTTACGTGCTCGGCAAGAAGTAGCCCCCCAGGCCCATCGCAGGCGCGCCGAACGGTGCGCCTGGCTTCGCCCGATACCCGCGCCGCGCCGTTTCGTCGCTCCACGCCCGCTTTCGTCGCGCGCCGCTGGCCCCGGCGCGGCGCGTCGCTATGCTTGCCTGCAACGACGTAGCCGGGCCGCACCGTGATCAAGAGCTGGTTTTTCCTAGTCCGCATCATCGCCGCCTGGACGGTGCTGTTCTTCATCCTGGCCCTGGCCTGGTCGGCGCTGCCCAGCCTGAGCGGCACCTACGGCGACAACGATCCCTGGCCGGTGTTCCTGGTCGGACTGATCGTCGGCGCGTTCGTGATCACCGGCGCCTTCTCGCACCTGCGGCGGGTGCGCCTGATCGCCGGCCACATCGACGGCAGCACCCTGGCCAACCGCCAGCGCCGCCAGATCGAAGTGCCGTTCGAGGCCGGCGAGGCCTTCGACCTGCTCGACGCGGCGATCCGCGAACTGCCGCGCAGCGAGGAAATCGAGAGCGCACGCGACAGCCTGCAGGTGCGCGCCAAGGTGCGCCGCCCCGACACTTACGGCCGGCGCCCGCTGGGACGCTACAACCCGCTCAACTGGTTCGGCGTGCCGCGCAACCAGATCCTGGCCCTGGTCACGCCGCGCGACGGCAGCGGCAGCCTGACCCTGGTCTGCGAGCCCGAGAGCGGCGCCTGGAGCGATTGGTTCCGGGTCGACGACGGCACCAACCTGGAGAACGCCGAGGCGATCACCCGCGCGATCGCCCGCCGCGTCGCCGAGCGCCGCCGCAACGAACAGGCCGCGGTCGCCCAGACCGTGACCGAGAAGGAACTCACCGTCGCCAAGCTCAGCCTGCTCCACGCCCAGGTCGAACCGCATTTCCTCTACAACACCCTGGCCAGCGCGCAGTACCTGACCCGCACCGATCCGGCGCGCGCCGACGAGATGCTGGGCCACCTGATCCAGTACCTGCGCCATTCGCTGCCGCGCACCGAAGACGCGCTGTCGACCCTGGGCGAGGAACTGGAACGCGCGCAGGCCTATCTGGAAATCCTGCGCATCCGCATGGGGCCGCGCCTGACCGTGCAGGTCGACGTGCCCGAGGCGCTGCGCCACACCCCGCTGCCGCCGATGATGCTGCAGACCCTGGTCGAGAACGCGATCAAGCACGGCCTGGAGCCGCGCAGCGGCGGCGGCATGGTATGGATCCTGGCGCGCCGCGACGGCAAGGCGGTCGCGGTGACCGTGGCCGACGACGGCGAAGGCTTCGGCAGCCAGCCCGGCGGCACCGGCATCGGCCTGAAGAACGTGCGCGAACGCCTGCGGCTGGTCTACGGCGCCGACGCGTCGCTGGCCGTGGTCGCCAACTTCCCCAACGGCGTGGCCGCGACCCTTACGGTCCCCGCCGCTTTTGATCGAGACGCACGCCATGGCTAAGGCCGTCATCGCCGAAGACGAAGCGCTGCTGCGCCAATCCCTGCTGGAGCTGCTGGCCGAGGCCTGGCCGCAGCTGGAAGTGGTGGCCGAGTGCGAGGACGGCGCCGAGGCGCTGGAAGCCATCGCCGGCCATCGCCCGGACGTGGCCTTCCTCGACATCCGCATGCCCGGGCTGAGCGGGCTGGAAGTCGCGGCCGCCGCGGCCGAGACCAGCCCGCAGACCCGGATCGTGTTCGTGACCGCCTACGATCAGTACGCGGTCGACGCCTTCGAGCGTGGCGCGATCGACTACCTGCTCAAGCCGATCGCAGCCGAGCGCCTGGCCGCGACGGTGCAGCGGCTGCAGGCGCGCGGCAGCGCCGAGAGCGCCGACAGCGCCGCGCTCGCCGCCCTGTTGCGCCAGCTCGGCGCCGGCCTGCCGCGCACGCAGGCGCCGCCGCTGACCTGGATCACCGCCAGCGCCGGCCGCGAAACCCGCCTGATCCTGGTCGACGACGTCGCCTACTTCCGCGCCGATCACAAATACACCACCGTGGTCACCGCCGACGGCGAGGCCCTGCTGCGCACGCCGATCCGCGAGCTGCTGGCGGTGCTGGACCCGAACGCGTTCAAGCAGATCCACCGCTCGACCATCGTCAATCTCAAGGCCATCGCCGCGATCGTGCGCGACGACAGCGGCCGCGGCACGGTGCGGCTCAAGCAGCGCGCGGAAACGCTGAGCGTGAGCCAGCCGTTCATGGCGCTGTTCCGGCATATGTAACTGCGCCGCGAACGTCCGCTCCACCGCAAGCCCGCCCCGCCGCAAGCCCGCAACGCAGTACCGCCCCATGCGATCCCGTCGCGTGCGGGCGGCGTTCGCCCACACTCCGAGGTGCTCCATGCGCAATCTGATCGCGTTGGTCTATTTCCTGTTCGCGCTGCTGGGCTGCGACGCCGGCGGCGCCACCCTGGTCACACGCACCCGCGTCGACGGCCAGGATCGCCTGCATGCGCGCACCCGCGTGCAGGCCGGCATCGGCCGCTTCGAGTGCATCGCCAGCGACAGCGGACGCTGCCATTACGCCCTGTTCGAGTCCGATTGCGCACGCGACCGACCCGGCTGTCGCGCCCAGGCCTTCGAACGTTTCAGCATGGCCGTCGGCGCCAGTCGCGAGATCGTCGGCCTGCCCGCAAGTTTCGGCCTGTGCGTGGATCGGCAGGCGCCGGCCGACGCGCCGGGCCCGGACTGCGCATCGCTGCGCTCGGAAACCGTGGCCGCCGCCGCATCGGTAGCGCCTTGAACGCGCGCGCCGGCGCTTCGGCGACGCTGCGGGCCGCGCTCGCCTGCGCGATCGCGGTGCCCTTCGTCTACTACGCCACCCAGCTGATCGCCGCGCCGTTCTTTCCCGGCTACAGCTTCCTGCGCCAGGCCGCGAGCACGCTGGGCTCCGACAGCGCGCCGCTGCCGTGGATCTTCAACGGCGGCGCGGCGCTCACCGGCCTGGCCACCCTGGCCGGCGCCTGCGGCATCGGCCTGGCCCTGCGCCGGCTGGGCGGTGGCGCACTGCCGACCGCGCTGGTGCTGATCGCGCTGCTCGTCAACGCGGCGGTCGCGTTCAAAGCCGCGTATTTCCCGCTGCCGCATCCGCGCCACGGTTCTGGGCCGTTGATGATCGGCATCCTGTCGTTTCCGACGCTGGCGATGCTGGCGCTGTGGCGCTTGCAGCGCAGCCGCGCGATCAAGCTCTATCTGTTGGCGACCAATCTGTGGATCCTGGCCCTGATTCCGTTCATGGCGCACTGGACCGGCCTGGACACGCGCGCCTGCACCGGCCTGCTGCAACGTCTGGCGACCCTGGCGATCTATCCGCCGATCGGGATCGTGGCGTGGTTCCTGGCGCGACGCCTGCGCGCGCAGACCACGCGCGCGTGAACGCCCGCCGGCGCGATGCGCACCGCATCGCATCGACGCGCCGCAAGGCCCGAGCCGAATCCGATCCCTCCGCGCCGCCCTGAGCGGCCTCGCAATCCGGGCGACCCGCCACGCCGAACCTGCGGGGGGCCGGCCTGGCCTTCTGTCGAATTCGCAAAAGCGGCGCTTGACGCCGGCCCCGCCCGGCTGTATATAACCCTAAAGTTATGTAACTATCAGGTTATATTCAATGCAGCCCCAACGTCTCGACGCCACCTTCGCCGCCCTGGCCGATCCCACGCGACGGGCGATCCTGGCCCGCCTCGCCAGCGGCGAAGCCAGCGTGACCGAACTGGCCGAGCCCTTCGCCATGAGCCAACCGGCGATCTCCAAGCACCTCAAGGTGCTCGAACACGCCGGCCTGATCAGCCGCGGCCGCGACGCGCAGCGCCGCCCCTGCCGGATCGAAGCGCAGCCGCTGGCCGAGGCCAACGTCTGGCTGGAGCGCTACCGCCGGATCTGGGAACAGAACTACCAGCGCCTCGATGCGCTGCTCGGTCAATTGCAGGCCGAACAGCGCCCCACTCCGCCACGCAAGAAACGCTAAGGAGTTCCGACCATGCACGCCCACAACGCCCTGCGCCTCACCGCCCCCGGCGAGCGCGAGATCGTGATCGAACGCGCCTTCGACGCGCCGCGCGAACTGGTGTTCGACGCCCTGACCCAACCCGAATTGCTCAAGCGCTGGTTCCACGGTCCCGACGGCTGGACCCTGACGGTGTGCGAGGTCGACCTGCGCGTCGGCGGCGCCTACCGCTTCGTCTGGAGCGGGCCGGAAGGCGTGGAGATGGGCATGGGCGGCGAGCACCGCGAGATTGAACGCCCGCGGCGCATCGTGCGCACCGAACGCTTCGACATGGACTGGACCGGCGGCGAAACCGTCGGCACCGCGGTGCTGAGCGAACGCGAGGGCAAGACCACCCTGGTCACCACCGTGGTCTACGCCTCGCGCGAGGCCCGCGACGGCGCGCTGGCCAGCAACATGGAACAGGGCATCGCCGCCGGCTACGACAAGCTCGATGCCTTCCTGGCCGACGCCTCCACGGTGTCGGGCTGAACCCTGCGCGCGGGCGGCCGCCGCCCGCGCCTTCCCTCGTAGTGTCCAGACGCGCGGCGCGAAGGCCCATCCATGAACACCCGAACCACAATTCCCGAGCGACCGCGGCGGCGCCTGGGCCGCAGCATCGGCGCGGTGCTGCTGGGCCTGATCGCGGTGATGGTGCTGTCCACCGTCACCGACGTGGTCATGCATGCCAGCGGCGTGTTCCCGCCGTGGTTCCAGCCGATGAGCACCGGCCTGTGGCTGTTCGCGCTCGCTTACCGCACGCTCTACACCGTGCTCGGCGGCTACCTGACCGCACGCTACGCGCCGCACCGGCCGATGGCGCATGCGTGGACGCTGGGGCTGGTCGGCACCGTGTTCGGCATCGCCGGCGTGGTCGCGACCTGGGGCCGCGGCCCCGAGTTCGGCCCGGCCTGGTACCCGATCCTGGTCGCGCTCACCGGCCTGCCCGGCTGCCTGATCGGCGGCCTGCTGTACGCGCGCCGGCGCTGAATCGCTTCGTCCGCATCCTCGTACGCATCAGGAGAGCCGCACATGTTCAGGAAAGTCGCGTTCACCATGTACCCGATCCGCGACGTGCCGCGCGCACGCAGGTTCTACGAGCAAACCTTCGGGCTCAAGCCGGGGTCCAGCGGCCACCAGGGCGACAACTGGTGGATCGAATACGACCTGCCCGACGGCGGCTGCCTGGCCCTGACCAACTTCGTGCCGGACGCGCCCAGCGACGCCGCCGGCGGCACCATCGCGCTGGAAGTCGAGGACCTCGACGCCCTGATCGCCGACCTCAAGGCCAAGGGCGTGGTCTTCAAGAGCGACATCATCCACAGCCCGGTCTGCCGCATGGCGGTGTGCCTGGATTCGGAGGGCAACTCGATCCTGCTGCACCAGCTCAAGCCCAAAGCCTGAGCGCGGCCATGCGACGGCCTCAGCGCGACGGCGACGGCGCGCCCACGCGGCGCGCGATCTGCGCTGCGAACTCGTCCAGGTCGGCGCTGCCGGCGTTGCCCAGGATCACCACGCTGATGCGCGGCTCGATCACGCGCAGCAGTTGGCTGCGCGCGCCCATGATCTGCCCGGGCCGCTTGGCCACCCACAGTTCGCGGCCGCCGATCTTCATCCGGTAGCTCCACAGGCCGTAGCCGTAGTCGTCCAGGCCCGGATCCAGCATGCGCCGCAGCGAATCGGCGCTGAGCAGGCGGCCGCCGTAGAGCGCGTCGGCGAACTTGGCCAGGTCCCGCGCGCTGGAGTACATCGCGCCGGCCGCGTACCAGTTCTCCGGATACGCGGGCAGGTCCGGCGTCATCGGGCCGCGCTCCTCGCGCGCGAAATAGGTCTCGGCCAGGCGCTCGACGACCCGGTCCTGGCGCAGCAGGCCGGTGTCGGCCAGGCCCAGCGGTTGCAGGATGCGCTCGCGCAGCGCCCGCTCGTAGGTCTGCCCCGTCACGCGTTCGACGATCTTGCCCAGCACGATGTAGTCGCAGTTGTTGTAGTCGAAGGCCGTCCCCGGCTCGGCGGCGAGCTTGCCGCTGCAGTACTGCGACAACAGCGCATCGCTGCTGTGCGGCAGCTGGTACACCGGCAGGCCGTCGCGGATCGCGGTCTGGGCGTCCTTGACCGTGTCGAGATTGGCCAGCCCGGAGCTGTGGTTGAGCAATTGCCGCAGCGTGACCCGATGCGCGCCCTCGCCGCGGTAATCGGGCAGGTAGTCGCCGATGCGGCGTTCCAGATCCAGTCTGCCCTGATCGCGCAGCTGCAGGATCAGCACTGCGGTGAAGCTCTTGGTGATAGAGGCGATCTTGTAGCGCGTGCGCGCCGTGTTGGGCACGCGGAACGCCAGATCGGCCAGGCCGAAACTGCCCAGATACTCGGTCCGGCCGTCGCGCGCGATCAGCACCGTGCCGCTGAAGTCGTGGGCGCGCGCGTAGTCGGCGACGAAGGCGTCGATCGCGGGCGCGGCGGCGGGCGTCTGCGCGGCGGCGGCGGCGGACCACAGCAGGGCGATGCTCAATATCCAGGATTTCGTCACGGTTCCGCTCCCCAGGGCTTGGCGCGAAGGCCAAGGTCGGAACCGGAGATACCGCGGCGGCGCGCATGGTTGCAGCGCGCCGGCCGTTCGCGGGCCGCGGCCCGGCGCGGCTAGCCGACGAAGCCCGCGCGGCCGCGCAGGCGCTCCTGCAGCGGCTCGATGTAGGTGCGGCTGGCGCGCACCGGGGTGCCGTCGCGCAGGCGCAGCATGGCGTCGCGGTTGGACAATGGCTGCAGTTCGGCCACGCAGTCCACGCGCACGATGGTGGAACGGTGCACGCGCACGAACTGGGCCGGGTCCAGGCGTCGCGACAGGCGCCCCATCGACTCGCGCAACAGATAGCCGCGATCGCCCACGTGCAAGGTCGCATAATCGCCGTCGGCCTGGATCCACTCGACCTCCGAGGCCTCGACGAAGGCCACCCGCCGGCCCACGCGCACCACGAACCGGGTCAGCCACGCGCCCTCGTCGTCGTTGTTCGCGGTCGGTGCGACCAGGGCGCCCGGCAGCTGGGTGCCGGCGCGCCGGTAGGGATGGGCCTGGCGCGCGCGCTCCAGCGCCTCGGCGAAACGCTCGTCGTCGATCGGCTTGAGCAGGTAGTCGATCGCGTGCAGTTCGAAGGCGCGCACGGCGAAATTCTCGTAGGCGGTCAGCAACACCGCCAGCGGCCGCTGCTCGGGCGACAGCGCCGCCAGCGCCTCCAGGCCGGTCATGCCCGGCATCTGCACGTCGATGAACACCAGGTCCGGCGCCAGCGCGGCGATGCCGGCCAGCGCCGAAGGGCCGTCGGCGAATTCGCCCACCACCTGCATGTCCGCGTGCGCGGCCAAGCGGGTGATCACGCCGCTGCGCGCCAGGGGTTCGTCGTCGATCACCGCTACTCGCATCATGCTTCAGTCTCCTTGACCACTAGCGCCGCCGGCGCCTCGTTGAACGGCAGCGTCATACGCACTTCGTAACCGCCGTCGGCGCGCGCGCCGGCGGCGAAGGAATGGGCGTCCGGGTACAGCGCCTGCAGGCGCTCGGCGATGTTGCGCAGGCCGATCGCGCCGGCCCGGCGCGCGTCCTCTTCCGAGGCGGCGGGCGCGGGCGCGCCGTCGTTGCCCACGTGCAGGTGCAGGCGATCGCCTTCGCGCTCGATCCGGATGTCCAGGCGCCCGGGTTCGCTGCGCTGGGCGATGCCGTGGCGGATCGCGTTCTCGACCAGCGGCTGCAGCAACAGCACCGGCACCCGCGCGCGCAGGGTGTCCGGGCCGATGTTCCATTTCAGGCGCAGGCGCTGGCCCAGGCGCGCGCGCTCGATTTCCAGGTAGGTGTCGGTCAGCGCCAGTTCGTCGGCCAGCGCCACCTCGTGGCCTTCGCCGCCGTCCAGGGTCACGCGCAGGAAACCGGCCAGGCGCGTGATCATCTGCTGCGCCTCGCGATTGCGGTCCTCGGCGACCAGGGCCGAGATCGCGTTGAGGGTGTTGAACAGGAAATGCGGATTGATCTGGTAGCGCAGCGCGCGCAGCTCGGCGTCCTGGGCCAGCACCAGGGCCTGGCGATTGCGCTCGCGCGCGTCCTGCAGATCGGCGTAGTGGGTGATCACCGACTGGATCGCGCAGTACGCGATCAGCACCAGCCAGCAGCCGCCGACGCCGCCGAAGATCAAGGTCCAGTCGGTGGAGTCGCGGTACAGCGAGCCCTGGGTGTTGGCGATCCAGTGCGCGGCCAGATTGCTCAGCACCGACATCACGTAGGTGATCGCCAGCAGCGCGATCACCATGGTCCACTTCGAGGTTCCGCGCCGCCAGAACAGGTGCTGGATCGCGGTCAGCGGCGACATCCAGATCAGGTTGGCGAGCAGGAAGGTCGCCCAGTACGCGGTCTCGCGCGGGTCCTCCAGCGACGGCAGCGCGATCAGCAGGGTGCATACGCCCAGCAGCAGGCGCGCCAGCAGCGACAGCCACAGCCGTCCCGAACCGGGCGGATCCTGCGCCGGCGCCTGCGCGCTTGCCGGCTCGGTGCGTGGATCCGGAATCGCGACGGGGGTGGTCATATCGGGTTCGGCAGGTCGTAATGGAGCGGCAAGCCGATTCTCCAGCGTATACCGCCTACGACCAAGCCCGATGCGCCGATCGCGTGCCGGCGCGCAGGCCGGCGTAGCGGCAGAAAGAGTCGCCGTCCCTGGCAACGCAATAGGCGCCCGAAACGACGCCGCCGCGCCGTGGACGCGTGACGGAACGGCGGAGCCGGTTCGAGCGAAGCTTCATTGGGCCTGAGCGCGCCGTGCGCGGCCAGGGCGCGCGCGCGCTCTTGCGGCGAAGCGGTAGCCGCATGCGACGGGACGAAGCCGCGCCGGCCCGGGCGCCCCGCGCCGCCGGGCGCCGGTCCGGGGCACCTGCGCCGCGGCGCAGCCCCTCAGCCGCTTGCGGGCGCGGCCGCGGCGTCCTGGAACGGCAGCGACAGGCGCACTTCGTAGCCGCCGTCGGCACGTCCGCCGGCGGCGAATGAATGCGCCTGCGGGTACAGGGTGCGCAGGCGCTCGGCGATGTTGCGCAGGCCCAGCGGAGCGCCGCTGCGGTCGGCTTGCGGCCGGCTCTCGCCCGCGCCGTCGTTGCCCACGTGCAGGTGGAGGCGGTCGCCGTCGCGCTCGATCCGGATCTCGAGCTGGCCGGGCTCGGTGCGCGGCGCGATGCCGTGGCGGATCGCGTTCTCGACCAGCGGCTGCAGCAGCAGCGCCGGCACGCGCGCGCGCAGGGTGTCCGGGCCGACGCTCCAGCGCAGGCGCAGGCGCGTTCCCAGGCGCGCGCGCTCGATCGCCAGGTAAGTCTCGGTAAGGGCCAGTTCCTCGGCCAGCGCGACCTCGTGGCGGTCGCCGCTCTCCAGGGTGGCGCGCAGGAACTCGGCCAGGCGCGCGATCATCTGGCGCGCGTCGCCGCTGCGGTCCTCGGCCACCAGGCTGGAAATCGCATTGAGCGTGTTGAACAGGAAATGCGGATGCAGCTGATAGCGCAGTGCGCGCAGCTCGGCTTCGCGGGTCAGCGCCAGCGCCTGCCGGTTGCGCGCCTTGGCGTCCTGCAGCTCGGCGTAATAGGCCACCCCCGCATGCACCAGGCAGTAGGCGATCATCACCAGCCAGCAGATGTCGAAGGCGCTGAGCAGCAGGCTCCAATCCAGGGCGTATTCGGACGGCCAGCCGTGCGCGCGCGCGACCGCGTCGGCGGCCAGATTATTGGCCAGGGACATCAGGTAGGCGGCGGTCAGCAGCGCCAGCGCCAGCGCCCATTTGCCGGAACCGCGGCGGCGCATGCGGTCCTGGATCGCCGTCAGCGGCCACATCCAGAACAGGTTGGAGCACAGGAACAACCACCAATACACGCGCGCGTTCTCGCTCTGCAGCGAAGGCAGGGCCAGGATCAGGGTGCAGGCGGCCAACGGCAGACCGGCCAGCACCGGCAGCCAGTACGGCGACATCGGCGACGGTTGCAGCGCGCTCACCAGCGCGCCGGGCAGCGCCAACGCGGCGCTCAGTTCGTCCTCGCGGGATGCCTTGCGGTCCATGCAGACCCGGCCGCTAACCTGCCGCCTCGCGCGCGAGCCCCCGGCACAACTCCGCGGTGGCGTCGTCGACCGGGAAGCAGCACTCGATATGCAGCTCGTCGATGGTCACGTCGCGCGGGGTGCCGAAGGTGGTGATGGTGGAGAAGAACCGGAACAGGTGTTCGTCGCGGCGCAGCACCGTGGTCAGCAAGGGCGTCGGCGCCGCGCCCAGGTCGCGATGGCGCCAGCGCGCCGGCACGCCCGGATAGGCCAGCACCTCGTCCAGCAGCGCGCGCGCCGCGGCGTCGCCGGGCGCCGCCGCGACCTCGTCGTGCAGGTGGCGGATCAGGTCGCCGGCGACCTCCTCCCAATTCGCCACCGCCGGGCGCAGGTCCGCGGGATCGAAGATCTGCCGGATCATGTTGGCGTGCGCGCTGGGCTTGCCGCGCATCACGTAGGCGTTGACGCGCATCGCCGCGGCGTTGGCCATCAGCACGTCCCAGCGCCGGTTGAGCACGAAGGCCGGATACGGTTCCTGCTGGGCCAGGATGAATTCGATCGCGCGCCGCACCTGCGACAGCTCGGGCGTGTTGAGCGCGGTCTCGGGGTATTTGGGCGCGTAACCGGCCGCCACCAGCAGCGCGTTGCGCTCGCGCAGCGGCATTTCCAGCGCATCGGCCAGGCGCGCGATCACCTCGCGGCTGGCCTGGGCCTTGCCGGTTTCCACGCAGCTCAGATGACGCGCCGACAGGCCCGCGTCCAGGGCCAGATCGAGCTGGCTCAGGCGTCGCGCCGCGCGCCATTCGCGCAGCAGGGCGCCGACCTGGGTGGGCGCGGCGGACGGGGCGAGGCGTGTGGCGGCGATGTGCATCGAAAGCATCTTACGACGCCCGGTAGCGAAAACCATGACCTGCCAGGTCATGACGGCATGACCTGCGACGACATTGAGCGCATGACCTCGGACGCGAATCATGTGCTCCAACGAAGGACGGTCCTTCGACGGAGACTCCCCATGAATCGCAGGCGCTTTCTCGCACTCTCCACCGGCGCTCTGGCCGCCGGTGCCCTCGCCGGCGGCCTGAGCCTGGCCGCTGCCGCCGCCCCCGCCGCGAACGGCCCGCTCGACGCCGCCGGCTTCCGCGCCGCACGCCGCTTCGTGCGCACCCGCTTCGGCCGCATCGCCTACGTCGAGCGCGGTCGCGGCGCCGCCGCGCTGTTCCTGCACGGCTTCCCGCTCAACAGCTTCCAATGGCGCGGTGCGATCGAACGCCTGGCGCCCTACCGCCGTTGCGTGGCGCCGGACTTCATGGGCCTGGGCCACACCGAGGTCGCCGACGGCCAGAGCGTCGCCCCCGACGCCCAGGTCGAGATGCTGCTGGCCCTGATGGACAAGCTGTCGATCGACAGCGCCGACCTGATCGCCAGCGACAGCGGCGGCGCGGTCGCGCAGCTGCTGCTGGCGCGCCACCCCGAGCGCGTGCGTTCGCTGCTGTTGGCCAACTGCGACACCGAGATCGAATGCCCGCCCGCGGCGATGCTGCCGGTGATCGCGCTGTCGCGCGAAGGCAAGTTCGTCGACCAGTGGCTGGCGCCCTGGCAGGCCGACAAGCGCCTGGCGCGCTCGCCGGAGGGCATCGGCGGCATGTGCTACCTCGACCCCGCCAACCCGACCGACGAGGCCATCGACAGTTATTTCCTGCCGCTGCTGGCCTCGGCGCAGAGCAAGGCGCGCGTGCATGCCTATGCGGTGGCGCTGGACCACAACGTGCTCGAAGGCGTGGGCGCGGCGCTCAAGCGCGGCACCGCGCCGGTGCGCGTGGTCTGGGGCATGGGCGACACGATCTTCTCCCCGGCCGGCGCCGAGCACCTCGAACGCAGCTTCGGCCGTTTCCAGGGCCTGCGCCGGCTGGAGGGCAGCAAGCTGTTCTGGCCGGAAGAACGTCCGGACGTGGTCGCCGAGGAAGCCCTGCGCTTGTGGGATGCGGCCTGAGCGCGTGCGTGTCCGGCGTCCCGGTGCGACCGGGACGCCGGACACGCGTTAGGCGACTTCCCGCCAGCGGTACCAGCGGCGATGCGCGAGCGCGAGCATATCCAGGTCTTCGCGGGTATCGCCGTAGGCGTAGATCTGCTGGTAGCGCGACAGGTCGTAGCGCTCACGGATGCGGCGCGGCTTTTCCGGCCCGACGCATTGCGCGCCGCGATAGCGACCGGTCAGTACGCCGTCTTGCGACTCCAGGCTAGAGCAGATCAGGTCCAAGCCATGGCGCTCGCACCAATGGCGCAGATAGAGATCGAACGCACCGGAGACCACGACCACGGTGTCGCCCTGCTCGCGATGCCAGGCGATGCGCCGCAAAGCTTCCGGGCGGATCGCGTTCGGGATGACCTCGTCGGCGAAGCGACGGCCGGACTGTTCGACGCGTTCGCCGTTCAATCCGCGGAACCCGTAAGCCGCCACGCTGGCGCGGATCGTGCTGCCCGACACCAGGCCCAGCTTGTAGCCCAGCACCATCGGCAGGAACCGCCAGCGCCCCAGACGCAACCGTTGCGCGGGCACCGCGCAGGCGACGAAGTCGGCGAACAGTTCGCGGTCGCTGATGGTGCCGTCGAAATCGAATAGCGCCAGATTCATGCCGCTGCGGTTCGCCTGTGAGGGAACCGCAGCATAGCCGGCATCGCCGCGACCAGGCGGCGATGCGCGGCGCGCGGTCAGGCCAGATTGGTGAAGCGGTCCACCGCCCACTGGCCGTTGTTGAAGTAGGTCCAACTGGTCCAGGTGATGGACTTGCCGACCCCGGGTTTGAAGGTGATCGACGCCACCGTCTTGAATTTGTTGAAGTCCAGCGGCGTGGGATAGTCCTTGCCGCCCTTGGTGACGTCGAGCATGTTGTCGTCCGCGCTGAACGTGGCGGCATAGGGGCCGTTGACCTTGCCGGTCGTGCGGGTGAACGTTACCGCTCCTGCTACGGGCATGGGATTAGCTCTCCAAAGGTGGGCTCCGTTCGTGGAGCCGTGGCGGCAGCCGCTTGCGCGACCTGCCGATGGGGCCGACCGATGCCTGGTCTGGGCTCCCCACTCATAGCCAACGGCCGAGCACGCCAAACGTGAACGCGGCCGCGATTCCGCCCCACCCAAGCCGGATGAAATTTTTAGCCGGGATGTAGAGAAGCCGCGCCCTGCTACGACTACTGCATGCCGGCGCCCATTCCGGGCGCCCAACCGGAGTCCCGCCATGAAGTACATGCTGATGATGCAGTTCCCCCATGCCAGCTGGAAGGTCTCGCGCATGGAGCTGTGGCCCGAGCAGGACGTGAAGGCGCACATGGACCATCTGCAGCGGATGAACCGCGAGCTGGTCGAGTCCGGCGAGTTCGTCCAGGTCCAGGGCCTGACCGGTCCGGAAGCCGCGACGATGGTGCACGCGCGCGCCGACGGCAGCCCGGCGGTCACCGACGGGCCGTTCCCGGAATCCAAGGAATTCCTCGCCGGCTACATGATCGTCGACGTCGACAGCGCCCAACGCGCCTACCAGATCGCCGCGCGCTGGTCGGCCGGCCCCGGCCCCGGCGGCGCGGCCCTGAACCTGCCGGTGGAAGTGCGCCAGGTGATGGAGCACAGCGCCTGCCACGACGCGTGATGCCCACCCAGGCCAGCGACCGCTCCGAGCACCTGCTGCGCGCGCTCGCGCCGCAGGTGTTGGGCGCGCTGATGCGCCGCTACAGCGATTTCGCCGCGGCCGAGGACGCGGTGCAGGAGGCGCTGCTAGCCGCGGCCCTGCAGTGGCCGCGGCAGGGCGTTCCCGAGCATCCGCACGCCTGGCTGATCCAGGTCGCCTCGCGGCGCATGACCGACCATATCCGCAGCGAACTCGCGCGTCGCCAGCGCGAGGCCGAGGCGCTGCGGCAAACGCCGGAGGACGAACGCCTGGCGCCCGCGGCGGACGAATCGCGCGGCGACCACGACGACACCCTGATCCTGCTGTTCATGTGCTGCCATCCCGCCCTCACGCCGCCATCGGCGATCGCCCTGACCCTGCGCGCGGTCGGCGGCCTGAGCACGGCCGAGATCGCCAACGCCTTCCTGGTGCCCGAGGCGACCATGGCCCAGCGCATCAGCCGCGCCAAACAGCGCATCCGCGAATCCGGAGTGCCGTTCGCGATCCCCGATCCGCGCGAGCGCGACGAACGCCTGGCGTCGGTGCTGCACGTGCTGTACCTGATCTTCAACGAGGGCTACGCCAGCAGCGTCGGCGCGCGCCTGCAGCGCGAGGATCTGGCCCAGGAAGCGATCCGGCTCGCGCGCGAAGTCCATCGCGGCCTGCCGCGGGACGGCGAAGCGGCGGGCCTGCTCGCGCTGATGCTGCTCACCGACGCGCGCCGCGAAGCCCGCAGCGGACCCGACGGCGAGCTGATTCCGCTGGAGGCGCAGGACCGCACGCGCTGGAACCGGCGCGCGATCGCCGAGGGCGTGGCCCTGATCAGCCGCACCCTCGCACGCGGCGCGGTCGGCGCGTATCAATTGCAGGCCGCGATCGCGGCGGTGCACGACGAGGCCCCGCGCTACGAAGACACCGACTGGGCGCAGATCCTCGCGCTCTACGGCCTGCTGCTGCGGATGTCGGACAATCCCATGGTCGCGCTCAACCACGCCATCGCCGCGACCATGGTCCACGGCCCCGAGCACGGCCTGCAACGCCTGCGCGAACTCGACGCCGACCCGCGCCTGAGCGGTCATTACCGTCTGGATGCGGTACGTGCGCACCTGCACGAACGCGCCGGCCAATGCGAGGCCGCGATCGCCTGCTACCGCAGCGCGGCCGCGCGCACCGCCAGCATTCCGGAACGCGATTACCTCGGCCGCCAGGCGACGCGCTTGCGCGAACGGACTTGAGCGGGCCCGCGCTCAGGCGCGGCGCGCTCGGTGCCAGTCGAACAGCGCTACGGGCAGGTGATCGTCCAACACCAGGTCCAAGGCCGGGTAGGCGTCCAGCGTGTCCAGTACCCGGGCGCGCAAGCCGGCCAGGGCCGGCGTGTCCAACTGCTCGGGGTCGCCGCCCAAGGCGTCCAGCAGGCTAGCGGCCCAGGCGTACAGCGCATCGGAATGCGCCTGCAGTTCCCGCGCCAGCCAACCGCGCAAGGGCGCATGCACGCGGTAGCCGCGCGCATCCAGCGCATCGGCCTGCGCGCGCAGGCGCGCGTAGGCGCCGCGGTACCACTCGGTATGGCCGGCGGCCTCGCGCCGGATCAGCAGCGGCGCCGGCGCCTGGTGTTCGCGCAGGGCGTGCCGCAGCGCCAGTTCCAGATCGCGCGCGTCGCGCACGGTTTCGGTCTCGACCAGAAAGGCGCGCTCCAGGTCGAAGGTCTCGTAATAGCGCGTCTGCAGCTCGCCCAGGCGGCGCAGCGGACTGCGCGAAAATCCCAGCTTGAGCAGATCCTCGTAGGCGCAGGGCAGCACGTACAGATAGCAGCGCCCCTCGCTGGCGCTGTGGGTGACGTCGGGATCGCCGGTGCTCGGGAATGCCATCGCTGCAGCCTGAATCCTCGCGCGCGGCGTCGCATCGGTACGCGGCGGCCGCCCTGTTGACCTCAACTATACTTGAGGTCGCAGACTGCGCGCCTCGCCGGCCGCTGCGGCCGCCACCGACCAGGATCGCGCATGTCCAACCCCGCCCCCTCCGCCCCGGTCTATCGCCTCGACCGTTTCATCGTGCCCGCCGCGGCGATGGCGGCCTTCGGCGAGCGCCTGCGCTACACCCAGCAGGCCCTGGACGGGATGCCCGGCTGCCGGCAGAACCTGATCCTGAGCCGGATCGGCGCCAGCGGCGAATACGACATCGCCACCCTGGTCGAATGGGAAAGCGCGCAGGCGCTGGCCGCGGCCAAGGAGGCGATGCAGCGACGCTACGCCGAAGAAGGCTTCGATCCGGCCGGCTTCATGCACGGCCTGGGCATACGTGCCGACATGGGGTCGTACGTGCCGGCGCCGTCCGCCTCGGCCTGATCCGTTCGCCCGGTATGGCGCGATCCGCGCGCCGGAAGCATCGCGTCAGGCTTCGCGTACCGTCGCTTCAAACCCACGGCAGCAAGGGCCCCTCCAGCCACAGCCAACGCGCCATCCAGGCCACGGTCAGGCCGATCAGGCTGGTCAGCGGCATGCCCACGCGCAGGAAATCGCCGAAGGTGTATTGGCCGGGGTTGAGGATCAGCAGATTGCCGTGGTGGCCGATCGGGGTCAGGAACGAAGCCACCGCGCCCATCGCGGTGCAGACCACGAACGGCAGCGGCGGCAGGCCCAGGCTCTGCGCCAGGGCCAATGCGATCGGCGCCAGCAATACGGTGGTCGCCGCGTCCGACAGGATCTGGGTGAGCAAGGCGGCCGCGGCGAACATCAGCAGCAGCAGGCCCAGCACCGGCAGGCCCTGCGCATGCACGGCCAGCAACTGCGCGATCAGATCGGCGGTGCCGGTCTTGTCCATGGCGATGCCCAGCGGAATCACCCCGGCGATCATCACGTAGATGCGCACGTCGATTTCCTCGTAGGCGCGCTCGATGCTCACGCAGCGCGTGAGCACCATCGCCGCCGCGCCCAGCAGGAAGGCGATCTGCGGCGCCAGCAGTTCGGTCGCGGCCAGCGCGATCGACGCGGCCATGATGCCCAGCGCCAGCGGCGCGCGCCGGCGCGTGCTGCCGCGCGCGTGGAAGGGCATCAGCATCAGGAAGGCGCGGTGCGTGGCCAGTTGCTCCAGGCGCGCCTGCGCGCCCCACAGCACCAGCAGGTCGCCCTCCTCCAGCCTGAGCTCGGACAGCTCGCCGTGCAGCCAGCCTTCCTTGCGCCACAGGCCGACCACCACCACGCCCAGGGTGCTGAGGAAATCGATCTCCGACACGCTGCGGCCGAGGAACTCCGAACGCGGCGCCACCACCGCCTGCACCAACCGCTCCTCGCCCAGCTCCTCGACCTTGCCGCCCTCGCGCGGCTTCTCGCCGTACTTGACCACCGCGTGCAGCGACAGGCCGGGCTCGTCGCGCACCGAGGCGATCTCGTCCGGCGAGGCGCGCACCAGCAGCACATCGCCGGCCGCCAGCGGACTGTCGGCGCTCTGCTCGCGACGGCGGATGCCGTGGCGCAGCCAGTCCACCACCTGCAGGCGCTCCTTGAACGCCTTGTCGAACGCGCCCAGGGTCTTGCCGATCCAGGGCGAATCGCGGTCGACCAGCAGTTCGGTGTAGTAGCGCTCCAGCTTGAGGTAATCGACGCTGCCGCTTTCGCCCTGGCGCTTGGGCAGCAGCCAGCGCCCGGCCAGCATGTAGATCGCGCCGATCGCGACCAGCATCGCGCCGATCGGGGTGATCGCGAACAGGTCCATGCGCCCGCCGCCGTTGCGCGCCAGCAGATCGTTGGCCAGCAGGAAGGCCGGCGCGCTGATCAGGGTCAGGGTCGTCCCCAGCGAGGCGGCCAGCGACATCGGCATCAGCAGGCGCGAGGCCGCCAGTTTACGTTCATGCGCCAGCCGCATCAGGATCGGCAGCATCATCGCGGTGACCATCAGATGGTGCGAGAATGCCGCCATCGCCGCGGTCGCGGGCATGATCACCGCGATCGCGCGCGCTTCGCTGCCGCCGGCCGCGCGCCCGATCGCCGCGCCGATGCGGTCGGTGATGCCGGTCGCGGACAGGCCCGCCGACAGCACGAACACCGCCGCGACGATGATCGCCGGTTCGCTGGCGAAACCCGACAGCGCTTCCTTCGGCGACAGCACGCCGGTCAGCGTCAAGGCCAGCATCGCCAGCATCGCCACCAGGTCCACGCGCAGCTTCTCGCTGATGAACAGCGCCAGCGCCGCGGCCAGGATCAATAGGAATACGATCTGCTGCGGATCCATCCCCGCCCCTGTTCCGAAATCTGCGTACTAACTTAGCCGATGCGCATGAAGGCGATATTCATGCGTGCTGCAAAGCTGCGCCGATTCGTACAGCCTGGACAGCGGACGGATTGATCCGCCAGCGCCGATCAGATCGTTTGCGCCAGCATGAAGATCGGCGCGTACAAGGCCGCGATGCACGCGGGAAGACCCACCACGAGGATCGCCAGCCCCGTCCAGAACGCCGCCAACCTGCGCCTGTCCGGCCTGGGCCAGAACCGCCAGACCGCCAGCACGATCACGGGCAATAGCCACAACGCCGGATAGGCCCGCAGCAACCAGAGCGTCGGCCACGGCAGGTCGGCGCCGAAAGCGCTGAACGTCAGACCGAAACTGGGCACGACCAGGGTGGGAATCAGCGCCGCCAGAATCGCGCAGACCACACCGACCACGACCAACGCCGGTCGTTGCGCACCCGGCGTCGCCGGTACGGGAGTTGAAGGCGCTTGATAAGGGTTGTTCATGAGCGTCGGCTTGGGAGCGTGAGCTTGCTACTTCGTCGACAGCAGGGCACGGACCCGATCGAGGTCGACACCGTCCCGCCGCCTGGAAGGCCCGCACAGGGATACTTGCACCGCGTCGTCGCCCGCGCTTATCACCAGCACGCTCTCGCCCGGAAACAAGTGGATCTGCTCCGCCATATGCACGGCGGTGTTCTTGACAGGGTCGTTATACAAGCTGGTCGTATAGACACGTCTGACGGATGTGGGATCGCCTTTGAACGACTCGCGCACCACGAAAGCATGATCGATGCGATACCCGTCCTCGTCCTTGAGCGCGCCGACCGGGCCCGCCAGTTTGGACTCGGTGATCGTCGCCAGAAACACGGTCTTGGCCGCTTTCAGTTCGTCTTCCAGCGGCACCGCCAGGCAAATCGCGAACGCGGGCAAGGAAAACCAGGTCGCCGCAATGGCCAGCAGCAGGCGATTCGCCGCCCGCATGCGCTTCGCACGCCGTGTACGCATGGCTATCCCTCTCCATCGACTGGCGCCAGCCTAGCAAAGATGCGAGCCGACCCAAGGCGTGATGCGACGAACCGAATCTGGATACGAAAAAGCCCCGCGTCGCGGGGCCTTCTCGTCGCAACGCACCGCTTTCGCGAGCGTGTGCGGGCCTCAGGCCCAGGGATCGCGCAACACGATGTTGGCGTCGCGGTCCGGGCCGGTGGAGACCATCGCCAGCGGGCAGCCGGACAGCTCTTCCAGTGCGCGCAGGTAGGCACGCGCGGCCGCCGGCAGCTTGTCCCACTCGGTCACGTTGTGGGTGCTTTCCTGCCAGCCCGGGAACTCCAGGTAGACCGGCTCGCACTCGTTCCAGCCCTGGGCGTCGAGCGGCGCGTACTCGGTTTCCTTACCGCGGTAGCGGTAGGCGATGCAGAGCTTGAGCTTGTCCATGCCGTCGAGGATGTCGAGCTTGGTGATGCACAGGCCGGAGATGCCGTTGATCGCGACCGCGCGCTTGAGCGCGACCAGATCGATCCAGCCGCAGCGGCGCGGACGGCCGGTGGTGGCGCCGAACTCCTGGCCGCGCTTGCGGATGCCCTCGCCGATCTCGTCGTCGAGTTCGGTCGGGAACGGGCCGCCGCCGACGCGGGTGGCGTAGGCCTTGGCGATGCCGAGCACGTAGTCGATCGAGTCCGCGCCCACGCCGGTGCCGGCCAGCGCGCCGCCGACGGTGGTGTTGGACGAGGTCACGTAGGGATAGGTGCCGTGATCGATGTCCAGCAGCGAGCCCTGCGCGCCTTCGTACAGCACGCGCTTACCCTGCTTGCGCAGGTCGTGCAGGATGCCGGCGACGTCGGACTTCATCGGCTCGACGTATTCGCCGAAGGCCAGCGCTTCGTCCAGGGTCTGCTGGTAGTCGACCGCGTCCACGCCCAAGTACTTGGTCAAGACGAAGTTGTGGTAGTCCAGCGCGCTGCGCAACTTCTCGGCCAACTGGTCCGGGTAATGCAGATCGGCGACGCGGATGCCGCGGCGGGCGACCTTGTCTTCGTAGGCCGGGCCGATACCGCGGCCGGTGGTGCCGATGGCCTTGCCGCCGGCGGCCTTCTCGCGGGCCTGATCCAGGGCGATGTGGTACGGCATGATCAGCGGCGTGGCCGGGCTGATCTTCAGGCGCGAACGCACTTCCACGCCGGTCGCCTCGAGCTCGTCGATTTCCTTGCGCAGCGCGGCAGGGCTCAGCACCACGCCGTTGCCGATCAGGCACAGCGCGCCGTCGCGCAGGATGCCGGACGGGATCAGATGCAGCACGGTCTTCTTGCCGCCGATCACCAGGGTGTGGCCGGCGTTGTGGCCGCCCTGGAAGCGCACGACCGCGCCGATCTGCTCGGTCAGCAGGTCGACGATCTTGCCCTTGCCTTCATCGCCCCATTGGGCACCGAGAACGACGACTGACTGACCCATTACACGCACTCCGAATTGGTTTGGCACGGCCCGGCAGGACCGGCATCGCGGAAGGCGCCGCATCGTGCGGACGCCGAAAACGACAAAAGCCGGCGGGAATCCCCGTCCGGCTTTTGTGCATTATCCGGGTTTCGGGGGGCAGGGGCCACCCCGCCGGTGCCAGCGGACAGATTCGGCTCAGCCTGGGCGCGCAAAGCCATCTGCGACGGCCTCCCGGGCCCGGCTGCGGCTTCGCCGCCGCGCGGATCGGGGCCCGCTCCGGCCTTCGCCGCGCGACTTGCCGCCACGCCGCGTGCCCCATCGCCGGCCAACCGCGGCCTGCCGCACGCCCGCTGAGCCGACCCGGCAAGCAGGCGCCGCACGCGGGCGTCACCCACCCGGGGCGCCGCCCTGCCGGCCCGCGCGTTCCGTCGGATGCGGGGCGCGCAGCGACCACGCGGGTTTCACGACAGCCACGCGCCTCAGGCGGCGCGCACCGCCCACAGGGCCAGCAGGCCCAGCGCGACCGCGATCGCGCCGACGATGCGCAGCTGGCGGTCCGGCATCGCCTGCAGTTGCTCGGCGGCGCGCTTCCAGCCGCGCGGCGCCACGAACAGGAACAGCCCTTCCAGCACCGCGACCAGGCACAGTGCCGAAATCAGCTCACCGCTCAACTCAACGGTCCGACTTGAGGTATTGCAGGAACGGGTCGTCGCGGTCCAGCACGATCACGCTGTCGCCGTCCTTGAAGGACTGGCGGTAGGCCTCGAGGCTGCGCTGGAAGGAATAGAAGCCCGGGTCCTTGTTGGCCGCGGCCGCGTAGGTGCGCGCGGCCTGCGCGTCGCCCTCGCCGCGCAGGCGCTGGGCGTCGCGCTCGGCCTCGGCGACGATCACGGTCTTGTCGCGGTCGGCGGTGGCGCGGATCGCCTGCGACAGCTCCACGCCTTCGGCGCGCTTCTGGCTGGCGACCTGCAAACGCTGCGAACGCATGCGGTTGTAGACCGAGGCCAGCACGTTGCTGTCCTGCGGCAGGTCGATGCGCTTGATCCGGATATCGAGGATGCGCACGCCCAGGGTGGCGGCGGCGCGGTTGATGCCGACCAGCTGCTTGCCGATCACGGTGGCGCGGTCGCCCGAAACCACCTGGGTCAGGGTGCGCGAGTTGATCTCGTTGCGCAGCGAGTCCTTGATGATCGGCGCCAGGCGCTCGGCCGCGGTCTTCTCGTCGCCGCCGGTGGCCTGGTAGAAACGGCTGAGGTTTTCGATCTGACCGACCGCGAAGAAGTCGACGCTGACGTCGAGCTTGTCGGCGGTCAGGTAGCGCTCGGGGTCGGCGGTCAGCACCTGCAGGCGGCGGTCGAACACCGACGCGTTCTCGATCAGCGGCCACTTGAAGTGCAGACCGGGGCCGATGTCGCGGCGCACGATGGTGCCCAGGCGGAACACGATCGCGCCATGGCCTTCGCTGACCACGAACATCGACCCCATCAGCGCCAGCAGCGCGGCCACGATCACGGCGATCCAGGCGGAGAATTTCATTGTGCGGGCTCCTCGCGGCCATCCGGGCGCTTGCTGCGGGCCGGGCGCGACATGGTTTCGTTACCCGGATCGGACGAAGGCGTCGCGATCGTGGGCGCCAGCATTTCCGGCGTCAGCAACGGGGCCGAGGCGCCGCTACGGCGCTCCGGCAGGGGCACGTAGAGCATCTGGCGCGAATCGCCGCCGACGATCTTGCGGTTGTCGCCCATCACCTGCTGCACGGTCTCCAGCCACAGCCGCTTGCGGGTGACTTCCGGCGCGGACTTGTACTGCTCGACCAGCAGCGAGAAGCGATCCGCGTCGCCTTGCGAGCGCGCGATCACCGCGGTCTTGTAGCCCTCGGCCTCGGTACGCACCTGCGCGGCCTGGCCGCGCGCTTCCGGCACCACCTTCTTGGCGTAGGCCTCGGCCTGGTTGATCGAGGTGGCCTTGTCGGCGTCGGCGCGCTGGGCCTCGTCGAAGGCGTCCTTGACCTCGTCCGGCGGGCGCGCGTTGGGCAGGTTGAGCTCGGTCAGGGTCAGGCCGGTGCGGTAGGCGCGCAGCGATTCCTGCAGGCGCGCGCGCACCAGGGTGGTCAGGGCGCCGCGCGCGCTGAGCACGGTGTCCAGATCGGAGCGGCCGATCTGCTCGCGCAGCACGCTCTGCGCCGCCTGGCGCAGCACGTCGGCGGATTCGCGCGAACCGAACAGGTACTGCTCCGGATCGCCGATGCGGTACTGGACGTTGATCTCGACGTTGACCATGTTGCCGTCGCGGGTCAGCACCGGCACGGTCTCGGTGTAGGCGTTGCTCTGGGTGGCGTTGACCTTGGTCACCCGCTCGATCGGCCACGGCGCCTTGAAATGCGGGCCGGGCTGCAGGATGCGCGAGAAGTGGCCGAAACGCAGGACCACGCCGCGCTCCTGCTCGGTCACCAGCACGAAGCAGTTGAACACCAGCCACAGACCCAGGATCGCGGCGACCCAGCGCAGGATGCCGCCCCCACCTATGCCGCCACCGCCGAACAGGCCGCGCAACGGGTCGAGCAAGGCATCCAGGCCGCGGCCGTCGGACTTGCGTTGCCGCGGCGGGCGACCGTTGGGGTCGGATCCGCCGGAATTGTCACTGCCAGGGGTGTTCCAGGCCATGCCTGCTCCAAAGAGGGAAAGCACCCGTGTTCAGCTGACGGGTCGGTTGATTCTAGGTGGGGGGGCTGGCCGCCTCAAGCAAGGTCTTCCGGCTCGGCCACCGATTCCAGCAAGGCGCGCAGCGGTTCGCCGTGCGGTTGGGCGAACAGGCGCTGGGCGTCGGCGATGGCCAGATCGACCTGCAACTCCCAGCCGTGCTCGTCGGCGCGCTCGGCGCGCACCGCGCCCAGCTCGTGCAGGCGGGCGCGCAGGCGCGCGCCCTGCGACGGCACCCGCAGCGGGCCGGCGACATGGCGCAGCTCCAGGGCCTCGCCCAGCACCGCGCGCAGCAGATCCAGCCCGCGGCTCTCGCGCGCCGACAGCCAGACCCGGGTATGGCCCTCGCCCGGACGGTCGATGCGCGGCTGCGCGCCTTCGAGGCGGTCGATCTTGTTGAACACCAGCACCTGCGGCAGGTCGCCGGCGCCGATCTCCTGCAGCACCGCGTCGACCTGGGCCACGCGCTCGTCGCGCAGCGGGTCGGCGGCGTCGATCACGTGCAGCAGCAGGTCGGCTTCGCGCGCCTCCGACAGCGTCGAGCGGAACGCGGCCACCAGATCGTGCGGCAGGTCGCGCACGAAACCGACCGTATCGGCCAGCACCGCCGCGCCGCCGGACAGCTCGATCCGGCGCACGGTCGGGTCCAGGGTCGCGAACAATTGGTCGGCCGCGTAGGCCTCGGCGCCGGTCATGGCATTGAACAGGGTCGACTTGCCGGCGTTGGTATAGCCGACCAAAGCCACGCGCGGCAGCTCGCTGCGCACGCGCGCGCGGCGCATCTGGGTGCGTTGCACCTCGACCTTGTCGAGGCGCTTTTGCAACTGCTCCAGGCGCTTTTGCAGCAGGCGGCGGTCGGTTTCCAGCTGGGTTTCGCCGGGGCCGCGCAGGCCGATCGAGCCGCCGCGCTGGCGCTCCAGGTGGGTCCAGCCGCGCACCAGGCGCGTGGCCATGTGCTTGAGCTGGGCCAGCTCGACCTGCAGCTTGCCCTCGGCGCTTTGCGCGCGCTGCGAGAAGATGTCCAGGATCAGGCCGGTGCGGTCGACCACGCGCCGTTCCAGCGCGCGCTCGAGGTTGCGCTCCTGGCCGGGCGACAGCGGGTGGTTGACCAGGATCAGGTCGGCGCCGGTGGCGTCGGCCGCGGCCTTGACCTCGGCCAGCTTGCCGCTGCCGATCAGCATGGCCGCATTGGGGCGGTCGATGCGCGCGGTCAGTACCGCGGCCACGGTGGCGCCGGCCGATTTGGCCAGGTCGGCGAATTCTTCCAGCAGGCCCTCGTCCGGCGGACCGCCGGCGTGGGGCTGGATCAGTAAGGCGTGTTCGCCTTTGCGGGAGCGTTCAAACATCGAGTGTGCAAGATGGGGAGGAAAACCGGGAATGCAAGCGCGGCGGGACGCGCCGGCCCCGCCATCGTCTCATCCCTGCCCGCCCGGGCCCCGCATTCACTCGTTCTCGTCGTCGCCCTCGGCACCGCCGCCCTCGCTGGACTGCACGTAGCCGCCGCCGGGACCGACGCGGACGTTGCGCGCGGGGACCACGGTCGAGATCGCGTGCTTGTAGACCATCTGGCTCACGGTGTTGCGCAGCAGGACCACGAACTGGTCGAAGGATTCGATCGTGCCCTGCAGCTTGATGCCGTTGACCAGGTAGACCGAGACCGGCACGCGTTCGCGCCGCAGCGCGTTCAGGAAAGGATCCTGTAAGGATTGCCCCTTGGACATCAGTAGTTCCCCAGCTTTCTAGTTATAAGGTTCGGTGCCAAAGACGGCCCGGACATCCCGTAGGCCGCGTCGCCGGTAGCTCCCCACAGCGGTGACCGGCCGATGGTAACGCAACTGGCCGTTGCGGATACGGGCCGAACTCAGGCTTTGCGATGCGCGTGCCGGGATCCGCCGATGAACAGCGCCGCGGCCTCGGCCAGGGCCCGCGCGTCCCGGGCCGGGTCGAACCAGCGGGCGTCCAGCTCGCCGCGCAGCCAGGTCAGCTGGCGCTTGGCGAGCTGGCGGGTGGCGTAGATGCCGCGGTCGCGGAAGTCCGCCGCGGCCTCGGCGCCGCCCCCACCGTCCAGGTATTCCCAGGCCTGGCGATAGCCGACCGCGCGCAAGGCCGGCAAGTCCAACGGGCGTGGATGCGCCTGCAATTCCGGCAAGGCGCGCAAAGCCCGGACCTCGTCCAGGAAACCGGCCTCCAGCATGGCGTCGAAGCGCTGGGCGATGCGCGCATGCAGCACGGCCCGGTCGGCCGGCGCCAGGACCAGCTTCAGCACCCGGTACGGCAGGCGCGGCGCGCCGGCGGCTTCGCGCCGCCAGGCGCTGATGCCGCGTCCGGTCAGGCGCTGGACCTCGAGCGCGCGCTGGATGCGCTGGGCGTCGGTGGCGTGGATGCGCGCCGCCGCCTCCGGGTCCAGCGCGGCCAGCTCGGCGTGCAGTGCCGCCCAGCCGCGCTCGCCGGCCTCGGCCGCGAGCTGGGCGCGCACCGCCGGGTCGGCCTCCGGCATCGGCGCCAGGCCATGCAGCAGGGCGTGGAAGTACAGCCCGGTGCCGCCGGCCAGGATCGGCAGGCGCCCGCGCGCGGCGATGTCGTCCAGGGCGCGGCGGGCGTCGGCGGCGAACTCGGCGGCCGAGTACGGCTGCCAGGGCTGGCGCAGGTCGATCAGGCGGTGCGGCACCCGCGCCTGTTCCTCGGCGCTGGGTTTGGCCGCGCCGATGTCCAGGCCGCGGTAGACCAGGGCCGAGTCGACGCTGACGATCTCGCCGTCGTAGCGCTGCGCCCAGTCCAGGGCGAGCGCGGTCTTGCCCGAGGCGGTCGGGCCCATCAGGGCGATCGCGAGCGGGCGCGGGTCGGCGGACATGCGGAGGATGCGGTTCCGGTACGGAGGCGAGCGCGCAGCCTCGCACAGCCGCGCACGCCGCGAAAGCGCGCGGCACCGATGCGGTTTCCACAAAGCTTGTGGGCAAGCGCTGGGGCAAGCCTGTTGATAAGCCGCTGCGGCGCAGGCGCAGCAAGGGCCGCGCGCAGTTCGGTCAAATTTTCGCCAGTGCCCGCGCGCTATCCACAAAGCCTGTGGACAAACCTGCGGACAGTATCGGGACGAACCTGCTGAGAGCCAGGCGCAGCAAGGAGCGCAAGAGGCATGGCGAAAAAATGACCAACGAAATCGCTTGACTTGCACGGGCGATCGCTTCCGCGGCGAACCGCGCGCGCGGCGCCCGGATGCGGAACGAATGCGTTCGGATTCGTCAATATGCAATCGCAGCCGTTGCATGCTGCAACGCAATACGGCGGAGCCATCGCGACTAATCCACACCGCCTGTGGACAAGCCTGCGGACAGTCCTGCGTGAAGCCCGCGCAGAGCCAAGCGCAGCAAGGCCCGCAAGGATTATGGCGAAAAAATGGCCAGCGAAAATGTTTGACAGGAAAACGCTTTTCGGCATGCCGCGCGAGCACGTCCGCGAGCTGCATGCATGACCAGTTTCGCCATCGCGTCAAGCTTGAATTTCGATCTACGATGCGCTTGCGCGCATGGCCTGCGCGTCTATCCACATTGCCTGTGGACAAGCCTGCGGACAGTTGCGTGATGGACCTCGCCCAGGCCAGATGGCGCAAGGCACGCAGCAAGTTTGGCGACAAATTCGCCATCCGCGCGTACGGCCGGCATCGCCGGATGCCGTTCGCGCACGAAGACGCGTTCGCGGCGACGAAACGCGATGCGCGCAGTTCGGATCGGATGCGATCGCAAAAAAATATCGCGCGGCGCGCGCGGCGGATCGCGAGCCGTGCGCTGGCCGCGCGGCGACGCGTTTACGCCAGATACGGCACGACGGCGCAGCCGCGCGCGGCAACGCGGCAATGAAGGACGCGCGCGGGCGGCGATCGCAGACCGGGACTTATTCGTCGTCCGGCCACTTCGGCATCGACGGCGCGGCTGCGCGCCGCGGCATCGCCTGCACCGCGACCGCCTCCCACACCTTGAGCGCGTCCACGGTCGCGGCGACGTCGTGCACGCGCAGCAAGCGCGCGCCGCGCTGGGCCGCGATCAGGTGCGCGGCGACCGAGCCGTGCACGCGCTCGCTCGCGTCTTCGCGGCCGGTGAGCTCGCCGATGCTCTTCTTGCGCGACAGGCCGGCCAGCACCGGCACGCCGAGTTCGGCGTAACGCTCCAGCTGCGCCAGCAAGATCAGGTTGTGCGCCAGGGTCTTGCCGAAGCCGAAGCCGGGATCGACCACGATGCGCTTCTTGGCAATGCCGGCCATTTCGGCGGCGAAGATCCGCTCGGCCAGGAAACGATGCACCTCGGCGACGACGTCGTCGTACTGCGGCGCGGCCTGCATGCTGCGCGGCTCGCCCTGCATGTGCATCAGCACCACCGGCACGCCGAGCGCGGCGGCGGCCTCCAGCGCGCCCTCGCGGCGCAGCGCATAGACGTCGTTGATCAGGCCCGCGCCGGCCTCCACCGCCGCGCGCATGACCTCGGGCTTGGAGGTGTCGACGCTGATCGGCAGGCGCGTCTGGCGCGCCAGGCGTTCGATCACCGGCACCACCCGGCGCAGTTCCTCCTCGACCGGCACCTCCTCGGCGCCGGGCCGGGTGGACTCGCCGCCGATGTCGAGCACGTCGGCGCCCTCCTCCGCCAGCCGCAAGCCGTGCGCAACCGCGGCCTCCGGTTCGTCGTGGGCGCCGCCGTCGGAAAAAGAATCCGGGGTGACGTTGACGATGCCCATCACGCGCGGGCGGTCGAGCTTGAGCGCGCGGCCGTTGCAGTCCAGGGTCGGGGCGAGGTCGAACATGGGGGTCTCGTGCTGGCGTCGGGGCGAACGGCATGCTACCGCGCGCGGCGGCGGGGATGGGTTCGCGCGCCGGCGCGCTGCTGGCCGATGCCGCCCCCCCTCTTGCGGCATCGCCCGCAAGCGGGTTTCGCGATCGCGGCTCACGCCGCTCCCACATAGAGCCCGCAGGACTCAGATGCCGGTACACCGATGGCCGATGCCTCACCCTGGAAGCGGCGTCGGCCGCAGGCGGGTTTCGCGATCGCGGCTCACGCCGCTCCCACATAGAGCTCACAGGACGCAGGCATGCGGGCATGCGGGCATGCGGGCATGCGGGCATGCGGGCATGCGGGATGATCCGGGCGCGCCGCTTCCTGTGGGAGCGGCGTGAGCCGCGACGGGACCCGCGGTGCGGCGCCAGGCGCCGCAAACGAAAAACGCCGGGACGGGCCCGGCGTTCTCGTATGCGGATCAGGTCGAACTCAGGTCTGCGCGGCCGGCCCGCCGATCGCGCCTGGACGGCCCTTGTCGTCCTTGCTGGTCTTGCCGGACTTGACCCAGTCGGCCGGCGGACCCGGCTCGCGACCGGCCATGATCTCGTCGATCTGGCCCGCGTCGATGGTCTCGTACTGCAGCAGCGCGCCGGCCATCACTTCCAGCTTGTCCAGGTTGTCCTTGAGGATCTGGGTGGTGCGGGCGTAGGCGTTGTCGAGGATGCCGCGCACGACCTCGTCGATCTTGCGCGCGGTCTCGTCGGACACGTTCTTGTGCTGGGTGACCGAACGGCCCAGGAAGACTTCGTCCTCTTCCTCGCCGTAGGTGATCGGACCCAGCTCGGACAGGCCCCACTTGGTGACCATGTTGCGGGCCATCTTGGTGGCGCGCTCGATATCGTTGGACGCGCCGGTGGTGACCATGTCGGCGCCGAAGATCAGCTCCTCGGCCACGCGCCCGCCGTACAGCGAGCACAGCCGGCTTTCGATGTTGATCTTGTTGTAGCTGTAGCGGTCGCCTTCCGGCAGGTACATGGTCACGCCCAGCGCGCGGCCGCGCGGGATGATGGTGACTTTGTAGACCGGGTCGTGGTCGGGGACCAGGCGGCCGACGATCGCGTGGCCGGCCTCGTGATAGGCGGTGAGCTTCTTCTCTTCCTCGCTCATCGCCATCGAGCGGTTCTCGGTGCCCATCATGATCTTGTCGCGGGCGCGGTCGAAGTGCTCCATGCGCACTTCCTTGCCGTTCTCGCGCGCGGCGAACAGCGCCGCCTCGTTGCACAGGTTGGCCAGATCGGCGCCGCTGAAGCCCGGGGTGCCGCGCGCGATCGTCATCGGCACCACGTCGTCGGCCAGCGGCAGCTTGCGCATGTGCACGCGCAGGATCTGCTCGCGGCCCTTGACGTCGGGCAGGCCGACCACGACCTGGCGGTCGAAACGGCCCGGACGCAGCAGCGCCGGGTCGAGCACGTCGGGGCGGTTGGTCGCGGCGATCACGATCACGCCTTCGCCGCCTTCGAAACCGTCCATCTCAACCAGCAACTGGTTGAGGGTCTGCTCGCGCTCGTCGTGACCGCCGCCCAGGCCGGCGCCGCGATGGCGGCCCACCGCGTCGATTTCGTCGATGAAGATGATGCAGGGGGCGTGCTTCTTGGCCTGCTCGAACATGTCGCGCACGCGGCTGGCGCCGACGCCGACGAACATCTCGACGAAGTCCGAACCGGAGATCGAGAAGAACGGCACCTTGGCCTCGCCGGCGATGGCGCGCGCCAGCAGGGTCTTGC
The DNA here is from genome assembly GCF_036697405.1 of Lysobacter sp. CCNWLW3. Taxonomy (NCBI): domain Bacteria; kingdom Pseudomonadati; phylum Pseudomonadota; class Gammaproteobacteria; order Lysobacterales; family Lysobacteraceae; genus Lysobacter; species Lysobacter sp. CCNWLW3. Next base: position 66,395 of record NZ_JBAHWA010000019.1, read on the forward strand.
CGGTGCCCGGAGGACCGACCATCAGCACGCCGCGCGGAATCTTGCCGCCCAGCTTCTGGAACTTGGTCGGATCGCGCAGGAACTCGACCAGCTCGCCGACCTCTTCCTTGGCCTCGTCGCAGCCGGCGACGTCGGCCAGGGTCACCTTGACCTGGTCCTCGCCCTGCAGCTTGGCGCGCGACCGGCCGAAGCTCATCGCGCCCTTGCTGCCGCCCTGCTGCATCTGGCGCATGAAATAGACCCAGATGCCGATGAACAGCAGCCAGGGCAGCACATTGAGCAGGATCACGAACAAGGACGGCCCGCTCTGCGGCGGCGCCTGCTCGATCGCGACCTTGTGGTTGATCAGGTCGTTGACCAGCTCCTTGTCGTCCGGCGAATAGGTCGTGAACTTGGTCCCGTCCTTGCGCTCGCCGTTGATCGTGGTCTTGTCGTCGGAGATGTTGACCTTCTTGATCCGGTCGCTCTGGACCTGCTGCACGAACTGGTCGTAGGCGAGCACGTCGCTGGCGCCCGCGGGCGGGCCGAACGCGCGGAACACCACCATCAATACGACGGCGACGATCACCCAGAGCAACAGATTCTTGGCCAAGTCGTTCATTCAGTTCCTGCCTGCTGCCCGTGGGGGGCATGGTTGCCGCTGGCGCGTCTTTGCGCCGAGAGCGCGGGATACCGGGCCGGGCCCGGATCTCGCACCTTACTTAATTTGCGCCCGCTTGCCCTGTGCCAGGGCGTAGACCTCGGGCGAACGTTTGCGCGAGGCCGCGGGTTTGCGGATCGAGACCTTGGCGTAGCGACGGCGCAGTTCGCGCACGTAATCGTCGAAGCCGACTCCCTGGAACAGCTTGATCAGGAAGGCGCCGTCGACGCGCAGATGGCGGTCGGCGAAATCCATCGCCAGCTCCGACAGGTGCATCGCTCGCGGCAGGTCCACCGCATCCACACCGCTCATATTGGGGGCCATGTCCGACAGCACAAGGTCCACGGTCTGTCCGCCCAGGCTGGCCTCCAGCTGGGATAGGACGGCATCTTCCCTGAAATCGCCATGAAGGAACTCGACTCCGGCCAGGCTGGGCATCTCCAGGATGTCCAGGGCGATGACCCGGCCCTTGGGGCCCAGGGCCTGGCGCACCCACTGCGACCAGCCGCCCGGGGCGGCGCCCAGATCGACCACCACCATGCCCGGCTTGAGCAGGCGATCGCGCTCGACCAGCTCCTCCAGCTTGTAGGCCGCGCGCGAACGCAGGCCTTCGGCCTTGGCCTTCTTCACGAAGGGGTCCGAGAAGTGTTCCTTGAGCCAGCGTTGGCTGCTTTTACTGCGGGTTGCCATGGCGGCCGGCGGGGCTGGGGGAGGGCCATGATACCCTGACGCCCCCTCCGTCCCCCGTTGCGTGCCCGAATGCCGACCCTCCTGACCTCCTCCCAGACTCGATTCCTGCGGGGCCAGGCGCATGACCTGAAGGCGATGCTGCAGGTCGGCGGCAAGGGCATCACCGACGCCCTGGTGGCCGAGATCGACCTGGCCCTGGAACACCACGAACTGATCAAGGTCAAGGTCGCCGCCGACGACCGCGAGGTCCGCGACGCCATGATCGGCGAGCTGGCGCAGCGCACCGGCGCCGCCCTGGTCCAGCGCATCGGCCATACCGCCGTGTTCTATCGCCAGAGCAAGGACAAGCGCCAGATCGTGCTGCCGCGGGCCTGAACGGCCTGAACGGCCGGGAATCGGGAATAGGGAATAGGAGAAGCTGTCCCATCGCCCTTGCCGCCGCCTTTTTTAACGATTCCCGATTACCCATTCCCGATTCCCGCCCATGCAACTGACGCTGGAAAACCCGGATCACGCCTACTTCCTGCGCGGCGCCGACGGCCAGGTCGCCCTGGTCAACGAGCGCCGGCTCGAAACCAGCTTCGTGCTCTCCCCCGACACCCTGATCGAGGGCTGGGCGGTCAAGGACGTGCGCAGCCTCAGCCTGGACGACCTCGCGCCGCTGCTGGCGCTGGCTCCCGAACTGATCGTGCTGGGCGCTGGCGCCACCCAGGCCTTTCCGCCGCCGGCCACCCTGGCCGCCTGCCTGGGCCGCGGCGTCGGCCTGGAAACCATGACCAACGCCGCCGCCGCGCGCACCTTCAACGTGCTCGCCGGCGAAGGCCGGCGCGTGGTCGCGGGGTTCGTGCTGGGCGCATGAGGCCCCGGGCCGGCGTACTCGCGGTCCTGCTCACGACGGCCGCCCTCGGCGCCTGCACGCCCCGTCCCGACGCGGCCGAACGTTACGCGCACTGGCATCGCGACCACGCCGCCGACGCGGACGCCTATCTGGCCTACCTGCGCCAGCGCGGCGTCGACCGGGTGCTACCCACGCAAGAGCTGCTGCGCAGCGGGCGACGCTGGCGCCTTTGCGGCGCCGACGAGTTCGCGGTGCCGCCGCGACAACACTGGCCGGCCATGGTTCCGACGCTGCGCTTGCTGCGCGACCTGCGCGCCGACGGCTTGTTGGGGCCGGCCCGGGTCGGTTCGGTCTATCGCGAGCCGGCCCTGAACCGTTGCGAAGGCGGCGCCGAGCGCAGCAAGCACACCCTCAACGCCGCACTGGATTTCGACCTGGTCCAGCCCGACTCTGCCCTGCGCCGACGCCTGTGCGACTACTGGCGCAAGCAGGGCGGCGCGCACCGCTTCGGCCTGGGCTTCTATGCCGACGATGCCATCCACATCGACACCGCTGGCCACCGCACCTGGGGCCGCGACCACACGCGCCGCAGCTCCCTGTGCACGCAGCCCGAGCCGGCGACACCAAACAGCTCCGCTGCGATATAGGAGTGGCGCAAGCCGCGACCGCGACCTCCGACCACGACGCGGGTCGCCGTCCTCCGCGCAGACACGCCTCACGACTCGCAGCGTTTCCGCGCCGCCCCCTGCAACTCGCGACATTCCGCTGCGTTTGCCGTTGCGTTTGCCGTTGCCGTTGCCGTTGCCGTTGCCCCGGCATTGAAATCCATAGCGCCGCACTCGCCTATCAACCGTAGACCC
>NZ_JBAHWA010000002.1:0-485477 GCF_036697405.1 Lysobacter sp. CCNWLW3
GGCGCCGCCGCCGGCCGCGGCCGCCTCGCAGGCGCCGGCCGCCGAGCCGATCGCCGTCGTGCCGCCACCGGCGCCGCCACCGGCCGCGCCGCGGCGCGAAGAGCCGGCCTCGCGTGCGCTGCCGCGCCTGCTCAGCGATTCCGCGCCGCGCTACCCGCTCAGCGCGCTCAACCGCCGCATCGAGGGCAGCGTGCAGATCGCCTTCGTGATCCAGCCCGACGGCAGCGTGAGCGCGGTGCGCCTGTTGTCGTCGACGCCGCCGGGCGTGTTCGACGAGGCCGCATTGGCGGCGGTGTCGCGCTGGCGCTTCGAGGCCAGCGGCCAGCGCGTGCCGACCAGCCGCACCCTCAGCTTCCGCCTGCCCAAGGGCTGAGCCGGCGCCGCGACGCCGGTGCTGGCGGCTCGCCGGGGCGGCAGCGCACAATGCGGCGATGACTACCGCGACCGCCCCCCTGCTGGAAACCGTCGAACGCGAGACCGGCCCGTCGCCGGCCTGGACCGTGCTGTGGCTGCACGGCCTGGGCGCCGACGGCAACGACTTCGCCTCCATCGTGCCCGAGCTGCTGCGCCCCGACTGGCCGGCGCTGCGCTTCGTGTTCCCGCACGCGCCGGTGCGCGCGATCACCATCAACAACGGCGTGCGCATGCGCGCCTGGTACGACATCCGCGATTTCAGCGACCTCAACAATCGCGCCGACGAAACCGGCGTCGACGAATCGGTGGCGCAGGTCGAGGCCCTGATCGCGCGCGAAGCCGAGCGCGGCGTGCCGGCCTCGCGGCTGCTGCTGGCCGGCTTCTCGCAGGGCGGCGCGGTGGCCCTGGCCGCCGGCCTGCGCCGCGAGCAGCCGCTGGCCGGCTTGATCGCGCTGTCGACCTATCTGCCGATGCCGGAACGACTGGCGCGCGAAACCCGCGACGGCGCGCGTTCGCAGCCGGTGTTCATGGCCCATGGCAGCTACGACCCGGTGGTGCCCTACGCGGCCGGCGAGACCAGCGCGGCGCGCCTGCGCGCGCTCGGCCTGAGCCCGGACTGGCACGCCTATCCCATGGCCCACCAGGTCTGCCTCGAGCAGATCCGCGACCTCGGCGACTGGATGTCGCGTCGCTTCAAAGCCTGAGCATGAGTATCTCCGGCAGCGAGCGCGAACCCTGGCTGCCCGACCTGTGCCGCCTGCCGCGGCTGGTGGTGATGCTGAGCATGGCCGAGCTGATCGTGGTCGTGCTGGCGCTGGCGCCCGACGGCGGCGCGCCCTGGGACTGGCAGCGCTTCGTCTCCGGCAGCACCTTCGCCCTGTGGCTGGCGCTGACCGTGTCGGTGCTGCTGTGCGTCTCGCGCGAGCGCCTGCTGCGCCTGCCGGCCAGCCTGGGCGGGGTGATCGCGACCGCGGCCGCGGCCCTGCTCGGCGCGGTCTTCGCCGCGATCACCCATTCCATCGACCACGCCGTCGGCGCCAGCCTGGTGCCGCCAGGCGTGACCCTGGCGCGTTTCAGCCTGGGCACCGCGGCGGTGACCATGCTCGCGGTAGGCGTGGTGCTGCGCTACCTCTACATCAACGACGGCTGGAAGGCGCAGGTACGCGCCAGCGCGCGCGCCGAGGTCGACGCGCTGCAGGCGCGGATCAAGCCGCATTTCCTCTTCAACAGCATGAACACCATCGCCGGCCTGGTGCGCAGCGACCCGGTGGTGGCCGAGCGCGCGGTGCTCGACCTGTCGGACCTGTTCCGCGCCGCGCTAGGCGCCGGCGAGTCCGACTCCAGCCTGGCCGAGGAGGTCGAGCTGGCCGAGCGCTACCTGGCGATCGAGCAGCTGCGCCTGAGCGACCGGCTGCGGGTGGAGTGGCGCAAGCACGAACCGCTGCCCTGGAACCTGCCGATGCCGCGCCTGGTCCTGCAGCCCCTGGTCGAGAACGCGGTCCTGCACGGCATCTCGCGCCTGTCCGGCGGCGGTACCCTGGAGATCGAGCTGGCCGTGAGCGGCGCCATGCTGGTGCTGCGGGTGCGCAATCCGGCCCCGGCCCCGGCCGAGGGCCCCGGCAACGGCACCCGCCACGCCCAGCGCAGCATCGGCCAGCGCCTGCGCTACGCCTACGGGCCGCAGGCGCGGATGACCGCGGGCTGGGACGAGGACTACTATCTGTGCGAACTGCACGTGCCGACCGGGGTGGAGGCGCTGTACCGATGAAGGGCGCAATGAGGATAGTCATTGCCGACGACGAGCCGCTGGCGCGCGAGCGCCTGCGCACGCTGCTGGCCGAACAGCACGGCGTCGAGGTCGTGGCCGAAGCCGCCGACGGCCAGCACGCCCTGCACGCCTGCGCCGAGCATCAGCCGGATCTGGTGCTGCTGGACATCGCCATGCCCGGCATCGACGGCCTGGAGGCGGCGCGCCACCTGGCCGCGTTCGAGCCGCGTCCGGCGGTGGTGTTCTGCACCGCCTACGACGCGCACGCGCTGTCGGCCTTCGAGGCCGAGGCGATCGATTACCTGGTCAAACCGGTGCGCGCCGAACGCCTGAGCGCCGCGCTGGAGCGCGTGCGCACCTTCGCCGCCGGCCGCGAGCGCGGCGGCGAGGTCGCGCCGGGCCAGCGCCGCACCCATCTGTGCGCGCGCCTGCGCGGCAGCCTGCGCCTGATCCCGATCGAGGACGTGCATTACCTGCACGCCGAAGAGAAGTACGTGATCGTGCACCACGCGCGCGGCGAGGACCTGATCGAGGAATCGCTGAAGTCGCTGGAAGACGAGTTCGGCGAGCGCTTCGTGCGCATCCACCGCAACTGCCTGGTCGCCCGCCACGAAATCGTCGAGCTCAAGCGCTGCCCCGACGGCCACGTCCAGGCGGTGCTGCGCCACGGCAAGCAGCCGCTGGAAGTCAGCCGGCGCTGCGTGTCGGCGCTGCGGGAGACGCTGAAGCATTTGTAGGACGGCGGGCGGGGACTAGAGCAAATCCCCCTCAGTCCCCCTTTTTCAAAGGGGGAAGTGGTATTCGTCGGCGCCGGGTCCGGGCGTTCCGCCCCGCTTTTGCGGTTCCCCCCTTTGAAAAAGGGGGGCTAGGGGGGATTTGCTTCTAAAATTCCCCCATGACCCGCCTCCGCATCGCCACCCGCAAAAGCCCGCTCGCCCTGTGGCAGACCGAGCACGTCGCCGCCCGCCTGCGCGCCGCCCACCCCGGACTGGAGGTGGTGCTGGTGCCGATGAGCACCCGCGGCGACGAGGTCCTGGACCGTTCCCTGGCCGCGATCGGCGGCAAGGGCCTGTTCCTGAAGGAGCTGGAAGTGGCGATGCAGCGCTTTGATGCCGACTGCGCCGTGCATTCGCTCAAGGACGTGCCGATGGAGCTGGAGCCGGGCTTCGCCCTGCCCGCGATCCTGCAGCGCGCCGACTACGCCGACGCCTTCGTCAGCCCGCACTACCCGCGCATCGACGCGCTGCCACAGGGCGCGCGCGTGGGCACCTCCTCGCTGCGCCGCCAGACCCAGCTGCGCGCGTTGCGCCCGGATCTGCAGCTGCTGGACCTGCGTGGCAACGTCAACACGCGCCTGGCCAAGCTCGATGCCGGCGAGTACGACGCGATCGTGCTCGCGGTGGCCGGCCTGGACCGCCTGGGCCTGGGCGAGCGCGTGCGCGAGCGTTTGCAGGCGCCGCAATGGCTGCCCGCGCCGGCGCAGGGCGCGATCGCGATCGAATGCCACAGCGACCACCTGGCCACGCGCGCGCTGTGCGCCGCGCTCGACCACGCCGATACCCGTACCTGCGTCGAAGCCGAGCGCGCCATGAACCGCGCTCTGCACGGCAGCTGCCACGTGCCGGTGGCCGCCTACGCGCGCCTGGACGGCGAACACCTGCGCCTGGACGGCCTGGTCGGCGCCGCCGACGGCCGCCAGGTGCGCGCCCACGGCGAAGGCCGCGGCGACGCCCCCGAATGCCTGGGTCTGGAAGTCGCGCAAGCCCTGCTCGCGCAGGGCGCCGGCGACTTCATCGCCGCTGCGCTTTGAGCGGCGTCTTTCGGATGCGATGCCGCGCGTCGGCGCAGCAGCGAAAGTCCTAGCCGGCGCAGCTATGGGGTGAGCACGGCCGGCGCTGTGGGAGCGGCGTGAGCCGCGATGGCGTAGCGGCGAGCGGCGGCGCGAATCGCGGCTCACGCCGCTCCCACAGAAATCGAACTCGCCGAGCGGCCGGCTGTGGGACAGAAGCGGTGCGAGCCGCGACCGAGCAGGCTCGGACATCCGCGCCAACCGCGACCCCGTCGCCTCTGCGCGCCGCCGCCGCTAAAACCGCCGCCGCAACTCGATCGAACTCTCCGCCGTTTCGCTGCCGCCGCCGCCGTCGGAATCGTGGCGGATCGCGAAATCGGTCTCCAGCGTCCAATCCGGCCACAAGGCCACGTCCAGGCGCACCGACTGCTTGACGAAGGTGTCGCCGTGCCCGCTCTCGATGAACACGCGCTGGGTCCAGCGCGCGCGGTCGCCGATCTGCTGGCCGAAGTTGAGCTCGCCGCGCATCACCGCGCCGGCGCGGTTGATGCCGTCGTCGTACAAGGGCGCCAGGCGGTAACCGGCGCCGAACTGCAGGCCCAGCTGGGTCGGCCCGTCGCGCAGGGCCTGCAGGCCGTAGCGGGTGCCGATGCGGAAATCGTTGGAGTAGGCGCCGCGGCTCTCGCGCGGCGTGGCCGGCGCGCTCAGGCCGATGTAACGCTGCGAACCAGGCAGGCGCAGCGGCCGGCGCGGCGGGCTCGGAGGCTGGGCGAGGTCGCGCAGCCGCGGTGGCGGCGGCGCCAGCGCCAGCCGCCATTCCTCGTCGCCGCAGCGGGTCGAAAAGCAGTACAGCCGCATCTGCGCCGGGTCGCTGGCCAGCGCCATCAGCGTGGGGTCGCCGTAGACCGGCATCGGCAATGTGACGAAAGGGCCGCCCAGCAGGGCGAGCCCGAGCAAGGCGGACATCGTCGAGTACAGGGCCTGGAATGTGTGCCAGGATCATGCCATGAAACCGATTACAGTCCCAAGACCGGGGCTGAACCGCTGCCGCGACCGCGCCTGAACTCAGTAGTAGAGGGTGACCAGGTGCCGGGCCTGGGCGAAGAACAGCCAGCGCTCGACCAGGGCGCCCAGCAACGCGGCCAGCGCCGCCAGCGGGAACGCGAACGCCGCCAAGCCCGGCAGCAGCCATACCAGCAGCGCCAGCGACAGCGGCGCGGCACCGAACAGGGCCAGCGCGATCAGCCGCAGCTTGCGCGCGTGCTTGCGAGCGAGCACGTAGCCCATCTCGCGGGTGAGGTAGTTGTCTTCGGTGTGCGGGCGCTCGAACACGCTCAACTCGCGGCCGGGCAGGCCGACGGCGTCGGCGCGGCTGACGGTGAGCGGCGTGGTGTCGATGGCGCGCCAGTAGCGCAGCTTCATCGTCGCCAACGCCAGCGCCAGCATCGCCAAGGCGATCGCCAGATGGCGCAGCGCGGGGGCGGGCGTACCGGTCATCGGCAACAGCGTGGCCAGCAGCGCCCAGCCGGTGAGCAGCGCGAAGCCCAGGTATACCGGCACCACCAGGCGATGGCGCCAGGCCGGAATCGGCGGCAGCGAGGCGTAGATCATCGCCGTGCACACCACCGTCAGCAGGGACAGAACGCTCAGCGTGCCGCCCAGCCACGGCGCCCACGCCACCAAACGCGCAGCCGCGACCGCATCGCCGCGCGCGGTCAGCAGCGCCAGCGTCGCCAGCGCCAGCGCCGGCACGAAGGTCGCCAGCGACAGCACGCCCTCGCGCGACAGCCACGAGGTGCGCCATTGCGAGAACGCGCGCCAGGCGCGCAGCGGTTTGCCCAGATGGAAGGTGGAGGCCAGCAGGCCGACCGCGGCCAGCGCCAGGCCCAGCGCCAGCACGAACAGCATCAGCGCCGCCGTCGTCGTGACGTCGTCGGACAGCGCATGCAGCGACGCCAGACGCGAGCTCGCCAACAAGGCGCCCAGCCATGCGAGCAGGCCGTAGCCGGCGCCGGACAGCGTCGTGAACAGGATGACCGAGAAAGCGGGATGCATCAGCGCACCGGACGCAGACGATAGGAGGGGAGGACGGGACGCTGCGCGGTCGCGAGTTCACCAGCCTGGCCCTCGTTCCCGCGAATGCCGGCTTGGAGAGCTTGGCGTTGCGACCATCGCAGTCCCGCTTTCGCGCACCCCGCCATGCCGGCGCGAACGGCTCGCCCCAGGCTCATCGCGACAGCACCCGATCCAGCCAGCGCAGCACCGGCGGCAGTGCGGCCGCATCCAGGGTTTCGGCCGGCGCCGGCGCGGTGGGGTTCGCCTCGCCCGCGCGGCGCGGACGCGGCGGCAGGTATTGGTTGGTCGGCTGGTAGCCCAGCTGCGGCATCAGGTCGACGCCGCCGCGCGCGGCGACCAGCTGCGAGACCTTCGAGTCCGGATCGCCGAGATCGCCGAAGTGGCGCGCGCGGGTCGGGCAGGCCTGCACGCAGGCCGGCTGGCGTTCGGCCTCTTCGAGCTTCTCGTTGTAGATGCGGTCGATGCACAGCGTGCATTTCTTCATCACGCCTTCGACCTGGCTGTACTCGCGCGCGCCGTAGGGGCAGGCCCAGGAGCACAGTTTGCAGCCGATGCACTTGTCCTCGTCGACCAGGACGATGCCGTCCTCGGCGCGCTTGTAGCTGGCGCCGGTGGGGCAGACGGTCACGCAAGCCGGGGTCTGGCAATGCAGGCAGGAGCGCGGGAAGTGCAGGGTCATCGCCGGTTGCGGCGCCGCCGCCGCGGCCCCGCCGCCGCAGCCCGTGCCCGCCGGTTCCGCCGCGATCTCGTAGCTGTGCACGCGGTTGAACCAGACCCCGCTGGGGTCCTTGCCGTAGGGGCTCTCGTCGGTCAGCGGCGCGGCGAAACCGCCCGCGTTCCATTCCTTGCAGCTCACCGCACAGGCATGGCAGCCCACGCAGGTGTCCAGGTCGATGACCAGGCCCATCTTCTTCTTGCCCGCCGGCGGCAGAGCGGTCACCGCTTGCGCCCCGTGCTGATCAGCCACACGCCCAGGGCGAACAGGGCGATGCCGAAGCTCACGCTGGGCAGCAGGCCCACCAGCACCGGAGTCAGCGAGCCGTGGCCGGCCACGCTACCGACCGGGTCGAAGATGCCGGCGCCGATCAGGATCACCAGCGCGAAGCTCAGCGCCACGCAGCACCAGCCGGCCAGCATGCGGAAGGAACGTTTCATCGGGACGCCTTGTTGCGGAAAGCCGCGCCGTAGCGCAGCGGTCGATTGTCGGCCTCGCCCAGTTGCAGCGGCGGGAATTGCGGAGCGCTCTCGCTCGCGGGCTCGGCGCGGGCGATGCGCACGCGCAGGTCGAACCAGGCCGCCTGGCCGGTGACCGGGTCGGCATTGGCGTAGTCGCCGCGTGGGGTGATGTCGGAGATCAGATGGTTGAGCAGGAAGCCCTTGCGGCCCTCCGGCGCGTCCTTGCCCAGGCGCCAGGCGCCCTTGCGCTTGCCGATCGCGTTCCAGGTCCAGACCGTGTCGGGCTGCACGTTGCCGGCGAATTTCGCCTGCACCGTGATCCGGCCCAGATGCGATTCCACCGTGATCCAGTCCTCGTCGGCGATGCCGTGGCGCGCGCCGGTGTCCGGGTGCAGGTAGAGATAGTTGCGCGCGGCGATCTGGCGCAGCCAGGCGTTCTGCGAGCCCCAGGCGTGGTACATGAACATCGGCCGCTGGGTGACCGCGCTGAGCGGATAGCGGCTGGCGCCGTCGGCGACCTGCGCGCCCTCGAAGGGCTCGTACCAGATCGGCAGTGGATCGAAATAGGTCGCGACGCGTTCGCGGTGCTGTTGCGGCGGCTGGCGCTCGCCATGGCCCTGCGCGGCCAGGCGGAACTTCTGCAGGGTTTCCGAATACAGCTGCAGCACGATCGGCTCGGCGTGGCCGATGAAGCCCATCTTCTGCGCCCAGTCCAGATAGCCGCGGTTGGCCATCTTGAAATAGCGCGCGTGCTCGGGGACCGGGCTGCGCCAGTAGCCGCCGTTTTCGATGTAGCGCTCCAGCTGCTGCGGATTCGGCGGGCCCTTGGCCTCGAGCTCGCCGTGCTCGCCGCGCCAGCCCGCGAGCAGGCCGACGCCGGGCGCGCGTTCGTGGCGCACGATGTAGTCGGCATAGTCGCGGTAACGCGGGCTGCCGTCCTCGTGCACCAGGCCGGGCAGGCCCAGGCGCGCGCCGAGCTCGATCAGCACCGACTGGAAGCCGCGCACGTCGCGGCCTTCGCGCTGCTCCCTGGAATCGACTACCGGATGGCGGATCGCGTCGATCGCGCTGTCGGCGTCGGAGATCGGCCGGTCGAGCATGCTGATCGCGTCGAAACGCTCCAGATAGGTCGTGTCAGGCAGCACCAGGTCGGCGTAGGCGACCATTTCCGAGGCGTAGGCGTCGGCGTAGATGATGCGCGGGATGCGGTACTCGCCGCTGTCGTCCTTGTCGGTCAGCCAGCCTATGGTCTGGGCGGTGTTCATCGACGAGTTCCAGCTCATGTTCGCCATGAACATCATCAGGGTGTCGATCTTGTACGGATCGCCGGCCCAGGCGTTGCGGATCACGCTGTGCATCATGCCGTGCGCGGACAGCGGGTAGGCCCAGGAGAAGGCGTGGTCGATGCGGCGCGGCCGGCCCTGCTCGTCGACCACCAGGTCCTCGGGCGCGTGCACGAAGCCCAGCGGCGCGGCGTCCAGCACGCCATTGGCCTGGCGCTGCTTGCCGGGCCGGTTCGGCGGCGCGATCGGCTTCGGGAACGGCGGCTGGTAGCGGAACGAGCCGGGCGTATCCACCGCGCCCAGCAGCATCTGCAGCAGGTGCAGGGCGCGGCAGGTGTGGAAGCCGTTGCTGTGCGCGCTGATGCCGCGCATGGCGTGCATGCTGACCGGGCGCCCGATCATTTCGCTGTGCTCGCGGCCGTGGGCGTCGGTCCAGGCGATCGGCAGGCTCAGCGGGTGATCGAACGCGGCCTCGGCCAGCTCGCGCGCGATCCGGCGGATGGTGTCGGCGGGAATGCCGCAGCGCTCGCTGACCGCGTCGGGCCCGTACTGCGGGTCCAGGTAGCGCTCGGCGATCAGATGGAACACCGGCACCGCGCGGCGGCCGTCGGGCAGGACGTATTCGCCGACCACGGCGGGCGAGATATCGATGGCGTCGGCCAGTTGCGCGCCGCCCGCCCAGCACAGCGCGCGGCCTTCTTCGTCGCGCGCGAACAAACCGTCGTCCGCGCCGCCCGGATTGCGGATCACCAGCCAGTGCGCATTGGCGTAGCGCACCAGGTAATCCAGGTCGATGCGGTCGGCCTTAAGCAGTTCGTGGATCAGCGCGAACGCGAACAGGCCGTCGGTGCCGGGGCGGATCCCGATCCACTCGTCGGCGATCGCGCCGTAGCCGCTGCGCACCGGATTGACCGCGACGATCTTGGCCCCGTGCGCCTTCAATTTGCCCAGGCCGAGCTTGATCGGGTTGGAGTCGTGGTCCTCGGCCACGCCCCACAGCATCAGATAGCGCGAATGCTCCCAGTCGGGCTCGCCGAATTCCCAGAACGAACCGCCCAGGGTGTACAGCCCGCCGGCGGCCATGTTGACCGAGCAGAAGCCGCCGTGGGCGGCGTAGTTGACCGTGCCGAACTGCTGCGCCCACCAGCCGGTCAGCGCCTGCGACTGGTCGCGGCCGGTGAAGAAGGCCAACTCGTCGGGGTTGCGTTCGCGGATCGGGGCCAACCAGCCGGCGGCGATCCGCAGCGCCTCGTCCCACTCGATTTCCTTGAACTCGCCGCGGCCGCGCTCGCCCACGCGCAGCAGCGGCTTGTCCAGCCGCGCCGGCGAGTAGTGCTGCATGATCCCGGCCGAGCCCTTGGCGCAGAGCACGCCCTGGTTGACCGGATGTTCGGGATTGCCCTGGATGTAGCGGATCTTGCCGTCGGCCAGCCACACCTTGATGCCGCAACGGCAGGCGCACATGTAGCAGGTGGTCGTCTTGACCTCGTCGCCCGGCGAGGGCGACAGATCGATCGCTGGCTCCGATGGAGCTGGCTTGTTGAGTGCGGGCCCTCGCATGAGGCCATTGTGCCTAGCCTGGCGGCCCAGGGCGAGCTTGCGCGCTGGCCGGGCTTGTGCGTGGCGGCGCGATGCCGATCGCACCGCAGTGCAGCAAACGCGCGTCCGGCGCAGGGCCGTCCTTACCTGGGCACGTCGACCCGCAGGGCCGGATCGTCGTAGCGCGAGTAGACGATGGTGGTGATCATCGGCTTGCCCTGGATCCGGGTGCTGGTCACGATCCGCAGCGGATAGCCGTTGCTGCCGACCCACAGCGTCATCGTGCTGGGCTGCGGCTGGCTGTGGTCGACCCGGTACTTGCGCGCCGGCGCGCCGCCGAGGACCTCGCTGCCCAGCGCGGTGACGGTCATGGTCTTGGCGTTCTCGGCCAGCCGCGCCGGGTCGCGCCATTGCGACAGGGTGCCCTTGGGCAGCGGCACCTTGGTGTTCTTGCCGTGCATGTTGAGGTACATGGTGTCGCCGACGATGGTCTGCTCGCCCATGCCCGCCATGCGCATGCGGTAGCGGCCGGGCGCGACGTAATCGACCTCGTTGCTCATCGCGTGCGCGCCGGTCGCGGTCATGCTGGCGTGGTAGCTGCGCGCGGCAATGAACTTCTCCATCGAGGCGTTGACCTCCTCGCGCGCGCCCGCCCAGGCCGGCGGCGCGACCAGGCTTGCCAGCAGGCACAGCACGCGGCTCGAGCTCGTTATCGTCTTCATGGCTGATCCGTCCAAGGCCGGGCGGCGGCCGATGACCAGCCTAACGCGGGAATCGGCCGCGACCAGCCAGGCGCGGCCGCGGCCCCGTCGTGGCGGTCGCGGCGCGACCGGGCTCAGGGCCGGCAGTAGCGCCGCTCGTAGTCGACCGCGCGTTCCAGCGCGGCGCGGTCGCCGCCGGTGGCCAGTGCGGCGATGTCCTTGCGGTTGTCCGGGCACGGCGAGGTGCGTCCGCCGAACAGTCCGCCGATCGCATCGACCACCCGGCCCGCGCTCATCGGTTCGCGCATCGGCACGCCCAGGGTCGCGCCGGCGCCGGGCAGGGCCGGCGTGCGTTTGGCGAACGGATCGGCGGCGTCCTGGTCCATTCCTGGCGGCGAGCCTGTGCGCAGACGGCCGGCCTGTTGCACGTAGACCGCCGATAGCGGCCGGCCGGACACGGGCGCGGTGTCGACGACGACCGCGCTCGCGGCGGGTGCCGGCGCGGTGCGCGTCGTCGGCACCGATCGCAGCGTCTGCGACGGCGGCGGCGGATGCTGGCGGGGCGCGGCGACGGTGGTCGTCGCCGTCGGGCGCGGCGGCGGCAGGAACACCACCAGCAGCGGCTCTTCATCGTCCGCGGACGGGGTGGGGGGATCGAAACGCAGGTAGCGGTTCAAGGTCATGACCATCAGCAGGTGCGTCGCGATCACCACCGCTATCGCCAGCGTCCGCTCGTTCCATCCTGACCTCGTCCGCATACTCGGCTTCCGTTCCGGGGTCGCGCATCTTGTCGCCCAGGCGGTTAAACGGTCGTTAGCCGCCCGGGCGGATAACCGCGTCGTGATCGGCTTCTCGCCCGCGGCAGTGGCGGCTGCGTAGGCGCGGGTGCGATGCTAGGCGTCGGATCACCGCTTCCTTCAGACCCCGCCATGGAACGCATCGAACGCATCCACGCCCTGCACCGCATCCTGACCGCCGCGCGCTATCCGGTGACCGTGCAGCGTCTGCAGGAGGACCTGGAGTGCTCGCGCGCCACGGTCTACCGCGACCTGGCCTACCTGCGCGACTACCTGATGGCACCGGTGGTCGGCAACGGCGAGGCCGGGTTCCGCTACGACAGCAGCGAGGGCGACCGCTTCGAACTGCCCGGCCTGTGGCTGAGCTCGGAGGAGCTGCACTCGCTGCTGGCCGCGCAGCAGCTGCTGCTGCGCAGCGGCGGCGGCGTGTTGTCGAACGCGCTCGCGCCGCTGCAGCACCGCATCGAGAAGCTGCTGGACGAGCACGCCGGCGGCCGCCGGGTGCCGGTCGAGCGCGTGCGGGTGATCCCGCACCGCACCCGCCGCCTGGACGAGACCGCGTTCCGCAACGTCGCCACCGCGGTGCTGGACCGCAAGACCCTGACCTTCGAATACCGCGCGCGTTCCACCGACGAGCGCACCCGCCGCAACGTCTCGCCGCAGCGCCTGACCCACTACCGCGAGAACTGGTACCTGGACGCCTGGGACCACGAGCGCGACGCGCTGCGCAGCTTCTCGGTCGACCGCATCAGCGGCGCGCGGATCGGCGAAGGCGAGGCGCGCGACGTGCCCGACGAGGAGCTCGACCGCCACCTCGCCTCCAGCTACGGCATCTTCTCCGGCACGCCCAAGGGCTGGGCCACGATCGTGTTCAGCGCCAAGGCCGCGCGCTGGGTCGCCGACGAACACTGGCATTCGCAGCAGCAGGGCCGCTTCCTGCCCGACGGCCGCTACGAACTCAAGCTGCCCTACAGCGCCGGCCGCGAGCTGCTGATGGACGTGATGCACTACGGCAGCGACGCCGAGATCGTCGAGCCGGCGGTGCTGCGCGAACAGGCCAAGAGCATGCTGTCGCTGGCGCTGGGCAACTACGACCGCTGATGGCCGCGGCCGAGGCTCCGCGCATCCGCAGCGACGAGCATGTCGCGCTGGTGCTGGGCGCGGGCGGCGCGCGCGGCCTGGCCCAGATCGGGGTGATCGAGGCGCTGCAGGCGCGCTCGCTCAAGGTGGTCGCGGTAGCCGGCTCGTCCAGCGGCGCCCTGGTCGGCGGCCTGTACGCGGCCGGCAAGCTCGAAGCGTATCGCGACTGGCTGTACAGCCTCAGCCGCACCGACATGCTGCGCCTGCTGGATCCCGCGTTGGGCCAGGCCTCGCTGTTCCGCGGCGAGCGCCTGATGCAGGCGCTGCGCGACCTCGCCGGCGAACCGCGCATCGAGGATCTGCCGATCGCGTTCACCGCGGTCGCGGTGGATCTGCTGCGCCAGCGCGAAGTCTGGCTGCGCGAGGGCGATCTGTGGGACGCGGTGCGCGCCTCGATCGCGATCCCGGGCGTGTTCACCCCTTACGAAGTGCACGGCCGCGAGTTGGTCGACGGCGGCCTGCTGGCGCCGTTGCCGATCGCGGCGACGCGCCTGTCCGACGCCCATCGCCTGATCGCGGTCGACATGCACGGCTGGCCGCAACGCCCGCCCGGCGCGCCGGCGCGGCGCAACGGCGGCGAGGGCGACAGCGCCGACGAGGCCGATGCCCAGGCCGTCCGCACCCGCAGCGCGCGCCTGTTGCGCTGGTTCGGCCAGCGCTGGCGCCGCCAGAACGCCGCCTCGCCGCCGGCAGCGGACACGGCCGGCTACGAGCTGGGCTTCACCGAACTGATGGCGCGCTCGCTGGACACCATGCAGGCCCAGATCGCGCGCGTGCAGCTGGCCCTGGACCCGCCCGAGCTGGTGATCCGGATACCGCGCGACGCCTGCCAGTTCTACGAGTTCTGGCGCGCGCGCGAACTGATCGCGCTGGGCCGCGCCGAAGCCGACAAGGCGCTGGACGCCGCCGGCTATTGAGCTTCTCTCCCGCATGCGGGAGAGGGAGAGGGGGAGGGCGAGGGCGGTGGACGTCGGGTCGGCACGCTCGCGCAGAGGTCGCAGTCTCTGAGACGCCCCCGTCCCAAGGTGGCTCCATCGGGCCGCCAGGCCCGGTCCAGCCACCCGGAGCCCTTGCCATGCGCCAGTCCGTCGCCCGCCCCGATTGCTTCCGTCCCGCGCCCTCCCGTTCCGCCGATGCCGTCGACCCGCGCGTCGAGCAGGCCCTGCGCTACGCCGTCGCCATCGGCGCGGCCCTGGTCCTGCTGCTGCCGGCCGCGCGCGCCAGCAGCGCACAGATCGGCTGGCTGCCGCTGTGGCTGCTGGCGATGCCGCTGACCGCCTGGTGGGCGCTGCACCGCTTCCGCCTGCCGTGGCGCGCCGAGGATCCGGCCCCGTCGGCGACCCAGCGCCGGCGCCGGCCGGGCGTCCAGGCCCGCCGCCGCGCGCGCCCGCCGCAACGTAGCGCGGCCGCGCGCGCGGCCTGAAACGACGCATTGCGCAAAGTCGTGCCCGGCGCACCCGCCGCCGGCGCGATCGGGCACGCAAACGCGGCATTTGCGGCGATAACGCGCCTGCGGCGCGACCTCCCCCTGTGACTTCGGGCATGGCGGCGCGCGCCGACGCCTGTGCTAGCGTTCGGCCTTTCCCTGTATTCGCGGAGCGCCGATGTCCACGCTGTCCCAGGCCTGCAAGCCGTTGCTCGTTTCGGTAGGAATGATCTCCATCGGCATCGCCGGTCTGATGGCTCCGGTCGCCACCGCCGCCGCTGCCGAGGAGGCCGCCAAAATGACCGACGGGTCCGATCCCTACGCCTGGCTGGAAGACGTGCAGGGCGAGCGTCCGCTCGCCTGGGTGCGCGAGCGCAACGCCCAAGCCGAAGCCGAACTGGCCGCCACGCCCGCGTTCAAGACGCTGGAAGCCGACATCCGCGCCATCCTGGATTCCGACGCCAAGATCCCCGGCGTGATGAAGATCGGCGACCACTACTACAACTTCTGGAAGGACGCGAACCACCAGCGCGGCCTGTGGCGCCGCACCAGCCTGGCCGAGTACCGCAAGGACAAGCCGGCCTGGGAGACCGTGATCGACCTGGACGCCCTCAACAAGGCCGAGGGCGAGAACTGGGTCTGGCACGGCGCCGACTGCCTCAAGCCGCAGTACCAGCGCTGCCTGATCGCGCTTTCGCGCGGCGGCGCCGACGCCGACGTCACCCGCGAGTTCGACCTGACCAGCAAGACCTGGGTCAAGGACGGCTACTTCCGTCCCGAGGCCAAGGGCGGCCTGCAGTGGATCGACCGCGACAACGTCTACGTCTTCACCGATTTCGGCGCCGGCAGCATGACCTCGTCGGGCTATCCGCGCATCGTCAAGCAGTGGAAGCGCGGCACGCCGCTCAGCGCCGCCACCGTGGTCTACGAAGGCACGCCGGAGGACATGTACATCTCCGCCGGCCACGACCACACCGAGGGTTTCGAGCGCGATTTCGTCTCCCGCACCATCGCCTTCTACAACAACGAGCTCTACCTGCGCGGCGCCGACGGCAAGCTGACCAAGGTCGACGCGCCCAACTCGGCCGAGAAGGGCGTGCACCGCGAGTGGCTGACCCTGGAGCTGCGCGAGCCCTACAGCGCCGGCGGCAAGACCTACAAGCCGGGCAGCCTGATCGTGACCCGCTTCGACGACTTCATGGCCGGCAAGCGCGAGTTCACCGTGCTGTTCGAGCCGACCGAGCGCAGTTCGCTGGCCGGCACCACCTGGACCCGCAACAAGCTGGTGCTCAACGTCATGGAAGACGTGAAGTACAAGCTCAGCGTGCTGACCCCGGGCAGCTGGCAGCGCAGCGAGTTCGTCGGCGCGCCCAGCTTCGGCAGCATCGGCGTGTCGGCGGTGGACGACGACGAGAGCGACGAGGTCTGGCTGACCGCCACCGACTACCTCACCCCGACCACGCTGTCGCTGGCCAAGCTCGGGCAGCAGCCCGAGGTGCTCAAGACCATGCCGACCTTCTTCGACGGGTCGAACAACGTGATCGAGCAACATTTCGCGACCAGCAAGGACGGCACCAAGGTGCCTTACTTCATGGTCCGTCCGAAGAACCTCAAGCTCGACGGCGGCACCCCGACCCTGCTGTACGGCTACGGCGGCTTCGAGGTCTCGATGACCCCGGGCTATTCCGGCGGCGTCGGCAAGGGCTGGCTGGAAAAGGGCGGCGTGTACGTGGTCGCCAATATCCGCGGCGGCGGCGAATACGGCCCGCGCTGGCACCAGGCCGCGCTCAAGGCCAACCGCCACAAGGCCTACGAGGACTTCGCCGCGGTCGCCCAGGACCTGATCGCGCGCAAGGTGACTTCGCCCAAGCACCTGGGCGTGCAGGGCGGCAGCAACGGCGGCCTGCTCACCGGCAACATGCTGACCCAGTACCCGGAGCTGTTCGGCGCGGTGGTCGTGCAGGTGCCGCTGCTGGACATGAAGCGCTACAGCCACCTGCTGGCCGGCGCCTCCTGGATGGCCGAGTACGGCGATCCGGACACCGCCGACTGGGACTTCATCAAGACCTTCTCGCCCTATCACCTGTTCGACGCCAAGCGCGACTATCCGCCGACCCTGTTCACCACCTCGACCCGCGACGACCGCGTCCACCCGGGCCACGCGCGCAAGATGATGGCCAGGATGATGGAGGCCGGTAAGGACGTGCGCTACTACGAGAACATCGAAGGCGGCCACGGCGGCGCGGCCAACAACGCCCAGGCCGCGCACATGAGCGCGCTGGCCTATACCTTCCTGTGGGACAAGCTGTCCAAGTAAAGGCGGCCGCGACGGGCGCCGCGCGGCGCCCGTCCTCCCTGGGCAGGCATGCCCCGCGGCGGCCCGCGGCCCGGCCGGCCATTGCGCTCTCCGCAAACGGACCCTATCTATGAAACCGACCTCCCTCCTGCTGGCCGCTACGCTCCTGATGACCACGACCCCGCCCGCCCTCGCCGCCGATTCCGCCCTGCCGCCCGACGCGGCCAAGAAGCCGCACGTGGTCAAGGCGCCGCACGGCGCCCAGCGCGACGACGAGTACTACTGGCTGCGCGACGACAAGCGCGAGGACAAGGAGATGCTGGCCTACCTCAACGCCGAGAACGCCTATGCGACCGCGCAGATGGCGCCGTTGAAGCCGCTGGAGGACAAGCTGTACGAAGAGATCGTCGGCCGCATCAAGCAGGACGACAGCTCGGTGCCCAGCCGCGAGCGCGGCTACTGGTACTACAGCCGTTTCGAGACCGGCCAGGACTACCCGATCTACGCCCGCCGCCAGGACGGCCCCGGCGTGGACGCCGCCTCGATCCAGAAGGCCAACGCCGACGGCGACTTCGCCGGCGAGACGGTGATGCTGGACGTCAACGCCATGGCCAAGGACAAGAAGTACTACCAGGTCGGCGACTACGCGATCAGCCAGGACAACGCGCTGCTGGCCTACGCCGACGACACCAACGGCCGCCGCCAGTACACGGTGCGCTTCAAGAACCTGGCCACCGGGCAGGTCTACGCCGACGAGATCAAGGGCGTGTCCGCCAACCTGGTCTGGGCCGACGACAACAAGACCCTGTTCTACGTCGAGAACGATCCGGAGACGCTGCTGACCAAGCGCGTCAAGAAGCACGTGCTGGGCACCCCGGTCGCGCAGGACGCGGTGGTCTACGAGGAGAAGGACGACAGCTTCTACATGGGCATCGACCGCAGCCGCGACGATCGCTACATCGTGATCGGCGTGAGCAGCACGGTCTCCGACGAACTGCGCTATGCCCCCGCCGCCGACCCCAGCGCCTTCACCGTGCTGGCGCCGCGCGCGCGCGACGTCGAATACGACGCCGACCACTTCGGCGGCCGCTGGGTGATCCGCACCAACGCCGACGGCGCCACCAACTTCAAGCTGGTCACCGCGCCCAGCGGGTCGACCTCGCGCAAGGACTGGAAGGACTGGGTCGCGCACCGCTACGACGTCTACATCGAAGGCGTCGAACTGTTCGAGGGTTATACCGCCGTGGCCGAGCGCTCCGACGCGCTGGAGCGCGTGCGCATCCTCAAGGAGAACGGCGAGTCGGAGTTCGTCAAGGCCGACGAGCCGGCGTACTCGATGGGCCTGTCCTCCAACCCCGAGGCCGACACCCCCTGGCTGCGCTACAGCTACACTTCGCTGACCACGCCGGCGACGGTCTATGAGCTGAACGTGCGCACCGGCGAGCGCCGCCTGCTCAAGCGCCAGCCGGTGCTGGGCGGCTTCGACGCCGAGCAGTACGTGACCGAGCGGGTCTGGGTGCCGGCGCGCGACGGCGCCCGCATCCCGGTCTCGCTGGTCTACAAGCGCGGCTTCGAGAAGAACGGCAAGGCCGCCCTGCTGCAGTACGGCTACGGCAGCTACGGCGCCTCGATGGACCCGGGCTTCAGCGTGACCAACCTCAGCCTGCTCGACCGCGGCATGGTCTACGCGATCGCGCACATCCGCGGCGGCGAGGAAATGGGCCGCAAGTGGTACGAGGACGGCAAGCTGCTGAAGAAGAAGAACACCTTCACCGACTTCATCGACGTCACCGACTACCTGGTCAAGGCCGGCTACGCCGCGCCCGACCGCGTCGCCGCCTACGGCGGCAGCGCCGGCGGCCTGCTGATGGGCGCGATCGCCAACATGGCGCCGGACAAGTACCGGGTGATCCTGTCGCAGGTGCCCTTCGTCGACGTGGTCACCACCATGCTCGACGCCAGCATCCCGCTGACCACCAACGAATACGACGAGTGGGGCAACCCGGAGCAGAAGAAGTACTACGACTACATGCTCTCGTACTCGCCCTACGACAACCTGTCCAGGCAGACCTACCCGGCGATGTTCGTCGGCACCGGCCTGTGGGATTCGCAGGTGCAGTACTTCGAGCCGGCCAAGTACGTGGCGCGCCTGCGCGATCTGAACACCGGCGCCTACCCGCTGCTGTTCCGCACCAACATGGAAGCCGGTCACGGCGGCAAGTCCGGCCGCTTCCAGCGCTATCGCGAGACCTCCGAGATGTTCGCCTTCATGCTCGGCCAGCTCGGCCTGGCCGGCGGCGGTGCCGCCAACGCAACGCACTGACGCATCGCCGCTGCGGTCGCGGCGCGTGCCGCGGCCGCATACTGGCGCCATGTCGAACCCGCCCCCGCCCGAGCAGCCCGCTCCGGTCCGTCCCAGCCGCTTCCGCTGGGCCTGGTGGCTGCTGGCCTACGCCAGCCTGGGGCTGGGCATCGTCGGCATCGTCGTGCCCGGCCTGCCGACCGTCCCCTTCGTCCTGCTGTCGGCCTTCGCGGCCGCGCGCGGCTCGCAGCGGCTGCACGCCTGGCTGCTCGCCCACCGCCAGTTCGGGCCGATGATCCGCGACTGGCAGGCGCACGGCGCGGTCAGCCGGCGCGCCAAATGGCTGGCGGTGAGCATGATGGCCGCCTGCGCCGCGATCATGTTCCTGACCGCGCCCAAATGGTGGATGGCCGCCACCGGCACCGGCTTCATGACCGTGGTCGCAATCTGGCTGTGGGCGCGACCTGAACCGCCGCCGCGCTGAGCTTCGTTCGGTCGCGCGCGCGGGCTACACTGCGGCCATGAATGCACGCATCGTCCTGAGTCTGATCGCGCTGTCGCTGGCCATCTCGGCCTGCGGCAACAAGGGCCCGCTGGTCCTGCCCACCAAGCCGGTCCCGGTGACCGCCCCGGCCCAGCCCGCGGGCGAGGTGCCGGTGCAGATGGCGCCGGAGGCTACCCCGCCGTCGCTGCCGCAGAAGGCGGCCGAGCCGCCGGCCGCCGACGCCGCCACCGATACCTCGACGGACACCCCGACCGACGACGGCCAGGGCGACGGCAAGGACGATCCGACCCCGCCGGCCGACGGCGGCCGATGAGCCCCGGCGCGGAGCGAGCGATGCAGCGTTTCAGCAAAATGCACGGCGCCGGCAACGACTTCGTCGTGCTCGATCTGCGCGGCGGCCTGGCCCCGCCCGCCGCCGCGCACTGCCGCCTGCTCGCCGACCGTCACTTCGGCGCCGGCTGCGACCAGATCCTCACTGTCGAGGATCCGCGCGAGCCCGGCTCGATCGCCAGCTACCGGATCTGGAACTCCGACGGCTCGTCCTCGCAGCAATGCGGCAACGGCGCGCGCTGCATCGCCGCCTGGCTGGTCCGCGACGGCGCCGCCGTCGGGGATGATTTCGCGCTGGACAGCCCGCTGGACACCCACCAGGTCGAACGCCTGTCCGAAGACCGCTACCGCATCGGCATGGGCGAACCGCGCTTCGACCCCGATGCGATCCCGCTGCACGGCTTTCCGGGCGCGCGCGACCAATACGTGCTCGACATCCACGACACCGTGATCGGTTTCGGCGCGGTGTCGATGGGCAATCCGCATGCGGTGATCGAGGTCGACGACGTCGACGCCGCGCCGGTGGACAGCATCGCCTCGCTGCTGCAGTCGCACGAGGCGTTTCCGGAATCGGTCAACGTCGGCTTCGCCCAGGTCGAATCGCGCGGCCGCATCCGCCTGCGCGTGTACGAGCGGGGGGCCGGCGAGACCCTGGCCTGCGGCAGCGGCGCCTGCGCCGCGGCTGCGGTGCTGATGCGGCGCGGCCGCATCGACCGCGACGTCGCCGTGGTCCTGCCGGGCGGCGAACTGCGCATCGTCTGGCCGTCCGACGACGCTCCGCTGTCGATGTCGGGGCCGGCCGCTTTCGTCTACGAGGGGGAATGGGCGCAATGAACGACAGCCTGGACAAACTGGGCGCGCACGAGGTCGCGGCCTGGCTGCGTCGTCATCCGCGCTTCCTGCAGCAGTTCCCCGATCTGGCCCTGAGCCTGATCGTGCCGCGCGAGGAGGGTTCGGCCGCGTCGCTGGCCAGCTACCAGCTGGAAGTGCTGCGCGACAAGAACCGCGAACTCTCGCGCCGCCTGCAGGAACTGTTCGGCAACGCCCAGGAGAACGAGCGTCTGTCGGTGCGCACGCACCAGCTGACCCTGGCCCTGATGCGCCAGAACAGCGTCGCCGATACCCTGCGCGCGATGGCCGCGACCCTGGCCGAGGATTTCAACGGCGACCGCGTGCGCCTGGTGATGTTCCAGCCGGTCGAAGGCCTGGACGGCGCCGAATGGCTGCAGACCATCGCCGCCGACGACGCGCGCCTGCAGCCGTTCCGCGACTGCCTGGCCGACGGCGAACCGCTGTGCGGCCGCCTGCAGCCGGAGAAGCACGCCCTGCTGTACGGCGCCCAGGCCGACGAGGTCCAGTCGACCGCCCTGTTGCCGCTGCCCGGCGTCGGCCTGGTCGCGGTCGGCAGCCGCGACCCCAACCGCTTCTTCCCCGGCATGGGCACGCTGTTCCTGCGCATGATGGGCGAGTCGCTGACGGTGGCGCTGAAGCGTTTCGAGGGCTGAGCGCGAAGCCGCGGCCGCGGCGCAGCACGCGCCCTCGACATAACCGTCTCGCGCTCGCAAGATGCGCTGGATTGCGGTGTATCGCCGCAAGCTTGGAGCCCGTGTCCCGTGTCCGCCGGACCGATCGAAGATTTCCTCGCCCACCTGCAGGTCGAGCGGCGCATGTCCGCGCATACGCTCGACGCTTATCGTCGCGATCTGCTTGCGCTGGCGGACTGGGCGCGGCCGCAGGGTATCGAGCTGCTCGCATTGCATACCGAACAGCTGCGCGGCTTCATCGCCGCCGAACACCGGCGCGGGCTCACGCCCAAGAGTTTGCAACGCCGCCTCTCCGCCTGCCGCAGCTTTTACGGCTGGCTGCTCAAGCAAGGCCGCATCGGCACCAATCCCGCCAGCGCGATCCGCGCGCCCAAGGCGCCGCGCAAGCTGCCGCAGGTGCTGGATCCGGACGAAGCCAAGGCCCTGGTCGAAGTGCCCACCGATGCGCCGCTGGGTCTGCGCGACCGCGCCTTGCTCGAATTGTTCTATTCCTCCGGCCTGCGCCTGAGCGAACTGTGCGGCCTGCGTTGGCGCGACCTGGACCTGTCCGACGGCCTAGTCAGCGTGCTCGGCAAGGGCAACAAGCAACGCAGCGTGCCGCTGGGCTCGCATGCGCGCGCGGCCCTGGGCGAATGGCGCGCATCCACCGGCGCCGGCAACGAGGCGCCGGTGTTTCCGGGACGCGGCGGCACGCCGATCACGCCGCGCGCGGTGCAACTGCGCCTGCGCCAGCTCGCCCAGCGCCAGGGCCTGTTCAAACGGGTGCATCCGCACTTGCTGCGGCATTCCTTCGCCAGCCACATCCTGGAATCCTCCGGCGACCTGCGCGGCGTGCAGGAACTGCTGGGTCACGCCGACATCGCCACCACCCAGATCTACACCCATCTGGATTTCCAGCACCTGGCCAAGGTCTACGACGCCGCGCATCCGCGCGCCAAGCGCAAGACCGGCAAGGGCCCTGCCTGAGCGATCGGCGTTGCGGCCGGCCAGGATCCGCGTACGCGGCCCGCGCTTGTGGGCAGGAGCGGCCGCACGGCCGATGTCGCGGCGATTCGGGGCGCGGTTGAGCGAGCGGAACCCGCATCGGTTGCGAGGCGCGCCGATCGCCGCGACGCTCCGTACTCGACCGTACATCGCGGTCGCGGCTCGTGATGCAGGCTTGCGAGGGCGAGACGAAGCGACAGCGCGCCGTCGAAACCGTCGCGAGCAGCGTACTCGAAGTTGCGAAAAGCGCGCGCTGAAATCGGCTTGACGCTACCCGGGCGCGAAACCATACTCGACGTCGAGTGCAGGTGAAGGAATTCGCCGCGGTATGCAGCTCCGGACGGCGCGGCCGTCATACAACTTAAGCATCAGCACCCGTGATTCAGGATCGGAGGGCGTGTGTTGAAAGAAGAGGCCTGGTCCGGCTTTGCGCGGGACCCGCTTGGATTTCTGGACCGGGAATTATCCGGTGCCGGCGATATCGTCCGAACCGGACGCAACGAGTATTCGCTCGGCAACGCCGCCGATGCGCGCTCGGTGCTCAGCAACGCGAACGGCAGCTACACCGAGCACTCCGATTTCTTTCACACGCGCTACGGCTATTTCGAGCCCAGGGCCGCGCAGCTGAAGATGCGCCGCGAGGCGCGCGGTCTGCTGCGGGACTTCATGCAGGCGCGCGGGCCGGACGCGCTGCGCGAATTCGTCCGCGCCCAGCTCGCCACGACCAGCGCTTGGCCGGACGCCGGCAACTGGTTGAGCTATCGCTACCTGCTGCCGGCCCTGCTGTCGCCGGACCGGCCGCTGGGCTTGCGGCGCCTGCTCGATCAGATCGTCGAGCGTTCGGTGCTGGCCAACGCGCGCGCGCGGCAACCGCGCTGGCGGCGGATGTGGCTGCAGTTCAACACCACGCTGCGGCTGTCGGCCGCGATCGGCGCCTGCCAGCGCGATCCGCACACGCCGCCCCGGGACATACTCGACATCGTCGCGAACTCGGACGGGCCCGAGCGCCGCCAGGACGAACTGGTCGAGGTCTTTCTGTCCTTTTTGTTCGCGGTTTCGGGATCGGTGGGCTTCGTGCTGGCCTGGTCGCTGTATCTGTGGGGAACCCATCCGCGCCGCGACACGCCGCCCGAGTGGGTCGTGCAGGAAGCGCTGCGGCTGTGGCCGGTGGCCTGGCAATTGGGCCGGCGACCGGCGCAGGCGCACGAGCTGTCGGGCGTCAAGCTGGAGCCGTCCGACGAAGTCGTGGTCTGTCCCTACATGGTGCAGCGCAACGCCGCGTACTGGTCGCAGCCGGCCGAGTTCCGGCCCGAGCGCTGGGCGGATCCGGATGCCTGGCGCAACCCGGCGTTCATTCCTTTCGGCCATGGCGCGCACCGCTGCGTCGCGGCCGATCTGGCGACGCAGATCGTCGGCGACATGCTGCGCGTCGTTCTCGAGCTGGGCGAAGTCGAGGTGGTGGCGCACGGCGATCGTCCGGTGGTGGCGTCGGCGATGGCGCCGCCGCCGTTCACCCTGAACATCCGGCCGTCGCGTTGAGCCAGGCAGCCGTTACCAGAACGAATTCGCGACGATCGGCCGATCGCCGCAGCAAGGCACCACGGCGCGCGCCGCAGGAATCGCGGTTCGGGTCGTGGCGTAAACGCAGTCAGTACCCACATATCCACATGGAGTGATTCGATATGAGCAAGGTAATTTGCGCGATGCGGGCCGCCTTCGGTGTGCGCGGGGCTTCCGGTTCCAGCATCGGCATCGGCGGCTGGCGTTGGCTGACCTACCACAACATCTAAGTGGTGGTGCCGGGGGCGGCGGCGCCGCCTCCGGCTTGCGTAGCGCGGCGCCGACGCGGCGATCGCGCTGAACCCCGATAGCAACCAGATTTCGCGGCGGTCGCGAGGCGGTCGCCGCAGCAAGGACCCCATGGCCCGAAGGCCGGTCCGGCTTCGATGTCGTGGCGTAAACGCGGTCAAAACCCACATATCCACAAGGAGAAGTTCGATATGAAGAAGGTCATTTGCGCGATGCGGGCCGCCTTCGGCGTGCGCGGTGCTTCCGGTTCCAGCATCGGCATCGGCGCCTGGCGCTGGGTGCATTACCACAACATCTGAGTGGTCTGCCGGAGGCGGCGATGCCGCCTCCGGTACCTGGGCGCGATGCGTATCGGTACCGATGCGCAGCTGGCGGACATCGGTCCGCGGCCGGGCCGGACGCGCTACCGGGACGACAAGCGGATTCGCGACGGCCGCCGGCGGCCGCCGCAGCAAGGACTCCGCGGTCCGATAGCCGCAATGGCTTCGGGTCGCGGCGTAAACGCAGTCAATACCCACATATCCAAAAGGAGATCGATATGAAGAAGGTAATTTGCGCGATGCGTGCCGCCTTCGGTGTGCGCGGCGCTTCGGGTTGCGGCATCACCAGCTGGCGCTGGGTCATCTACCACAACATCTGAGTGGTAGCGCCGGGGGCGGCGACGCGCCGCCCCTCGGCCTTTCGATCGGCGAAGCTCATCCATTCCAGGGACGCGGACGATGCAGGACACGAAAGTATTGGAGATACCGACGGTGCAGGCGTTCCGCCGCCGCCTCGAAGAGGATGGCACGGTGTTCTGGCTCAAGGACGACCGCGCCCTAGCGGTGGTCGACGCGGAGACCGCGCAGCGCGTGGAGGCGGCGAACTACGCCGACCTGACCATGCTGGACGGATTCTCCGACGTGATCCGCGGGCGCAGCAGCGAGCCGGTGTCCTGGCACCAGGTGCGCGCGGGCTGGCTGGGGCAGATGCGTGCGCTCACCAGCGCCGAAGGCTTCAAGCGCCTGAGCCTGCGCATGCAGGAGCTGCTGGACGCGCAGGTCGGACACGACCAGGACCTGGTATGGCTGGCCGAACGCGCCATGCTGGAGCCGCTGGTGCCCGCCATCATCGCCGGCCTGTCGCCGCGTTCGCATCGGCAGGTGGTGCGCGAGGTGATGTCGAAGGTGGCGCTGGTGCTGTCGGACATCGACGAGCACCGCTGTCCGCCCATGCACAAGCCGAAGATGTGGGCGTATCAATTCCAGGTGGGGCTGGTGGTGAGGCGCGAGTTGAAGGGGCGCGCCAGCGGGCGCCGCCCGCGTCAGCAGGATCTGACCGATCCGATGGTGGACATGCTGCCTGCGTTGGGACTGGATCGCGCCGCCGATGCCGTCACCGCGCTGCTGACCGCGATCACCAGTTCGCCGGGCGCGTCCGCGGCCTGTCTGCTGTACGAGTGGCACCGCCAGGAGCATTGGCGCGAGCGCATGATCGCCGAGTTGTCGGCGGTCCCTTTGGACGAGCTGTGCGAATCGCCCGCGCGCCTGGCGCCGACGACCACGCGCTTCGTCAAGGAAGTGCTGCGGATATGGAGTTCGCCGCCGATCGTCACGCGCAGCGTGCGCACCGACATCTGCCACGGCGACACCCAGCTCAAGGCCGGGCAGGTCTATGTGCTGAGTTCCTTTTTCACCCACCACGACCAAACGCAGTGGTCGGACCCCGACGTGTTCAATCCGGACCGCTGGCTGGCCGAGAGCCGCGAGCAATGCCCGCACGGCAGTTACGTGCCCTTCGGCTGGGCGCCCAAGTCCTGCATCGGCGCCAATCTCGGCCTGGGTCAGCTGATCCTGATGGCCCATCTGTTGAGCACGCGCTATCGGTTGCGGGTATCCGATCCGGAACGCGCCAAGATGGCCATCGCCTCGGTGATCCGGCCGATGGATTTCACCGGCACGGTGGTGCGCGCATGAAGCCCGCGATCGCCGGAGGTGCGCCATGCAGGATCTGACCGAGGGCCCGATCGCAAGGCATCTGTTGAGGATGTGCGGTGTGCTGCTGCTGAACGCCCTGGCCACCACGGTGTTTTCATTGGTGAACATCTATTGGCTGGGCCGACTGGGAACGACCGCGCAGGCAGCCGTGACCCTGGCGGCGATGCCGATGATGCTGGCGCTGACCCTGCTGC
Organism: Lysobacter sp. CCNWLW3; assembly: GCF_036697405.1. Lineage (NCBI taxonomy): Bacteria > Pseudomonadati > Pseudomonadota > Gammaproteobacteria > Lysobacterales > Lysobacteraceae > Lysobacter > Lysobacter sp. CCNWLW3. The sequence goes on from NZ_JBAHWA010000002.1 coordinate 26,050, forward strand.
CCGTGCTCAGCATGGGCGCGGGCGTGCTGCTGTCGCACGCGGTGGGCGCCAGGGACCACACGCGCGTCAATCGGATCTTCAACGAGGCCTTCGGCGCTTCGCTGCTGGTGTCGGCGTTCGTGGCGCTGCTGACCTGGAGCCAGCGCGAAGCGATCAGCCGCCTCATGACCGGCGATGCCGACACCGCCGCGACCATCGCTTCGTACTACGGCTGGTTCATCCCGTCGATCGCGGTCCAGATTCCGATGCTGGTGCTGGCGGCGATGCTGGAGTTCACCGGCAACGTCAAGGCCGGCGCCATCGCCCAGATCGGCACCGTGGCCCTGGGCGCGGTGCTGACGCCCCTGCTCATGTTCGGCTGGCTGGGGCTGCCGGCGATGGGCGTCAACGGCAACGGAGCGGGCTCGCTGCTGGCCTGTTCGCTGGTGATGCTGGGCCTGCTCAGCTATTTCGCGCGCAAGGACGCTTACTTGCGCATGCAACCCGCGGTCTGGTTCTCCTGGCCGCAGGAACTGTGGGCGGCGATCAAGATCGGCGTGCCCGCAGGCATCGGCAGCGGCGTGGTCGCGGTGTCGTTGCTGGCGATCGGGCTGATGCTGCGGCCGTTCGGCCCGGTCGAGCAGGCCGGCTTCGGCGTCGGTCAACGCGCGTTCCAGGCCGGGCTGATGCCGTTGACCGCGCTGGGCGGTGCGATCTGCATCATCGTCGGCCAGAACTACGGCGCCGGACGGCGCGAGCGCGTGAGCCAGACCCTGCGCACGGGCCTGGTGTTCGCCTGCGTGCTGGTGCCCTTGCTGCTGTTGGTGTTCCAGGCGTTCGCGCCCTGGATCGGCAGCCGCTTCTCCGACGACGCGGCGGTGATCGTGGCCAGTGCCTCGTTCATGCGCATCACGGCCCTGGACTTCATTCCCCTGTGCCTGGCCAATACCGCGTTCGCGGTGCTGTCGGGCATGGGCAACACCCGCGCCGGACTGGTCGCGCAGTTGCTGCACATGCTGCTGCTGGTGACCCTGGCGGGCAGCCTGTCGGCGCTCGCGGGCTTTCGTCCGGTATGGATCTGGTGGTCGATGGTGGCCGCCGGCTCCACCCAGGCGCTGATGGCCTGGTGGTTCCTGCGACGCGAGTTCGGCCGGCCGGCCGAACCCTCGGCGGTGGCGCCAGCCGACAGTCTTGCCGCCACCCGGTAGCGATAGGATCCTTGCGGATGGACGTGATGGAACCGCAACTGCGAACAGACCGGGCCGGCGACGCGGACGGCGTGCGGTTCGTGGGCGCGTGCGCGGGCCTGGAAGCGTATCGTCTCGCGTCGAACGATCTGCGGGTCCTGTACCTGCCCATGCGCAGCGCGCCGGTGGCCCTGTTGATGCTGACCTACGAGGTCGGCAGCCGCCACGAGGCCGACGGCCTGCGCGGCGCCAGTCATATGCTCGAGCACATGATGTTCAAGGGCAGCGCGCGCTTCGGCAAGCCGCTCGGCAACGGCATCCTCGAGCAACTGCTGCCGTTGGGCGCCCAGGTCAACGCCACCACCTGGTACGACCGCACCCAGTACTTCAGCCTAGTGCCGCGCGATCGCCTGGATCTGGCCGCGGAGATCGAGGCCGACCGGATGAACCATCTGAGCCTGGATCCGTCGCAGTTGGAAACCGAAAGGTCGGTGGTACTCAACGAGTTCGACCGCCTGGTCGGCGATCCGATCGAGCAGCTCCAGCAGGCGGTCTGGCGTACCGCCTTCGCGCAGCATGCCTACGGCGTACCGGTGATGGGCGTGCGCGAGGACATCGCCGGCTTCGATCACGAAGCTCTGCTGGCGTACTACCGCGCGCACTACCGGCCCGACAACGCGACCCTCACCGTCATCGGCGACATCGATCGCGACCAAGCCCTGGACATCGTCCGGCGCCGCTTCGGCAGCGTGCCCGCGCGTCCGCGCACGGCGCCGGCCGAACGGCCCGAGCCGGAGCAGGGCGGCGAACGCAGAACGCGGATCGAATCCGTGGGCGCGCCTGGCGTGGTGATGCTGGCCTACAGGACGCCGGCCGGCCTGGATCCCGACCTGGACGCCCTGGACGTGCTGGGGCTGGTGCTGGCCGGCGGCCGATCCTCGCGGCTGCATCGCCGCCTGGTCGCCTCCGGCGCGGCGTCGGAAGTGTGGTACAGCCTGTCGCGCCTGCGCGGCCCGGGCCTGCTGCAACTGGGCGCGGTAGTCAATGCCGACGACGGGCACGAGCGCCTCGAGTCGGCCCTGCGCGCGGCGATAGACGAGATCCGCCGCGAGGGCGTGAGCGGCGACGAACTCCTGCGCGCGCAGGCGCGCATCCGCGGCAGTCTGTTGACCTCGCGCGACGGGCCTTTGGCCGTCGCCATGCAATTGAACGAATCGATCGCGTGCGGCGATTGGCGCGCGTATGCGACCGCCGCCGATCGCATCGATGCGGTCGCGGTCGCGGATGTCGCGCGGGTCGCGGGCCGCTATCTGAACGATAGCGGGCTCACCGTAGCCCATCTCGCGAATGCGGATGCCGGACCGGAGGCGCAGGCATGAGCGCGCAACCGCGGGCCGAGCATCCGCGGTCCGTAGCGACCCTCGCGCTCGCGCACGCCCGTTGCTACGGCTTGCGTGCCGGCACGCCGGCGATCGTCGCCCTGACCGGTCGTTTCCGCACCGGCACCGCGGCCGAGCCCGGCGACGCCATGCTGCAGCGCCTGGTCGCGGCGATGGTGGGCTGCGCGAGCCGGCGTCGCGGGCAGTACGAGATCGCGGAGCTGTTCGAGGGGCGCGGCGCATCCTTCGCCGTCGACGCCGAAGCCGATGGCGTGCGTTTCGCCGCGCGCGCCTGCGCGGCCGATCTGGCCCAGGTCGTGGAATGGACGATGGCCTGCCTGCGCGAGCCCGCGTTGGATCAGGGCCTGCTCGACGCCGAGCGCGCCCGCCTGATCGCCGAGCTGCACTATCGCGCCATCGACCCGGCTCACGCCGCGGCCAGCGCGCTGACGCGCCTGCTCTATTCGCCGACGCATCCGGCCTACGAGCCCGATCCCGACGAGCAGGCGGCGCTGCTGGAGGAATTCACCCTCGACGATGTGCGCGGCTTCCATCGCGATCGTTACGGCGCCAACGAGCTGCGCATCGCGGTGGTGGGCGATGCCGATCCGCACGACGCCGCAGGCATCGTCGAGCGCGAACTGGCCGATTGGGCGCCGCGCGCGGTGCCGGCGGCCCTTGCGGGCGGCGCGGCGGTCGCGGCGCCGCAGGAGCTGCGGCTCGCGCTGCCGGAGCAGGAAAGTTTTGGCGTCGCCTTGGGCCAAGGCCTGGGTCTGGATCGCAGGCATGCCGACTACCCGGCCCTGCAACTGGCCAATCGCATCCTGGGCGGCGCCTATGCCTCGCGCCTGGTCTCCAGCGTGCGCGAACGGCAGGGGCTCGGCTACATCATCCGCTCCGCGCTGGCCGAAGCTCCGCACGGCGGCGGCCATTGGCAGGTCGCCTTGTCCGCCAGCCCGGACAAGCTGGAGGCCGCGTTGGCGGCCACGCGCGCGGTGATCGCGGAACTGGCGGATACCGGCGTGGAGGCGTTGGAGTTCGAGAACGCGCGCCGCGCCGCCATCGGCGCGTTCCAGATCGGTTTGGCCACGCTGGACGGCTTGAGCGCGGCGATCCTGGCCGAGGCCGAGCTCGGACGGGAACCCGGCGATCTGCTCGGCTACGAACGCCGGCTCTCGGCGCTCGAACTCGCGCAGGTCAATCGCGCGATCGCCGAGCACTTGCAGCCGCAGGCATGGCGAACCTGCATCGCCGGGCCGATCCGATAAGCCGGTAGCGATCGCGGCGATCGTCCAGAACCCGAGCATCTTGCCGTCCAACGGCATCCGCCTGCGCCACGGGCCCGAATTGCCGAGCGCCGACGTGGGCACCCAGGGTTTGCGTGCCTCGACCGGCGCCGGCGTGGCGGGCACCCGCGACCGCCGGCCACAGCAGCTTCAGCGTGGCGACCCTGAGCCGTGCGCCGGCCGTGCGCGAATGGGCACGCGGCTTCGAACCGGACCAGCGCGCTGCGGACGCCGCGCCGCCGCGTCGGTGCAACGGTGGCCGACCGCGGCTCGCGCGGCCCCTTGCGCCGGCGCAGGCCGACCCCATCAAGGGAATTCGAATCCCGGAGGCCGTATGGACCCCAGTCAGAACCCCAACACCTTCCACGCCACCACGATCGTCTCGGTGCGCCGCAACGGTCGTGTTGCCGTTGCCGGCGACGGGCAGGTGACCTTGGGCCACACCGTGATGAAATCCAACGCGCGCAAGGTGCGCCGGCTCGGCCGCGACGGCCAGGTGCTGGCCGGTTTCGCCGGCGCCGCGGCGGATGCCTTCACTTTGTTCGAATTGTTCGAAGCCAAGCTCGAAAAACACGGCCAGCTGACCCGCGCCGCGGTCGAACTGGCCAAGGATTGGCGCACCGAACGCCGCCTGGGCAAGCTGGAGGCGCTGCTCGCGGTCGCCGACAAGGAAACCTCGCTGATCATCAGCGGCACCGGCGACGTGATCGAACCCGAGGACGGCATCATCGCGATCGGTTCCGGCGGCATGTACGCACTGTCGGCCGCGCGCGCGCTGATGGCGCACACCGAACTCGACGCCCGCACCGTCGCCACCGAGGCGATCGGCATCGCCGGCGACGTCTGCATCTATACCAATCGGAACGTGGTGGTGGAGGAGCTGTAGGAATGAGCGGAGAGGAGTGAGGAGTGCGCGAAAGCCACGTTCTCGCCAGTGCTCCGCATGTCCAGCCTTTCACTCATTCCTCACTCCTCTAAACTCACTGATCGCCCTATGAAACCCGACAACAGCCACGCCACCATGACTCCGCGCGAAATCGTGCAGGAGCTGGACCGTCACATCATCGGCCAGCACGCGGCCAAACGCGCGGTCGCGATCGCGCTGCGCAACCGTTGGCGGCGCATGCAACTCGCGCCGGACCTGCGCAACGAGGTGATGCCCAAGAACATCCTGATGATCGGCCCGACCGGCGTCGGCAAGACCGAGATCGCGCGCCGCCTGGCGACGCTGGCCAATGCGCCCTTCGTCAAGGTCGAGGCCACGCGCTTCACCGAGGTCGGCTACGTCGGCAAGGACGTGGAACAGATCGTGCGCGATCTGGCCGACACCGCGGTCAAGCTGTACCGCGAGCAGGCCAAGCACCGCGTGCGTACCCAGGCCGAAGACCGCGCCGAGGACCGCATCCTCGACGCGCTGCTGCCCAAGCGCATACCGGGCGGCTTCGGTTTCGGCGCCGATACCCCGGCGCAGGATCACCAGGCGCCCGACAACGACACCCGCGCCAAGCTGCGCAAGCAGCTGCGCGCCGGCGAGCTCGACGACCGCGAGATCGAGATCGAAACCGCGGTCAATGTCGGCGTCGACATCATGGCGCCTCCGGGCATGGAGGAGATGGGCCAGCAGCTGCGGCAGATGTTCTCGCAGGTGTCCGGCGGCAAGACCCACAAGCGCCAGCTCACGATCAAGGCCGCGCGTCCGCAGCTGATCGAGGAAGAGGCCGGCAAGCTGGTCAACGAGGACGAAGTGCGCGAAGCCGCGATCGAGGCCTGCGAGCAGCACGGCATCGTCTTCATCGACGAGATCGACAAGGTCGCCAAGCGTTCCGAGAACGTCGGCGGCGGCGACGTCAGCCGCGAAGGCGTGCAGCGCGATCTGCTGCCGCTGGTCGAAGGCTCGACCGTGAGCACCAAGTACGGCGCGGTCAAGACCGACCACATCCTGTTCATCGCCTCCGGCGCCTTCCACCTGGCCAAGCCCAGCGACCTGATTCCGGAGCTGCAGGGCCGTTTCCCGATCCGGGTCGAGCTGGGCGCGCTGAGCAAGGACGACTTCGTGCGCATCCTGACCGAGCCCAAGGCCGCGCTGACCGTGCAGTACGTCGAACTGCTGCGCACCGAGGGCGTGGACCTGTCCTTCAGCGCCGACGCGGTCGAGCGCCTGGCCGAGATCGCGGCGCAGGTCAACGAGCGCCAGGAGAATATCGGCGCGCGCCGCCTGCACACCGTGCTCGAGCGCCTGCTCGATACTCTCAGTTACGAGGCCCCGGACCGCGACGGCCAGGCCGTGGTGATCGACCGCGCCTACGTCGACGCCCATCTGGGCGAGCTGGTCCAGGACCCGGACCTGAGCCGCTACATCCTCTGACCGGTCCCGCGGCGGTCGCGCCGTGCGACCGCCGTGTCAGGTTTTCCGCGGGCCGGCAGACTATGCAGGCAGGGGACCTGGGAAGACCGGCATGGACAACACCGCGGAAGCGGTTTCGAGGCAGACCGCCGATGCGCCGACGCCGCGGCGCGCGGGCGAAGCCGTGGCCTCCGATTTCGACGCGGTGCTGCGCGAACACGGGCCGATGCTCGGCCGCATCGCCGGCAGCTACCAGTCCGAACCGGGCCGCCGCGAGGACCTGCTGCAGGAGATCAGCCTGGCGCTGTGGCGCGCGCTGCCGGCCTGGCGCGGCGAAGCCTCGCTGCGCACCTTCGTGGCCCGGATCGCGCACAACCGCGCCATCGACTACCTCGCCCGGCACCGGCGCGTGGAGGACGAACTGGACGAAAGCCATCCCGACCCGGGCGACGACCCCTTGCGCCACGCCGAGGCGCAGCAGCGGCGCCGCAACCTGCTGGAGGCGGTGCGCCAGCTGCCGCTGGGCCAGCGCCAGGTCGTGGTGCTGGCGCTGGAAGGCTTCTCCCTGCGCGAGATCGGCGACTCGCTGGGCCTGGAAGAGAACACCGTCGCGCAGCGCCTGAGCCGCGCGCGCCGGCAATTGCGCGACGGCCTGGGAGAATCGGCATGAGCGACGCGAATTTCGACTGGGGCCGCTTGGGCGACGAATGGCGCGCCCAGCCCGACACGGGCATCGACGTCGATCGCCTGCGCGAGGAAGTGAGCAGGCGCGGCCGCAACCTGCGCCGGGCCCTGCTGGGCGAGGTCGCGCTCACGGCGATGTCGGTCGCGACCCTGGTCTGGTTGATCCTCAAGGCCGAAGCCTCGGATCCGATGCGCCCGGTGTTCGTGCTGCTGATCCCGGTATCGATCGCGTTCCAGGCCTGGTCGCTGTGGCTGCGGCGCCGGCAGTGGCGCGACGAAGGCCTCGACACCGCGGCGATGCTGCAGCTCGATATCGACCGCATCCAGGCCGGCATGCGCTACTGGCGCCAGGGCACCTGGATCGGTCTGCTGCTGTGGCTGGGCGTGTGCGCGTTCGCGGTCCTGGGCATTCCTGACAGCGATCCGCGTCAACTCAGCGGCATCGTAGGCGGCGTGATCGGCGGCGCCATCGGCGTGCTGATTTCGGTGGCGATGGCCTGGCTCAAGTCGCGCAGCGGCAGGCGCCGGCTGGCGCGCTTGCTCGAATTGCAACGGCAGTTGAGCGACGCCTGAGCGCGGGCGGCTACCGGCTCACCGGCATCGGCCGCGATCCGCAGTCGGAGCTGCGCGCGTAAGCGCGCGCGCTCGGTTAGCCTGCGCGGATGCCGCCGTCGAATCCGTCCTCACCGATCCCGCCCGCCGCGAGCGTGCGCACCGTCCTGGTGCTCGGCGCCGACGGCTTCCTGGCCGGCTATATCCTCGCGGCCCTGCGCGGTTCGGGCCGGCGCGTGCTGCGTGGCGTGCGTCGCGCCGGCGCCCTGCGCGAGGACGAGCGGCATTGCGATCTGAACCGCCTGACCCGGCCGGAGGATTGGTTGCCCCTGCTGGCCGGCGTGGACGCGGTGGTCAACGCCGCCGGCATTCTGCGCGAGGGCGGTGGCCAGCGTTTCGCCACCGTCCATGTCGATGCGCCGCTCGCGCTCGCGCGCGCCTGCGCGCGCGCCGGGGTCTCGCGTTTCGTGCAGGTGTCCGCGCTCGGCCGTCCCGAAGACGGCGAGTTCGTCGCCTCCAAGCACCGTTTCGACGAGGCGCTGCTGGCGCTGCCGCTGCAAGCGGTGGTGCTGCGGCCGTCGGTGGTCTACGCCACCTCGGGCTCCTACGGCGGCACCTCGCTGCTGCGCGCGCTGGCCGCGTTTCCCGGCGCGCAGTTGCTGCCGGGCGACGGACGCTGGCCGCTCCAGCCGGTCGCCGCCGAGGATCTGGGCGAGCTGGTGGCGCGTGCGCTGGACACGGCGGCACGCGGGATCTACGAGGTCGGCGGTCCCGAGCCGATGAGCTTGCGCGCCTACCAGAACGCGTGGCGGCGCTGGCTGCGTATCGAAGGCGGGCGCGCCTGGCAGGTGCCCGAAGCGCTGGTGTCCTGGCAGGTGCGGATAGGCGAACGGCTGGGCCGCGGTCCGGTCGGCGAGACCATGTGGCGCATGCTCAGGCGCGGCAACACCACCGCGCCGCAGGCGTCCGCGCGCCTGCGCGAGGCCTTCGGCTTCGCGCCGCGCGCGCTGCCGGAGGTCTTGGCCGCGCATCCCAGCCAGGTCCAGGACCGCTGGCAGGCGCAGTTGTATTTCCTCGCGCCGAGCCTGCGCCTGGCCATCGTCGCGCTGTGGGCCTTGTCGGCCTGGGCCGGCTGGGCGACGCCTGCGGCCGAGATCGAGCGGCTGGCCGCGGATTCGATGCTGGCGCAGTGGGCACCGGTGGCGCTGGCGCGCGCGAGCGCGGCGCTGGATCTGCTGCTGGCGGCGTGGCTCGCCAGCGGTTGGCGGCCGCGTGGGGCGCTGGCGCTGATGGGGCTCAGCGTCGCGGTCTACACATTGGTGTTCGGCGCCGTCCTGCCCGGCCTGTGGCTGGATCCGCTCGGCGGTCTGGCCAAGAATCTGCTGGTGCTGCCGGCGCTGGCGGTGGCCTGGGTGCTGGCGGAGCGGAGATGAGCATGGCCTATCTGTGGGTGAAGTGGCTGCACATCCTGTCCTCGACCCTGCTGTTCGGCACCGGCCTGGGCATCGCCTTCTTCTTCTGGCTCGCGCACCGGCGCGGCGATGCGCGGGTGATCGCCGCGACCGCGCGCACGGTGGTGATCGCCGACGCCTGCTTCACCGCGCCGGCGGTGGTCGTGCAGCTCCTCAGCGGCCTGTGGCTGGCGCATACCCTGGGCCTGCCGTTCGAAGCGTTCTGGCTGAAGACGGCGCTGGTGCTGTTCTTCGTGATCGGTGCCTGCTGGTTGCCGGTGCTGTGGCTGCAACTGCGCGCACGCGACCTGGCGCAGGCCGCGACGCGCGACGGCACGCCGCTGCCGCCGGCCTACTACCGCGTCATGCGCTGGTGGTTCTGGCTGGGCTGGCCGGCCTTTCTGAGCGTGCTCGCGATCTTCTGGCTGATGGTGCTCAAGCCGGTCTAGGCGGGTGGCGGCACGCGGGCGACCGCCCGCGTGCCGCACTGCGGCTCAGTCTTCGACCCGCGTCCAACCGCGCGGCGCCGCCAGCGTGGGCTGCAGCTTCAGGCCGGTGTCGAGGCGCAGGTCGCGCACCACGATCGAATAGGCCTGTTTGCCCTGGCGGTCGCTGCCGACCAGCTTCAGCAGCACACCGGTATCGCTGTCGACCCACATGCGGAAGCGATCGGCGCCGAGCTTACGGCCCAGGTAGCCGCTGTGCTTGCCGGCGACCACGGTGGCGTCGCGGCCGAGCAGGCGCTGGTGGCCGGCGATGCGCACCTCCTCGGTGGACAGCCAGAAGGCATAGTTCTGCGGCGACAGCACCGCGTCCGCGCCGACCGCGCCGGCCGGATCCGGCCGATGCACGAACACCGGTTCGCAGCGCGCGTTGCGGTACAGGCGCGCGCCGCTGGGGGCGCGCGCATCGAGGCTGCGGGTTTCGCTGTACGAGGCGGTCTGCGGGTACAGGCTGAGGGTGGCGCCCTCGCGGGTCACATGCTCCTCGACGACGCCGCGCTCGCGCGCGATGCGCACGAAGCTGCTGCGCGCGGCTTGCGAAACCTCGAAATCGATCGCTTCGTTCTGGCCGTTGTTGCCGAAGCGCAGGTCCACCGAGCCGGTCGCATCGCGGTAGCGGTCCACGGCATCGAGCATGCGCTGCTGCAGCGCGGCGATGCGCGCATCCTGAGGAGCCATGGCGGCGCAGCGGCCGCTGCGGTCGCGGTCGGCCTCGACGACGCCGGGCTCGGCGTCGGCCGCGGCCAGCGAGGAGAAATACAGCTGCACGATGTCGGCGCCGTTGCGGCCGTTGCCGCTGGGCTGGACCATGAACAGATAACCGTAGCCGTAGCCGACGTAGTTCCAGCCGCCGGGCGCGGTGTTCTGGTTGATGGTCGCGGTGTGATTCAGGGAATTGCTGGTGTCGAGCACGCTGTAGCGCGCGTAGGCGTCGGTGAACGCCGAATTGTTGAGCCAGGCGTAGAAGCTGTAGTAGCGGTCTTGGCCGGGGAAGAACCAGCCGTACCAGCCGCTGTTGGTGGAATTCAGGCGGTCGTCGCCGTTCCAGTCGCCGGCCTGGCCGCTGCGATAGACGTAGTTGAGCCCGCCCATGTTGCTGCAATTGGGATACTGGCTGGCGGAGCGGTCGTTGTCGCACTGATAACTGCCGGCCCAGGCCGGGGCCGCGAACAGGCCGGCGGCGACGATGGCGCCGAACATCAGCGCCCGCTTACGCATTACGTTCATTCGATCTCCTTGAGTACCGCTGCATGGATGGACGCACCATTCCATTGATCACCCCTGCAAGGGCAAGGGTAGCACCGTCGCATGACGACGGATCGCGGTCTCAAGCGTCGCCGATACCGCAACCGCGACGTGCGTCGCGGCTGCGATGCGGCAATCAATCTTCGCCGATGTCTTCGTTCCAAACCTCGGGATGCGCGGCGATGTAGTCGCCGAGCATGTCGATGCATTCGCCGTCGTTGAGGTCGATCACTTCCACGCCGCTCGCGCGCAGCCAGTCGACGCCGCCCTGGAAGTTCACCGACTCGCCGACCACCACGGTGCCGATGTTGAACTGGCGCACCAGGCCGCTGCAGTACCAGCACGGCGCCAAGGTGGTGACCATGATGGTGTCGCGGTAGCGGCGCTGACGGCCGGCTTTGCGGAAGGCATCGGTCTCGCCGTGCACGGACGGGTCGCCTTCCTGGATGCGGCGGTTATGGCCGCAGCCGAGCAGGCGCCCGTCGTTGTGGTACAGCGCCGCGCCGATCGGGATGCCGCCCTCGGCCAGGCCCTGGCGGGCTTCGGCGACGGCGGTGGCGAGCAGGGCGCGGTAGTCGGGGGTGGCGATCATGCGGAACTCCTGATGACAGACGCGCAGTCTGGCGCGCCGGCCCGATGCGGTCGAGAGGCGCGGCGGGGGCATAATCGGCGCCTCCGCCGCCACGCCGTCCGATCCGCGCCGCATGATCTTCTGGAGCCTGGTATTCACGATAGGCGCGGCGCAGGCCGCGTTGCTGGCGCTGGCCCTGTGGCGGCGGCCGGTGAATGCGCAGGCCAATCGGGTATTGGCGGGGTGGGTGGCGCTGATCGGCATCGATCTGGCGGTGAAGGCGGTGTACTTCGATGGCCCCGCGCCGGAGTTGTTGAAGGCCTACCGGCTGGTCAGCCTGCTTCCGTTCCTCTACGGCGCCCTGTTCTATCTGTATGTGCGCGCGCTGACCGAAGCGCGCGCGCTGCAGGGCCGCGATCTGCTGCACATGACCGGGTTCGCGATCGCCCTGGCGGTGAACGCCGGCTTCTTCCTGCAGGACGCGGCGCAGGATCGCGCCTTCTTCCGGCACCTGCGCGAAGGCGGGCATTGGCCAGGCCGGCCCTGGCTGGACATTCTGCTGTTCGCTTACAGCCTGAGCTACGTGGTCGCCGGACTGGTGCGCGTGCGCCGCTATCGGCGCGGGCTGCTGCGACGGCGCTCGGACGCCGATCGCATGTCCCTGCACTGGATCGACGCGATGGCGGTCTCGCAGATCGTGATCTGGTGCATCGCGCTGATGCAGTGGCTGATGCGCATCCCCTGGATCGACTACCCGTTGATCTACGGCGCGGTGGTGGGCTGGGTGTTCGTGGTCGGATACCTGAGCCTGCGTCAGGTCGCGGTGGCTGCCGAGCCGCCGCCCGCCGACGAGGCCAAGCCGGAAGAGCCGGCGGCCGACGACCCGCGCTTCCCCGCGGTCGAGGCGCGCCTGGCGCAGCTGATGGCGCAGGAGCAGCTGTACCGCGAGCCCGCGCTGACCATCGGCCAATTGGCCAAGCGCAGCGGCTATCCGGAATACCTGGTATCGGCGGTGATCAACCGCCGCTTCGAAGGCCATTTCTGGGACTACATCAACCGCCAGCGCATCGAGGCCGCGAGCGCCTGCCTGGCCGACGTCGACGACGCGCGCACCATCCTCGATATCGCCTACGCCTGCGGTTACACCTCCAAATCCACCTTCAACGCCGCCTTCAAGCGCCAGCTTGGTCAGACGCCCAGCGCCTACCGCCAGCGCCATGCGGACGCGGCCTCAACCGCGCGCGAGGCCGGTTAAGGGCCTGCGCCGCGCGGCAAGCCGCGCACGCAGCGCCGGCCAGCGCAGGATCAGCTCGCACAGCGCCAGATTCACGGTCCAGCAGGCCCAGGCCGCGGTGATGTAGACCGGCAGGAACGGCCACTGCATCGCGCCCGCGCCGACCCCGAGCATGATCCGCAGCGTCACCGCGGAGGCGGTCAGGGCGACGCTGCGCAGCATCCAGCGGCGGTGGTTCTCGAAATCGCGGCGGATCGCGTAGGCGATACCCGTCGCGGTGCAGCCGACCCAGACCAGCGCCAGCAGGGCGAAGGCCGAACCGCTGGCCGCGCCGCCCTGGGAATGGCGCGACAGCGACAGCGCCGAGACCGCGGCGATCAGGATCGCACCGGCGTAGACGCCGCCGCCGAGCCGGTGCAGGCGCGGCCAGCGCCGCCGGATCGCGCCGATCAGTTGCAACGGCGCCAGCAGCAGCGCCAGCCCGGCGCCGAAGATATGCCCGGGCACGTCCCAACCGGAGACCACGAAGCGGGCGTCGAAGGGATTGTCCAGGCTGGTGTCGCGGGAAAAGAAGGTGAAGGCGTAGAGCGCCACCGCCAGGCAGCCCAGGCCGAACACCAGCGCCGCCGTCCCGCGCAACCAGACCGTGCCACGCCACATGCCGCACCTCCAAAGGATTCAGGAGGCCCCAGCCTGATCGCGGCGGCGCGGCGGGTCGTCCGAATCGGCGGATTCGTACGTCCGGGACGGCCGAATCGGTCGCCCCCGGCCGGGTTCAGCCGCGCCCGGGCCGCAGCAGGTCGATATGCGGGATGCCGTCCTCGACGTAGGGCTCGGAGGAGGGCGCGAAGCCGTGCCGGCCGTAGTAGTCCTGCAGATGGGCCTGGGCGCCGATCTGGACGTCGGCGCCAGGCCAGCGCGCTTCGATCGCGGCCAGGGCGGCCTCGATCAGGGGATCGCCCAGGCCCTGGCCGCGGAACGCCGGCGCGGTCAGGACCCGGCCGAAACTGACCTGCGGGTAGCTGAGCCCGGCCGGCAGGATCCGCAGATAGGCCGCGAGGGCGCCGTCGGGCGCGCGCCCGAGCAGGTGCAGGGCCTCGGGGTGACGGTCCTTGCCGTCCGGGTCCAGATACACGCAGTTCTGCTCGATCACGAACACTTCCGCGCGCAGGCGCAGCAGCTCGTAGAGCTCGTCGCGTTCGAGTTCGGCGTAGGGCTTGGCTTGCCAGCGCAGGCTAGGGGCGGGGGTCATATCGGGATGATGCCGCAGCAGGCGGGATTGCGCTGCCCTCACCCCAACCCTCTCCCGTACACCGGAGAGGGGGCCAAACGCGCAAGCGGTCGGGGCCAGGGCCGTCTTTCCGGAAGCCCCACGACCGCCATGCGATAATCCAGCCCATGAGCGAACACACCCAAAAGCCCGGCGACACCACCCACTTCGGTTTCCGCGACGTGCCCACGGGCGAGAAGCAGAAACTGGTCGGCGAGGTGTTCTCCTCGGTCGCCGGCAAGTACGACCTGATGAACGACCTGATGAGCCTGGGCGTGCACCGGGTCTGGAAGCGCTATTTCGTCAGCACTGCCCAGGTCAAGCGCGGCGACCGCGTGCTCGACCTGGCCGGCGGCACCGGCGACATCGCCCTGCTGCTGCGCGACCGCGTCGGCGACAGCGGCAGCATCGTGCTGGGCGACATCAACGGCGCCATGCTGCGCGTGGGCCGCGACCGCATGACCGACATGGGCAAGGTCGGCGGCTTCGAGTACGTGCAGATGAACGCCGAGAAGCTGCCGTTCCCGGACGCCAGCTTCGACCTGGTCACCATCGCCTTCGGCCTGCGCAACGTCACCGACAAGGACGCCGCCCTGCGCGAGATGCAGCGCGTGCTCAAGGTCGGCGGCCAGGCGCGGGTGCTGGAGTTCTCGGAAGTGAAGGCCGAGTGGTTCAAGCCGATCTACGACTTCCACTCCTTCAACATCCTGCCCAAGCTGGGCAAACTGTTCGCCAACGACAGCGACAGCTACCAGTACCTGGCCGAGAGCATCCGCAAGCATCCGCCGCAGGACGAGCTCAAGCGCATGATGGGCGAGGCCGGCTTCGCGCGCTGCGACTACAAGAACCTGTCGGCCGGCATCGTCGCGATCCATACCGGCTACAAGGTCTGATCCCGGCGCCGGAGGCGCGACGATGGCCCTGTGCAAGTGGTGCGAGGAACAGCCCGCCAGCCCCGAGGCCTCGGTGCAGTGGTGGCTGTTCCTGCCGCTGGCGTGGCTGTGGATTCCGTCGTCGTCGCGCGGCCGCTATTGCGGCGATTGCGCCAGCGGTTTCAACCTGGTCGGCGCGCTGGTGTTCGTCGCCTCGCTGGCGATCGGCTTCGTGCTGTGGGTGATCTTCTGGTAGCCCGATGGCCGGCTCGCTCCTCAGGCCGTTGCAGGTCTTTTGCTCAGCCCACCAACTTCAACCCGATCACCCCGCCCACGATCAGCGCCAGGCACAGCAGCCGCGCCGCGGTCGCGGCTTCGCCGAAGGCGAGGATGCCGGCGATCGCCACGCCGACCGTGCCGATGCCGACCCAGACCGCGTAGGCGGTGCCGACCGGCAGCCACCGCAGCGACAGGGTCAGCATCGCCAGGCTGGCGATCGCCGCGCTCACGCCGATCGCGCTCGGCCACAGCCGCGAGAAGCCCTCGCTGTGCTTGAGCGCGATCGCCCAGACGATTTCCAGCAGCCCGGCGCCGACCAGCAGCGCCCAGGCCCACATCGCCGCGCGCGTCATCGCCGGCTCAGGCCGAGAAGCCGCCGTCGACCGAGATCGCCGCGCCGGTGATGAATCGCCCGCCCGGACCGGCCAGATGCGCGACGGTGTCGGCCACGTCCTCGGCTTCGCCGTAACGGCCCAGCGGCAGGCCGGCGCGCTGGTGCTCGGCGCCTTCGCCGTCGGCCGGGTTCATCTCGGTGTCGATCGGGCCGGGCTGGACCACGTTGGCGGTGATGCCGCGCGCGCCCAGGTCCTGGGCCAGGCCCTTGCTGAGGCCGACGGTGGCGAACTTAGTCAGCGAGTACAGGGTCATGCCCGGCGCGCCCACGCGCTCGCCCAGGCAGCTGCCGATGGTGATGATGCGGCCGCCCTCGCGCATGTGCCTGGACGCGGCCTGGGCGGCGGCGAACGGCGCCTGCACGTTGATGGCGATCGCGCGCTCGAAGCTCTCGCGCGACTCGTCCTCGAACGGGCCGTACATGAAGATGCCGGCGTTGTTGACCAGGATGTCGATGCGGCCGAACTCGGCCACGGTGCGCTCGACCGCGGCCACCACCGCGTCCGGGTCGGCGCTGTCGGCGCGGATCGCCAGCGCGCGGCGGCCGCCGGCTTCGATCGCCGCGACCACGGCCAGCGCCCGGTCCTGCGAGGCCGCGTAGGTCAGCACCACGTCGGCGCCGTCGCGCGCCAGGCGCTGCGCGGTGGCCGCGCCGATACCGCGGCTGCCGCCGGTCACCAGCGCCACTTTGCCTGCCAGAGGGGTCATCGTCTTGTTCCGAAAGGGGAGGCGATCGATCCTAGGCGCCCGCGCGCGGCCGCGCAGCCGGGCGCGCGGGACTGACTGTTGCAGCGGCCCGGCGCGGAAATCAGCGTTGCGGCGCCGGCGCTGACCGCGGGCGCGCGAACCGCCATGCTGCGCGGTGTTCCCGGCCGGACTAGGCGCTAAACTCGAAGGCTCGATCCCTTGCCGTGGGCCTTCCATGCGTTATTCGATCCTCACCGTTTGCCTCGCCGCCGCGCTCGCCCTGGGTTGCTCGCGCGAGGCCGCGCCGCCCGCCGACGGCGCCGCCCCTCCCGCCGCCGCCAAGACGGAGACCGCCGTGACCAGTCCTTCCGTGGTCGACGAGCATTCCTACGCCCAGCCGGACAAGGTCCGGATCGACGACCTCGCCCTGCAGCTGGCGGTCGACTTCGAGCACAAGCAGCTCAGCGGCTCGGCCACCTACACCCTGAACTGGGTCGACAAGACCGCGACCCAGCTGGTGCTGGACACGCGAGGCCTGAACATCGAGAAGATCGTCGGCGAGCGCAGCGACGGCAAGTGGAACGATCTCAAGTTCGCGCTGGCGCCGGCCGACAAGCTGTTCGGCAGCAAGCTCACCATCGAGACGCCGGAGCGCAACGCGCGCGTGCGCGTGACCTACAAGACCTCGCCGGACGCGTCGGGCCTGCAATGGCTGACCCCGGCGATGACCGAGGGCAAGAAGACGCCCTTCATGTTCAGCCAGTCGCAGCAGATCCATGCGCGTTCGTGGGTGCCGCTGCAGGACACGCCGAGCGTGCGCTTCACCTACACCGCGCACGTGACCGCGCCCAAGGACGCGATGGTGCTGATGAGCGCCGACAACGATCCCAAGGCGCCGCGCGACGGCGACTACGAATTCAAGATGCCGCAGAAGATCCCGTCCTATCTGCTGGCGATCGCGGCCGGCGACCTGGTGTTCCAGCCGATCTCGCAGCGCAGCGGCGTATGGGCCGAGCCGGCGATGGCGCCCAAGGCCGCGGCCGAGTTCTCCGACACCGAGAAGATGATGGAGACGGCCGAGAAGCTGTACGGCCCCTACCGTTGGCAGCGTTACGACATCCTGGTGCTGCCGCCGTCGTTCCCCTACGGCGGCATGGAGAACCCGCGCCTGACCTTCGCCACCCCGACCGCGATCGTCGGCGACAAATCGCTGGTTTCGCTGATCGCGCACGAGCTCGCGCACAGCTGGTCGGGCAACCTGGTGACCTTCTCCACCTCCAACGACGCCTGGCTCAACGAGGGCTTCACCAGCTACGTCGAGAACCGCATCGTCGAAGTGCTCTACGGCAAGGAGCGCGCCGACATGGAGAGCCTGATCGGCCGCAACGAGCTGCGCAGCGAGTTCACCGACGACAACAAGCCGCTGCAGGCGCTGGCGATCAAGCCCGGTGCTCTGGACGATCCGGACAACAACCTGACCGGCACCGTCTACACCAAGGGCGCCTGGTTCCTGCAGTTCCTGGAGCAGCGCTACGGCCGCGACAACTTCGACGCCTTCCTGCGCGGCTACTTCGACCACTTCGCCTTCCAGAGTATTTCGACCCAGCAGTTCGTCGACTACGCCAAGGCCAACCTGCTGGACAAATATCCGGGCAAGGTGACGCAGGCCGAGTTCGACGCCTGGTTGTACGAGCCGGGCATCCCGGCCAACGCTCCGCAGACGCCGTCGGCGCGCTTCGACGCGATCGACGCCGCGCGCAAGGCCTGGCTGGACGCCGGCACCCTGCCGGACCAGGCCGCGACCGCGAAGTGGTCGACCCAGGAATGGGTGCACTTCATCGAGGGCATGCCGGAGACGCTCAGCGTCGACCAGCTCAAGGCCCTGGACGCCGCCTACAAGATCACCGGCACGCCCAACGGCGAGATCGCGCAGCGCTGGTATCCGCTGACGGTGCGCAGCGGCTATACCCAGGCCAACGCCGCGGTCGCCGCCTTCCTGCAGCGCATCGGCCGCCGCAAGCTGATCATGCCGACCTACAGCGAACTGGTGAAGACGCCCGCCGGCCTGAAGCTGGCCGAGGACACCTTCGCCAAGGCGCGGCCCGGTTATCACCCGATCACGACCGAGTCGGTCGAAGCGGTGATCGCCAAGGCCAAGGCCGCGCCGCAGGCGGCCAAGTAAAGGACGCCATGCGCTGGCGTCGAGTCGGACTCGCGGCCGCCCTCGTGGCGGCCGCGTTGTTTGCGACCGTCGCGGTGCTGCTGTGGCGCGACCCCTATCGGGTGGTGCTGGCCGACTACAACCGCCAGCGCATCGCCGCCGGGCTGTCGCGCGACAGCCTGAAGATCGACGACCATCGCTGGGTCTACGCCTACGCCGACGAAGCGCCGGCCGGCGCGCCGACCCTGGTCATGGTGCACGGCTTCACCGGCAGCAAGGAAAACTGGTATCCGCTGGCGCAACGCCTGCGCGGCCGCTACCGGCTGCTGATCCCGGACCTTCCGGGCTGGGGCGAAAGCCAGCGTCGCGACGGCGGCGACTACGGCTTCGTCGCCCAGAGCGCGCGCCTGGCGCGTTTCATCGAACAGGTCGCGCGCCCGCGCGGCGGCCAGGTCGTGCTGCTGGGGCATTCCATGGGCGGCGGCATCGCCGCCCTGACCGCGGCGCGCCATCCGCGCACGGTCGACCGGCTGGGTTTGTTCGACGCCGCCGGCGTGCGCTTCCGCGACAACCGCTTCGGCATCGAAGTGCTGGCCGGGCGCAATCCCTTCGCGGTCGACGACGGCGGCAGCTTGCAGCGCTACCTCGACACGGTGTTCTTCGACGCGGCCGCCAAGCCGCCGATCCCGTGGCCGGCCGACGAGATCTACATCGCACGCCGCAAGCGCGACGCCGCCTTCGAGCAGGGCGTGCTGGACCGCATCGGCCGCGGCCCGGAACGCTTCCTGCCCGGCGACGAGGCGGCCCGCATCCGCCAGCCCACGCTGCTGCTATGGTGCCGCCAGGACGCGGTGATCGACGCCAGCGCGATGGCGCTGTACGCCGCGCGCATCCCGCAGGCGCGGCAGCTGCTGCTGGACGGCTGCGGCCATATGTCGCCGGTGGAGCGCCCCGACGCGGTCGCCCGGGCGGTGAGCGAACTCGCCGGCCCGCCCTGAACCCTTTGGTATCCAACGAACCGAAACGAGACGCCCACGATGAACCTCAGGACTCCGATGTTGCTGCTCGCCGCCACGCTCGCGCTCGCCGCCTGCAAGCCGGCCGAGGATCCCCAGGCCGCCGCCGCGGTGAAGGCCGCGGCCGACGAGAAGGCCGCCGAGGAGATGGCCAAGTCCTTCGAAGCGGCGGTGGCGCTGAACAAGTGGGACGTCGCGCGCGCGCACGGCGACGTGCTGACGGCGCAGTACCCGAACAGCCAGGCCGCGGCGCGGATCAAGGCGCAGTACGAAGTGGCCAAGGTCGAGGCGGTCAAGGCGCTGGAGACGCGCCGTCTGGCCGCGCTGTGGTCGTACCAGACCCAGGCCGTGCTCTCCGGCGGCGAGCAGCGCTCGGCCGCGCTCTACGCCAAGGAACACATCGACACCGATGGCGGCGGTCCGCGCGAGGTCCGGCTGATCTTCCGCGACCATCCCGAATGGGGCCGTAGCAGTTATCTGGTGCTGCAGGCCGGCGATTTCGATTGCTACGGCGGTTGCAAGGTCAAGCTCAAGGTCGACGACGCGGCGCCCAAGCCGGTGGCCGCCAGCCGGCCCAAGACCGACGAGGCCACGGCGATGTTCATCGAGGACGAGCGCATGCTGTGGCGCACCGTGCGCGGCGCCAAGACCATCGCGATCGAGTTCCCGGTCAAGGCCGGCGGCACCCGCACCGCGGTGTTCGAGGTCGCCGGCCTGGACGCCAGCCGGATGCCGGGCTGGAAATGAGCTCACGCGGCTGGCGCATCGCCGCCGCCTGGGTCGGCCTGAGCGCGGCGGCCCTGCTGACGCTGTCGCTGGCCTGGCTGTGGTTCCTGCATTGGCGGCCCGATCGCGCGCGCTATCCCGTGCGCGGCATCGACGTGTCCCACCACCAGGGTGCGATCGATTGGCGCGCGGTCGCGGCCGATGACGTCGCCTACGCCTACCTCAAGGCCAGCGAAGGCGGCGACCACCGCGACCGCCGTTTCCAGCGCAACCGCCGCGACGCGCGCGCGGCCGGTCTCGCGGTCGGCGCCTACCACTTCTTCACCTGGTGCAAGCCGGGCGCGGAGCAGGCGCGCAACTTCCTGGCTGCCGCGGCGCCCGACGCGCAGGCCCTGCCGCCGGCGGTGGACCTGGAGTTCGGCGGCAACTGCGGGCGCAACCCCGACGGCGCCGAATTGCGGCGCGAACTCGATGCCTACCTGGCCGCGGTCGAAGCCGCCTACGGCCGGCGCGCCTTGCTTTACGTCACTCCGGAATTCCTCGCCGCCCATCGGCGCGATCTGCCGCCGCGCGCGCTGTGGCGGCGCGCGATCGTGCGCGCGCCCGACGCCAGCGCGCCCTGGGCGCTGTGGCAGTACCACAATCGCGGCCGCGTGCAGGGCATCGACGGGCCGGTGGACTTGAACGTGTTCGACGGCGACGCCGCGGCGTTCGCGCGCTGGCGCGCGGCGCAGCGCCTGCCGCGGTAAACCGCGCCATCGTCGCGGGCCTGTCGCGCTCGCCGGGCCGCGAACGCGGGGCAAAAAAATCCCGGCGCATGGCCGGGATTCTTCGCTCGCGACGCGCGCCTGGCGCGGCGGCTTACAGCGCGTAACCGAACTGCTGACGGAACTGCTCGGCGAATTCGTCGTAATCGAAGCGCTGGTTCTGGGTGCCCGGATGTTCGACCTTGAGCGCGCCCATCAGGTTGCCCATGCGGCCGATGGTCAGCCAGTCGTAGCCCTTCTCGATGCCGAAGATCAGGCCGGCGCGGAAGGCGTCGCCGCAGCCGGTCGGGTCGGTCACGCGGCGCTCGTGCGCGGGCGGGATGTCGTAGGTCTTTTCGGGCGTGTGGATCAGCGAGCCGTGCGGGCCGCGCGTGGTGATGTAGGCCTTCACGCGTTCGACGATCTGCTTCTCGCTCCAGCCGGTGCGTTCCTGCAGCAGGTTGGACTCGTAGTCGTTGACGGTGACGTAGTCGGCCTGTTCGATGAAGTGGCGCAGCTCTTCGCCGTTGAACAGCGGCATGGCCTGGCCTGGATCGAAGATGAAGGGGATGCCCGCCTCGGCGAACTCGGTCGCGTTCTGCAGCATGCCCTCGCGGCCGTCGGGGCTGACGATGCCGAAGCTGACGCCGGCGACGTCGCGCACGTGGTTCTCGTACGAACGCATCATCGCGCCCGGATGGAAGGCGGTGATCTGGTTGTTGTCGTGATCGGTGGTGATGAAGGCCTGCGGCGTGAACAGCTCGTCGATCACCTTGACCTGGTCGAGGCGGATGCTCTGCTCTTCGAACCACTCGCGGTAGGGGCCGAAATCCTGGCCGACGGTGGCCATCGGGATCGGATCGCCGCCGAGCAGCTTGAGGTTGTAGGCGATGTTGCCGGCGCAGCCGCCGAACTCGCGGCGCATGCGCGGGACCAGGAACGACACATTCAAGATGTGGACCTTGTCCGGCAGGATGTGGTTCTTGAACTGGTCGGGAAACACCATGATGGTGTCGTAAGCCAGAGAACCGCAGATCAGTGCAGACATCGCTGAAACCCCAATGTTGAGAGGCCGCTCCTTGCGGCGCCGTGCGGGCGCGGAGCGGCCATAAAAACGGCGGCCCTGTGCCGCCCGGCGGCGTAGGGTAGCCGCTGCGGAGCCGTCCGGCCAGTTTGTGACGCAAATCAGGATTCGAACCGCTCCAGGGACCGATGCCCTATTCAGGCTCGGACCGGCCCGGGACCGGGCCCGGCTCGGAGCCGGCCCGGCGGATGACCCCTAACGGCGGAAAGCGTCGGAAAGCGTTGTTTTTCCTTGCTCGCAGGGGGGGCGGGCGTTAGGCTAGCGAACCTCTTCTTGCCTCCCTTTTGACGGCCTATCCCCCGATGTTCAAGAAGTTTCGCGGCATGTTCTCCAATGACCTGTCCATCGACCTGGGCACGGCCAACACCCTCATTTATGTGCGTGGACAAGGGATAGTCCTGAACGAGCCTTCGGTGGTCGCGGTGCGCCAGGACCGGCTGATCGGCGGCAACCGTACGGTTGCGGCGGTCGGCGGCGAGGCCAAGCAGATGTTGGGCCGTACCCCGGGCCACATCACCACGATCCGCCCGATGAAGGACGGCGTGATCGCCGACTTCACCTACACGGAAGAGATGCTCAAGCACTTCATCCGCAAGGTGCACAAGTCGCGCTTCCTGCGTCCGAGCCCGCGCGTGCTGGTCTGCGTGCCCTGCGGCTCGACCCAGGTCGAGCGCCGCGCGATCAAGGAATCGGCCGAAGAGGCCGGCGCGCGCGAGGTCTACCTGATCGAGGAACCGATGGCCGCGGCGATCGGCGCCGGCATGCCGGTGACCGAGGCGCGCGGCTCGATGGTGGTCGACGTCGGCGGCGGCACCACCGAGGTCGCGGTGATCGCGCTCAACGGCATCGTCTATTCGGCCTCGGTCCGGATCGGCGGCGACCGTTTCGACGAGTCCATCATCAACTACGTGCGCCGCACCTACGGCACCCTGATCGGCGAAGCCACCGCCGAGCGCATCAAGCTCGAGATCGGTTGCGCCTACCCGCAGCAGAAGGCGGCCACGATCGAAGTCTCCGGCCGCAACCTCGCCGAGGGCGTGCCGAAGATGATCCTGATCAATTCCAACGAAGTGCTCGAGGCGCTGCGCGAGCCGCTGGCCGGGATCGTCTCGGCGATCAAGCTGGCGCTGGAGCAGACCCCGCCGGAGCTGTGCGCCGACGTCGCCGAGCGCGGCATCGTGCTGACCGGCGGCGGCGCCCTGCTGCGCGACCTGGACCGTCTGATCAGCGAGGAGACCGGCCTGCACGTGCAGGTGGCCGACGATCCGCTGACCTGCGTCGCCCGTGGCGGCGGCCGTGCGCTGGAGCTGGTCGACATGCACGGCAACGAGTTCTTCGCGCCGGAATGAGGCCGGGAATCGGGAATCGGGAATGGGGAATCGCCAAGCGATTCCCGCCGGCCCGGTTCTCGATTGACGGTTTGATGGTTGAGTAGCAGCTTGGACGATGCCGTCGGCGCCAGATCGCTGCGTCGCGGTTTTCCGATTCCCCATTCCCCATTCCCGATTCCCGGCCTCAATGCCTGCCTACGCCGGTCCTCCTACCACCGCCCGCATTGGTGATGTCGCAGGGACCTTGCGCCTGCTCGCCTATCTGGCGCTGGCGGTGGTGTTGATCGTGCTCGATCACCGCGGCGGCTGGTTGAACCAGGCCCGCCGCCAGGCCGGCGTGGCGATCGCGCCGCTGTGGGCCGTGGCCGGCTGGCCCGGACGCTTGGCCGAGCGCATCCACGACGATGCCGGCACCCTGAGCCAGCTCACCCGGGACAACCGCCGCTTGCGCAACGAACTGCTGGTGAACCAGGCGCGCATGGCGCGGCTGCAAACCCTGGTCGCGGACAACAGCCGCCTGCGCGGCCTGCTCGAAGCGGCCGAGCGCGGCAACCTGGACGTGGTGCTGGCGCCCATCCTCGACATCGACCTGGACCCCACCCGTCAGCGCCTGGTGCTGGACGCCGGCAGCCGCGATCGCGTGCGTACCGGCCAGAGCGTGATCGACGCCGGCGGCCTGCTCGGCCAGATCATCGGCGTCAACCCGATGCACGCCAACGTGCTGTTGATCACCGACCCCTCGCACGCGGTGCCGGTGGCGGTGGCGCGCAACGGCGTGCGCCTGGTGGTCTACGGCGACGGCCGCAGCGACATCCTGCGCCTGGCCAGCGTGCCGCTGTCCAGCGACGTCAAGGTCGGCGACCAACTGGTCACCTCGGGCCTGGGAGGACGCTTCCCGCCGGGCTTCCCGGTCGGCACCATCGCCGCGCTGCGCCCCGACGACAGCCGCGCCTTCCTGATCGGCGACGTCAAGCCGGCGGCGCAGCTGGACCGCGGCCGCGAAGTGCTGGTGCTGCTGTCGATGCCGCCGCCGGTGAATCCGGAAGAATTCGATACCACCGCGCCTCCGCCCGCCGCGGCGGCCACGGCCGCCGGCAGCGCCGCCACCGGCAGCGCGGCCGCCAACGCCGCGCCGGCGACGAATCCGGCGACGAATCCGGCGACGAATCCGCCGGCATCGCCCGCGCCCGCGCGCGCGACCCCGCCCACCGGTCCTGCCCCCCGCGAGCCGCGCCGATGACCCGTACCCGCCAACACTGGGTGCTGCCGGTGAGCCTGATCGCCGCGCTGCTGCTGGGCCTGCTGCCGCTGCCGCTGGCCTTGCAGCCGCTGCGTCCGTACTGGCTGGCGCTGGTGCTGGCGTACTGGGTGATCGAGGACCCCGATCGCGCCGGCCTGGGTTTCGCGTTCGCGATCGGCCTGCTAGGCGATCTGGTCTACGGCGGCCTGTTCGGCGAGCAGGCGCTGCGGCTGGTGGTGATGACCTTCATCCTGCAGCGCTTCCGCGCGCGTTTGCGCTTTTTCCCTTTGTGGCAGCAGGCGCTGTGGGTGGGCGGCCTGATGCTCAACGACCGCATCGTCACCGCCGCGATCCACGTCGCCCTGGGCGAACCGACCCTGCCGGCGACGTTCTGGCTGGCGCCGCTGTCGGGCCTGCTGCTGTGGCCGCTGATCTTCCTGCTGCTCGACGCGCTGCGCCTGGGCACCTGGCGGAGGCGCTGAGCCGTGGGCCCGCGTCGCCGCTGGTTCGGCCCGCACCCGCTGCGCAAGCGGGTGCTGAAGAATGCCGCCGCCGAGGCCGACCAGTTCCGCCGCCGCGCCGCGGTCGCGTTCGCGTTCGTGCTGCTGGGCGTGCTCGGGCTGGGCTTCTGGTACTACCGCCTGCAGGTACTGCAGCACGCCGACTACGTCACTCGCTCCGACGCCAACCGCATCAAGCTGCGGCCGGTGGTGCCGGGGCGAGGGCTGATCTACGACCGCAAGGGCCGGATCCTGGCCGACAACGTGCCGGCGTTCCGCATCGACGTGACCCCCAGCGAAGCCGGCAAGACCGAGACCTGGATGCCGTCGCTGGCCAAGCTGATCTCGCTGTCGCCCGAGGACATCCAGCGTTTCGAGAACGAGCGCAAGGCCACGCGCGGCTTCAAGCCGATCACCCTGAAACTGCGCGTGAGCGACGAGGAGGCCGCGCGCTTCTCGGTCGATCGCTGGCGCTATCCGGGCGTGGAGCTGGTGTCCTACCTCAACCGGCGCTATCCCTACGGCGAACTGCTCTCGCACGTGATCGGTTACGTCGGCCGCATCGACACCAAGGACCTGGAAACCATGGCCGAGGGCAACGCGGCCCTCACCCATGTCGGCAAGACCGGCCTGGAGCGCTATTACGAGGAAGCGCTGCGCGGCAAGATCGGCTACGAGAAGATCGAGACCAACGTCGACGGCCGCCCGATGGGCCAGGTCGGGCACGTGCCGGCGCAGCCGGGCGCGGACCTGCGCCTGAGCATCGACCTGGACCTGCAGCGGGCGATGGTGGCCGCGTTCGGCGATTTCGACGGCTCGGCGGTGGCGGTGGATCCGCGCACCGGCGAGGTCCTGGCCATGGTCAGCCTGCCGGGCTACGACACCAACCTGTTCGTCAACGGCATCTCCAGCGTCGACTACCGCGCGCTGATGGACAACCCCTCGCGGCCGATGTTCAACCGCAACGTGCTCGGCGGCGGCCCGCCGGGTTCGACGGTGAAGCCGCTGATCGGCCTGGCCGGCCTGGACAGCGGCCTGCGCACCGCCGAGGACAAGGTGTTCTCGACCGGCGAGTTCCACATCCCGGGTCAGAAGCGCGGCTACCGCGACGCCCACGGCGGCGCGGGCTGGACCGACCTGCGCAAGTCGATCTCGCAGTCAGTGAACTACTACTACTACAAGCTCGCCTACGAGATGGGCATCGCCCGTTTCGAGCAGTACATGCGCAGATACGGCTTCGGCGGGCCGACCGGCATCGACCTGGCCGGCGAGAACAGCGGCGTGGTGCCTTCGGCGACGTGGAAGGCCAAGCGCAGCAAGGAAGGCTGGTATCCGGGCGAGACCGTGATCGCCGGCATCGGCCAGGGCTACTGGGTCGCGACCGCGCTGCAGCTGGTGCGCGGCACCGCCGCGATCGCCAACGGCGGCGACCTGCGCCGCCTGCACCTGGTGCGCGAGCGTCGCGAGGGCTACGAGTCGCCGTGGACGGCGGTCGAACAACCGGCGCCCAGCCGCATCACCGACAACCCCGCCCACCTGCGCGCGGTCCAGGAAGGCATGGTCGGGACCATGCTGCCCGGCGGCACCGGCGCCAGCCTGGTGCGCGGCGCGCCCTACCAGAGCGCGGGCAAGACCGGCACCGCGCAGAAGATCAGCCGCCGCGGCAACGTCAGCATGAACCCGCACTCGCTGCCCTACCACCTGCGCCATCAGGCGCTGTTCGTGGGTTATGCGCCGGCCGACAACCCGACCATCGCGGTCGCGGTGGTGGTCGAGCACGGCGGCTACGGCGCCAGTTCCGCCGGCCCGATCGCGCGCAAGATCTTCGACGCCTGGCTGCTGGGCAAGATGCCCGAGCCCGATCCGGCCGAGCGCAACGCGATCCCGCCGCTGGCCGCGCCGGTCGCCACGACCGCCGCGCAGGCCGCCCTGGCCGCGGCCGAGGACGGCGTGGTCGCCAATACGCCGGCGCTGGTATCGCCGGCGTTCGCGGTCGGCGCGCTGAGCCCGCAGGCGCTGGCCGCCGAGGCGGCCAAGGGCCATGCGAACGCGCCTACGGTGAGCGCGCAGCGCGGCCGGGCGGCGCTCGCTCCCAGCCCCGCGCCGCAAGCGGGC
Source organism: Lysobacter sp. CCNWLW3 (assembly GCF_036697405.1). Lineage (NCBI taxonomy): Bacteria > Pseudomonadati > Pseudomonadota > Gammaproteobacteria > Lysobacterales > Lysobacteraceae > Lysobacter > Lysobacter sp. CCNWLW3. The sequence goes on from NZ_JBAHWA010000002.1 coordinate 52,885, forward strand.
GCAGGGCCGCAGGCGCGCGGTGCCGGGACGGCGGCGCCACCGGCGAACGGCGCCGCGGTTCCGCCGCCGGGTAACGCCGCCGCGCCGTCGCCGCCCGGGAACGCCGCAGCGCCGCCGCCGGAGCCGCGCCGGTGAGGGTGATCCTGCGTTGGTTGTTCGATCTGATCGCGCGCGCGCTGCGCACGGTCGACCTGCCCCTGCTGGGCGCCTTGCTGGCACTGATGGCGATCGGCCTGGCGGTGCTGTACAGCGCCGGCGACCACTCCATGCGCATGGTGCTGGCGCAGGGCTCGCGCTTCGGCGCCGGCCTGGTCGCGATGTGGGCGCTGTCGCGCATGCCGACCTCGCAGCTGCGCAACTGGACCCCGCTGATCTACGGCGCCTCGCTGCTGCCGCTGCTGCTGGTGCTGGTGATCGGCACCGGCAAGCACGGCCGCCACTGGATCGACCTCAAGGTCTTCTATTTCCAGCCCGCCGAGCTGCTCAAGCTGAGCCTGCCGATGATGGTGGCCTGGTACCTCAACCGCCAGGCGCTGCCGCCCAGGTTCTTCTCGGTGCTGGTCGCCGGCGTGGTGATCGCGGTGCCGACCCTGCTGATCCTGCTGCAGCCCGACTTCGGCACCGCGATGCTGGTCGGCATCAGCGGCGCGTTCGCGCTGTACCTGGCCGGACTGCCCTGGTGGTGGTTCGGCGCGGCCTTCGGCGGCGTCGCCGCGATCGCGCCGGTGGCCTGGTTCTGGCTGCTGAGGCCGTACCAGAAGGATCGCATCCTGACCTTCCTCAACCCCGAGTCCGATCCGCTGGGCACGGGCTGGAACATCATCCAGTCCAAGATCGCGATCGGCGCCGGCGGCATGACCGGCAAGGGTTGGCTGCAGGGCTCGCAGTCGCATCTGAACTACCTGCCCGAACACACCACCGACTTCATCTTCGCCGTGCTCAGCGAGGAATTCGGCTGGCTGGGCGTGGCGGTGGTGCTGAGCCTGTACCTGTTCGTGGTCGGGCGCTGCCTGTGGATCGCGGCCGAGGCGCGCGACGGCTATTCGCGCCTGATCGCCGGCGCCTTGGGCCTGGCCTTCTTCGTCTACGTGATCGTCAACGGCGGCATGATCGCCGGCCTGCTGCCGGTGGTCGGCGTGCCCATGCCCCTGCTGAGCTACGGCGGCACCTCGGCGGTCTCGCTGCTGGCCGGCCTGGGCGTGGTGATGGCGGTGCGCGCGCACCGGCCGGTGCATGGCGGGCGCTGAGGGGCGGCGGGAGAGCGGCCAAGACGTAGGGTGTGGTGAGCGCAGCGAACCGCACCATCGCGACGGCGCGGGCCCGATATCCCTTCTCCCCGTTTGCGACAGGAGCTTCCCGAACGGCGGATGAGGGCGGCGGATGCGGTGGAGTTGCGCGCTCGCGGCAGCCCTCACCGCAAGCCGCACCCCGGCCCGATCGCCTGGCGATCGGGCGTTCGGTGCAGCGCGAGCCGATGGCTCGCAAGCGCTGCCCCTCACCCCGCCAGCGGGCGAGGGGCTCCAGAGAGACGCGAGCGCTCCACGACCGCGTGCAGCCCCCAACACCGCTGCCGCCAGCATGGCCCCAATAAGCAACAAAACCTGACTATCGGCCGCGATCTTCACGAATTCACGGTTTTGGCCGCTGTTTTCGCGTGCTACCCTCGCGGCGATGATTCGACGCCCTAATACCGTACGCCGCGCCGCGATTTGCGCGCTCACGCTCGCTCTGGCGGCTTGCGCCACCCAGGCGCCGCCCCCGACCGCCGCCCAGCCGCAGGCGCCCGCGCCGGTCCCGGCCCCGCCGGCGGCCAAGCCCGATCCGCTCGCGCATCTGCCGCCGCCGGTGGTGCCGATGCCGATCGAGCAGGCCCGCGCCGCGTTCGTGCGCGATACCGCGGCCAAGTATTCGATCGATCCGGCCTATATCGAGTCGGTGCTGGCCCGGGCGCAGATCCGCGACAGCATCGTCGCGGCGATGTCGCGCCCGGCCGAGGCCAAGCCCTGGCGCGACTACCGTCCGATCTTCATCACCCAAAAGCGCATCGACGGCGGCCGCGCCTTCCTGGCGCAGCACCGCGAGCGACTGGCGCGGGTCGAGGCGCAGACCGGCGTGCCGGCCGAGGTCATCGTCGCCATCCTCGGCGTCGAGACCAGCTTCGGCGGCAACACCGGCAGCTATCCGGTGATCGACGCGCTGTACACGCTGGCGTTCGCCTATCCGCGCACCGGCGATCCGGCCAAGGCCGAGCGCGAGAACCGCCGCGAGGCCTTCTTCCGCGACGAGCTCGGCCAGCTGTTCGCGATGGGCAAGGAAACCGGGCTCGACATCGCCACCCTGACCGGCAGCTACGCCGGCGCGATGGGCTGGGGCCAGTTCATGCCGTCCAGCTACCGCCAGTACGCGGTCGACGGCAACGGCGACGGCAGGAAGGACCTGTTCACCGATCTCGACGACGTGTTCGCCTCGGTCGCCAACTACTTCGTCAAGAAGGGCGGCTGGGTGCGCGGCGGCCCGATCGTGGTGCGCGCCAATCGCGACGCCAACGCCCTGGACTTCAAGCCCGACAACCTGGATCCGATCATTCCGCTCAGCGACCTGGCCGCGCGCGGCTACCGTCCGCTGGGCGCGGTCGCGCCGACCGAAACGGCGACCCTGTTGAATCTGGAAGGCGTCGCCGGGCCGGAGTATTGGCTGGGCTTCCGTAACTTCTATGCGATCACCCGTTACAACATCTCCGCCCACTACGCGATGGCGGTGTACCAGTTGTCGGAGGCGATCGCCGGACGGGAGAATCCCTTGGCCGCGAACAGCAACGGACAGCCTCCGGCATGAAGCGGCTGATCGCCGCGATCCTGCCCCTGGCCCTGGTGGCCTGCGCTAGCGCCCCCAGGAAACCCGCTTCCCAGTCGGTCGCCTTGCCCGACCGCGACGGCGTCCACCGCGCCGGCCTGCCGGGTTCCGGCGGGCGCAAGAAATCGCCTTACGCCGCGGCCCAGGAAGATCCGCGCACGCGCGGCAACTACACCGCCGGCGGCCTGTACAAGCCCGGCGTCAGCGACAGCACGCCGGACCACGTGCCCGACGTGGACGCGATACCGGAACCCGAGATCGTCGCCGAGCCGCGCTCGCGCTTCGGCAACCGCTCGCCCTACACCGTGCTGGGCAAGACCTACCGCGTGCTCGACAGCCACGACGACTACGTCGAGACCGGCACCGCGTCCTACTACGGCCAGAAATTCCACGGCCGCCGCACCTCCAACCTGGAGGTGTACGACATGTACGCCTTCACCGCCGCCCACAAGTCGCTGCCGCTGCCGAGCTTCGCGCGCGTGACCAACCTGGACAACGGCAAATCGGTGACGGTGCGCGTCAACGACCGCGGCCCCTTCCACGACGGCCGCGTGATCGATCTCAGCTACGCCGCCGCGGTCAAGCTGGGCATCACCCAGCGCGGCACCGGCCGGGTCGAGGTGCGCGCGCTGCATCCGGGCGAGGCGCCGCCGCCGGTGTACGCCAACGCCGCCAACAATCCGCCGCCGGTCGCCGCCGCCAAGCCCGCCGCGCCCAGCGCGATGGACCGGTTGGTGTCGGCGATGCCGGTCGCCAGCGCCAATGCGGGCGAACTGCCGCCGGGCGCGCGCATCGCCACCGGCAAGCCGGCCAAGCCCGTCGGCCAAGCCGCCCAACCGACCGCCGCCGTCGCGACCGCCGCCACGGCGGTCAAGCCGGGCGGCGACTACCGTTTCGACATGATGCAGAACGGCAAGACCATGAGCGCCGACGAGTTCGAGCTGTGGATGAAGTCGCGCCAGGTCCGCGTCGCCACCGGCAAGGCGGTGCGTATCGAGAGTGCGCCGCCGCGCAAGCTCAGCCGCGCCGAGCGCCGCGCCCTGGAGAAACGCCAGAAGGCCGAGGCGGTCGCCGCCGCCGCGCTGCCGGCGCCGCCCAAGGCGCCGCCGCCGCCGAGCCCGGCCAAGGCCGCGACCGTGGTCGCCGCCGCGATCGAGCGCAACGAGGTGCCGCGCGGCGAAGACGTGACCTTGCAGGTCGCCAGCTTCAGCGCGCGCAGCAACGCCGACCGCGCCCTGGGCATGCTCAAGAGCGCGGGCATCGACGAGGCCCGTTTGCTCGACGGCAACGCCAACGGTCAGAAGGTCTGGCGCCTGCGCGTGGGTCCGCTGCAGGCCGCCGCCGCGCCGGAACTTGCCGCGCGCATCGTCGGTCTGGGCTTCGGACAACCGCAGCGCGTGCGCGACTGAGCGCGCCAGGAGTTACACCTCGCTCCGGCCTGTCCGGAGCGGCGCGGGACAGGACGTCCCGCCGTCGATCGCGGCCCGGGACGGCCGCATCGAACGCAGGGGCAGGGCGCAGGCCCGGCCCCGCCGATCTGGAGCGCCCCGGACGGGCGATTCCAGCGCAGAATTCCCAGCCCAGGCCGGCACGAGACCGGCTGCCCGGAGTAGTTGAACGATGAAAGCCCGCTTCACCCCTCGCGCCGCCGCGCTCGCCGCGTTCGTCGCGGCCTGCCTGGTCACCTCGACCGCCGGCCTGGTCTTCGCGCAGTCGCCCGTCCCGAAGCCCGCCGCGGCCCTGCCGCCGGCCAGCGATTCGCTGCCCGTGCCGCCGCCGCCGGCGATCAAGGCCAGCGCCTGGGTGCTGATGGACGCCGCCAGCGGCAACGTGCTCGCCGGCGAGAACATCGACACCCGGGTCGAGCCGGCCAGCATCACCAAGGTCATGACCAGCTACGTGATCGCCGCCGAGCTCAAGGGCGGCAAGATCAAGGACAGCGACCAGGTGATGATGACCGAGAACGCCTGGCGCAAGGGCGGCGCGGCCACCGACGGCAGCTACTCCGGCTTCGAGGTCAACAAGACCGCGCCGCTGATCGACATGGAAAAGGGCATGGTGGTGCAGTCCGGCAACGACGCCGCGATCGCCCTGGCCGAGCACGTCGCCGGCAGCGAGGACGCCTTCGCCGCGCTGATGAACCAGTACGCCGCGCGCATCGGCATGAAGAACACGCACTTCATGAACCCGCACGGCCTGTCGCAGGAAAACCATTACTCGACCGCGCGCGACCTGGCCCTGCTCGGCCGCGCGCTGATCCACGACTTCCCGGTCGCGTACTCGTACAACAAGATCAAGGAACTCAAGGTCGGCCCGATCCTGCAGTCCAACCGCAACCGCCTGCTGTGGCGCGACCCCTCGGTCGACGGCATCAAGACCGGCCACCACTCCGGCGCCGGTTACTGCCTGATGGGTTCGGCCCTGCGCGGCGACCAGCGCCTGATCTCGGTGGTGATGGGCTCGACCTCGGACGACCAGCGTACCGTCGACAGCCAGGCGCTGTTGAACTGGGGTTTCCGTTTTTACGAAACCCACCGCCTCTACGATGCCGGCAAGTCCATCGCCAAGCAGAAGGTCTGGAAGGGCAGCGCCGACGAAGCCCAGCTCGGCGTCGCCGAGCCGCTGCTGGTGACCGTGCCGCGCGGCAAGTACGCCCAGCTCAAGCCCAGCATGGACGTCAGCAAGACCCTGGTCGCCCCGATCAAGAAGGGCCAGGCCGTGGGCACCGTCAAGGTGGTGCTGGACAGCAAGGTCATCGCCCAGCGCCCGCTGGTCGCGCTCAACGCGGTCGAAGAGGGCGGCTTCTTCAAGCGCCTGTGGGACGAGTTCTGGATGTGGTGGGAGTCGGAGTGAGCGACCGCATCGCAGCGTGATGAAAGGGCCGGCGCAAGCCGGCCTTTTCGTTGCTGCGCTCAGCCGCTTCCTGTGGGAGCGGCGTGAGCCGCGATCGCAACCCCATCGTCGCGATGAGGCTGCGGATCCGGGTCGCCGTCGCCCGGCATTTCCCGCTGCAGCCGCTCCCGCCAACGCCGCTTCTCGATCCGGCGCACATTCGGCTCCCCGGACAGCCGATCGAGGTAGCGCATCAGCCACAGCAGCTCGTCGTCGCCGGCGTTGGCGCCCAGATACTCCTCCACGCACACCAAGTTGCCGTAGTTGTAGGCATGCTTGGATGGTGTGTCGTCCACGGCGATGACCTGCTCCAGGCGATAGCCGCGGCGCTTGAGCTTCTTCAGTGGTTTGCGGTTGAGGTATTCGCCGGTGGTCCAGTCGCGCGTGATCGAGCAGCGCTCGCTCGCCCAGACGAAATGCAGCGATTGGGCCGGGAACAGTTCGGCCACGATCGCGTCGGCGTAGCGTCGCCCGGACGAGGTCCATACGCCCACCTCGAAGCGGCCCAGGGCGTAGTCGATGAACTCGGCCAGATGCGGGCGACGGTAGACGTGATAACCGCAGGCGCGGAAATCCGCGGCGCGATCGAGTTCGACTTCGCTGGCATGGATCAGCGTTTCGTCGAGGTCGAGCACGAGCAGATGGCGTGGCGGCATGGTCTTGGCACGCCCGTGCGGCGAGCGCGATGGAGGAGCATGCGTTCGAGCCTAGCTCAGACTCGGCACGCGCGTCGATCCGCAGTCAACCTAGGATGCGGTGAGCGCAGCGAACCGCATCCTACGGCCGAGCCATGATCCGGCTCCGCATCCTACGGCCGCGCAACGATCCGGCAGCGGCATCGGCGTGCGACCGCCTAGATCCGAAGAAAATACGGAATCGCCGCCAGCGTCGTCCCGATCAGCGCCATCGCCCAGTTGTTGGAGACGAAGTAGGGAAAGACCATCAGGCCCAGCCCGCACAGCAAGGGCACCGGCGCGCCCTGGCGTTTGCCGTAGATGAAATAACCCAGCCCGATCGAGCCGAACAGCAGTCCCCACCACAGCGATGCGATATTCATTTCTGCGGCCTCCGCGGACCGGCGCGTCCGATTTGACTGGCGCAGCCCGCGTAAGTTCGGGTGAACGCCCCGAATTCGAGCCTAGCAAGGCCCCGCGTTGACGGCGGCTCGCGGCGTGGCAGGCGTTGCGCCGTCCATCCCTCGTCGTCGCGGCCGGGACGCTCCAACACCCACGGAGTGACCTTGTCCTTGTGGCCGCGATGGCCGATGCCACGCGCAGGCGGTGGAACTTGCCGTGCCTGAGCAGCGGAGGCCCATTCAAAGCCGCTGGTAGTCGGCGACGTAGCGATTCAGCGCAAGCGGCAGCGGCACGACCAACGCGGACCCGATCAAGCCGAGCACGGTACCGATATTCAGCGGTTCCTGGCCAGGGGCGAATACCAGCAGGGACTGCAGCCCGAGCACGAGCACCAGCAGCATCAGGCTCAGCACCAGATAGACCTGCCACAGCCAGCAGGGCCCGGTGCGCCGTGCGCGGATGTAGCCGTACAGGCCCGCCAGGCCACAGGTCAGCCACAGGGGAGCGATCAGTTGGCCCACGCGGGCGGGCCAGGGCGGAACGCCGGCCGTCGCCCATGCGTACGCAGTCTTGCCCAAGAAAAACGACAACAACAAAGCCAGCGCCGCGAAGTAGAGCCACCATGCGGTGCTGGGGCGCCTGGCGGCGTCGGCCGTCAGCACGGCGCTGCGCGGGGCCGCATAGGCCGCGGCGATCGGGTCGGTGGGGGCGTCCATGGGCGTTCCGGCGATTGGCATCCAGCCTAGCAGTCGCGAATCCGCGGCCGCCGTCGTTTCACCGCAGGAACGCTGCGGCCGGGCGCTCGGCTTGGGTTCGGCGGCCCCGGGACCCATAATTCGCGCATGGACATCCAATCCGACAACCCCGACCACGGCTTCCAGTTTCCCGGCACCTTCGAGCTCAGCGCCATGGGCACGGCCGAGGCCGGGCTGGAGCGCGAACTGCCGCGCCTGCTGATGGACGCCGGCATCGAGGTCGAAGCCGAAACCATCCAGTGGAAGCACTCCAGCAGCGGCAAATACGTCTCGGTGCGGATCAGCTTCCGCGCGGCCGACCGCGCCCAGTACGACCTGGCCCACCAGGTGCTGCGCGACCACCCGGAAGTGAAGTGGACGCTGTAATCGACGCCGTGGCGGCGGTGCTGGGCGGCGATCGCGGCCCGCCGGCCGCGCAACTGCGCGACCTGGGCCGCCAGCCTTACGAGCCGGTCTGGCGCGCGATGCAGGCCTTCACCGACGCCCGCGACGCCGACACCCCCGACGAACTGTGGCTGGTCGAGCACGAGCCGGTGTTCACCCTGGGCCAGGCCGGCAAGGACGAGCACGTGCTGATGCCGGGCGAGATCCCGGTGATCCACGTCGACCGCGGCGGCCAGGTCACCTACCACGGCCCCGGCCAGATCGTGCTGTACCCGCTGCTGGACCTGCGCCGGCTCAAGGTGGGCGTGCGCGAGTACGTGGACCGGATCGAGCAGGCGGTGATCGACACCCTGGCCGAGTGGAACATCGAGGGCGCCCGCAAGGACGGCGCGCCGGGCGTCTACGTGGCCGGGGCCAAGGTCATGGCGCTGGGCATCCGGGTCCGGCGCGGCTGCACCTTCCACGGCCTGGCCTTCAATATCGCCATGGACCTGTCGCCTTACCAGCGCATCAATCCCTGCGGTTACCAGGGGCTGCAGGTGACCTCGGTGGTAGACTTGGGCGGCCCGTCCGGGCTGGACGCGGTCAAGCCGGTGCTGGTGGATCACTTGGCCCGGCAGTTCGGCCTGACGGTGGAAACCGCCGAGCCGTTGAGCTTCTGATTTTCCCGCTCCCGCTTGCGGGAGCGGTGCCCGAAGGGCGGATGAGGGCGCGCGACTCCGCCAGCCGCCGCGATCGTCGCGGTCCCGCCCTCGCCTCAGCCCTCTTTCGCACTTGGGAAGAGGGGGCTAAACGACAAGAGTTAACGCAGCGCCATGACCGATCCCGCCTCCAAGACCATCCCGCTCACCGTCGTCGGCGGTGGCGCGTCCGACGCGCCGGCGGTGCTGCAGTCCACCACCATGACCCCGGGCGCCAAGCAACTGGGCGGCGACAAGATCCAGCGCTCGCCGGTGCAGTTCGTCGACGCGCCGGTGCTGCGCAAGCCGTCCTGGATCCGCGTGCGCATCCCCTCGGGCAATTCGGTCGCCCAGCTCAAGGCCAAGCTGCGCGAGAACCGCCTGGTCACGGTCTGCGAAGAGGCCAGCTGCCCGAACATCCACGAGTGCTTCAGCCACGGCACCGCGACCTTCATGATCCTGGGCGAGGTCTGCACCCGGCGCTGCTCGTTCTGCGACGTCGCCCACGGCCGCCCCAAGCCGCCGGACGCGAGCGAGCCGGCCAATCTGGCCCGCACCGTCGCCGACATGGGCCTGAAGTACGTGGTCATCACCAGCGTCGACCGCGACGACCTGCGCGACGGCGGCGCCCAGCACTTCGTCGACTGCATCGCGGCGGTCCGTAGCGAAAGCCCGCGCACCAAGATCGAGATCCTCACGCCCGACTTCCGCGGCAAGGGCCGCATGGAGCGCGCGCTGGAGATCCTCAATACCAATCCGCCGGACGTGTTCAACCACAACGTCGAGACCGTGCCGGACCTGTACGCCAACGTCCGCCCGGGCGCCGACTACCAGTGGTCGCTGACCCTGCTGCAGAAGTTCAAGGCCCAGCACCCGGAGGTCGCGACCAAGTCCGGCATCATGCTGGGCCTGGGCGAGACCATGGAGCAGGTCCAGGCGACCCTGCGCGACCTGCGCGCGCACGACGTCGACATGATCACCATCGGCCAATACCTGCAGCCGACCCCGCATCACCACCCGGTGCTGCGCTACTGGACCCCGGACGAGTTCAAGGAGCTCGAGCTCTACGGCATGGCGCTGGGCTTCACCCACGTCGCCTCCGGCCCGCTGGTGCGCTCGTCCTACCACGCCGACCGCCAGGCCATCGAAGCCGGCTTCGCCGCCGCCTGAGGGCGTCCCGGGCCGGCCTCAGGCCGCCCGGATCGGCCGCCCCTGCCGTAGCCTCCCCATGGCCCTTCCAGGCAGGGTCTGCCTGCCTGTCGTCCAGCGCGGGGCCGCCCCGGTGTGCCGCGATAACGCCCGGCTAACGCCCCTCTAACGCCCGGCGCCGCGAATCTGAACGCCATCCGCGCCCGGATGCCGGAAATCGTTACCGCCGCGCGTGACAGCCGCGGCAACTTTCGGCACTGTGGTCTTGTCCAATCCCGCTACATCCTCGACGCCTAGGCCAAGCTCGGCCATGAAGACCCCTGCGATGACCGCCAAGACCACTCTGTTCGCCTTCATGCTGACCGCCCCGCTCGCGCTGCTCGCGCGTGCCGATGCGGGCGGCGCCCCGAACGCGCTGACCAACGCGCCGACCGCCGACCAGGCCACCGCCGCCAAGCTCGTCTACGGCGTGTTGTCCGACAGTCGCTACGCCTACCGTCCGCGCGCGCTCGACGACGCGCTGTCGGCGGACATGCACAAGCGCTATCTGGAATCGCTGGACGCGGGCAAGCAGTACTTCACCGCCCAGGACATCGCCAAGTTCGACGCCTACAAGACCAAGCTCGACGACGCCATCCGCGGCGGCGACCTGAGCCCGGCTTACGCGATCTTCGCCACCTTCAAGCAGCGCGTCGACGAACGCGTGAACTACGCGCGGGCGCTGCTCAAGCAGGACATCTTCAGCTTCGACGGCAACGACCGCTTCGAGTTCGATCGCGAAAAGGCGCCGTGGGCCGCCGATACCGCCGCGCTGGACACGCTGTGGCGGCAGTCGGTGCGCAACGACTGGCTGCGCCTGAAGCTGGCCGGCAAGAAGCCCGAGGACATCCGCAAGACCCTGGACAAGCGTTACCAGAATCTCGCCAAGGGCTTTTCCGAGCTCAAGAGCGAAGACGTGTTCCAGACCTTCGTCAACAGCTACGCCAACGCGATCGATCCGCACACCGACTACTTCACGCCCAAGTCGGCCGACAACTTCAACATGACCATGTCGTTGTCGCTGGAAGGCATCGGCGCGGTGCTGCAGAAGCAGGACGACGTGGTCGCGATCCGCGAGATCGTGCCCGGCGGCCCGGCCGGCAACTCCGGCAAGATCAAGGCCGGCGACCGCGTGGTCGCGGTCGGCCAGGGCGACAGCGGCGCAATGGAAGACGTGATCGGCTGGCGCATCGACGACGTGGTCGCCAAGATCCGCGGCGCCAAGGGCACCAAGGTGCGCCTGGACGTGATCCCGGCCGAAGCCGGCCTGGACAGCAAGCCCAACCGCCTGGTGCTGGTGCGCGACAAGGTGCGCCTGGAAGACCAGGCCGCCAAGTCCGAGATCATCACCATCCCGGCCAAGGACGGCGCGCCGGCCAAGCGCATCGGCGTGATCAAGCTGCCCGGCTTCTATCAGGACTTCGAAGGCCGCCGCAAGAACAACGCCGACTACGCCTCGGCCACCCGCGACGTCAGCAAGCTGCTGACCAAGCTGCGCGCCGACAAGATCGACGGCGTGGTGCTGGACCTGCGTTACAACGGCGGCGGTTCGCTGGACGAAGCCATCGAACTCACCGGCCTGTTCATCGACCGCGGCCCGGTGGTGCAGGTGCGCCAGTCCGGCGGCCGCATCGAGGTCAACGGCGACGACGATTCCGGCATCGCCTGGGAAGGTCCGCTGGCGGTGCTGATCAACCGCGGTTCGGCCTCGGCCTCGGAGATCTTCGCCGGCGCGATCCAGGACTACGGCCGCGGCCTGGTCATCGGCGAGACCACCTTCGGCAAGGGCACCGTGCAGAACATGCTCGACCTGGACCGCTGGCCGGCCAACGAAGGCCCGCGCTTCGGTCAGGTCAAGCTGACCATCGCCCAGTTCTTCCGCGTCAGCGGCGGTTCGACCCAGAACAAGGGCGTGGTGCCCGATCTGTCGTTCCCGGCTTCGGTCGACGCCAGCGAGTACGGCGAGAGCACCTACGACAACGCGCTGCCCTGGACCAAGATCGCCGCGGTGCCGCACGTGCGCTACGGCAACTTCGCGCCGCTGCTGCCCAAACTGTCGGCCCTGCACGACAGCCGCGTCGCCAGCGACAAGGAATTCCAGTGGTGGTCGCAGGACGTGACCGAGTTCCGCGAGGAGCGCGCCAAGAAGTCGATCACGCTCAACGAGGCCGAGCGCCGCGCCGAGCGCGATCGCGACGACAGCAAGCGCAAGCAGCGCCAGGCCGAGCGCAAGACCATGGGCCTGGATCTGGATCCGCTGGCCGACGACAACGGCGACGACGGCCTGCAGTCCAGCGAGCGCAACCTGGCCCAGGAAGTGGCGCGCGAGAAGGCCGCCGAAAAGCGTCCGGATCCGCTGTTGCGCGAATCGGCCTCGATCCTGGCCGACGCGGTGCGCCTGCTCAACGACGACCGTCAGCTGTCGGCGCAGGTGCTGCCGACCGCGAACAAGCCGGGGCACTGGGCCGACTGAGGCCCGCCGCGACGGCGATACCGGCGAAGGCGCGCTCCGCAAGGGCGCGCCTTCGTCGTTTCCGGCCCGGTCTCGGGCCTTCCCAGGGCATGCGCGCCGCCGGAACCCGCGCTGACGCGGGCGCGGGCAGGGTGCAAGAATCGGATATCGCGCCCGTGCCGGCGGCCGTACCCTGCAGGCCATGAACGCCATGACCCCCCTCCGCGATCTCACTCCCGCCGACAAACTCGACCACGCCCGCGCCCTGCTCGACGCCGGCGAGCCGAGCTTGCACGAGCTGGCCGCCGCGGTCGGCCTCAGCGCCTCGCATCTGCAGCGCCGGTTCACGGCGCGGTTCGGGATCAGTCCGGCCGAGTATCTGGCCCAGCGCAAGCTGGGCACCCTGAAATCCGCGCTACGCGAAGGCAGCGACGTCAGCGCCGCGCTCTACGACGCCGGCTACGGCTCGCCCTCGCGCGTGTACGAGGGCGGCGCGGCGCGCCTGGGCATGACGCCCGCGCGCTACCGCGCCGGCGGCGCCGGCGAGCAGATCCGCTGGAGCCTGGCGCGCACCGCGCTGGGCACGGCCCTGGTCGCGACCACCGAACGCGGCGTGTGCATGGTGGAACTGGGCGACGATGCCGCCGCGCTGGAGGCCAAGCTGCGCGCCGAGTTTCCGCAGGCCCAGCTCGAGCGCGTCGACGCCGGCCGCGACGAGTTCCTGGCGCCGCGCCTGCGCGCGGTCGCCGACACCCTCGGCGGCCAGGCCCAGGCGGTGCCGGTGGACCTGCTCGGTACGGCCTTCCAGAAGAAGGTCTGGGACGCGCTGATGAAGATCCCGGCCGGGCAGACCCGCAGCTACGCGCAGGTCGCCGAGTCGATCGGCGCGCCGGGCAGCGCGCGCGCGGTCGCGCGCGCCTGCGCCGGCAACCGGGTCGCGGTGGTGGTGCCCTGCCACCGCGTGGTGCGCGGCGACGGTTCCCTGGGCGGCTACCGCTGGGGCCTGCCGCTGAAGGAAAAACTGCTGCAGCGCGAGCGTGCGGCGTAGCCGGACTTGCGCGGGCAGGGCGATCGCGGCTCACGCCGCTCCCACAGGGAGCAAGTACGACGCGTCTAACCCAGCTTGGGCCTTCTGTGGGAGCGGCGTGAGCCGCGATCGCGTCACGCGCTCGCCGCCGCAGACACCGCAACTGGTAGCCACCCGGCTACCGCGTCCTGCGCATCCCCAGCCTACTTGCGCCTGCGCGTCGCCTTCGGCGCATCCCGAGTCGGCAGCTCCAGACCATGCTTGACCACGTCGAACACCAGATGGGTTTCGTAACGCCGGATATTGCCCTCGTCCAGGAACAGCCGGTCGGCGACCTGGCGGCAATGGGCGACGCCGGTGGTGGCCAGGATCACCAGGTAGTCCCACTGCCCGGCGAGCACATAGCACTGCTGCACCTCGGGCGCGGCGCGCATGCGCGCGTAGAACGCGGCGTGGCGGCTGGCCGACTCGCGTTCCATCGTCACCCATACCGCCGCCAGCGTGCTGCCCAGGGCGATCGGGTCCAGCAGCGCGACCTGGCGCAGCAGACCGTGCTTGCGATAGCGGGTGAGGCGGCGCTGCACCGCACTGGGCGACAGCCCGATCGCGTCGCCCAGCGCGGTCAGCGTGGCCGCGGCGTCGCGCTGCAGCAGCGCCAACAGCTTGTGGTCGAGTTCGTCCAGCGCGAGGGGGGTGCGGGCCATGCAAAAATTTTGCGTCCAGGCGGGCGAATTTTCAATCGCCTGTCCTGCCGCCCCGATACGCTGATCGGATCAAATTCTTGATGAGCCGCATGCCGCGCCTCGCCCCCACCGCTCCCCCTGTCCGCGCCGGCGCCGAGCGCTACGGCCTGCGCGCGGCCCTGCCCGCGGACATCGCCGCCATCCACGCGCTGATCCGCGAGCACGGCCCCAGTCCCTGGAACTACCTCGCCGAACCCGCGCTGTCCGATCACCTGCGCCTGATCGGCAACGGTGTGGATGCGGTGCTGGCCAGTGCGGACGATGCATTGGTCGCGGTAGCGACTTACGCCGACAGCGACGACTTCGCCTGCTACCAGAGCGCCGGCCGCGAGCGCGCGCGCCATGGCCACATCGGCGAGGTGGTCGTGCATCGCGACCATCGCGGCGCCGGCCTCGGCGCGCGTTTGCTGCACGAGGCGATGGCGCAGTTGCGCGGGCGCGGCCTGCGCGAGTGCTATGCCGAGCGACACGAAGAGAACGCGGGCTCGGCTGGCATGATGCGCAAAGCCGGCTTCCTCGTCGTCGACACCTTCCACGACCCGGTGCGGCGCCAGGTCGGCAGCTGCCGCACCGCGGTCTGCGTGCATCGATCCGCCTGACACCGCCGATCTCCCCTTCCTCCCCCCACGGAACCCCAGCCGCATGAGCGCCGCCTCACCCACCGCAGCAAGACTGGCCCCCGGCGCGATCGCGGTCGCATTCGCTCTGGCCTCGGTCTACATCCTGTGGGGCTCGACCTACCTCGCCATCCGTTTCGCGCTCGAAAGCTACCCGCCCTTCATCCTGGGCGCGCTGCGCATGTTCACCGCCGGCGCCCTGATGTACGCCGTGCTGCGCTGGCGCGGCACCGCGCCGCCGACGCGCAAGCAATGGCGCACCCTGTGGCTGCTGTCGATCTGGATGGTGCTGCTGTCCAACGGCCTAGTGAACCTGGCCGAGACCGAGGTCGGCTCCGGCCTGGCCGCGATCGCGGTGGCCTCGATGCCGTTGTTCGCCGGCGTGTTCGCGATGCTGCGCGGCCGCCACCCGTCGAAGATCGAATGGGTCGGGCTTGTGATCGGTTTCCTGGGCGTGATCTGGCTAAACGCCGGCAGCGCCTTGTCGGGTTCCACGCTCGGGCTGGTGTGCCTGATCATCGCGCCGATCGCCTGGGCCTGGGGCTCGATCTGGAGCCGCGACCAGGACCTGCCGTCGCCGTTCATGGCCGCCAGCGCGCAGATGCTGACCGGCAGCGTGTGGATGCTGGGCGCGGCCGCGATCACCGGCGAGCGCATGAGCGCGATGCCCAGCGCCAGCGCCACCGGCGCCTTGTTGTACCTGGTGGTGGCCGGCTCGATCTTCGGTTTCACCGCCTACATCTGGCTGCTGCACCACGTGCGCCCGGCGCTGGCGACCAGCTACGCCTACGTCAATCCGCCGATCGCGGTGCTGTTCGGCGCCCTGCTCGCGGGCGAGCGCTTCAGCTCGCACGACCTGGGCGCGATGGCGGTGATCCTGGTGGGCGTGGTCATCATTACCCTGGCCAAGGCGCGCGCGGCGCGTGCGCCGGCTCCCGCGCCGACGAACGAGCCGCCGGCATGACCCCGGCGCAGGCGGAAGGACGGCGCGGGCTGTGGATCGCCGCCGCGTCGTTCGTGCTGTGGGGACTGATGCCGCTGTACTGGCATCTGCTCAAGGCGGTGCCGTCGCTGCAGATCGTCGGCCACCGCATCGTCTGGAGCGCGGTGATGGTCGCGGCCTGGCTGTCATGGAAGCAGGGTGGGGCCTGGCTGCGCGGCGTGTGGGCGCAGCCGCGCAAGGCGGCGATGCTGGCGCTCAGCGGCGTGCTGATCGCGTTCAACTGGGGCCTGTACATCTGGGCGGTCAACGCCGGCCACGTGATCGAGACCAGCCTGGGCTATTTCATCAATCCGCTGGTCAACGTGGTGCTGGGCGTGGCCCTGCTGCACGAACGCATGAACCGCGTGCAATGGCTGTCGGTGGCGATGGCGGCGGCCGGCGTGGGCTGGCTGACCTGGCAATACGGGCAGGCGCCGTGGATCGCGATCGGGCTGGCGCTGTCGTTCGCCGCCTACGGGCTGATCCGCAAACTGGTTGCGGTGGAAGCCGTGACCGGCCTGGGCATCGAAAGCGTCTACCTGTTCCTGCCCGCGCTGGGCGTGCTGCTGTGGGGCGAAAGCCACGGCCAGGGCGGTTTTTTCGACGGCTGGGGCTTGGGGCTGGGCCTGCTGTTGATTCTGGCTGGCGCGTTGACCGCCTTGCCGCTGATCGGCTTCGCCTACGCGGTGCGGCGGGTGCCGCTGTCGGTGGTCGGCCTGATGCAGTACATCGCGCCGACCCTGCAGTTCCTGATCGGCGTGCTGGTGCTGCACGAACCCTTCGACCGCTCGCGCCTGATCGGCTTCGTGTTCATCTGGATCGGCCTGCTGATCTTCGCCGCCGAGGGTGTGTGGCGTACGCGCCGGCAGGCGGTACCAGCCGCCGCTTGAGCCCGCTGCCTTGGGTAGGAGCGGCGTAAGCCGCGACGGCGAACCCGCAGCCGCGGCGAAAGTCGCAACGCAGGTCGAACGCCGGGTCGCGGCTTACGCCGCTCCTACGCCAAGGCACGCATGGATGCCCCAAAACGAACGAGGCGCCGCGAACGGCGCCTCGTCGATCCTGCGTGTTGCGATCCGCGCTCAGGCCGCGCGCAGCGCCGTGGTCACCGGCAGGCGCGCCGCGCGCAGGGCCGGGAACAGGCCGCCGACCAGGCCGATGCCCAGCGCCCATTTCAGGCCGCTCCACAGCAGTTCGGGCGAGACCTTGAACTGGAACACCACCTGGCTGAAATTGCTGCCCAGCGTCGAGACCTGGTAGCCGTTGAACACCAGCCAGGCCAGGGCCGCGCCTAGCAGGCCGCCCATCAGCGCCAGCAGCATGGTCTCCAGCATCACCGCGATCACCACCGGTACGCCGCGGAAACCGAGCGCACGCAGGGTCGCGATCTCTCGCGCGCGGCCGGCGACGGCCGCGTACATGGTGTTGAGCGCGCCGAACACCGCGCCGATCGCCATGATGGCGCCGATCACCGTGCCCAGGACTTTGATCAGCTTGGTCAGCCCTTCGGACTGCTTGGCGTAGTAGTCGTGGGTGGTCTGCACGTCCAGTTTCAGGCGCGGATCGGCGGCCAGCGCGCCCTTGAGCTGCTTGAAGCCGTCCTTGCCGGCCAGTTTCACGGTCACCGACTGGAACGCGCTGCGCTGATAGGTCGAGGCCAGCACTTCGCCGTCCGCCCACAGCTCGGAGTCGTGCGAATCGCCGGCGGCGAAGATGCCGACCACGGTCCAGTTCTGATTGGCCAGCTCGATCTGCTTGCCCACCTCCAGGCCGCGGAACTGCTTGGCCGCGCCCTGGCCGGCGATCAGTTCGCGCAGGCCCGCGCCGAACTTGCGGCCCTTCACGATCTTGACGTTGGGCCGCAGCGACCAGGCTTCGGCGCCGACGCCGCGCAGCTGCGCGTTGGCGTCGCTGCCGTCGCTGACGGTGGGCAGATTGATCACCTGCGACAGCTCCGGCGAGACCTGGGCGCGGCCGTTGCCGTCCTTGGCGATGCCTGCCAGGGACGAGATCAGCGGCACCTGGTCGCGGGTGATGACCGAGTTGGTCTCGGCCTGCGAGCCGCCGCGCAGGATGATCGCGGTATCGTCGCTGCCGGTCTGCTTGAGGGTGTTCTGGAAGCCTTCGCCCATCGCCAGCATCGCCACCAGCACGCCGACCACGCCGGCGATGCCGATCACGATCACTGAGGACGCGCCCCAGCGCTGCGGCAGGCTGGAGATGCCCACGCCGGCCACCGCCAGGGTCTGCTGGCCGCGCTTGCTCAGGAACAGCCACAGCAACAAGGCCGCGACGATGCCGAGCACGGCGTACCAGGGCAGGAACACCCACACGGCCAGGCCGACGATCAGCAGGACCACGATTGCGAAATTGATCAGGTATTTCATCGCGATCTCTCCTTAGCGGCCGGCCAATGCATCGACGATCTTCAAGCGCATGCCGCGCAGCGCCGGCATCAAGCCGACCGCTATGCCGATCGCGATCATCAGCCCCACGCCGAACAGCCAGGTCTGCGGCAACACGGTCGGCAGCTGGATGATGCCGCCGCTGGCCGCGCTCACGCCCGGCATCAGCAGCGCGGCGATGCCCAGCCCGAGGGTGCCGCCGATCACGATCAGCAGGATCGATTCGGTCAGCACCAACGCCAGCACGCTGCGGTCGCTGAAGCCGATGGTCTTGAGCACCGCCAGTTCCGGAATGCGCTCGCGCACGGCCTGGGCCATGGTGTTGCCGGTCAGCAGCAGCAGGGTGAAGAACACCGCGCCCATGATCGCGGTGACGATCAGGCCGATGTCGGCGAACTGCTTGGCGAAGGACTGGTTGAAGGCCTGCTCGGTCTGGGTCTTGGTCTCGTGGTCGGAATTCTCCGACAGCGCGTCGATGCCCTTGGCCACGCGGGTGGCCTGGTTCACATCGGCCAGCTTGACCATGTACCAGCCGACCTGGCTCTTCACGTAGTCGTTGGACTCGTCGAAGTATTTCCAGTGGAACAGCAACTGATTCTCTTCGCCCTTGCGCTTGGAGTCCTTGATCTCGAAGATCGCGCGCAGCTTCAAGGGCCAGTCGTTGCTGCCCTTGGTCGGGAAGATCGTGGCCTGCAGCGGGATGGTGTCGCCGACCTTCCAGCCGTGGCGCTTGGCCAGCGAGGCGCCGACGATCGCGCCCTGGCGATCGGCCTGCCAGGCTTTGACCTGGTCGGCCGGAACGACGTACTCCGGATACAGCTCCAGATAGTCCGGGCTGACCGAGAAGTTCGGGAAGAAGTTCTTCGGGTCCTGGTAGATGCCGCCGAACCAGGCCGCGTAGGCGACCTTCTTCACGCCCGGCTGCGACTCGATCTGGCTGAGCAGGTTGTAGGGCAGCATCTGGGTGATCGACAGCCGCGAGGCCACGACCAGGCGATCGGCGCCGGCGACGCTGCCGCCGGAATTGAAGGCGACGCGGACCGAGTCGAGCATGCCGAACAGCAGGAACGCCGCCACCACCGACAACAGGGTCAGCAGGGTGCGGGTCTTGCTTCGGAACAATGCGGCCCAGATCAGGTGCAGGTATTTCATGTCTGCTTTCCTTTAGGTGTTTCCTTCCCCACGCGGGAGAAGCGGCTCGAGGAGCGGATGAGAATCCGGGTCGGGGTGCGGGCCGCGCCTGTGCGCTGGCCGTCGCCCCGCTGCCTCTCCCGCGGGAGAGGGCGTGCGGATCTCAGTGCGCGCCGCCGTTGGCCGCGAGCGTGCCCTTGTCGAGATGGATCGTGCGGCGCGCGTGATCGGCCGCCTTGGGATCGTGGGTGACCATGACGATGGTCTTGCCGTGGTCGCGGTTGAGCGACTGCAGCAGGGCCAGGATCTCCTCGGCCGACTGGCGGTCCAGATCGCCGGTGGGCTCGTCGCAGATCAGCAGGGTCGGGTCGGACACGATCGCGCGCGCGATCGCCACGCGCTGCTGCTGGCCGCCGGAAAGCTCGTTCGGGCGGTGCTTGCCGCGCTCGGCCAGGCCGACCAGCTGCAGCGCGATCTCGGCGTTGCGCTTGCGCTGGGCGGCGTTGAGCTTGGTCAGCAGCAGCGGCAGCTCGACGTTCTTCTGCGCGGTCAGGGTCGGCATCAGGTTGTAGAACTGGAACACGAAGCCGACGTGGTTGCTGCGCCACTGCGAGAGCTGGCCGGCGCTCATGCGGTCGATGCGCTGGTTCTCGATCTCGATCTCGCCGTCGCTGGGGTTGTCCAGGCCGCCGATCAGATTGAGCAGGGTGGTCTTGCCCGAGCCCGACGGGCCCATCAGCGCGACGAAATCGCCCTTGGGGATGTCGAGGTTGATGCCATGCAGCACTTCGACCTTCTCGGGGCCGCGCTGATAGGTCTTCTTGAGGTTGCGGATCGAAACCAGCGTATCCATCTTGGACTTCCTCGCAATTGTGAAACCGGAATCGGGAGTCGGGATTGGGGATTCGCAAAGGCGGTATCGGCTTCAACCAATCCCGAATCCCGACTCTCGAATCCCGGCTTTAAACCTTATTCGCTGCTGGGGGCGGATTCGTCACCGGCCGACTCGCCGGCCACGCGCACGCGCGCGCCGTCTTTCAAGCCCTCGGGCGGGTCCAGCACGACGGTTTCGCCGCCGGACACGCCCTGGGTGACCTCGCGATCGTCGCCGAGGCTGCGTCCGATCTTGAGGGCGCGCTGGCGGACCCGGTCTTCTTCGACGACGAAGGCGACATCGGCGCCTTCGCGCTTCACGATCGCGGCCGCCGGCACCAGCACGCCGGGCTTGGGCCGATCGGCGGCGACCGGCTTGGCCGCTTCCAGGAAGCTCACCCGCACGCCCATGTCGGGCACGATGCGCGGGTCCTTGACCTTCAGCGCGATGCGCACCTTGACCGTGGCCTTGCCGCGGTCGGCGGCCGGAATGATCGCGATCACTTCGGCCGGGATCTTCCAATCCTGATAGGCGTTGAGCGTGGCCTCGACCGGCATCTTCGGTTGCACGCGGCCGATGAAGGCCTCGCCGACGTCGACTTCGACTTCCAGCGAGTCCATGTCGACGATGGTGCCGATGCCGGTGCGGGTGAAACCGCCGCCGGCCGACAGCGGCGACACGATCTCGCCCGGCTGCGCGGCCTTGGCGGTGACCACGCCGGCGAACGGCGCGCGCACCACGGTGTTGTCCACGCCCAGGTCGGCGATGCGCAGGCGGCCGCCGGCGACCTTGGCGTTGCGCTGCGCGGTCAGCAACTGCGCGCGCAGCGAATCGCGCTCGGCCACGGCCTGGTCGTACTGCGCGCGCGACACCAGCTGCTGCTTGACCAGGGCGGACAGGCGGTTGGCGTTGATTTCGGCTTCCTTGAGCTGGGCCTGCACGCGCACGGTGTCGCTCTGCGCGGCGCCGAGTTGGGCGTCGGCCAGCGAGCGTTCGGCGTCGGCGTCGATCGGGTCCAGCGTGGCCATGATCTGGCCGGCTTCGACGCGCTGGCCTTCCTCGATCAGGACCTCGCGCACCTTGCCGGTGATCTTGGCCGAGACCGTAGCCATGCGCCGCGCGACCACATAGCCGGTGGCGTCCAGCACCGAGGCGCTGCCGCCGCCGTTGCCGACCGCGACCGCGGTGGCGGTTTTGACTTCGGGCGCCGCGTTGCGGCCGAACACCGCCCAACCCGCGACGCCGAGGACCGCGATCAGGCCGACCGCGCCCAGCGCGATCCACAAGCCGCGACCCGGCCCGGACGCCGGTGGCGGCGCGCTCCGGTCTATGCGTAGTTCCTTTAACAGATCAGCCGAAGCATTCATATGCGGACACTAGACGCGAAACAGCGGCTAGTGTGACCGCAGCATGCTGGATGTGCCAACCTGCCGGAAGTCAGTTTCTGTCAGCAGTCCGAGCCGGCGCGCGCCTGCGTAACATCTTGTTACAACGGCGCTTGCGGTGCCCGGCGAGCCCGGGGGCGAGCCGGCGCACGGGTATCGGCCGGCCTCAATACGACGCCGGGTTCGGATCGAAGATCACCGGCACCAGCACGCTCACGCAGGCGCCGACCGGCAGATTGATGCCGGCGATGGCGACCGCGTTGCCTCCGATCGTGCCGCCGCTGGCCGGGCAGCTGCCGCCGCCGGTGCCGCTGCAGGTCCATGGCGCGGTCAGGGTCACGCCGTTGGGCAGTGTGTCGTTGATGGTCGCGCCGTTGGCGCCGTCGGGGCCGGTTTGATTGCAGGCCAGCAAGGTGTAGGTGGTGGCAGCGCCCGGTGTGTAGGTGGTCGCGTTGCCGGCTTCGCTCTTGCTGATGGTGAGGTCGGCGCACAGCGGATCGACCGTCGCGCTGGCGGCGTTGTTGGCGCTGCCGCCCGGCACGGGCGTGGTGTATCCGGCCTGCGCCGCGCTGCCTTCGGCCAGCGGCGCATTGGTGGCGATGCTGGCGTCGTTGTCGACCGCGGTGCATTGCGCCGCGCCCAGCGTGGCGTTGATGGTGTAGGTGATCAGGCCGCCGGCCGCGCCGCCGGCACCGGCCGGCAAGGTCGCGCTGCCCGCGATCGCGCCGCTGCCGCTGGCCGCCGGGCACACGCCGCCGTTGCTGGCCGCGCAGGTCCAACTGGTGAACGTCAGGCCGGCCGGCACCGCGTCGGCGATGGTCGCGATCGCATCGTGCGCGGTGAGATCGCCGAGCGTGGGGCGTGCGGTGTTGTTGCGATAGCTGACGGTGAACTGGGTGCTGCCGCCGGCGGGCGGCGTGGGATTGCCGGTGATGGTCTTGCTGGTGAGCAGGTCGACGTCGTTGTCGACGATGGTGAGCGTGGCGGTGTTCTGCACGGCCGCGCTGCCGCAGGTGGTGGTCGAGGCGAGGGTGTAGGCGGCGGCGTCGGGCAGCACCTGCACCAGCACGGTTTCGTTGTCCTCGATCACGCTGTCGTCGAGGATGGCGATCGGAATCGGGAAGCGGTTGTCGTCGTAGGTGCCGGCGGGAATCAGGACGTTGACGTTGGCGCCGGCGCTGTAGTCGCTGCCCGCGGTCGCGCTGCCGCCGGTGACGTTGACCAACACGGTGATGCCGCCGGCCGGCACGGTGCCGGTGATGCGGATCGTCGGCAGCGAGGGCACGGCCTGGCCTTCGCGGGTGGAGTAGGTGACCGGATCGAATTCCAGATAGGGCCGCAGGGTGATCTGGATGTCGTCGAGGAAGTTGCCGGAGCCGCTGCCGCCTGCGGCCTGGAAGCCGAAATTGTGATTGCCGCTGGTGCCGTTCCAGTTGAAGCTGCCGGAGTAGTCGGCCCAGCCGTTGCCGCCGGCGCCGACCGTGCAGCTGAGGTTGTCGACGCTGCCGCTGTCCAGGCAGACCGGGACGCCGCCGGCCACGGTGGTGCTGGACAGCACCGCCACGGTGTTGGCGGTGCTGTCGATGGTGAAGTTCATGACGTCGGGCGTGATCGCGCTGTTGCGGCCGCGGTGGCTGAGCTTCCAGTCCACCCGCTCGCCGTTGGTCAGGCAGATCGTCTGCGACAGGCGCGAGGCGACGTAGGCATTGAGTTCGGCATGCTGGTTGCCCGAACGCGGCGGCACGCTGCTGAAACTGGGGCCGCGCCAGATCTCGATCGGGCCGGTGATGGCCGCGCCGTTGGGCTGGCCGGCCAGGGTGCAGCTGCCGCTGACGAGGTTGGAGGGGTGGTCGGTGTTCCAGCCCGGCACCACGCTGGAGGAGACGATCAGGTAGCAACTGCTGCCGGTCAGCACCGGCTGCTCGAAACCCAGATTGACGAAAGTGCGTTGGACCTGCGCGCCTGCGGCGGGTGCGAACGCCGCCGCGGCCAAGGCCAAGCCCAAGACGCCGAGACGGCGCGTTGCATGATCCAGCATTCCTCTTCCTCCCTGAACCCGGCGCCAGGGCGCTGGTGCCGGCATGCGAATCTGCAGCTGCCGCCGTTGGCCCCGATGCGCGGGGCGCTTTCAGGGATCACGTAGCGGCGGCCACGGCGCGGCCATCCTCGGCTGCTGTTCCGTAGCGTACTGCCTCAGCGCAATTTGCGCATTTGTTGCTCAGGAAAGGTGGTATTGAGCGTCAGGAGCGTGCCAGGACGGCTCAGTAGTCGCTCGCGTTCGGGCTGAAACGGACCGGCACGCTGACATTGACGCAGGCCCCGACCGGCAGATCGATCCCGGCCACCGCCACCGCGGTGTCGTCGAGCGCGCCGCCGCTGCCCGGGCAGACCCCGCCGCCGCTGCCGCTGCAGCTCCAGGGCCCGGTCAGGCGCACGCCGCTGGGCAGCGGGTCGCTGATGCTGGCGCCGCTGGCCGCGTCCGGACCGGCGCTGTTGCAGGCCTGCAAGGTGTAGGTGCTGGTCGCGCCGGGGGTGAAGGCGCTGGCGCCGCCGACCTCGGACTTGCTGATCGCCAGGTCGGCGGTGAGCAGACGGTTGTTGTAGGTGCAGGTGATGTCGGCACGCGCGCGCAGTGCGCTGGTCGGCACGGTCAGCACCGCGCCGGCGAGGCTGCCGAAGCTGGCCGGGTTGCCGGTGATCGCCGCATTGGCGTCGCTGCAACTGGCGCTGGCGATGGTCCAGCCGGCCGGCACGGCCTCGGTGATCGTCACCACCGCCGCGGTCGAGCTCACGTTGGCGCTGGCCGAGGTCGCCAGGGTCGCCGAGGCGGTGGTGGTCACCGCGAAGGCGGCGCTGCTGAGGTTGGTCGCGGTGAAGTTGAAGGTACCGGTCTGGGTCTGGCTGATCTTGCCGATACGCAGGCTGGGGACCAGCGCCGGCAGCGCGATGCGATAGTCCTCGACTTCGCCGTTGGTCGACACGCCGGTGGCCGCGGCGACGCCGCTCAGGGCCGGCGCCAGGCGCAGGCGCAGGTGGCTGGTGGGCTGGGCGACGTAGCCGCCGCCGGTGGGCAGGGTCCAGGTCAGCGACACGCTGCCGCTGCCGGCGGCGCAGGCGGCGGCATTGGAGGCCTCGGCGCCGTCGAAGACGCCGTTGCCGTTGAAGTCGATCCAGCCGCGTACCTGCGCCGGTCCGACGCAGGCGACGTTGGCGATGGTGTAGCTGCCGCCCGGCAGCGCGTTGGGCGCGGCCACGTTGGCGTAGCCGGCGCCCAGCGGGCCGGTGGTCTTGGGCAGGGCGTCGACGTCGCTGCCGCCGACCGCGCCGGTGGCGTCGACGTCGGGCGATACGGTCGCGCCCAGGCGCGCGTTGTAGATCAGGGTCGCCAGGTTGGCCGGGTTGTTGAAATTGACGCCGTTGGCGGCGACGCCGCCGGTCCAGGCCGAGTTGAGCACGTGCGCGGCGATGCCGTAGCTGGCCGGGATCGCCTCGGAGAATTCCAGTTCCAGCACCGCGCCCACCGCGACCGCGGACACGCCGCCGCCGCGCGCGATCACGCGCGCGCCGGTGGCGCCGTCGACGAAGCCGACCAGCGAGGGACCCGCGCGCAGGCTGGCGGTGGCGTTGCTTTCGCAACTGTTCTGCGGCGCGGTCGGGCCGTTGAAGCGCACTTCCTGCGGGGTGCCGGCGATCACGTTGACCGTGCTGGAGCTGCCGCACTGGCTGATCTGGTCGATCACGCGCAGGGTGCCGCCGCTGGTCAGGCGCGCGGCCACGTATTCGCTGCCGCCGCTGGCCTCGGCGTCGGCGAACACCAGGCCGGTCAGCGCGAACGGCGCGCCGCCCAGGGTCGCCGAGCAGTTGAAGTCGAACTCCACCGTCGAGCCGCCGTTGACGCGCAGGCCCACCGACAGGGTGTTGGGATTGGTGCCGGTGCCGGGCTGGTTGCCGCCAATGTTGTACAGCTCGTCCAGGCCGTCGCCCTGCCAGCTGCCGGGGGTGTACACGAACAGGCCCTGGGTGCCGGCGGTGGTGTTCGCGTTCGACAGGGTGCAGGTGATATCGAGCCGGTTGGCGGTGGTCGCCGGCGTGCCGATGTTGAAGCCGCGGGTGATGGTCGCGCCGCTGTAGACGTTCTGGCCGTTGTTGCCCCAGTCGACCCAGAAGATGCGCGAGCGATGCAGGCCGGTGCCGCCGGTGGCGAACTGAGCGTGCGCGAATTGCGGGAGCAGCGCGGCGCAAGCCAGCGCCAGCGTCAGAGCCAGACGTATCGTTTTCACCAGAATCCCCGTTGGATGCCGGCGGCCGCGGCGGTGCCGCGGTCGCTGGTTGCTGCCGGCCGGCTAGTCATTAGTGACGGCGGTCACAGACTCGGCCCAAGGCGCGCACTCTAACGGGTATTTGTTGTGCCTGAAAGCGTTTTTAGCGTGCCTCTCTACGGCCCTGCACTGGCCTGGGATTTCAGCAGGGCATAGGCCGCGCGCAGGCCCTGGGCTTCGCCGCCGGCGGGCCGGCCGGGGCGGTCGGCGTCGTTCCAGCTGTACACGTCCAGGTGCGCCCAGGGCAGGGCGGCCGGCACGAAGCGCTCCAGGTACAGCGCCGCGGTGACCGAGCCGGCCATCTTCGAGGGGCCGCCGTTGGCGATGTCGGCGATCGCGCTGGTGAGGTAGCGCAGGTAGGGGCGCCACAGCGGCATGCGCCACAGCGGATCGCGCTGCTGGGCGCCGGCATCGAGCCAGCGTTGGGCCAGCGCGTCGTCGTTGCTGTACAGCGCCGGCAGGTCCGGGCCCAGCGCGATTCGCGCCGCGCCGGTCAGGGTGGCGAAGTCCAGCACCAGCGCCGGCGACAGTTCGCCGGCATGGGTCAAGGCGTCGCACAGCACCACCCGGCCTTCGGCGTCGGTGTTGTCGATCTCCACGCTGATGCCCTGGCGGGTGGCGATGACCTCGCCGGGACGGAACGCGTCCGGACCGATCGCGTTCTCCACCGCCGGCACCAGCAGGGTGATGCGCAGCGGCAGCTTGCGCGCCATCACCAGCTCGGCCAGGGCGATCGCGTGCGCGGCGCCGCCCATGTCCTTCTTCATGTTGCGCATGCCGTCGGCCGGCTTGAGGTCGAGACCGCCGGTGTCGAAGCACACGCCCTTGCCGACCAGGGCGATGTGGGGATGGGCGGCGTCGCCCCAGCTCAGCCGGATCAGGCGCGGCGCGCGGTGCGAGGCGCGGCCGACGGCGTGGATGGCGGGGAAGTTCTGGCTCAGCAGCTCGTCGCCGGCCACCACGTCGATCTGCGCGCCATGGTGCAGCGCGATCGCGCGCGCGATCGCTTCCAGCTGTTCCGGCCCCATGTGCTCGGTCGGGGTGTTGATCAGGTCGCGCACGCGCAGGCAGGCGGCGATCAGGTCGTCGGTTTCGGCGTCCTCGCGGTCCACCAGCAGCAGCGCCGGCGCGCGCGGCGGCTGCTTGTAGCGGCTGAAGCGGTAGCTGCCCAGGCCCCAGCCCAGGCGCAGCGCCGCCAGGGTCGCGGCGTCGTGCGCGCCCTCGATGCGCCAGGTCCGCGCCGGCAGGCCGAACGCGGCGTGGCCGTAGGAATACGGGTCCAGCGCATCGCCGATGCCCAGCACCGCGCCGCCCAGGCCGCCGTCGGCGCCGGGCAAGGTCAGCAGGGTGCCGGCCGCGGCTTCGTAGCCCTGCGCGCTCACCCAGGCCGCGGTGCCCGGCGCCAGGGTCGCGCGCCAGGCGGCGAAGTCGGCGCGCGCGACCAGATGCAGCGGCAGCGCATCGGCGGCGGAATCGGTAAAGCCCAGGGGCAGGTTCATGCGGCGGCGGTGTCCGGAGTCTGGGCCGCGTCCAGCCAATCGGCGAGCGCGGCGAGGGTGTCGAATTCGAGGTCGGGGCGCAGGCCGGCGTGCGGCCATTCGCGGCGGCGGCCGTCGTCGCCGACGCGGTTGATCCAGCAACTGCGCAAGCCGGCGCGCTGCGCGCCGACCACGTCCAGCTCGATGTCGTCGCCGACGTGCAGGACGTATTGCGGCTCCTTGTCCAGGCGCGTGCAGGCGGCGTGGAAGATGCTCGCCGCCGGCTTGGCCGCACCGTGTTCGCGCGCGCCGAGCTGGAACCGGAACAAATGCATCAGGCCGATCCGCTGCAGATCGGCGTTGCCGTTGCTGAGCGCGGCCAGCGGCACGCGCGCGGCCAGGCGCTCCAGCGCGGCCACGCTGTCGTCGTAGTGCCGCACTTCGCAGCGTGCGTTGAAGAACACCTCGAACGCCGGCGCGACCAGCGCCAGGTCGTCGCCGGAGTCGCGCAGCATGCGTTCCAGGGTGAGCTTGCGCTGATGGGTGAAATCGTGCGCCAGCTGCGGGTGCTCGGCGGCGATCTGATCGCGCAGGGCGCGCATCGCCTCGGTCGGCCAGCGCTGCGCGGTGCGCGGCGCATGTTCGCGCAGCCAGTCGCCCAGCACGCGTTCGGCGTGGACCATCACCGGAGCGATCGGCCAGAGGGTGTCGTCGAGGTCGAGGGTGATGGCGCGAACGGGGAAAGTCATCGCACCATTTTAGCGCGTAAAGCCGCCGTGGCCGCGCTAATCCCGTGCGAAACGCCTAGGGGTTTTCACTCAGGCGCGGCTTCTCGCCCGCGGGCCTCACTCCAGCAGCTTGGACCACTTCTCCAGACCTTGGATCCGCGCCAGCACCAGCTTCACGCAGACCAGCATCGGCACCGCCAGCAGCAGGCCGACGATGCCCCACAGCCAGCCGAAGCACATCAGCGCCAGGATCAGCACCAGCGGCGACAGGCGCATGCGCCGGCCGAGCACGATCGGGGTCACGATCTGGCCCTCGATGGTGTGCAGCAGCAGGTACAGGCCGGCCGGCAGCAGCGCGCGCCAGGCCTCGTCGAAGGCGACGAAGCCCATCAGCAGCATGGTCACCATGCCGATCAGCGGGCCCACGTAAGGCGCGAAGTTCAGCACCGCCGCCATCGTGCCCCACAGCAGCGCCTCCGGCAGCGGCACGCCCAGCCAGAACAGGCTGCCGGCCAGGGCCAGGCCCAGCGCGGTGTTGATCAGGCTGATGGTGAGCACGTAGCGCGAGATCTCGCGCTCGATCGACTGCAGGATGTCGACCGTGATCTTGCGTTCGCGCAAGCCGGGCAACAGCCCGATCGCGTTGCGCTGCAGGCTTTCGCCGTAGACCATGAAGAAGAACGTCAGCAGCACCACCGCCAGCACCGAGGCCACGTACTTGGGCGTGGAGGTCAGCGACTTGTACGGATCGTTGAGCTCGGTCTTGACCACCTGCACCGGCTTGGCCGTGCTCTCGCCGCCGGCGGCGCGCGCGATGTTCTGCGCGGCGCGGTTGGCTTCCTGCATGGGCTTGGTCATCTCGCGCAGTTTCGGCGCCAGCTGCTTCATCTCGCGCGGCACCTGCCGCACCCATTCGCCGGCCGGCTCGATCAGCTGGTTGGCCAGCAGCCCGGCCGCGGCCAGGCCGCCGATCAGCACGATCAGGGCCGCGGCGAAACGCGGCAGCCACAGCCTGCGCAGGCCGCGGATGATCGGGTTGCCGATCAGGGCGAAGAAGGCCGCCAGCAGGATCGGCAGGATCAGCGCCTGCGCCGCCCACAAGGCGGCGCCGACCGCCAGCGTCGCCAGCACCACCACCGAGGCGGGCGCGCGCGGACGCGGCGGCGGCGCGGGAGCGGGCGGTTCGTCGTCGGCCGGCGCGGACGCGTCGGAAGCGGGGGCAGGATCGGGTTCGGGCGCGTTCAAAAGTCGATCGGATCGGCGGTGGAACGCACAGCTTGCACCGTCGCCTCGGCGCGCGCCACGACGGCGTCTTCGCCTTCCTCGACCGCCGCGGCGACCGTTTCGGTGTTGTCGGCCGCGCGTTCGGCCTGGCTCGCCGCGACCCCGGCGCTGCCGCCGGCGAACAGGCTGGACAGCATCGACACCATCTGCATCATGCCGCCGCTCTTGGCCGCCACGCGCAGGGGTTCGGCGCGCCCCACCGCGAAGCCGCTGACCAGGCCGGCGATCACGATCCGCCCCGGCGTCCAGGCCTCGCGCCAGGAACCCTTGATCCGGCCCAGGTGGGCGACCAGCCGGCGCTCCTGCGCTTCGACCACGTCTTCGGCCTGGTGCACCTTGGCGATCAGCTGTTCGAAACTCACGGGCGTGCCTCGCAGGGCGATGGATCGGAAGAGGGATGCGGCATCAGGGCGGGGTCAGATCGACGCCGCGTTCGTCCTTGCCCGCGCCGGGGCCGTCCGGCGGCCAGCGCCGCGCGGCCTCGCGCGCCGATTCCGGCGAGCCCGGGGTCGGGGTGACGTCGGCCAGTTCGCCGATGCCCAGCCGCGCCAGCTGCCGGCGCGTGGCCTGCATGCGGGTGTGCTCGAAATAACGCACCGCCTGCCAGCCGGCCCAGGCCGTCACCGCCAGGCTCAGCAGCGCGGTCAGCAGCAGCGCCAGCGACCAGGGCACGCCCAGGGTGCGGCTGAGGAACACGATCAAGGTGGCCATCAACAGCAACCAGGCCGAACCG
Source organism: Lysobacter sp. CCNWLW3 (assembly GCF_036697405.1). Lineage (NCBI taxonomy): Bacteria > Pseudomonadati > Pseudomonadota > Gammaproteobacteria > Lysobacterales > Lysobacteraceae > Lysobacter > Lysobacter sp. CCNWLW3. Next base: position 82,868 of record NZ_JBAHWA010000002.1, read on the forward strand.
CCGAACGCGATCGCCACGCCCATCAGGGCCAGGGCGCGGCCCAGCGCGCTGCGCGCCAGCGAGATGTCCGCCGCGACCAGGCTGCGCAGGGCCTTGGCGGCGTCGCCGGCCGCGCCCAGCCCGGCGCGGCCGGTGTCGCCGAGCTGGCGCAGCGATTCCAGCAGGTCGGGCGCGGCCCGGGCGGCCGCGTCCTGCTCGCGCGCATCCGCATCGCCGCCGCCCGGCGGCTGCGGCGGGCCTTGGTCCCCCGTGGTTTGCATGCCCGCTCTTACTTGTCGCTGCCGCGGGCGAGCTTGGCGATGATGAAGCCGGCCGCGAAGGCCACGCCGAACGAGGCCAGCGGACGCTCGCGCACCAGTTCGGCCGCGCTTTCGATCAGGTCGCGGCCCTTGTCCATCAGCACGTCGACCTGTTCGCGCGCCGCGCCGCCGGCGTGCTCGGCCGCGGCGATGCCCGCCAATGCGCCGTCGGCCAGATCGGCCTTGACGTTGGCCTTGCCGATCTTGAGTTCGTCGCTGGCCGCGCCGGCGGCGCCGCGGATCGCCACGCCGGCGTCGGCCGCGGCTTGCTTGAGGTGAGATCCGGCTTCACCGAGGTTGGCCTTCATGGCGTCGGTCGAGGTAGGGCTCATTGCATTCTCCTGGGATAAGGGCGGAACTCGTCTGCGCTGCGCGTCCCGCGATGATCGCTCATCCCCGGGTCCGCATTACTGCATCAACAGGTTGGCGACCGCGTTGCCGCGCATCACGCGCAGGACCAACTGTGCCGGAGGCCGTGTGAAGCTCGCGCGGAAGCCCGGCAAATCCTCGAAATCGCCGGCATTGGCCGCCACCACCACGTCGCCGGAGCGCAGACCGTTGCGCTCGGCGCGGCTGCCGCGCGCCACCGATTCGATCAGCACGCCGGAGGCGCCGGACTGGCGCAGGCGCTCGGGCAGTTCGGCGAAGCTGGCGCCGCCGAGGCGTTCGTCCAGGTCCTTGCCCGCGTAGGCCTTGGGCTGTTCGCGCAGGGTCGCGGCCAACTGCAGCGGTTTGCCGTCGCGGCGCACCTCCAGCGACACCCGCCCGCCGATCGCCTGCAGGCCTTCGAAGTTGCGCAGGGCGTCGCGGCTGTCGATGCGCTGGCCGTTGGCGGCCAGGATCACGTCGCCGGCCTTCAGGCCCGCCGCCGCCGCCGCGCTGCCGGCGAACACCCGCGTCACCACCGCGCCGCGCGGCTCGTCCAGTTTCAGCGCCTGGGCCAGGCGCGCGTCCACGTCCTGCGACTCCAGGCCCAGCGAACCGCGCCGCACCACGCCGTCGTTGGCGATCAACTGGTCCTTGATGTTGCGCGCCAGGTTGGCCGGGATCGCGAAGCCCAGGCCGATGTTGCCGGCCATGCTGCCCTGCGGATTGAAGCTGGCGGTGTTGATGCCGACCAGTTCGCCGTTGAGATTGACCAGCGCGCCGCCGGAATTGCCCGGATTGATCGAGGCGTCGGTCTGGATGAAGTTCTGGTAGCCCAGCCCGCGCAGGCCGCTGCGGCCCACCGCCGAGACGATGCCCGAGGTCACGGTCTGGCCGATCCCGAACGGGTTGCCCACCGCGACCACGAAATCGCCGACCTTGAGCGCGTCGGAATCGGCCAGAGTCAGCGAACTGAGGTTGTCGGCCGGGATCTTCATCACCGCGATGTCGGTGTCCGGGTCGGAACCGGTGAACTCGGCCTTGAGCGTGCGCCCGTCGCTGAGCGTCACCGAGACCTCGTCGGCGCCCTCGATCACGTGGTGGTTGGTCAGCACGTAGCCGTTCTTGGCGTCGATGATCACGCCCGAGCCCAGCGACTCGTTGATCCGCTCCTGCGGGATGTTCGGGAACATGCGCCGGAACATCGGATCGTTGGCGAAGGGATTGCGGATGCGGATGGTCTGCTTGGTGTGCACGCTGACCACCGCCGGCGTCACCCGCGCCAGCATCGGCGCCAGCGAGGGCACCGGCTGGCCGCCCACCGCGGTCGGCAGCGCCGACACCGCCGGCAGCGCGGCCGCGGCCGGCGAGGCCTGGGCCGGCGTTTCCAGGCCGTCGCGGATCGCGGTCGCGGCGAAACCGCCGAACGCGGCGGCCAGGGTCAGGGCGAACAGGGTCGGCAGGGGACGAGGACGCATCGTGGAACCGTTCCGGATAAGGGTCGTAAGGGAAGGCGGGCCGCGCCGCGGCCCGGCCAGGACGGGCCCGGTTGCCGGCGGCGTACACGCAGCTGAACGAAGTGTCGGTCAAGCGCGCTAAATATGCGATGAAGTGTCCCGTTCCAAGGTTCGCATGCACGGCCTACACACGATTTGTGGCCGCATTCGCAAGGCGTTTACGTTAGGCGCGCATGTGACGTTTGACCCCGTCCCGACACGTGACTGCCATCAAAAAAACCGTTGACACCGCCCAGGGCCGGGCGTAGCTTGAGTCCTCGCTTCGACACTACATGTAGTGGTTGTCTTTGCGACGGGAGCCCAAGCTTAGGGGTTCGGCTTGGGTCGGTTGGGCGCCAACGGGGGGCGGCGCATGACAGGAGCAAGCTCGGCCCGATGCCATCAACACAATCTCGCACGCGGCGCGTAATGGCGCGATCGCGCGCGTAGCCGTCGGTGGCCAGCCACCACCGCGGCAGCGGCAGGCAAGTGCGGTACGCAACCGGCAACACCCAGATTCAGACACACCCCGATTACCAGCAATCACAACAAGACTCACCCGGCGGCGGGCGCAACCGAACGGCCCGCCCCAGTTAAGGAGACAGGACAGGCATGAGTACGGTTCGCCTCGAGGCGGTCAAGACGGAAGCGGCTGACAAGGACATCCCGCTGCAGCCCGCATCCCAGGACATCTGGGACAAGAAGTACCGGCTGAAGACCAAGACCGGAGAGGCGCTGGACGCCGATATCGACGCCACCTACCAGCGCGTCGCCAAGGCCCTGGCCGACGCCGAGCCGACCTCCGAGAAGCAGCAGTACTGGTACGAGCGTTTCGTCTGGGCCCTGCGCCGCGGCGCGATCCCGGCCGGCCGCATCACCTCCAACGCCGGCGCGCTGGAGCACAAGCCCGCCACGTCCACGATCAACTGCACCGTCTCGGGCACCATCGAAGACTCGATGGACGGCATCCTCGAGAAGGTCCACGAAGCCGGCCTGACCCTCAAGGCCGGCTGCGGCATCGGCTACGAATTCAGCACCCTGCGCCCGCGCGGCGCCTTCGTCGCCGGCGCCGGCGCCTACACCTCCGGTCCGATGTCCTTCATGGATATCTACGACAAGATGTGCTTCACCGTGTCCTCGGCCGGCGGCCGTCGCGGCGCCCAGATGGGCACCTTCGACGTCAGCCACCCCGACGTGAAGGACTTCATCCGCGCCAAGCGCGAAGACGGCCGCCTGCGCCAGTTCAACCTGTCGCTGCTGATCACCGACGGCTTCATGGAAGCGGTCAAGTCCGACGCCGACTGGCCGCTGGTGTTCCCGGTCAACATCAAGGAACGCGGCGACCTCGACATCGACGACGCCGACAAGGTCGTCTGGCGCGAATGGCCGACCCACAAGAACTACATCTCCCGCGACGACGGCCTGGTCGCCTGCAAGATCTACGGCCACATCCGCGCGCGGCACCTGTGGGACATGATCATGGTCTCGACGTACGACTACGCCGAGCCCGGGTTCATCCTCATCGACCGCGTCAACGAGATGAACAACAACTGGTGGTGCGAGACCATCCGCGCGACCAACCCCTGCGGCGAACAGCCGCTGCCGCCCTACGGCGCCTGCCTGCTGGGTTCGGTCAACCTGACCAAGTTCGTGCGCAACGCCTTCACCGACCAGGCCGAGTTCGACTGGGAGGAATACAAGGAAGTCGTGCGCGTGTTCACCCGCATGCTCGACAACGTGGTCGAGGTCAACGGCCTGCCGCTGGAACAACAGCGCGCCGAGATCATGCGCAAGCGCCGCCACGGCATGGGCTTCCTCGGCCTGGGCAGCACCGTGACCATGCTGAAGATGAAGTACGGCTCGGCCGCCTCCTGCGAGTTCACCGAGCGCATCGCGCGCGAAATGGCCGTGGCCGGCTGGGAAATGGGCCTGGCCCTGTCCAAGGAGAAGGGCCCGGCCCCGATCATGGAAGAGCGCTTCGCCGTCACCGCCGAGATGCTGCGCAAGCGTCCGGAGATGCACAAGGACGGCTGGAAGGTCGGCCAGGAAATCCCGGGCAAGCTGCTGCACGCGCGCTACTCGCGCTACATGCAGCGCGTGGCCGAAGTGGCGCCGGAGCTGGTCGACGAGCTGGCCGAGGCCGGCGCCCGCTTCACCCACCACAGCTCGATCGCGCCCACCGGCACCATCTCGCTGTCGCTGGCCAACAACGCCTCCAACGGCATCGAGCCCTCCTTCGCCCATCACTACAGCCGCAACGTGATCCGCGAAGGCAAGAAGTCCAAGGAAAAGGTCGACGTCTACTCGTTCGAGCTGCTGGCCTACCGCGAGCTGATCAACGCCAAGGCCATGCCGTTCAGCGACGAGCCCGGCGCCCAGCTGCCCGACTACTTCATCGCCGCCGACGACATCACCCCCAAGGAACACGTCGACGTCCAGGCCGCCGCCCAGAAGTGGGTCGACAGCTCGATCTCCAAGACCGCCAACGTCCCCACGGACTACCCGTACGAGGACTTCAAGGACATCTACCGCTACGCCCACGAGCAGGGCCTGAAGGGCTGCACCACCTTCCGCTTCAACCCGGCCGCCTTCCAGGGCGTGCTGGTCAAGGAAGCCGACCTGGAAAACACCACCTACCGCTTCGAGCTCGAAGACGGCAGCGTGCTGGAGGTCAAGGGCAACGAGCAGATCGAATACGACGGCGAAATGCACACCGCCGCCAACCTGTTCGACGCGCTCAAGGAAGGCTATTACGGCAAGTTCTGAGCCTTCGCCTTTCCCCCTTTGCAAAAGGGGGGGGCAGGGGGATTTCCGCGAAACCCGCATACGCCGAAACCCCAACCGCTCAGAATCCCCCGTTTTCCGGCGGAGGCGACCGTTCAAACGCCTCGCGCAGCGCCCCCCCGGCCGGGCGCCGCCCACCACAGCCAGGCCGGCGCGCGCGACGCCGTTCAGTGTTTTTGCGCGCACACCGGGTATAGGATCGCTCCGGTAACACCCCGATTACACATAGCCAAGACGTAACGCCGACGAAAGCGCCCACGAGGAGGGCATATGAGCAACGGAAATGGAGTGACGGCGACCCTGACCCAGGCCGCCGAGAACGTCAAAGAGACCGCGTCCAACATCGGCAGCGCCATCGCCACCCGTGCCGAAGACGCCGTGAAGTCGGTCAAGAAGACCGCCACCAAGGCGCGCAAGGCCGCCAAGAAGGCCGTCGGCACCGCCAAGAAGAAGCTCGCCTCGGCCAGCGCCAAGGCCAAGAAGGAAGCCTCCGCGCTGAAGGCCAAGGCCACCGGCAAGAAGCCGGCCAAGAAGGCCGCTAAGAAGGCAGCCAAGAAGGTCGCCAAGAAGCCGGCCGCCAAGAAGGCCGCGAAGAAGGTCGCCAAGAAGCCAGCGAAGAAGGCCGCCAAGAAAGCCGTGAAGAAGGCGGCCAAGAAAGCCGTGAAGAAGGCGGCCAAGAAGGTCGTCAAGCAGCCGGCCAGGAAGAAGGCCGCCAAGAAGGCCGCGAAGAAGAAGTAAGCCCGTAATGCTCCCCCTCTCCCGCTCGCGGGAGAGGGCGGGGTGAGGGCCGCGCCTCAGCCGCGCACCACAGACCAAAACTAGAAAAGCACCACCGCAACAGGAGCCTGGCCCATGGCCGTCAAGATCGAAAAGAAAATCAAGGGTTACAGCGTCGTCACCCCGGAAGACAAGGCGAAGGAATCGGCCCGGTCCGAAGCCGCCGCGCGCAAGGCCGCCGACGAACTGCCGACCGCCGACGTCATCCAGATGCACGAACGCATCGAGCGCCCCGAGATCCTGATCGGCTCCACCTACAAGATCAAATCGCCGCTGTTCGAGCATGCCCTGTACGTGACGATCAACGACATCGTCCTCAACGCCGGCACCGAGCACGAACTGCGCCGCCCCTTCGAGATCTTCATCAACTCGAAGAACATGGACCACTTCCAGTGGATCGTGGCCCTGACCCGCATCATGTCCGCCGTGTTCCGCAAGGGCGGCGACGTCACCTTCCTGGTCGACGAGATGAAAGCCGTGTTCGACCCGCGCGGCGGCTACTTCAAGCCCGGCGGCGTCTACATGCCCTCGCTGGTCGCCGAGATGGGCGCCATCGTCGAGGACCACCTCAAGTCGATCGGCATGATGCACGACCCCGACATGAGCGACGCCCAGCGCGCCCTGATCGCCGAAAAGCGCTCCGCCTACGAGCAGCGCTCAAAAAAAAACTCTGACGTAACCGTCTCCGCGCCCGTCCAGACGGGCGAAGGCAGCGGCCACGCCGAAGATATCGAAGTCACCGGCGAAGGCGTGTCCTTCCCGCCCTCGGCCACCATGTGCCACAAGTGCAGCACCAAGGCCGTGGTCATCATGGACGGCTGCGCGACCTGCTTGAACTGCGGCTACAGCAAATGCGGTTGAGCGTCTGAGCTGTGCGGGCACCTTGAAGGCGCTAGTTGGGCAGCTGGAACTTGCTAGTACGAGTGCCTAAGTCGCAGTACCCAAATGGGGCTCTCCGGAGCCCCATTTTCATTGATGGATTGTTTCCCAAAGCGGTTCTCGGCAATGCGATGGGCCGATGAGCGCCCACCCAGGTCGTTCGGACGAAACGAGGGAAATTCCACGGCATTGGTGGCGTCCACCAAGATGCGTTCCTGCCAAAAGCCCCAACCCCCAGTGCCGCAAGAGCAGAAGCGAAAGGCACGGCGAGGAAGATCACATCCGCCTGCCGCGCCTGTTCAAGCGAGGCCGGCTTGACCCGATAGCCCAAGTTACTCGCCAGGTCTTGCGCCGAAGTCGGACCACGGGAATTCGCAACTTGAACGTCCGCCGACGCGGTCGAACTGGGTTGCGATGCCACTGTCGATGGCGCCGGAACCGATGATTGCGTATGTCATGGCCAAGCTCGGGTGAGGCGTCGGCGGATGGCCGGCGCCCGGTTCAGCGAACTTACTTCGCGGACTTGGCATCGACGCTGAAAGCGCCCGCGCCGTTGGCCGCCAGCATCAGGAATGCGCCGGTGATGGAGAGATTCTTCAAGAACATGATCATCTGCATCTGGTCGGCGAAGTTGTTGTGGAAGAGCAGGCCCGTCGCCAGGGTAAAGCCGGCCAACACTGCGGCGACGATGCTGGTCTTGAAGCCCAGGACGATTGCGGCGGCACCCAGGACTTCCAGGGCAATCACCGCAGGCAGAGCGAAGCCCGGGACGCCCATGGACGCCATATAACCGGCGGTGGCCTCGTAAGCGTTGATCTTGCCGAGGCCTGACATAAGGAAGAGAACGACGAGGAGCGCGCGGCCGACGAACTCGGCGCTACTGCGGGCGATGCTGGAGGTGGTGGCTGCGGTGGAAACGATGGTGGACATGGGAGTTCTCCGGATGGATAGGTAGGGAGTGAAACGATGAGTGCTGCTGGCAGTACGCGCAGGGTCTAGGGAAGCCGTCCGGCTGCGTGAAGCTTGGTGCCGATGCGCTTGATCTCGGCTTCGCCTCGTTCCAACGCATCGGCGCTGGTGTGGACCGAGTAGTAGCCGGTGATCAGGTCATGCGGATGCTTGATGGCGGTGCCGATCACGAATGTGGTCGGCCCTTGCGCTGTGAATTCGAGTGCGGCGTCGGACTCGTCGAATACCGCGATCTCGCCGATGGCGACGGGCGCAGGGGTATTGACCACACCTTCGTCAACGGCGATCCAACCGACGGTATGCCCTTGCGGCGGTTGGTAGCGCCATGTCTCGCCGTCGTTAAGGCGAACCAGGAAGTAGTGGATGTTGTCGGGGGAGCGGATGGGACTGCGCGCCTGGCCATAACGGCCCAGGACGACGGTGACCGGGCCCTCGCTTTCGACCAACTCGGGCGGGATGTATTGGCCCTCGGCCGGTGAGTTCTCCAACGCCGCCGGCAGAGCCAACCAGAGTTGAAAGAACCGCAGCGGCTCGGCGGTATAGACACGACCGTCGTGCCACGCGCCGGCACCGGCCTTCATCCACTCCAGCCCACCGGCGGGGACTTGGCCGGACTGGCCGGTCGTATCTTCGTACTGCAGGCCGCCACTGAGCGCGATCGTCAGCGTCGCAATGCCCGAATGCGGGTGGATGCCGAAAAAGGTGTCGCCGGTCGGCGGAAGGGCGCCGCGGTCCAGAAACACGAACGGCTTGATGAGCTGGCCCAGGTCGGAGGGGTTGACCAGGCGGGTGATCGGCCCCCGGGTGTTGCCGCGTCCCTGGAACACGATGCGGCGGGCGGGAGACGGCCTTTCGGGCTGTACGAGCTTGAGGGTCGGTCGGGTCATGGCGGCATCCCTGTGGAAGTGACGCCACGGTAGGCTCGGCCGATGTATCTTGGTAGCCTATATTTTCCTATGCTATCCATCTAAAGGGTAGATATATGCTCGACGGAGTCACGCTGGACCAGATCCGCACCTTCATCGCCGCGGCGGAGCAGGGCAGTTTTTCCGCCGCGGGCCGAAAGTTGCGACGCGCACAGTCGGTCGTCAGCCACACGCTGGCGAATCTTGAAGCGCAGCTGGGCGTTTCGCTGTTCGAGCGCAGCGGGCGCTACCCGCAATTGACAGAGGAGGGGCAGTCCCTGCTGCGCGACGCGCGCGCGGTCGCCGACCACATGGACGACTTCAAGGCGCGGGCTCGCTCGATTCGCGAAGGGTTGGAGCCGGAACTGTCGGTGGCCATGGACGTGATGTATCCGATGCCAGCCATCACCCATGCCGTTGGCCACTGCCGGCAGCTCTTTCCCAGAACGCCGTTGCGTCTATATGTCGAGGCGCTGGGCGGCGTAGTTCAGCCGGTCCTGGACGGCTCCTGCCGTATCGGCGTGATCGGTTCGCTACCCACCGTGCCGGACGAACTGGTGGCGGAGCCGCTAGCGCTGTTACCTTTCGCCACCGTCGTGGCTCCCGCACATCCTTTGGCGAAATCGCGAAAGCCGCTCTCCAACGGCGAGTTGAGCAAGCACGTGCAACTGGTGCTTACCGACCGCACGCCATTGTCGTCAGGGCGAAACTTCGGCGTCATCTCGCCACTGACTTGGCGATTGGCGGATTTGGGCGCCAAGCATGCCTTTTTGCGGGCCGGTTTCGGTTGGGGGCATATGCCGGCGCACATGGTTCAAGAGGAACTGGACCAAGGGCAATTGGTGGAGATCCGTACGCACGCGAATGCACGCACGCGCGCCAGCCTGGAAATGCAGGCGGTATACCGCAAAGATGCGCCGCCCGGTCCCGTGGGGCGTGCATTCATCGAGGCGTTGAAGCATTGATGCCAATGCATTCGTATTCAGGGCGGGCCGCGGACGGCCTGCCTGTAAGGTTTCGTCATGAGTAGTTGCAGTCGAAAATCGTCGCTGGGTTACGTCCTTCTGATGACGTTGCTTCTGGTTGCGCTTCCGTACCGCGTCGCCGCGCAGCAAGCCTCGGTTATCTTTGATCGTTACAAGGTCGACATCTGGCGCTCGCAGGAAGAGGTGAAGCTGGCATTCACTTCCAACCTCGTGCAGACCCAAGATGGGTATCTGTGGCTGTCCTCGCAGTCGGGACTGGTGCGGTTCGATGGCGTGCGGTTCAAGGCCTTCACCGCCGACAATTCGCCCGCACTGCGCGGGCGCACACGGATTATCACCATTCCGCTTGCGCAAGACCGCGAGGGTGGTCTGTGGGTCGGCAGCGGCAGCGGACTCTTCCGCATAGTGGGCGATCAGGTCGAACTGATCTCCACCAACGAATCGTTCAAGGCTGACATCATTAATGCAGCGGCCGTTGATCCTGAGGATCGCTTGTGGGCCGTAACGCGAAGTGGCCGGGTATTCGTCATCGATCGAGGCGGTCACCAGCGCGAACTCCCCGGAACGCTAGTGAGCTATTCCGGCAGCAGTATGACGGTGGACGACAACGGTGACATCTGGATCGCCGCGGGAGAGGGCGCCGTCTACCGCATCCGCGCCGGACAACTGACTCGGGTCGCGCTACCCGCGGGTGCAGATGTCCGCAACCCGAGCCGCGTTTACGCAACCCGTGATGGATCGATCTGGTTTGGCACGCAAACCGCTATTGCCCGGTGGAAAGATGGGCAGATCCGACACTTTCCACTGCCGGCTACCGAGGGATTCGGCGCCGTATCAGTCATGGCTGAAGACGCCAAAGGAACTTTGTGGGTGGGATCCTATGGTGCGGGTCTTCATTGGTTCGACGGAAAGCGATTCCGCTCAGTCACGCGTGCCGATGGCCTGTCGGACGATCGGGTCATCGACATCTTGCCGGACCAGCAGGGCAACATGTGGGTGGCTACACGCGATGGCCTGAATCGATTTCGGCCGTTGGAGGTGGAAGCGTTCACTGCGCGCACCGGTCTGCCCAGCGACATGCCAGGCGGTATGCTCCGCGACGCGGACGGCGGCGTGTGGCTAACGCCTCCGACGGGCGGCCTGTTTCACGGCCGTATCGCCGCCCCGGAATCGTCGTTTCAACGGGTGAGCGAAAGCCCCGCTGAGTTGGTGCTGTCGCTAGCGCCGGCGCGGCAAGGGGGCGTGTGGGTCGGGCGTCCCAACGGCGACGTGTCGCGGTTTGTCGCCGGCCAGCCCGCAGAACTTCGCTACAAAGGGCTGCCTCCTGTCACCGATATGCTCGAAGATCCTGCAGGGGCTTTGTGGATAGCGACCTGGCGGGGACTCTTTCGCGGCCGCGATGGACGGCTTGAACGCGTCAAGCAAAAAGACGACTTCGTGTTGCGGCTGTTCAAAGACTCCAGCGGCGCGGTATGGATCGCGAGCCTGACGGGCGTCACCCGCATCAATCTCTTAGGCGGCGAGACGTTCGTGCCGTGGCCCGCGCCGCAGCAAACCGGCATCAGGCCTAACGTCCTGTTCGAAGCACCCAAAGGCACCGTGTGGGTGGGCTCGGACGAGGGACTTGTTCGTGTCGGTGGCGGCCGTATCCGTACTGTCGCTGTCAAGGACGGATTACCGGAAAGTTGGATAGGCGCGGCGGAGGTGGATGACCGGGGGAGGCTCTGGCTGGGGCAGCTAGGCGGTCTCACTCGCATCCGGATCGCAGAACTGATCGCGGTAGCCGACGGCAAGCTTGCAGGCTTGGTGGATGTGGACAGCTTCAAATCTCTGGACGGTTTGCCGGGAGGTGATCCCGCGGCCTGGCCCCATCCCTCGTCCTATCGGGAGCCAAGCGGAAAGCTCTGGTTCGCCATGGGGCATGGCATCGTCTCGGTCGATCCTGCTAGGGCCCGCCCCGTGGGCGCGACGCCGAAGGTCTACATCGATGAGGTCGCGACCGATGGCGTGCGGCACACGGATCTGAACAAGCTGGTGATCGAGCCGGCAACGCGTCGCATAGATATCCGCTACACAGGGCTAGACCTGTCGCACGGTCCCGATGTGCGTTTCCGATACCGCTTGGATGGGTTTGATCCTGATTGGATCGACGCAGGCACGCAGCGCGTAGCCTCATACACGCGTTTGGCTCCGGGCATCTATCGATTTCGTGTATCGGCCCGTGACGTACGCGGGCAATGGTCCGCCCGGGAGTCCCACGTCACGCTCCGGGTGCTGGCGCCGTTCTACCTCCAGGCATGGTTTGTCGCCGTAGTGATCCTCAGCCTGGCGCTCGTGCTGTGGATGTACCATCGCGCAGCCCTTCGCATTCGCGGTGCGGCCATACTTGATGAGCGAAATCGACTTGCCCGGGATATCCACGATTCGCTGTTGCAAGGGTTCGGTGGCATCGCGCTGCAACTGCACGCCGTCGATCAGCGGTTAGGCGTGCAGTCCCCGGAGAGAGCGAGCCTGGATCGCATCCTGAACCTGGTGGATCGTACGCTGACTGACGCACGCAAGGTGGTTTGGGACATTCGACTGCCGACCGAAGCAGACGACCTGGCCGCCTCCATTCACGTCAGCGCCCACCGCATTCTCGCTGACACCGATACCGTAGTGAATGTCGTCTGTGCGCCGGGTGCGACGTACGAGTTCGCCGCGGAGATCAAGGGGCAGATCCGTTCGATCGTGGAAGAAATCCTGGTGAACGTGCGCAAGCACGCACAAGCCAGCAACGTTGTCATCCAACTTGAGTACCTGCCGAGCAGCTTGCGCATCACCGTGCGCGACGATGGGCGCGGGTTTGACGCAGCTGTGGTGGCGAAGCGCCTGGGGCACTGGGGGCTTCAGGGTATCCGCGAACGGGCCAAGTGCATTGGTGGTTGCATCGCCTTGGACAGCCAGCCTGGCACTGGTACCGAAGTGCGTCTGCGGGTGCCTCGCTGGCGCTGGTTGCGATGGATTCCGGGAATTGCGACCCGGATACGCAGATTGCGCGCGCGAACTGCAAAGATTAGCCAATAGGTGGATTGCCGGTGGTCCCCAACAGGAGCAGCATCGAACCATGTCCGTCATCAAAAAGCAGCCGCTGGCCGTCAACGAAGAGACCCGGCGGATTCGCGTGCTGGCGGTCGACGATCACCCCATTTACCGGGACGGCTTGGCTGCTGTCCTTGCGCTGCATCCAGACCTGGAACTGGTCGCCGAAGCAGGCGATGGCACGTCGGCGCTGGATGCATATCGAGCGCATCGGCCCGATGTGACCTTAATGGATCTGAGCATGCCCGTCATGGGAGGCGTGGAGGCCATTGCGAAGATCGTGGAGGAGTTCCCAACAGCGCGGATCATTGCGCTGACAACTTTTCAAGGGGATACCGACATCCACCGGGCTCTGGAGGCGGGCGCACGCGGCTACCTTCTCAAAGATGTGCTGCGCAACGAAGTTGCCGATGCCATTCGAGCGGTATGGCGGCAAGGCTGGATACTGCCCGACGCGGTGGCGCGTCGATTGGCCCAATACGTACCGCGTATCGAACTCACCGTCCGCGAACTAGAAGTCCTGCAACTGATGGCCGGCGGACTTCGCAACAAAGAGATCGCCGCACACATCCATCGGACCGAGGCGACCGTCAAGGTCCATGTGCTTCACATACTGAGCAAGCTCCAGGCACAGGATCGAACCGAAGCGGTCGTCACGGCCCTCAAGCGCGGCATCATCCACCTGGATTGAGTGGCGCTTTGTGCGCATTCCAGTACAGCAGATAGCGAACTGATCGACAACTAACCGAAAGGCGTAAGAACAATCTACGCCGACGACGGATTTCGGGTTTTCAACTTGCCTCGTAACGTGACCCTCACTCACCAATGAAGCGAGGGCATGTATGAGCAACTCAACCGAAGGAAAAGTCGGCAAAGAAGCGCTGATCACTCCTGACAACTGCGTACTCCTGCTGATCGACCATCAGCCATTCCAGTTCAGTGGCGTCAAGAACATCGACGCCGCCTTGCTGATGAACAACGTGGTGGCCCTGGCCAAGACTGCAAAGGTCTTTGATGTGCCAACGCTGCTGACCAGCGTGGTCGAGGACCGCGGCGGTTACATCGTTAAGCCGCTGCTGGACGTCTTTCCGGAACAGAAGCCGATCAACCGCACCACAATCAACACCTGGGAAGACCCGGCGTGCGTTGAATGGGTCAGGCGTACCGGTCGAAAGAAAGTCGTGATCGCTGCCCTGTGGACCGAAGTGTGCCTCGCGTTCCCGGTGATCCATGCGCTCGGTGACGGCTACGAGGTGTACTTCGTGACGGACGCTTCGGGTGGTACGAGTGTGGAGGCCCACGAGATGGGCATTGCTCGCATGATCCAGGCCGGTGCCGTGCCGATGACATGGATCGTTTTTGCATCGGAACTGCAGCGCGACTGGGCGCGCGAAGAGTCGGCGGCCAAGCTGATCCCGGCGCTGCTTGAGCACGGCGGCGCGACTGCGACCAACCTGTCGTGGGAATTCCAACTGCTCGCAGGGAAGTCTGGCCCCGGCGTCTGACGCCCCTCTCTTCATCACGCGATCGGGCACCCTACGCCCGATTGGCGCCACCGCGAAAACACATTCGGAGACTCTCGTGGCCAAGGTTCTTGTTCTGTACTACTCCTCTTACGGGCACATCGAAAAGATGGCCGAGGCCGTCGCGGAGGGTGCGCGTAATGCCGGCGCTACGGTGGACATCCGACGCGTTCCGGAGACGGTTCCAGAAGAGATTGCGCGCAAGAGCTACTACAAGATCGATCAGGAGGCGCCAGTCGCCACAGTCGCAGAGCTCGAGAACTACGACGCCATTGTGATCGGCACCGGGACCCGCTACGGCCGACTCACCTCGCAGATGGCTGCCTTCCTCGATCAAACGGGTGGCCTGTGGGCGCGCGGCGCACTTAACGGAAAAGTGGGTGCCGCGTTCACCTCGACGGCTACGCAGCACGGCGGACAGGAAGCCACGCTGTTCTCGATCATCACGAACCTTCTGCATTTCGGCATGACGATCGTGGGGCTGCCCTACAGCCATCAGGGACAGATGAGCGTCGATGAGATCGTTGGCGGTGCGCCCTATGGTGCCACCACGGTCGCCGGCGCTGATGGCTCCAGGCAGCCCACCGAAATCGACCTGGCCGGTGCCCGCCATCAGGGCGAACTGGTCGCGCGCACTGCCGCCAAGTTGTTCGACTGACCGTTCCGGGCCGGCGCGGATCGCACCTCCCCATTGAGCGCCCGCTGTCGGCCCCATTCTTACTTGGAGTTATCCATGACCAGTAGCACAACCTCCGAAGCGGCCAAGACTATTGTCCGCACGAACACTGAGCAGGTACAGGGACAGGGCGACTTCTCCTTGTTCGAAGAACTGTTTGCCGACGACTTTGTCGATCACACACCGCAGCCGGGGACAACGCCAGACAAGGATGGCGTCCGCGTCCTCTACCACCGGCTTCGAGAAGCGTTCCCGGACTTCAATCCCGTCATTCACTGGCAGACCGTGGACGGCGACGTGGTCACCACTTTCAAGACCTATCACGGAACGCACCGCGGTCCGCTGTTCGGCATCGCGCCGACCGGACGAAAGATCCAATTCGAGACTGTCGACGCGATGCGCGTTCGCGACGGAAAGATCACCGATCACTGGGGTGTGGCGAACCTCTTCTCGCTGATGCAGCAGCTCGGCGGTCTGCCGCCGGTTTCTTAACTCCATCGCGCTTTCGAAGACTAAGGACACGCGCTCCATGAAAACCCCCGCCTTCTTCATTCGCCTGGCCCTCGCGGCCCTGCTCGTGTCAGCCGCTTTCCAGCCGGTCATGGCGAAGCAGCCCGACACCGAAATCGAAGCCAACAAGGCGGTAGTGCGCCGTTACTTCGACGCCTTCAATCGCGCCGACTTCAGCCATCTGGATGAAATCGTTACGGCCGACTACGGCGATCGTCTCGAAGGGCAGACGCCCGGCATCCATGTCATCCGCAGCTACCTCGAAGGCCTGAAAGCCAGCTTCCCCGACTTCACCTGGACGATCGAACAGATCGTCGCCGAGGGCGACCGTGTCGCCGTGATGAATCGGGTCTCCGGCACCCAGCTGCACGACTTTGGTGGGTTAAAGGCGACGGGCAACAAGGTGGACTTCCGCGCCTTTCAGATCTATCGCATCGAAGGCGGAAAGCTGGCGGAACACTGGGAAGTCGCCGACTTCGCCACGTTCCAGTCGCAGTTGACGGCCAAGCCGAAAGAGTCAGCGTTCCAGTCATTTCAGAAGGACCTGGAGCCCGCTAAGGAAGGTCAGAAGAAATGAGCAAGCTTCTGTCAGGAAAAGTCGTTGTAGTGACCGGCGCCGCAAGCGGCATCGGACGCGCTATTGCCGTTGGTGCCGCCCAGCACGGTGCAAGAGCCGTCATCGTTTCGGACGTTGTCGAGGCGCCGCGCGAGGGCGGGGCGACCACGACGAGCGAGATCGAAGCGCTGGGGGTAACGACACGCTTCGTTCGTACCAATGTTAGCAAGCGTGAAGAAGTCGACGCGCTGGTCGAAGCGACCGAAGAGTTCGGCGGCGTGGACCTGATGGTATGCAACGCAGGCATCACGCTTCGCTCGGATGGCGCGGATGTTGCAGAAGAGGACTATCGCCGGCTCATGTCGGTTAACCTCGACGGCGTTCTGTTCTGCGCACAGGCGGCAGCCCGCCAGATGCAATCGCTTTCCAAGCCCGGCAGCATCGTGCTTATGGCCAGCATGGGCGGTATTGCGGGCGCGGGCATGACGGTCGCCTATTCCACGAGTAAGGGCGGTGTCGTGGTGATGGCCAAGGCCATGGCCGATGCGCTGGGGCCATCGGGCATTCGGGTCAACTCCGTGTGCCCTGGAACCATCGACACAGCGTTGTTGCGCAGTACGCCTGGTGTCGCGGAAGCCTCAGAAGGGTTCCGCCAGCGGACGCCGCTGCGCCGTCTGGGCAAACCTTCGGAAATCGCAGACGCCGTGGTGTGGCTAGGGTCGGACATGTCGAGCTACGTGACCGGTATCCCGCTGCTTGTTGATGGCGGATTGCTGTCCGTGCTGTAACCCCAAACCGCGCGCATGAGCGCAACCCGCCAAACACTCAACGAGAACTGCCATGGCCACCTGGTCCGTTACTGATCGTGCTTCTGATGCAACCGGCCTTGCCTCGGTGCTTGGCCTGCTGGGCCGGCTACTCATGGCGGCGATCTTCCTGATCTCCGGTGTCGGCAAGATCGCCAATGCCGAAGCGACCGCCGGCTACATCGCTTCGGTCGGCCTGCCCCTACCAAACGTAGCGCTCGTCGTTGCCATCGTCATCGAAGTCATCGGTGGCGCCGCTCTTGTGCTGGGCTATCGAACCCGACTGGTGGCCGGCGTGCTTGCCTTGTTCTGCATCGTCACGGCAGCGAGCTTCCATGCGGCGTTCGGCGACCCGAACCAGCTCATCCATTTCCTCAAGAATCTGACCATGGCCGGCGGCTTCTTGCAGATCGTCGTTTTCGGGCCGGGTGCGCTCAGCATGGACGCCAGGTTTCACCGGGCTGCTAACAATGAGCCCGCGGCCGCGTAAGCGGCACCTATCGACGCAAGCGATAGGCGGTATCGAGAAATACAGGCTTTTGCATCGCCAGATCGATGCTTAGCCTGCATCCACTCCTTCCCGCCTAGTCCATAACGAGTAGCGCAATGACCACCACGATTCGATTTCACCAGTACGGCGGCCCCGAGGTTCTGATTCCCGAGGACGAGTTCGTAGGCCGTCCCCAGGCGGGTCAAGTCCGTCTGCGGCACGATGCCATCGGCGTCAATTTCATCGACACGGCCTTCAGGCAAGGCATCTTCCCCATGCCGCTGCCAGGCGTTACAGGGGTTGAAGGCGCGGGCGTGGTCGAGGAGATCGGGCCTGGCGTGGACAACGTCCAGGTAGGCGACCGCGTGGCTTATTTTCTTTCGCCCGGCAGTTATGCCGAAGTCCGCCTGATCAACGCGGCCGATTTGCTCGCGATCCCGCAGGACGTGAGCTCGGTCGAGGCCGCTACGATCCTCACGAAAGGCCTGACCGCTTGGGCCGCACTTAATGGGTTCTACAAGCTGAGCGCCGGCGATACCGTCCTGGTCCAGGGCGTCTCCAGTAACGTGGGGCTCCTGGTCGCACGTTGGGCGCGGGCACGGGGTGCACGCGTCATTGGCACAACCGGTTCGCAGGGGAAGCTGGCAGCGATTCGTAGTTCGGTGGAGCACCCCCTTCTCTCGACCGACCCTTCGTTCGCTGAGCAGATACGCGGCCTGGCCCCCGCTGGGGTCGACGTGGTGTACGAATTCGTGGGCAAGGCCACCTTCGAAGCGTCGGCGGCGTCCGTGCGCGATGGCGGAACGATCGCCTCGATCGGCGCCGCCTCCGGCGCGCCGGAACTGGATCCGGCAGCGCTATCCGAGCGCAAGGTTCGGGTCGTCGGTGGGCCCATGGCGCAGCAGCTGCAAGGCCGAGTTCTGACCGCCGCCAATGACGTGTTCGCGGCATACCGGGCCGGTACGTTCGGAAGCTACGAGGCGACGGCGTATCGCCTGAAGGAGGCCGCGGCGGCTCATGCCGATATTGCGGCACGCCGGAAGTTCGGCCCTATGGTCCTGGTGCCGTGATGGCGGTTCGACGCGAACCTCTTCTCAGTCGCCTTGTTCTTGCGCTTGCCGTTTCGACGGCCGGCGCATCGACGAGTGCGCACGCGATCGACAATCGCCAGCGGGCGGCCGTCTGGTACGAGGCCTTCAGCAAGCACGATCCCGACTTGCTTGCAACCGTCCTGGCCGATGACTGGTACGAGACGCCATCGGTCGAACGTGGCGGAAAGAAAACCGCCATGAAGCTGATGGTTTCCCTGACTACCGTGTTTCCGGATTTCGATATTGAAGTCCAGGACATGGTTCAGGAGGGCAATCAAGTAGTCGTCCGCTCGCACATCACCGGCACGCAGCTCCATTCCTTCCTGGGCTTTCCTGCACGCAAAGGCAAGCTCTCCATCCAGGCGATCGATATCCACGAGTTCAAGGGCGGAAAGATCGTACATACCTGGCATTCGGAGGATTGGATGACGGGGCTTCGGCAACTGGGCGTCCTTCCCGGTGAGCCACCCCACGACTGATTCTTCGTTCTGGAGCACGTGTTATGGCCGAGACCGACCCAAAAGACCCTGTCCGCCGGAAGACCGTGGAGCAGGCGTTGGCGATACCCATGTTGGCCTAGACCGGGAACGCGTTATCGGCGCCCGCAAGCCGGCGGAAAGCACAGGTCGAGAAGACCGGCCTGAGTTCGCTCGATCCGCAGCGGACATTGCGTCGCCCAGCGGCAGCGCTTGCGCATCGCGATCGCGTGGAGCGGAGGGTTGGGTGCCTTTCATGACCAAGACTTCCCCTTGCGCGTGTTGCGGATACTTGCGGCAGGAAGCGCCGACGGATCCATTGCAGGAAGTCGTTCATACAGGCTAACCGCCATCGGAATAAGCAAATGGCTGAGCACGGTGGATGGCAGTAGCTGCTGGAGGGCGGCGGCAACATGCCCGCACCCATCGCCAACGTGGTCATGACGATGGAGCTTGCATGCTTTTCGTCACCGGGTCTTGAACCCTCGGGAGAAGCCGATGAACATGGATGCGGCGCCATCAGCGTCGGGATCGATGAGGGGGCTGCTCTTGATCTCGTCGGGCAACGAGTCGTAATGCGCGGCGACCAGCAGCGACCACTTCGTTCCAAGCGGCTTGAAGTACGAGATGCCCACGCGGGGAATCGTGACGGCGCCCGGCTTGTAGTCGATCACGCCCCGAGCAACTTCCGCATCCAGCGTACCGTAGTAGTAGTTAGCCATGTCCTCGGACAACCATTTCATCCCAATGGTCGGGGTCAGCATCCCCTTCCACAAGGCGATGGGGTAGCCGTACTGCACGGAAACCTCCTGGCCTCCGCTCACATCGGCCACGTCCGCCAATAACTCGACTTCGAGCTTGCCGGCCTGCCCGCGCCAAGTCATGCCCAGGCCTGCATCGAGGCTATTGTCCCGGTCCTCCAGCAAATCACGGTCGATGCCGTTCCTGGCCAGTTCCGATCGGCCGAGATCCTCGGCGTCGAAACCGGCGAGGCGGGGCTTCGCCACCGCAGCGAGCTCGAAGCCGTCGCCCGCCACCATGATCCAGCCAGCCGAGGCGCCTCTGAAGTAGAACCGTTCGCCCCGATACGTAATCAGCGGAACGGGAATGACGCGCGTCCCTTCTCCGGCATACGGGCTGTCGGACACTGCCATCGCCACACCCAAGCCCCACGGCGAGGGAGTTCGCGCGACCTCGTTTTCGCCTTGGGCCTGCGCAAACGCATTGAACGAAAATCCTGTCAACAGCACGAACCACAGCAGATTCTTCATTGGAAAGCCCGGCCTGGCGGTAGTGGAATGGGCGCTTCGATTCGGGCTCGTCCACAGCCGGCAGGTGGGTGGCCGCATGTCCGGAATGAAAACGTGCGCGCATTCTGGGAGCGCCGATGGTTGACTGCGGTTCGGGGAGGTTAAGCTGAGTAAAGCCGCTGGAAGACCGGTGATTTCCACCGGCGAACAGGTGGATACTTGCCCGCATGGTCAAGATCCTGCTTATCGACGACGACGTCGACCTCACGTCGATGCTGTCGCAGTACCTGATGCGCGAGGGCTTCGATGTCGCGGCCGTCCACGACGGCGAGATGGGCGTCGCCGAGGCGGCGTCGAACGATTACGCGCTGATCGTGCTCGATATCATGATGCCGCGCCTGTCGGGTATCGAGGCCTTGCGCCGGATACGTGCTATCAGTGCGGTGCCGATTCTGATGCTCACGGCCCGTGGCGATGACATCGACCGGATCGTGGGGCTGGACATGGGCGCGGACGATTACGTTCCCAAGCCTTGCACGCCGGGCGAACTGGTGGCACGGATACGCGCGATCCTGCGACGCACCGAGGGGCGCGAAGCGAAAGACGCCGCGGCTTCGCGCGTGCTGCAGGCCGGAGAGCTCGTTCTCTCGCCCGGAAGCCGGCGCGCGACGTGGCGCGGCGCGCCATTGGAACTCACGGGCACCGAATTCCGCTTGCTGGAGGTGCTTGCGCGCCATTTCGGGCAGCTGGTGAGCAAGCAGGATATCTCCCAGCAGGCGTTCTCCCGTCCCCTGGCCCGGTTCGACCGTCGTATCGATGTGCATATCAGCAGCATCCGCCAGAAGCTGGGTACGCGGCCGGACGGCCAACCTTGGATCCAGAGCGTGCGTGGGCTGGGCTATCAACTCCTGGAGGACTGACATGGAGTGGAAGCCCGTCCGCCTGTTCCGCAAGCTCGTGATCGCCCTGTGGATCAGCACGACGCTTACGATCGTGGGCACCGCGGGTTACTTCTACCTGACCAGTCCGGCGCAGCCA
Organism: Lysobacter sp. CCNWLW3; assembly: GCF_036697405.1. Classification (NCBI taxonomy): domain Bacteria; kingdom Pseudomonadati; phylum Pseudomonadota; class Gammaproteobacteria; order Lysobacterales; family Lysobacteraceae; genus Lysobacter; species Lysobacter sp. CCNWLW3. The sequence continues at coordinate 103,826 of NZ_JBAHWA010000002.1, forward strand.
AAACATGAGAATGTGGAGCGCCCGGCAGGGGTTTCGGTTACCAAGGTGGCGGTGCCGCTCGCGGCTGCTGGCGTGGCGATCCTGATTACGGGTTTGGCGCTGGCTTGGTATCTGGCGCGACCGTTGCAGCACCTGAGTTGGGCATTGCGCCAGGTCGCGGCAGGCCGGCTGGACACGCGCGTACTGCCCTTGATGGGCCAGCGTCGCGACGAGATCGCCGATCTCGCGCATGATTTCGATCGGATGGCGTCGCAGCTCCAGCAGCTGACCGAGTCGCGGAAGATCCTGCTGCATGACATTTCCCACGAACTACGCTCGCCCCTGACGAGAATGCAGGCAGCGATCGGCCTGTTGCGCCAAGATCCTGCCCAAGCCGACGCGATGATCAACCGCATCGTGCGGGAGAGCGAACGACTCGATGCGCTCATCGAGGAGTTGCTGACCCTGCATCGCCTGGAGGCGGACGCGGAAAAGGCGAGTCCCGAACGCGTGGACATCATCGAACTGTTGCACGCCATCGCCGAAGACGCCGACTTCGAGGCGCGCGCGTCGGGGCGTTCGGTCTCCATCGAGGCGCCTGGGCAGTTCGTGGCGGCGGTCAATGGCGAACTGATCTACCGGGCCTTCGAGAACGTGATCCGGAACGCAGCCAGGTTCAGTCCCGAAGGCGAGCGGGTCGAGATCCGCAGCCATGTCTCCGCAGATGGCCATGTCCTGACGACAACGGTCGCCGATCGCGGCCCGGGTGTTCCCACGCATATGCTGGAAACCATCTTCCAGCCGTTCACCCGTGCGGAGGGCGGCGATGCTGCGTCGCACGGCGTAGGTCTGGGCCTGGCGATCGCACGAAGAGCGATCGAAATGCATGGGGGCGAAGTGAGGGCCGTTCCGCGCCAGGGCGGCGGCTTGGAAGTGCGGGTGGTGTTGCCGGAGCGGCGTGACAACTGAAAGCTCCTGTCCGTCCGCTCCCGCCTGATCGTCGGCAGTGGCCTGTGGGCGATCGTGCGGATCAGCTTCGGCAGTTCCTCCGAGCGTCAGCGATTATCCCCGCAGATGAGTCGGGCCGCTGGCATTGCCGCCGGGGCAGGGCGCTCTACTGTCGCAAGATGACGTAAAGATGGATACTCGTCGCGCTTGCGCAACCGGGTAGACGGCAGGCGGCCGCCGCGCTCGCTCTGGTAGCCAACGATGTTTCGACCCGCCCTCGTAACCGTGAAAGGAAGTCGCGCTACACGGCTGCTTGTGCGAAATCTGTAATCGGGCACGGATACCTTTGCCAGGCGGTGCATCCTCACGGCCGCCTTCGAACCTTGCGCATTCGGCACGCCGTTGGCCGCACAGCGAGCGACGGTAAATTGAAGCAATCAAATGGACTTAACCGCAGTCAACAAGGAGAGCAAGCAATGATCAGCAATACGATGAAGGTCTCGTTGGTCGTGGCCTTCGGTGCCGCCAGCGCATCGGCAACGCCCGCACAGGCCGCATCGCTGGACCCCACGTTTGGTTCGGCAGGCACCACCTCCACCGCCTTCGGCAACTACGGTGCCGCCGCCCGGGTCGTCATCCAAGCGGACGGGCGGATCGTTGCCGCCGGCCAGAACGCACTCGGCGAGTTCGCCCTGGCCCGTTATACGACGAGCGGTGCGCTGGACGCGAGCTTCAATGGCACCGGCCAGGTCACCACCACGCTGTCCGGTAGTTGCTCGGGACAGGCGCGCGCACTCGCCCTGCAGGACGACGGCAAGATCGTCGTTGCAGGCACTTCGTGCCCGAACTTCACCTCCACTCGCAACTTCACCATTGTTCGCTACAACACGGACGGTTCGCTGGACACCAGCTTCGGCGGCTCGGGCAAGGCGACCGTCAATTTCTACGCGGGGGCGTCGGAAGCCTACGCCGTCGCGATCCAGGGCGGTTCGATCTGGGTTGCGGGCTATGCCGGTTCCGGCTTCGCGCTGGCGCGGCTTACCGGTAGCGGCACCTTGGATTACAGCTTCGGCGGCGGTACGGGCACCGTCACCTCGGCGGTGGGCACCGGCTCGGCCCTCGCCAACAGCCTGGCCATCCAGGCCGACGGCAAACCCGTGCTGGCCGGCTACGCATCCAGCGGCGGCACCGTATTCGCGTTGACGCGCTACACCACCACAGGCGCGCTGGACACCACTTTCGGTACCGGCGGTAAGGTTCTGACCAATGTGGGCGGCACTTTCGCCGGCAACTCCGCCGTCGCCACTTCGCTGGCGATCCAAAGCGATGGCAACATCGTCGCCGCTGGCTACGCGAACAGCGCGAGCGGCGGCTACTATCGAATGGCCGCCGTTCGTTACACCAGCACCGGCGCGCTGGACAGCTATTTCGGATCCGGCACCGGCAAGGTCCTTACCGCCATCGGCAGCGGCAACGCGATCGGCAGCGATGTCGCCATCGATGCCAACGGTGGCATCATCGTCGGCGGCTACTCCAGCGCGGGCAGCTACCGCCAGCTGACCTTGAATCGCTACGACCCGTACGGCAACCAGGACTACAGCTTCGGGCCTGTCGTCACCTCCGTCGGCAGCGCGAATGCCGCGGTTCAAGGGCTCGCCATACAGGCCGACGGCAAGATCGTCGTGGCAGGCTATGGCAACTCGCCCGTGACCTTCGTTGTTGCCCGCTACCAATAAGTCGCCGATCAAAACCGCAGGCCTCAAGAGCAGCATGAGGAAGGCGCCCTCTCGCCCGCCGCGGCGGGAGGGGGCCTCGCTCCTTACCTGTCATGTGGGAATCGCCGGTGTCGGCTGGTAAGTAAAAAGCACGACGCCCGTAACTGCGCCTTACGGCTCGAACCGTTCGCCGGTGTCCATCCGGATGCCGCGCAGCCGCACCGTTTGCAGGTGCCGTGCGTAATTGGATTCCGCGAAGTAGCCGATGAGCAGAGAGCGCCGGCGCAGATCGCCGGGATTCAGGCTGCCCGCATGGAGCAGATCGGCGTCGAACACCAGGACGTCGCCCGCGGCGCCTGCGACCTGCATGCTGCGGGACTCGTCGTCCGGTCCGGGCGGCGGTGCGTCCCGCGTCGGGCGATGGCTGCCGGGCACCAGGCGGGTCGCGCCGTTGTGCGGGCCGTAGTCGTCCAGGAACGCCAGCGCGTTCACGGTATCGCCGGGCCGCCGCGCCGAGAGGTCGCGGTGCAGCCCCTGATGGCCCAGCCCCGGCAAGGGCTCGCGACCCTCCACTTGCGCCAGGAAAAACCGCTCGCCGATCAGCGCGCCGGCCGCGGCCAGCAGGCGCGGCAGCCGGCAGACGGCCTGCACGGTCGGATCCAGGTCCAGCAGCGAATGGCGCCAGTCCGGGCCGCGCGGCACGGGCCATCGCTCCGATGGCTGCACGCCCATATCGAACGCGCGGCGCAGATCGCCCAGCCACTCCGCCGGAATTTCGCCGCGGAGCAGGGCATAGCCGTCCCGATGGAGTTGTTCGCGGTCGATCATGGGTCTTCGGCTTCGCCTGCGGGTGCCGGTTCTTTTACCGAGTCCGTGCCCGGAAGGACAGCCCGAAGGCGAAGCAAGCGCGCAATGGGCGGCGGCCCTCTTAAGCAGCAGGGCCATGCGCCACGAGGCCGGGGCCGGCCGCGATTCGCCCGCCTGCGGCCATCCGCTTGCAAATCGTCCACGCGCGCCTTACAGTGAACCATATGGTTCACTATCAAGACCGCCTCGACGCGACCTTTGCCGCGCTCTCCGACGTTACCCGGCGTGGCGTGCTCGAGCACCTTGGGGGTTCGGAAGCCTCCATCAGCGACCTTGCCCAAAAGTTCGACATGACCCTCACGGGCATGAAGAAGCACGTCAGCGTATTGGAGCAGGCGGGCTTGGTGACCACTCAGAAGGTCGGCCGCGTACGAACCTGCAAGCTCGGACAGCGTCGGCTGGAAGAAGAAGCCGCCTGGATCGAGCGGCACCGCCAACTCTGGAGTGCGCGCTTCGACGCGCTCGACCAGGTAGTCGAACAGTTGAAACGCGAGGAGAGGGCAAATGCCAAAAGGAAACGAAGCTAGTCCCGCCGCAATCGATCGCACCGTCGTGGAGCGCAAGTCCGACCGCGAATTCGTCGCGATGCGGACGTTCGATGCTCCCGCCCACATCGTCTTCCAGGCGTGGAGCAGGCCCGAACTGTTCAAACAGTGGTGGGTGCCGAAGTCGGCGGGCCTGTCGCTGCTCTCGTGCGAGATGGATGTCCGCACCGGGGGCAAGTACCGCCTCGTGTTCCGCCATCCCGCCACCGAGCAACCGATGGCGTTCTTCGGCACGTACACAGACGTAACGCCGAACCAGCGCATCGTGTGGACGAACGAGGAAAGCGACCAGGGCGCCGTGACCACGGTGACGTTCGAAGAAAACGCCGGCAGGACACGGGTCACCCTGCACGAACTCTACCCCACGCAAGCCGCCCTGGACGAAGCCCTCGCCGGTTCGGCCGAAGGCCTGCCCGAACAGTTCGCGCAGCTGGACGAGCTGCTCGCGGGCGGCGCTTGACCACGCCGGTGCGGGTGATAGACCGGATGCGGGCGGAGCGCTAAAGAAGCGAAAAGGAGGCCTCGAGGGGCCTTCCTCGGGCGCCGACACTGCGTGGCACAACTCAGCCCGTATCGCTCCCGATGCGCTGCACGCGCTTGCGGTACGCCTGCACGTTGTTGCCGTCGATCTCCGTCTCCCGCGTTCCCGTCACCTCGCCGATCTTCTGGTCCGAGCCGGTCACCGGCTGGGCCTCGACCGTCGTTTCGCGTTCGAACGCGTGCGACTTGTCGGTGTTGCGGTAGTACCGGTACAGGCTCCAATACAGGCCGGCGGCGCCGGCCGGGCCGATCAGGAGCAGCCACAGTCCGCTGTCGTCGCTCACTAAGAGTTCCCCACGATCCAGAGTGCGATGCCTTCCAGGAAGGTACCGACGGTGATGGCGGTCAAGAGCAGCTTCCACTGCTGCACCGGCACGCTGCCCATCGTCTCGCCGGTGCGGCCGTTCACTGCGATGTAATGCAGCATGCCGCCGTTGCTGCCCGGCTGGTGGTAGGAGTACAGCCACACCGGCAAGTACATCGACACCCAGCGCGTGCCGTGGACGTCGAGCCGCTCCCGCTCCCAGCGCACGCCGCGACCGTAGCGCTCCACCGACCCCTCGACCTGAGCGCGGGCGATCGACAGCAGTTGGTCCTCCAGGCGCGGGAGCAGGTGCTGCACGTCGGTATTGCGCTTCTCCGAGCTGAAGCCCGACAGATAGGACGCGTTCCACTTCACCGCGTTCTTGGTGTCGAACGGCAGGATGGTGTTGATGATGTTGTTGGTGTTGACCCGGGTATCCAGATTGCCGCGCTCGGTGGAGGATTCCAGCGGCAGGTCGTCGACGGTGAAGTCGACGTGCCGTTCCACGCGGTAGACGTCCGCGTCGTAATAGGTCTTCTTGTCGTCGCCGCTGCCTCGGGTGTAGCGGCGCGTCTGGATCTCGCCCTCGCCGGCGATGTCGGCGCTGGCTTTGCCGTCGACGATCATGTACGGCAAATAGACGCCGACGACGTTCTCCGGCGTGAACTGCTCCTTGAAGGCCTTCAAGGCGAAGAAGCGGCGCTTGTCCACGAACTGACGGATACGGGCGACCGCATCGTCCTTGCGGATGTGGAACGGCAGCACCGCGTCGGGCACCGCGCCGTTGGCCACCTGCTCGTTGACGCCGAAGACGTGCCGGCACCAGTGACACCGCGCGGTCATCGCGGTGTCGGTGTTGACCGTCACCTCGGCGCCGCAGCCGGTGCACTTGAAGGTCATCAGGCTGGCGGCGTCGGCCGCGATGTCGCGCGCGCCCGAGGCGACGACGGTGCCCTTGAGCTGGTCGAGGCCCTCGCCGAGTCCGAACTCCTCCTCCACCCGTGCGCCGTGCCACTCGTTTCGGCAATACAGACAGATCAGCAGGTCGCTGCCCGGCTTGTGGCGGATGTCGGATGCGCCGCATTTCGGGCAGCGATTGAGGCCGTCCTTGAGCTCGTCGGAGGACGTGTCGATGGCGACCGGATCGGGCGCCAGCAGCTCGTCGCGAATCGGCTCGGGCAAGGCGGCCGGATCCAGCGGCGAACTGCCGGGCAGGGGCGGTACGTCCTGCGGCGACCCCGGGCCGGTGTACGGCGGCAGCGGCGGCGGCGACGAACGGGTAGGGTTCGACATGGCGGCTACGCGGCTCCGGTTTACAGGCCCAGCGTCTTGGTCTTGAGCGCGTCGTAGTCGGCCTGCGTGATCAGGCCCAGGTCGAGCATCTCCTTGGCCTTCTTCAACTTGGCGATCGGATCGTCGGCGGCGGCCGCGGCCGGCGCCACCGGCTGCTGCAGGCTGCCGATGCCTGCGCCGACCATGCCCGTGGCCATGCCGACGCCCATCAGGCCCGCCGCGCCGCCGTTCTCGCCGGCCGACTGGATGCCCGCCGCGACGCTGGCTTGCAGGTTGGAGTTGCCGCGCGCACCCGACAGCGCGTCGGCGCGCTGCACGGTCTTGAGCAGTTCCCGGGTGTTGGCGTCGTACTCGATGGAGACGATGGCGGTCTTGACGATGGCCAGGCCGCGGTCGGACTTCCACTGATAGCCCGCTTCCACCGCATCGGACAGGCTCTTGGCGAAACCGAGCGAGTCCTGCTGGATCTTGGTGATGCGGTTGCCCTTGTCCGCATCGTTCGTATACAGGCTGAAGGCCGGGGCGAGCGAGCCGACGACTTCGTTGAAGAGTTGGCTGGCGGCGGCGTTGTCGACGTCGGTGAAATCGAAGACCTGGCCGGGCCGCAGATAGGTGGCCGGCACGAAGTTCTTCACGAACAGAATCGGGTCGACGATCTTCAGGGTGTAGGAGCCGCGCGTCAGCGCGCCTACCTGCGTGTTGAGGAAGCCGTCGTTCCAGTAGATTTCCGACTGCGTGCCGAAGCGATTGTCCGGCAACTCCTTCAGCGAGACGAAGAACGCGGCCTGCTGCGCGCCCGGCTGGCCGCCGAACTTGAAGCGCTCCCAGCTTTGCTTGATCAGCGAGCTGACCAGGCCGTCGCCGGCGAAGATGGATTTGGAGTTGAGGTCGTCCGAGCGCCATTCGTAGCCGCCCGGCTCGGCGGCGAATCCGGTGATCGCGCCGTCCTGGAACAGCAGCAAGCCGTAGCCCTCGGGAACCACGATCTTCGAACCGTTGCTGATGATGTTGGAGGAACCGCCGGTATTCGAACCGCGGCCGGCATTGGTGCCGCGCGGCACCGCGGCGAACAGCGCCGCGGTCGGCGGCAGGCCGTCGGGAACCGTGTAGAAGTCCTTCCACTGGTCGGCAAGCACGCCGCCGACCGCACCCGCCACCGCCTGCACCAGACCCATGACATTCCCCAGGTTTCTTGGCCGGGCACCGTGCCCGCCTTGCTCGCCGGAACTATACAGTTCCGCGCGGCGGGCTGGAGGCGGGCTGAACTCGGCCGCTGCCAGGCGTGAGCGGTAAAACCCGGCCGGCGTACCCGCTATCATCGTTGCGTCCGATCGGAGGCGGACCCGCAGCCTCGGACGGTGCCCATACCTGCGCCAGACCGAGTGCGTTGCGATTGAAGGACCAGGGCCGGGCCACCCGTCAAACCTCAGGAAAACTCCCCAATGCGCGCGCATCGCCTATGGTCGGTCCTGGTTCTCCTCCTCGCCGCCTGCTCCACCACCGCACCGAAACCTCCGGCCGCAACCCTGGACCGCCACGTCCTGGTGATCGGTATCGACGGCCTGCGCGGCGATGCCCTGGCCTGCGACGGCTGCGCGCAGACCCAGGCCCTGGCCGCGCTCATGCGCGGCGGCGCCTACCACCGCAATCTGTTGGCCGGCGGAACCCAGAAAACCGTCAGCGGCCCCGGCTGGGCCAGCGTCTTCACCGGTTTCTGGGCCGACCAGCACGGCGTCGCCGGCAACGACAAAGCCCTGCCGATGCTCAAGCCGCATGTCTTCGACCTCATCGAGCAGGCCGATCCGGGCGCCACCATCGCGGTGGTCGGCGATTGGTACAACATCACCCATAACCTGCTGCCGCAGGGCGCGGATCAGGTAGTCGCCAACGCCGACAAAGATTCCCAGCAGGCCACCGATACGGTCAAAGGCTGGCTGGCCCAGGATCGGGCGCCTACCGCGATCTTCTACTACCTCCACAACGTGGACGTGCACGTCTGCTGTTACGAGCCGCGCAATCCCCACTACCAGCAGATGATCCGCAAGGAAGACGCGCAGATCCAGCAGGTGCTGGACGCTCTCGTCGCTCGTCCCAACTACGCCAATGAGGATTGGCTGATCGTGGTGGCGTCCGACCACGGCGGCCTGGAAGACAAGCACGGCGGGCAATCCCCGGGCGAGCGCGCCGCCCTCCTCATTCTCAACAACAGCTACGGCCAGCCCGAGACCCACCCGGCCTACTGTCGCGGCGACCTGAGCGCGGCCCCCTTGCAACAGATCGACGGCGCCGCCCCGCACATCCTCGGCTTCTTCGGGCTGCCCAATCCCACCGCCGGCCGCACCCATCCCGCCTGCGGGCGCGCGCGCTAGGCCCGGGTTCGGGCAGGGCAGGCGGCAGGGCGGGGCGATGCGGCTGCGCGGCATGACCTGGCGCCGCGGCGGGCGCATCATGTGGCGGCCGGCTGTGGCCGCTTGGCCCGGGCTTGGCGCCAAAGGAGATAACGATGCGACGTCTTGCCCTCGGTGCGGCATTGCTTCTGTTCTCGGCCGCGACCTGCGCTTACGAATGGCCGCTGGGCATCCCCGGCGATGCCAAGGCCCAGTACTACATCCTGGAAATCGGTGGCAAATGGCCCGGCCGCACCGTCATCACCAAGCGCACGGGCGCCAGCGGCACCCATTACGCCAAGCGCTTCTACGATTGCCTCAACAGCACCGTGAAGTACCTGGGCACCGGCGCCACGCTGGCCGACATGGCGCGGTCGAAATCCGACCCGGACATGGCGCCGGTCGCACCGGGGTCGGTCGCGGACTACGTGGGGCGCGAGGCGTGCAAGCGCTAGCCCAGGGTTCCTGATTCGGCCGGTGCCAGGCGTGGGCGGTAAGGAAGCCCGGCCTGCGTACCCGCTATCATCGCTCCCTCCGGTCGGAGGCGGGCCCACGGCCTCGGCGGTCCGTCGCGCGGCATTACCGCCGGGCGGCCAGGTGCGCCGGGCCTCGAGGGGCATGCCCATCGCGCTCGGGCGTTTCGGGCGCGTCCAGGCGGTCTGCGCGCCTTCCGACGGTTCATGCCCTGAACTTGCGAAAGGAAATTCATGACCATCGCGACGATGAAATCGCTGTTCGGCTACAAGGCCTGGGCGAACTCGGAGCTGTTCGCGCTGCTGGCCACCGTGCCTGCGCAGCACGGCGATCGGCTGCACTCCTGCATCCGCACGCTCAACCATGTCTACGTCGCCGACCAGATCTTCCGCGCCCACCTGAGCGGCAGGCCGCACGCCTTCGACGCGACCAACACGCAAGACACGCCCGGCCTCCAGCAGCTGCGCGACGATGTCCAGGCTTCGGACGCCTGGTATCTGGATTACGTCTCCGGCCTGACCGAGCCGGTCCTGGCCGAAGTCCTGGATTTCCGGTTCACCGACGGCGACCGCGGCCGGATGTCCAGGGAAGAGATGCTGCTGCATGTCGTCACCCATGGCGGCTACCATCGGGGCAACGTGGGCGAGGTCCTCAAATCCGTTTCGATGGACGCGCCCCGCGATCTGTATACGAAGTTCTTGCACCAAAGCGAACCGGGCCGGCGCGGGAACTGACGTTGTCCAGGCGGGATTCGCTACGCAAGCGGCTTCCATTCGGCATGGAGCGTTCGAGTCATGGGTAATGCCGCCTGGGTCTGCTTCGATTGCCGCGCCGCGGTGAGGCGATCCATCGCTTTTGCGGGCGAGGTTCCCTGTTCTGCGTGCGGCAGGCCTTGCGCGTATCTGGGTTACAAGATTCCGGTGCCTCCAAAGTCCAAACTGCGCGAATGGGCCGCGCTGCGCGAGCAGCTCGCGCACGGACGCATGCAACAGCAGTTGGATGCCGAGGCCTTCGCGGTGCGCCACAGGCACGATCTGGAGCAGGAAATAGTCCGGCTCGAGACGCTGCCAGCCAACGAAGGGCGCGCCCGGAGAATTCGATCGCTGCGCAAGCGGCTGGATGAGGCGAATACTCAGTGAGCGACTCTGCGGAAGCCGTATCCGAACATGGCGCTGCTGCCGGCCCTCTTGCGAAGCGAAGGGGCCGACCTGGTTTACTGATCGAGGTGGACGTCGCATGAGAAGAAAACCGGGCATCGGGCACCTGGGAGCGTGGCTGTTCGCGCTCTTCCTCGCGTTGCCGAGCGCCGCCTCCGCGCAAGATGCATTGTCCGGCTCCTTGCTCAGGCAATTGGAGGCCAATCGGCAACGTTACGGCATCGCCGGCCAAGCCTTGCTTGTGGCGCACAACGGCCGGGTGGTGTTCAGCGGCGTGGATGGCGAAGCCGACGTGAAGGCCCACGAGCGCCTCACGGCCGATCACGTGTTCTCCGGCTATTCCTTGAGCAAACTGTTCGTCAGTACGCTGGTCATGCAGTTGGTCGAGCAGGGCGAAGTGGATCTGGATGCGCCCGCGAACGCTTATCTCCCCGGGCTGCCGGCGCTTTGGCGGGCTATCCCGGTCCGGGATTTCCTGGACCACACCTCCGGCGTACCCGAGTACTTCGACAACCCGCCCGACGGAGCCGTCTCGCCGGATGCAGCGTTTCCCGCCGACCTGCAGGCGCTGTTCGCGTCGCTGGCCGATGCGCCCCTGCAGTTCGCGCCCGGCACCGACACGCGCTACACCCAGACCAACTACATCGTCCTGGCCGCGCTGCTGGCCCGTCATTACGGCCAGCCCTACCCGCAGGTGGTCGAGGCGCGCATCGTTCGCAAGCTCGGCCTGCGCCATACCTGGCTGGGCCTGGACGGGCTGCCCAGGCAGGGCGTGGTGACGGGCTATATCGGCAAGGACGGACGGCTGGCGGAAGACCGTGCCGTGGCTTGGCCTGCTTACGCCTACGGCCACGCCGGGCTTTATCTCACGATGGGCGACCTGTCCCGATTCCTGCAGGCCGTGAGCTCGGGCGAACTGGTAGGCAAAGCCACGCTGTGCAAACTCTGGCAGCCGCGCAACCTGGCCGGCGGACGCCGCGGCTGGTTCGCCGCCGGCTGGGAATACGGCGAGAGCGGCACCTACCGCATGGTCGGTCACGACGGTGGCGCGCGCGTCAGAATACGTATCGTCTTCGACGATGCCTTGGACGGCGACGTCTATACCTTCGCCTATCTGACCAACGGCAGCGCGAAGAATGTCTGGTCGCGCTCGCTCGTCGACAGTGCGATGGCGGTGGTCGCACCGGACAAGTTCCCCATGCAGGCCTTGTCCGACGCGCTGACCGGCTATGCGCTGCAAGCCACGCCCAAGGGCGATCTGCGCGCCCAGGCCAAGGCGATCCGAGCCAGGAGCGCGCTCGACGACGCCGAGGCGGAGCGCGCCATCAATGCCACGGGCTACGCGATTCGCGAGAACCTGGGCGTCGATCCCGCCTTGCGGGTGTTCGAATTGAACACCGTGTTGTTCCCCGGCTCGGCCAATACCTGGGACAGCCTGGCCGAAGCGTATGCGGCCAAGGGCGATACGGAAAAATCGAAGTCGCTGTACGACAGGGCTCGCCGGCTCAAGGCTTCGCAGGAGGCGAGCTCGGCCGACTGAACGGCCTGCTTCAATTGTCCAAGGGGCCGTCCCGACTCGCGCGCGTTACGGAGATCGCATGCAAACCGGAAATCTCTTCGCCGATGCCGAACCTCCGTCCGAAGGCGAACGCTTCGAAGCACTGCTCCGCCACAAGAACCTGGTCATCGAGCGTATCGTCAGTTCCGCGGCCATCACGCCGACGCGGTACGTGCAGGCTCAGGACGAGTGGGTGGCGATGATCCAGGGGGAGGCGACGCTGGAAGTGGGCGGCGCATTGTTCGAGTTGCGCGCCGGGGACCATCTGTTCCTGCCCGCCGGTACGCCCCACACCGTCCGCCGCGTGTCGGAAGGCGCGCTGTGGCTGGCCGTTCATCTACACTGATCCCTGGTCCGGGGCGACCGGATGTCGCCGGATCGGTTTCGGTTCAGGCCGCCCGCCCGCGCCGCGCGCATTTCATGCGCTAAGCGCCGCACGTCCTCCCCGTCGGAGTGAAGCCATGCACTATTCGCGACTGTGCGCTCTGCTGATCGATTGCAATACCTCCGATATCGATCAGGCGGCCGATTTCTGGGCCCATGCCCTGGGCCGTCCCGTGGACCCGGGCCATCCCGGCACGCGCGGCAACTACCGGATGCTGGAAACGCCGCAGGACGAGCCCATCGTGCAGATCCAGCGCGTCGACCACGAGAGCCGGGTGCACCTGGATATCGAAACCGACGACATCCCCGCCGAAGTCGCCCGCCTGGAAGCCCTGGGCGCGCAGGTGGTCGATCGCCTGGAGCGCTGGGTCGTCATGCAGGCGCCCACCGGGCAGCGCTTTTGCGTGGTTCGCGTCCAGCGCCCGGGGTTTCCTAAGAACGCGACGCTCTGGACTTGAGCGGGAAATTTGCAGAGCGGCGTCCGAGGAATCTTCGCGATTCGCGGGGCTTTACGCGATCAAGGCGCTTATCAGCTCGCGCTCCAATCGCTTCATTTCCGCCTTGCGGCTCGACTTGGTTCAGGTGCCCGAACGCTCATGCGTAGCTTCATCACGGCAGGATCGAAGATCGCGATCTCCTACCTGCTGGCCGGGGCCGCCTACCTTTTATACTTCAAATGGCCAAACTACGGTGGCAACCCGCATGTGCCATTCAGCGGATTCCCGGAACTCTTGCTGTGGTCGCCCGTGGCGCCGTACTTGCTGTTCGAGGAGTTGCTGGAAGGGTCGGGTGCAAGCCTGGTCGGCTTGCTGGTCTTCGTTGTTTCGCTAACCGCGGCGCTCGTGCTCTTCTTTAAGTTACGGATATCTGCTCGGCCTTCTTGAAACAGAGCCGCGCGGGCCGCCGCCAGCGCGGCGTTGGGCGGATTCGAAATGCGCCGAGCGCGTTGGGCGCAGGCGGGATGGAGTCTATGCCCGGCCGAACGCCGCCAGGAACAGCAGCGCGAACGCGACGATCGCCGCCGTCGCATGCACGGCCACCAGCCACGTCGGCAGCAGGCGCTGGCGCCATTTGTAGGCCAGGCTCATCACCGCGCCACCGGCGGCGGCCAGCAGGAACAGCGTCAACGCCAGGGTCGCGGTAGCCGGGACGGTCAGCGTGCAGATCGCATAGGCCAGCAAGGTCAGGCCCGATGCGGCCAACAGCCCGTGCAGCATCGCCAGCCAGGCCGGCGGATTGCGATGGGTGGAGAAGCGAATGATCGCCATGAGCAGGCCGCCCAAGGCGGTGATCGCCAACAGAATGGTCGCTGTCTGGAGCATGGTCGTGATCCTCTGCTGTAGTGATTGGCGCCAGCCGTCGAATGGCCTGCAGCTTGAGTTGCCTGAACCTGGGTAGCCGGCCGTGACCTTGCGCGCTCACGCGTCAACGCGCCGGCACTACCCGCCACACCACGTTGCCGACGTCGTCGGCCACCAGCACCGCGCCCCGGCTGTCGACCGCGACTCCGACCGGGCGGCCGCGCGCCTGTCCCTGTCCGTCCAGGAAGCCGGTGAGCACATCCTCGATCTCGCCGGCGGGCCGCCCGTTCGCGAACGGCACGAAGGCGACTTTGTAGCCGCTGGGCGGATCGCGGTTCCAGGAGCCGTGCAGGCCGACGAAGGCACCATCGCGGTAGCGCGCGGGGAACAGGTTGCCGTCGTAGAACGCCAGGCCCAGCGAGGCGACGTGCGCGCCCAGGGCGTAGTCGGGAGCGACCGCTTTGGCGACCAGGGCCGGATCCTGCGGCTGCACGCGGGTATCGACGTGCGCGCCGTAGTAACTGTACGGCCAGCCGTAGAAGGCGCCGTCGCGCACCGAGGTTAGGTAGTCGGGCACCAGATCGCTGCCCAGTTCGTCGCGTTCGTTCACCACCGTCCATAGGACGCCGCTCTGCGGCTGCCAGGCCAGGCCCACCGGGTTGCGCAAGCCGCCGGCATAGATGCGGCTGTGGCCGGTCTTGATGTCGATCTCGTGGATCGCGGCGCGACCGGCTTCGATGTCCATGCCGTTCTCGCCGATGTTGCTGTTGGAGCCGACGCCGACGTAGAGCTTGCTGCCGTCGCGGCTGGCGAGCAGGCTCTTGGTCCAGTGGTGATTGCGCGGAGCGCCGGGCAGGTCGGTCAGCTTGGCCGGCGTGGCGTCGATGCGCGTGTCGCCGCGGCGGTAAGGAACGCGCACGACCGCGTCGGCGTTGGCGACGTAGAAGTCGTCGCCGACCAGGGCCATGCCGAACGGCGACATCAGGCCCTGCAGGAATACGCTGCGGGTCTCGGCCACGCCGTCGCCGTCGGCATCGCGCAGCAGGGTGATGCGATTCGCGCTGGGCGCTGCCGCGCCGGCCTTCTTGAACGCCGATTTCATGAAGGCGCCGCGGATGGGATTGGCCGGCGGATCGGGCGTCGGCGGGCGGTTGGTTTCCGCCACCAGCACATCGCCGTTGGGCAGCACATAGAGCCAGCGTGGATGGTCCAGCCCGCTCGCGAAGGCATTCACCGTCAACCCTTGCGCCGCGGTCGGCTTGGCGCCATCGGACCAGCCGATGGCCTTGGCGACCTTGACGGTGGGGATCAGCGAAGAAGAGGGTTCGGGCAGCGTCGGATTCGGCCCGGTGTCGGCCTTGGCGGCAAGACGGGCGGAACCGCCGCAGCCGGCGATGGCGAGCAAGGACAGGACGCAGGCGGTCGAGCGCGCAAGAGTGCGGGTCATGGCGGCCTCCTTTGAGGCAGCGAAGCCAAGGCAGGCTTCGCCTGCGGCACGCAGCTTGGGCCAGGCGCGATGAAGTCGGCGTGACCTCGTATGCGCCACGTGAAAACGCACGGCGGAAATCCGCCGGGTCGATCGGGACTGTCCTGGTTCGCCGGTGGTGGGCGTCCGAGCGATCGCGCTGCAATCGAGTCGTGATTCGGAGATAAGCGGACCGCCCCGGAAATGTTCGGTTCGACCACACCCGACATTCACCGAGGCTTGATAGCCGATGCCTACCCTGGGCCGTGTTTCATAAGCTCGACCCTGCGGTCGGCGGCTGGGAGCGCTGCATATGTACGTGATCATGGGCGGTACGGGACATGTCGGTTCGGCCACGGCGGAAGCGCTGCTCGCGCGCGGAGCGGCGGTGACCATCGTCACGCGCTCGGCCGATCGCGCCGGTCGATGGCGCGCGAAGGGCGCCGAAATCGCGGAAGCGGATGTGGAAGACATAGGCTCGCTGCGCGCCGCCTTGCGGCACGGGCGCCGCGCCTTTCTGCTCAACCCGCCGGCCGACACCGGCACGGATACCGACGCGGTCGAGCGGCGCACGGTCGCCAAGATACTCGCCGCGCTCGAAGGCTCCGGGCTGGAGAAGGTGGTGGCCGAGTCCACCGGAGGCGCGCAGCCGGGCGAACGCCTCGGCGACCTCAACGTGCTGTGGGAGCTGGAAGAGGGCCTGCGCCGGCAATCGATCCCGGCGGCGATCAATCGCGCGGCCTACTACATGAGCAACTGGGACGGGCAGCTCGATGCCGTGCGCCGCACGGGCAAGCTGCGAACCCTGTTTCCCGCCGATCTTGAGATTCCCATGGTCGCGCCACGCGACCTCGGAGAAATGGCCGCGGCGCGCTTGCTGGCCGCCTTGGACGATGTCGGCGTCCGCTACGCCGAGGGTCCGCGTCTGTACTCGTCCAACGATGTCGCGCAGGCATTCTCGCGGGCGCTGGGCCGGCCGGTCGAACTGGAAGTCGCGCCTCGCAAGCAGTGGAAGCAGACCTTCCTTGGGCTGGGATTCTCCGAACCGGCCGCCGAATCCTATGCGCGAATGACTGCAGCGGCGGTCGACAGCGGCTTCGACGTGGCCGAGGATCCGCTGCGAGGCACGACGACGCTGGACGCCTATATTCAGGGCCTGGTCTCCGGGCCGAACGCCTGAGGATCGGCCGGAAACACCTCTCGCGAACGCGTGTTAATCAGGCTGAATGCATTGAGTGCCGCTTGCGAGGCGCAAGCGGACGGATCTCATGGCCTCGCGAGCCCAACCAGCGGCGCGGCGTAATCGCGCGCTCGGCTCACGGGCGCGCGCGGCGATATTCGCCCGATGAAGGCCGCGATGACCTGTCGCCGCCGCTTCCCGCGTTGGATGATTCGAACAGGGACAGTGCATCAGCCATGGAGGCTAGCGCAACGCAATCGCGCCTATCGTAGTGCCATCGCCGCTCCGCCGGCGATGTCGTCCGCAATACGCATCGGGTCCACGGACCAACACCCCAGCTGCGCATTCGAGACCGGCTCCATGCCCCGGAGGGCGAGCCGCGCCGTCCCTATGCCGAATCGTCGGGTAGCGACGATCGACGCCTGTTGCCAGGCGAATCGCAACATCATGGAGAAAGGATCATGGAAAGAGGAATGGACAACCGCATCGGATGCATGGGAACACCACCGAAATGGCGAAGCGGTAGGGCCGCGACCTGGGCCGCATGCGGCCTGCTCGCCGCGCTGCTGCCGTTGGGAGCGATGGCTCAAACCCGACTGGCGCCGCTGCTCAACGAGAACGCGCCCAAGCGCATTCCGGGCCAGTACATCGTGGTCCTCAAGCAGGGCGTCGCCAAGGCTTCCGTGCAGTCGTCGCAGGAACGCGCACGCGCGCTCGGCGGCAAGATCGGCCACACCTACACGACCGCGCTGAAGGGCTTCAGCGCCACCCTGCCCGACAACGCCGTGCGCCGCCTGCGCGAGATGCCGGACGTCGCCTACATCGAAGTCGATCAGGTCGGCGATCTCAACATCATCCAGAACAACCCGCCGGCGGGCCTGGATCGCACCAGCGAGCGGTTGCTGCCGCTGGACCTGCGCTACACCTACAGCGAGACCGGCAACAACGTGCATGTGTACGTGATCGACACCGGTATCCGCCCGACCCATAACGAGATGGTCGGTCGCGTATCGGGCGGCACCAACACCATGAACCTGGCCGCCGGCACCAACGACTGTCACGGCCACGGCACCCACGTCGCCGGCACCATCGGCGGTACCACCTTCGGTATCGCCAAGCAGGCCTTGCTGCACCCGGTGCGCGCGGGCGACTGCGCCAACACCTATCTGGCGCCGGTCATCGCGGCGGTGGACTGGGTGACGGCCAACCGCGTGCTGCCCGCGGTCGCCAACCTCAGCTCCGGCTTTTCGCCCAGTCCGACCCTGGACACGGCGATCGCGAACTCGGTGGCCTCCGGCGTCACCTACTCGGTCGCCGCCGGCAACAACAACGGCGATGCCTGCAACATCTCGCCGGCACGCGCGCCGACGGCGATCACGGTGGGCGCGATCAACCCCACCAACGACACCCGCGCCAACTTCTCCAACTGGGGCACCTGCGTCGACCTGTTCGCGCCCGGCGTGAACACCCTGTCGGCCGGTATCGCCAACGACGCAGCGACGATGGTCATGTCGGGTACGTCGATGGCGGCGCCGCACGTGGCCGGCGTGGCCGCGCGCTACCTGCAGATCCATCCGGCGTCCACGCCGGCGGCGGTCTGGGCGGCGATCCACAACGCCGACAATACCGCCGCCACCCCAGGCTGGCCCGGCGTGATCAACCCCGGCGCGGGTTCGCCGAACGAGCAACTGCACTACGGCTCGCTCAACGACGGCTTCAACGACGGCGACCCACACATCACCACCGTCAACGGAATGCACTACGACTTCCAGCCCGGCGGCGAGTTCGTGGCCTTGCTCGGCAACATGGGCATGGAAGTGCAGACCCGCCAGACCGTCGTGCCCAGCGCGCCGTGGGTCAGCGTCAACACCGCCATCGCCGCGCGCGTGGGCAGCTACCGCGTCACCTGGGTGCCCAACCTCAGCGGCGTGCCGGATCCCAGCGGCCTGCAGCTGCGCGTGAACGGCACGCTGGTCAGTCCCGGCCCGGGCGGCATCGCGCTCGGCGTCGGCGGCCGCGTCAGCAAGTACGGAGATAACGGCATCCAGATCGATTTCCCCGACGGCACCACGTTGATCGCGACCTCGAACTGGTGGTCGAATCAGAGCCAGTGGTACATCAACGTGCGCGCGTACCACACGCCCGCCACCGAGGGCATCATGGGCGTGCTGGCGGCCAACGAATGGACCCGTCCGGGCTTCGTCGATTCCTGGCGCGTGACCGACAAGACCACGCTGTTCGACTACGCCAAGGAAGACTCGACCGGCAACTACCGCAAGGACCCGTTCCCGGAAGACAAGATCCCGCCGATGAAGCCCGAGAACGTCGAGCTGGCGCGTCGCGTCTGCGAGACGCTGCAGGACCGCAAGATCCGCGCGGACTGCGAGTTCGACGTCGGCACCACCGGCGACGAGATTTTCGCCAAGAGCGCGAAGGTCAGCCAGGACGTGCAACTGGGCGGCACCAAGACCTCGCTGGGTGCTAACAGCAAGGGCGACAGCCTGGTCCTGACCGCCACCGTCGCGCGTCTGGCCCGTGGCCAAGCCGTGCCCACCGGCGGCGTGCGCCTGCTGATCGACGGCAAGGACATCGCCGAGGGCGCCAGGCTGGACAAGGCCGGTCGCGCCCAGTGGTCCGTCTCGGAAAGCGCTATCAAGGGCCAGCGCGTGATCGCCGAATACGTGCCGGCCAAGGACAGCGAGTTCCTGCCCAGCACCAGCGGCGCCCTGGAATACGGCCGCGAAGCCAAGCGCGTCAGCGATCCGCTGGCGGACCCGATCTACCGGCGTTTGTCCAAGTAAGCAGGGATGAAACAAGCCGGCGGCCATCGAGCCGGATGAAGTAGCTCCGCCTACGCGGACGCGCCCGGGCATCGTCGACAGGTCGGTGGTGTCCGGGCGTTTGCGCTGAAGGGGCGGCTGCAGGCGCCATGTCAGAAGACCCCATTGACGGCGTCCTGGGCCAAACCCAGAATTCGCGCGACTCCCCGCGTGGAGCACAGTCAGGTACCCAATGGAGTTCGACTCTTTAGGCCCCGTTTCAAGCGGCCTCATCGGCGGCGCGATAGCCGTCTGGCTGACCTCGCGCTGGGTGCGCACGCTGCCAAGAACCTACAACGCCAAATCCCGGGATACCCTGCTCAGGCGGCATCGCCTGTCGACCTGGGTGGCCAATGCGCTGTTCATCGCAGGGATCTTTTTTGGCGTGGCGCTTTACGCGCTCGGCGGCTATGAAGATTCCGACCCCGTTCCGGTGCTGTGGGGATTCGGCTTGGCGAGCGTGATGCCGTTGTTGGCCTTGGGTCTGATCCCCCTCGTCACCGGCCGCAACGTCAAGGAGGCCTACGTCGCATTCGCCTGGGCTCAGAACGCACCGTTATGGGTGATCTACGGCGTTCTCGGCGTGGGCGTCGTTGCACTCGCTTTTGCGCTGGCGAGCCTTGGCGCCTGAAACATCGTTCGTGCTCGCCGCGTCTGGGCGGCATGATCTCGATAATCACCCAGCAAGGAGCGCAGCTTGGACCCGACGCTATGGAATCTCTTGCACGACGGCGTGCTGACGCGAGCCGAGGGCGTGGTGCCGGGAGTGGTCCGCTTGCACGTCGACATCCCGCACTTGCGCGCCAAGTTTTCTGGGCAGGGCACCGGGTTCGACTTGGTGTTAACGGACTGCTCGGTACTGTCCTATGAAGTGCGGGACGGAGGTGGTGTCTTCGAGCTGCCCGATATCGGCCGCATCAGGCCGGTCATCCTAAGCGCTGAGCCGGGCACGCCGCTGGAGATCTTTGTTGTAGGAGGCGCCCTCAGGCTCCAGTATCGGTCGGTCGAACTGTTCGTCGACAGCGGCGCTCCGACGACGCTGGAGGAACTCGATGCCGCGAGCGAGGCCTATTGGACCGAGTGGGAAGCCGGGGCCCATCGAGATGGCTGATATCCCAGCTTGATCATCTCCGCCGCCGCCTGACCCGGTCCCCGAAGCCGAGCGCATGATCGCTCGGCCTGCTTCAGCCGAATCCAGGACAAAGCCATGCGAGGCGGGCAAGGGCGAACAAGGACGCATCGAGAGGGTATCGCCGACAGATTGGTGATGTCCGAATTGTCTTTGCTAGCGCTGATCAAGCCGACTGCGCGATGAACGCCGCCTCGCCGCCCAGCAGTCGCAGGTTCAAGCCGTCCCGCTCGGACAGCATTTCGTCCAGCGCCGCCTCGAGATCGCCCGCGTCGACCTGGCCGGGGCGTCCGGCAGCGATCGAGTGCTGAGCCAGGCGCCGCGCCACTTCCTTGATGAAAGCCGCGCTCACTCCTTCCGTGCGCGCGATCAGCGTCTCGAAGGCTTTGGGGTCGATGCTCAGGACGTCGCCGTAAAGGCGAAGCAGCTGTCCCCGGCATCCGGCGTCGGGTACCGGAACTTCGATTGCATGATCGATGCGGCCGGGGCGTTGGATCAACGCGGCTTCCAGCGCTTGCGGTCGATTGGTGGTCATGATGACGAAGATATCGGCGTCGGCTTTCAGGCCGTCCATCTCGTTCAACAGGCGGTTGAGCATCACCTCGTCGCAGGAGGAACTCATGTTCTCGCGTTGGCGGGCGATTAGGTCGGCGTCTTCAATCACCACGATCGAGGGTGCGAACAGCCGCGCCAGCCGGAAGTAGACCGCGATCATCCCGACTTGCTCGGCGGTGACCAGAAACGTAGTGTGGTCCCGCAGCCGCTCTGCGAGATAGCGGATGGTGTGGGTCTTGCCCGTGCCCGGCGGGCCGTACAGCAGCACGCCCTTGCGGCCGGATTGGCCCAGCCCTTTCAGGGCGTCGCGCTCGGCCGCGAACCGGATGATGTGCCGGTCCAGCGCTTGCTTGACCCGTTCCGGCAGAACCAGTTCGTGCTCCCCGACCGGGGTGCGGAAATGGACGGTCAGCGAGTTCGCGGCTGTGCCCCGGAATGTCTCGCTGCCCTCCAGCGACAGCACCTTGCCACGATAGCTGCGCCCCTCGGCTACGGCGGCCTCGATCGCGGCGATCATCGCGCTGGTCTTCGCTGCCGCCTCTTCGCCTGGCGGTGCCAGGATCTCCACGCTGAGCTGCAGGCTCTGCGAGAAGTCGGAGGACAGGTTGACCCAGATCGCCATCGGCACCTTGTCATCCTCGATCAAGGAAAGGCAGTTGGTCGCAAGCCGGATCGGCAGGCCCTCGCCGATGTCGATGTCCTCGAACTGCAGAGCGCCGATCAGCTTGGCCTGATCGCGCTCGGAAATCAGCGAGGCCATGTCCGAAGCATCGTAGCGATTGCGGCTGTGGATTCCCACGCGACGGCTGCCTGCCGTCAGCGCATCCAGCGCGCTCTGCACGTCCACGCGCAGGTAGGCGGGGAATTCCCGCTTGACGATTACCAGGCTGTCGGCTGGCCACTCGCCGAACAGCTCGCCCAGCACGTGGTGCGCCTTCTGGGCCGTATTCTTTGCGGCGGGCGCCGCTTGCTCGGGCTGCTCTTCCAGCACTACACGCAGCTTGTGGCAGCCGTAGGCCGGTGCCAGGCGGATCATCTCGTCGCAAATGGACCGTGCGATGACCGGTGCCCAGGGCCCCAGCTGCGCGCTTCCGTTGCGGCTGATGTGTCGCGCCCAACCCTGCGCATTGTCCAGGCCGAATCCGACGCAGCGACGCAGCAGCGCCACGACGCCATCGAACGGGGAATCGTCATCGTCGTGCACGGTGACGTGGCAATCGCTGGTCCAATCGGGGGTGTCTTTCATGTCGTCGATGGATGACCGGTAGGGAAGCGGATTCTAGCCGTGATCGGATGCGGCCTGCCCGATGGGGCGCGACAGGCACTTCATCACATGGTGGTGCAATCCGCGTGCCGAAAGAACGCGGCGTCCACCCGACCGAATTGACACTGCGGTCGAACCCATGTTGGTATGGAATCCAGCGAAACGCCCGCCGCTTCGGACCGACGACGGCGGCTAAACGGAATCGGACAGGCGAGTTCCAGCCAGCCTGAATTTGGATGCATCGATTCAAGGAGGATCGCGATGGCCGACCCACCCGAAGTTCGTCTACCCAGCGACCCGTTGCATCCCGATCACGAGATGTATCAGCGCGTCCTGACCGGCGTGCAGGGTCTGGGGCGCTGGACGCCCGAGCAGAACGCCAACCTAGCCGCGGCCTTGTACGCGGATATCCGCAGCGAGCAGCCGCATATGCTGGCGCGCGACATCGGCCAGATCGTGGCCGGCGATCCGGCCGCGCCGCAGCCGTCGGTGTTCGCCATGCCCAGGGCGGGTTACCACACGCACAATCCCGATCCGGCGGCCATGCGGTTCAGCGCGCCGGTGGACGCCGTCTCGCGCCCCGCGCAGGAGTCCCTGGCGCCATTCGGGCGCGAGACCAGCATCGGCCGCGACGGCTATCTGACCGATCCGGGCATCACGCGTACGCCGGTGGCGCAGATCGAGCACGCTGCCCTGGCCCAGGTGAACGGCATCGTCCTGCATCGGACCGACTCCACCACGGCCGCGGGCACGCTGAGCGCCTGGCGCAACGGTGCGGAAGGGACGGGCGCGCATTTCCTGATCGACAAGGACGGCACCATCCATCAAACGGTGAGCCTGGACCGGCAGGCCTGGCATATCGGCCCGATCCGCTCGCGCGGCGAAGTGGAGGGGACGATCACGCCCGAGGACCAGCGCGAGCTCACGGCCGCCAGGGCCGGTGTTGCGGAATGGCGCAGGCCTGCGGTGCAGGCGGTGCATGGCATCGAATCCACGCGCCCCTACCCGGAACGCTATCCCACCAACGGCGACAGCGTCGGCATCGAGGTGGTGGGCGACTACAACGAGAGAACGAAAACCTGGGATCCGCCGACGGCGGCGCAGACCGCATCGATCCAGAGGTTGGTGGGTTCCCTGCAGCAGAACTTCGGATTGAACGACAATGATGTGTACCAGCACGATGTCATTTCGCGAAAAACCGCCGGCGAAGGCGCAGGGCTGTATACGCCCGCTGCGCCGGCTGTTCCTGCTGCCGCTCCCGCTGCTCCTGGCCTGCCAGCCGCACCCTCGGGACCCAGCCGATAGCGCACGGGCGGACCTGACCGTCATCGACGTTTCAGCGCCGCTCTACCAGCCTGCGGATGGCGCTCGATACCTGGCCAACGAAGCAGCCATGTGCAAGGCCTGGGTGCTCGACAAGAGTCAGGTCGAATCGTTCTTCCGTCTCAGCAAGCCGCTGCGAGAAGGCGAGCGGCACGGCTACGACTGGCTGCCCTGCTCGATCAAGGGGCGCTTGCGCGCGCGCGAACGCGACTGGGATTTCGAGATCAACGCCGCCGGCACCAGCACCTGGATCAGCGGCGAAGAAGTGGCCTCGTTCGGGTGTTCACAGGCGCAGTGCGAGCCGCTGGTGATCCTGATGCCCGATACGACGGGCCGATAGGGTCCCGCACAGATCGGCCGACTTCATGAGTAGGCGGCAGTGGCGACGAAACGAAAGCACTCTCGTTTCTGCGGTGGCCTGACACCCAGATCGGATTTTTCTGGCCGTATAGGCGTGGCGGATTGTGGATGCTGGGCGTACGCGATGCGGGTGAAAAGCGATCGTTCAGATCAAGCCTAACTGCGTAGCCTTCAAGGTGGCCGCCGCACGCGTTGAAGACTCCAGCTTGCGGAATACGCTTTCGATATGAGTGCGCACGGTGCTGGGGCTGATACCTAGTTTCTGTGCGGCGAGCTTGTTGCTGGCCCCATGGCTGATACAGCGCAGTACGTCGCGCTCGCGTTCGGTGAGCAGCCCGGTGGACGAAGACGCGGGTCGCCTGGGGGCGGCCGAGCGCGGTTTCTCGAACAGCGCGCGCACGGCATCGGCGTCGTAGCGCCCGGCGGCGGCTTCCGCGGTGAGTAGCTCGCGCGCGGCGCTGTCGGAATAGGCTTCGCGCCAGGGGCGCGCAACGCGCAGCGCGACCAGTGCGGCCGCGGCGGCGAGGATCCGGCCCTCCATCGGAATACCGAACTGCTTGAGTTCGCGGAAATAGCCGGAACCGTCCTGGCGTTCGTATATGTACGACGCGATTTCGGCTTCGCGCGCGAGCGAGCCGATCTGGCGCGCGGCGCGGCCGGTCCAGTAGGGCACCAGGCGAACCCGCTCCCAGGCCGAATCGGCGAGGCGGCCGGGGGTGTCCCAGATCATGTTCGGCACCGCGGCGCGGCCCATGCCGTGGATCAGCGCGGCGCGGTACACGCGTTGCTGGCTGCCGCCGTCCAGGCCGAGTTCCAGCGAGGCCTGACGCGCGAGTTCGGCGACCTGCCGCGAGTAGCCGGTCATCCAGGGCAGCTTGAGGTCGATCACGTGGGCCAGGATTTCAAGCGAAGTGGTGCGATCGGCGAAGGCCGCATCCAGCGCGCAAGCGCCGGACAACGTGGGATCTTCGTCCAGCGCGGCCAGCCAATGTGCGGATTGCGCCACGGCTATGTCCGCCAGTGCTTTGGGATACAGCACGTCCGCGCGTTCGCCGATCAGCCGGTAGGCCTGCTCGCGGCCGTAGAGGCGGTTGAAGATTTCGAGGTCGCCGGCGACCGACGCGGTGTAGACAGCTTCGGGCACCTGATCGCCGCTCAGCCCGTCCGGCGCGCCGGTGCCATCGTAGCTTTCGAACAAATGGCGTAAGGCGAGCTGGGAGGTTTCGTCCAGGCCCAGTTGCGCCGCGATGTCGCCCGACACCTCGCAATGGATGCGCGACAGCGAGCGGAACGCCGAGCCCTTGTGACGGGTGCCGACGCGGAAGCTGCTGCCGGCGGACTGGGTCGCGAGCAGCGCCTTGCGCCCGCTCACATCGTCGCCGAACAGTTGGGTGAACTCCGGGGCGTTGGCGGTACAGCCCGACCAGCGCAGCAGCGACACCGCGACGGCGCGCGTATGCGCGGCCGGGTCCGCGCCTGACGCATGCGCCAGTTGCCCGGCCATCCAGGCAGCGCGCGGCGAGTGGTCGGTGGGCTGCCCCATGGCCAGATCGCCCACGAAGGCCAGCGAGCGCATTACGTCCAGCAGGGCGACGGCGGAATCGTCCACGGCGTCTTCATCGGTAAAGGAGGGAGATGAGCAGTCTAGCCCCCGCCCTCCCGCGCGGGCCTCGGTCATTCAACCGATGGTGGGCACCAGGGCCGGCGCGCAATCTGTGCTCCAAGGTTGGCCCCCGCCCACCTCCCCGCAACGACCTAACCGCAGTGCCTATCCATCCACACTTGGAGCATCCCATGAACCTCAAGTCCCTCGCGTTCGCCACCGTCGCCGCCCTGTCCATGGTGTCCGTCGCCCATGCCGGCCCCCCCAGCCCCACCCCGAAGGACGTCAAGAACATCGTCCTCGTCCACGGCGGTTTCGTCGACGGATCCGGCTGGCAGAAGGTCTACAACCGCCTGAAGCGGGACGGCTACAACGTCAGCATCGTCCAAAACCCGACCACCTCGCTCGCGGACGACGTCGCTTTCACCAAGCGCGTGATCGCCCAGCAGGACGGTCCGGTCGTGCTGGTCGGTCATTCCTACGGCGGCGTGGTGATCTCCGAGGCCGGCACCGATCCCAAGGTCGAGCGTCTGGTCTATATCGCCGCCTTCGCGCCTGACGCCGGCGAGTCGGTGCAATCGCTGATCGCCAACCCGCCCCCGGGCGCTTCGGTGCCGCCGATCCTGCCGCCGCAGGACGGTTTCCTATTCCTCGACCGCGGCAAGTTCGCCGCCTCGTTCGCGGGTGACGTGCCGGCCGAAGAGGCGGAGTTCATGGCAGCCTCGCAGGTGCCCTGGGGCGTGGCGGCCCTCGCGGGCAAGGTGAGCGTGCCGGCCTGGAAGGCCAAGCCGAGCTGGTACCTGGTTGCCACTGAAGACCACATGATCCCGCCGCCGGCACAGCAGATGATGGCCAAGCGCGCGGGCGCGACGGTGGTCGAAACCGCGGGCAGCCACGCCATCTACGTGTCCAAGCCCGATGCGGTGGCCGACCTGATCGTGCAGGCGGCGCAAGCGAAGAAGTAAGCCGCTGCCGGCCGCCGCGCCGCGCATCATCCTAAACGAACGCCCCGCCGACGCAGGGCGTTCTTCGTTATCGCGACGATTCCGCGGGCGGCGCCGGTGTTCCGAAGGCTAAGCGGCCGCCAACGCCGTCGCGATCCGCACCTCGCTCGTCAGCACCTTATGGATCGGGCAGGCATTGGCGATCTGCAGCAGGCGCTCGCGCTGTTCGTCCGACAGCTCGCCCAGCAGACGAATCCTGCGTTCGATGTCGGTGCCCGCGGCCGGCTTGCCTTCCGGGTTGAAGCGCAGCGAGACCTCGACGCCGGCCAGCGGCCACTGCTTGCGCGCGGCGTACATGCGCAGGGTGATCGCGGTGCAGGCGCCCAGGCTGGACAGCAGCAGGTGTTCGGGCGTGGGGCCGGTGTCGCCGCCGCCGAGGTCGGCCGGTTCGTCGGCCTGCCAGCGGTGGCCGCCGTCGTCGGTGAAGGTCACCACGTAAGGCGTGGGCTGGCTGCTGGCGTGGACGGTCGCGACGGTCATGGCGTTCCTGGAGGCTTGCGGCATCGATGCCGCCGACGTAGACCATAAGGTCGCGTCGACGCCGGCGCCAGCCGCGGCGGTCGCACGAAGCATCCCAGTGGCCGAACGATGCGGCGGCGGTCGTATCGCGACGCGCGGATCGCTCGAGTCGCCTGAGCTTCGGCGTGAGCTAGCGCTTCGCAAAGCGGGCGGCGCTTCCCCGCGCCGCCCGCGTCGCGTTCAGCGACCAGCGGTGTTGGTGTGCCAGAGCCGCCGGCGCAGGTGGTCGTACACCACTACGTTGCCGTCGTTCTGCACGAATAGCATCGCACCGCGCTTGCCGGCGGTGTTGCTCGCCCATCGCGTCTGGCCGGCACCGTCGCGAACGGTCAGGTTGCCGTCGGTCTGCATGTGCAGGGTATGGCCGCTGCCGTACACGTGGTTGGCCCAGATCGCACCCACGTTCTTCTTGTACAGCACCAGATTGCCGTCGCCCTGGATCGCCAGCGTGAATCGCTGGTCGCAGGAGGTGACCGTGCCGTTGGTTTCGCGCCAGTCGCGCGGATTCAAGCGGCCGCAGCTCGGCACCGTGCGCAGCACCAGGTCGTAGGCATTGAGGATGGGCTGCAGCGGCTGGAAATAGCCCTGCGGGTCCGGATCGCCGCAGTTGTCGTCCCGGCCTTCGAAGAAGTGGCCGCCGGAATGCACGCCCTGGGCTTCGGCGCTGGGGGTGATCACCGCGCCGCCCGAATCGCCGCCGCCGGAGCAGGCGGTGGATCGGGTCATGCCGTAGATGATGCCGTACTGCGGGCCGTAATCGACCGTTACGTTCTTGTCGCGCACCACGCCGCAGCGGTAGCCCGTCTTGTAGCCGGATCGGCACACCGCCGCGCCGACCGGCGCTTCCAGCCCGCCGCGCACGTCGATGTCGACGCCGGCGTAGTTGTATACCCACGGCAGGATGTGCCAGATGTTCGGTTGGGCGTTCTGCACCCAGGCGTGGTCGGCCGTGGGAAAGGTGGAATAGGCGAAATGTCCGATCGGCGATTCGTTGCCGCCGCGCACCGCGGTATTGACCGTCCCGCAGTGGCCTGCCGTCACGAAGCCTGGGGTATTGCCCTTGAACGCCGAGAATCCCATCGAGCACCAGCTATTGGGCGTCAGGTAGCGATCGCCGCCGCGCAGGTCGTGCTGGGGCTTGGGGCGTTGCGCGGAAGTCACGATGCGTACCATCTTCGGTTCGATGCCGCTGCGTGCGATCAGTTCGATCGCCGCCTCCTGCGCGCCGGGGTCGATGGTCAGGACGATGCCGTTGTTGGGCAGATCGACGTTCCAGGCCTGCACGCGGGGGCCTTCCTTGCGCATGCCACTGGCGGCCAGGACGCGCTGCGCCTGGTTCAACTGCGATTGCGCCGCGTCCAGCTCGGCCAGGCTATGCCTGAGCACGCGCACCTCGTCGGCGCTCAGGCGCATCCGATCCGTCGCTTTGCGATCCGTCACGCCCAGGATCGATCGATAGTCGCCGGCCGCGTCGCGCTCCAGCCAGGTACCGGCGTAGTGTTCGCCCAGGACGGCGCGCGCTTGGGCTTGCAAATGCATCGCGCGCTGTTCGCTGGCGAGGTAGGCCTGAAGTTGCGCCGGTTTCAGGCCGAGGTCGCGCTGCAGGGCCAGGCGCATGGCGGGCGACACCTGCTGCGTCGGCGGCACGGCGGCAGCGCCGACGCCGGGCAGCAGCATCGCGCACAGCGATACGCCCAGCGCCACGACAGTATGAGAGACGTTCATGGATACTCTTCCTTCCTTAGTTGTATGGGTTCCGCGCACGCCCGGAATCGGCCGTGCCTATCCCTGTACGAGGTAGCGAGCCGAACCCTGACATCCGCATTGGAAGGGTCTACGCGGGGCCATCGGCGGCCGGTCTGCAATGCGGGCGCCCGGGATTCCGATGGCGCGGTCCGAACCGGCCGGTGGCCAGGCGCGCGAGCGCTTGCGAACCCGGAATTCAGCCGCCGTGCTGCGCGAGCGCCCGGCATTCGGCCACCCAACGCCGGCTGAGTTGGCGGTGCCATGAGGATTCGTTGGGCATCGCCTCCAATTGCCGCACCGCCTCGGCGAGCTCGCGACTGCGGTTGGCGCCATGGCAGCGCGCACGTTCGAGCGCGACCTGCTCGAAGCGCGGTTGGGATTCGACGATGACCTCGCCGGCGCGCCGGGAGGCATTGGATTCCAATACCGCGATGGCGTCCGCAACTTTTCCGCGCAGCAGCCAGGCCACGGCGCGCAGGCCGTCGATGTCCAGCAGCTGGCCATGGCCTGCCGCGTTACGCCGCGCCGACAGGCGGTGCGCCCGATCCAAGTCCTGTTCGGCCAGAGCCCATTCGCCGCGCGCCAAGCGCGTTTCGCCGCGGCCCAGCAAGGCCGAGACGGTGGCCGGATGTTCTTCGCCATGGAACTCCAGCGAACGCGCGACCATGCGGTCGTAAGCATGCATGGCTTCATCCAGACGCTGAGTCTGCAGCGCGCTGAATGCGAGGTTGCGGCCGATCAGCAGCTCTTCGTCCGGATCGCGCGGCGTCAGTTGGCGCGCCAGCGTGTCGGCCTCATGCAGCAGGGGATAGGCCTTGGCCGCATCGCCGTCCGTCAGCGCGATGCCCGCGCTGTTCACCAGCGCGCGGACGTAGGCCTTGCGCATCGCGGGGCCGCCAGCCTCGAGCAGGGCCAGGCTGCGGTCCAGGTGGGCCCAGCCGCGGGCCTTGTCGCCGAGAGCGAAGTGGCCGATGCCGATATTGCCGAGCAGGCGCGGGTACAGCGGGTCATCGGTCGCGTCGGCGCTTTCCAGTATCCGCGCGGCTCGCTCGCTGTACTGCAGGAACCGTTGCGGCTGGCCCAGTCCGTAGTGCGCGGTCGCCAAGCCGCGCAGCGCATCGGCCAGGGCCAGCGGATCGTCCTGGCCGCTCAGCTCCGCGACCGCGCGCGCGTAGGCGTCGCGCGCCTGCGCGGACAGGCCCAGATCGGTGTAGACCTGGCCCAAGGCATGCAGCATCGCGGCCAGGGCCTGCGGCGAGTGTTCCCGGCCTTGCTGGTCCTTCAGTCTCTTCATCCCCTGGTCCAGCAGTTCGCGCGCGGTGACTTCGCCATTGGTGGCCGCCTTCGGCGTGGTGTTGCGGAACAGGCTGACGAAGTGGTCGGCCACGGCTAGGGCTTTTTCGCGTTCGCGTTCCGTGCGCGCTAGCTGGCGGTCCAGGCTGTGGATATGGAACGCGGCAAACGCGGCGCCTGCGGCAAGGGTGGCGAACACGGGCCAGCGGCGGCGCAACAGTCGGCGCAGTCGATAGCCGCGCTCGTGGCGACGGGCGCGGATCGGAAGGTGCTGGGCCCAGCGCAGCAGGTCGTCGGCCAAGGCCTCGGCGCTTGGGTAGCGTTCGCGAGGTTCCGCGGCAGTGGCATGGGCGACTATGCATTCCAGATCGCCATGCAGGCGCGCGGTCAGCCGCCAGGGCGTCAGGGCCCGCTTGGCGGCGATGTCCGCTGCCCGGGTGGGATGACCACGCAGCAGGGCCGCCCAACTCGGACCCAGCCGCGGCGGTGCTTCCCCGCTGTGCGCGTGCGAACCCAACAGCAAGGCCTGCAGCAACAGACCCAATTGATAGACATCGGTGGCGGTGGTCACCGGCTCGCCGCGGCGCTGCTCCGGCGCGGCCCAGGCCGGCGTCATCGAACGGGTCTGGGTCTGGGTGGGATCGGCTTCGTCCAGCAGCTTGGCGATGCCGAAATCCAGCAGCTTGACCCGACCGTCCGGGGCGACCAGGACATTGGCGGGCTTGATGTCGCGGTGCACCACCAGGTGGCCGTGGGCGAACTGCACCGCGTCGCAGACTTGGCGGAACAAGGCGACACGCTGCTCCAACGTCGCCCGGCGGCCGTCGCACCACTGGGTGATGGCTTCGCCGGGGACGTATTCCATCGCGAACCAGGGGTGGCCGCCCGCCGCCAGGCCGCCGTCCAGGAGCTGGGCGATGTGCGGGTGCTGCAAGCGCGCCAGCACCTTGCGCTCGCGCAGGAAGCGTTGGGTCAGCGGCGAGAAGCCGCCCCAGATCCGCTTCAACGCCACCTGGCGCTGCCAGGCGCCGTCGGCGCGCTCGGCCAGGAACACCTCGCCCATTCCGCCCCGGCCGATGCGCCGCAACAGGCGGTAAGGGCCGATGACCGTCCCGCCGGTTTCATCGGCGGCGGCTTCCGCACCGGTATCGCCTTCGTCGAGTTGCGCCAGCAGCGCGCGGACGCGTCCGGCCAGATCGGGCCGCGTTCCGCAGGCTTCCTCCAGCAGCGCATCGCGTCGCTCGGCGGGCGCGTCCAATAGCCGGCGCAGCAAGGGCAGCGCCGCAGGGTCGAGAGGGTTCATAGGGCGGGGATCTGTTCGATCGGAACGTCGGGGCTTGCAGATGGGATACGGCATACGGCCGCATGGCCTGACACTAGGCCTCCAGGCGATCGCGCAGCCAGGCGCGCGCCGCGGCCCAGTCGCGGTACACCGTGCGTTCGTCCAGCGCGAGGACGCGGGCCACTTCCGGCACGCTCAAGCCGACGAAATAACGCAGTTCTACGACTTGCGCCATGCGCGCATCCAGTTGCTCCAGGGCCACGAGCGCCGCATCCAGATCGGGCAGGTGGGTTTCCTGGGGAATGGGCAGTTGCAGCGCTTCGGTGAAATCGTCGCGGCGCCAGGCGCCGCCATGTTTCTCGCTGGCCGCTTTGCGGGCGCGATCGACGAGGATCTGGCGCATGATCCGCGCCGCCGCATTGAACAGGTGGGCCGCGTTCTCGAAAGCGACGCTCTCCTGGCCCAGCAAGCGCACGAAGACATCGTTGACCAGCGCCGTGGCTTGCAGGGTGTCGTGGCCGCGGTGTCCGCGCAGCTCGTGCGCGGCGATGGCGCGAAGATCGGCGTAGATCAAGGGCAGCAGCGCCTCCAGCGCGGCCCGGTCGCCTTGCCGCCAGCGCTGGATCAGGGCGTGCGGGTCCGTTGCGATATCGGGCATCGGCTGTCTCCGTAGGTCCATCGTCGTGGTGGGGCCAATCCATGGCAGCCAAGCGGGAGGCGCGCGTGCAGTGGCGTTGCTGGGAACGGACATCCGTCCTTGCGGCAGGCAACATACCATCGCGGTCCCGGCGCTACGACCGGAGTCTGGCGTGCGCCCGCGGTCGCGCGCCGGACTCGCGGCCGCCAGGGCCTATGCGTATGGTCCGCCGCTGGCTACGCGCCGCCGCCAAGCGGCAGGCGGTGGCCTGCGAGCCGAAGCTGCGCGGGCGCGCGGCCCGCGCCGCGATCACTTGATCCGCCGCTTTTCCAGCTTGCGCGCGAGGGTGCGCCGATGCAGCCCGAGCCGGCGCGCGGCCTCGGAGATGTTGAAGTCGCTTTCGGCCAGGACCTCGTGGATGTGTTCCCACTCCAGGGTCTTGATCGAGGTGGTGCGCGCGGTCAGCTCGACCTCGGTATCGCCGGTGGCGCGCTGGAACGCGGCTTCGATGTCGTCGGTGTTCGAGGGCTTGGCCAGATAGTGGCGCGCGCCCAGCTTGATCGCCTCGACCGCGGTGGCGATGCTGGCGTAGCCGGTCAGCACCACGATCAGCATGTCCGCGTCGTAGGCGTGCAGGTGCTTTACGCAGGACAGGCCGGAGGCGTTGGCGGCGAGCTTGAGGTCGACCACGGCGTGGGTCGGCGAAAACTCCTGCAGCAGTTCCGGCAGGCCGGCTTCGCCGGGCAGGTGGCGCACGGCGTAGCCGCGGCGCTCGAACGAGCGCACCAGGGTACGCGCGAAGGTGGTGTCGTCCTCGACGATCAGCAGCCTGCGTTCATTCGTCATCGCCGTGGTCCTCGATGGCAATGGCCGACAGCGGCAGCGTCACGGTGACCGTCGCGCCGCCCTGCGGCCGGTTGCGGGCGGTGAGCCTGCCGCCCAGGGTACGGGCGACATTGACCGAAAGGAACAAGCCCAGGCCGCCGCCGGGGCGGCCCTTGCTGCTGTTGTAGGGCGTGCCCAGGCGCTCGAGGATGTCGGCGGAGAAACCCGGGCCGGCGTCGCTGACTTCGATCACCAGTTCGCCGTCGCGGCAGTCGGCGTCCAGCGCCACCCAGTCGGGCGAGGCCTCCAGCGCGTTGTCGAGCACGTTGAACACCATCTGGCGCAGGCCGTCGTCGGAGACGATGCGCGGATCGTCCTCGCAGCGGCGTTGATAGCGGAACTTCTCCGGCGCGCGCGCCGCGCGCCAATCGTCGGCCAGATCGTCCAGCAATTCGTGCAGGCTGGTCTCGACCGGCGACTCGCCGCGCGTTTCGCCGGCGGACAGCAGGATGTTGGTGACGATGGACTTGCAGCGCGCGACCTGCGCCAGCATTTCCGCCACGTCGTGGTGCAGTTCGGTTTCCGAGGCGATGGTGGGCAAGTGCTGCCAGTCGCCGAGGATCACCGACAGCGTCGACAGCGGCGTGCCCAGTTCGTGGGCGGCGCCGGAGGCGAGCAGGCCCATGCGTACGATGTGCTCTTCCTCGGCGGCGCGCTGGCGCAGTTCGGCCAGGCGCGCGTCGCGTTCGCGCAGGATGCGCCCGATGCGGGTGATGAACACCACCAGCAGCGCGGCCACCAACAGGAAGCAGATCAACAGGCCCTGCACGTAGTGATCGGCCAGGCCGCGGCCGGGTTCGACCGCGATCCGCAGCGGCGTGGGCGATACCGCCAGCGCGGTGAAGCACAGCCCGGCCGCGGCGGCGATGATCCAGTTGGCCGGCGAGCGCAGCAGCACGGTGCCCAGCACCACCTGCAGCAGGTAGAGGAAGACGAAGGGATTGGTGATGCCGCCGCTGAGATAGAGCTGCAGGCTCAGCGAGACCACGTCGACCAGCAGCCCGATCAGCATGGCCCGGTTGGAGACCTGCGCGCGCCGCTTCCACCACAGCTGGCTGCCGAGGTTGAACGCGGCCAAGCCGGCCAGCACCGCGCACATCGGGCCCAGCGGCAGAGCGATGCCGATGCCGTAGTGGACGACGAAGATGGTGACGACCTGCCCGACCACCGCGATCCAGCGCAGCTGGATCAACTGCTGCATGTTGCGCAGCCCGGTGCGGTCCGGGGAGCCGCTCACGCCCAGTTGGCGGGGCAGAGCCTCCGCGGCGGCCTCAGGGGCGCTGGATCGGGCGTGCATGACCGGGGAAGCCTCCTGTCTGCGCACGATCTTGCCGCAAACGACGCTCCGATGCGAACAGATAGCCGCCCGCCACCAGGCTCAGCGCGGCCAGGCCGAACCAGGTCAGGGCATAGGACAGGTGATGATCGCGGAAGCTCACCACGGTCATGCCGCCGCGCGGCCAGGCGTCGCTGGACGGATCCTTCGCGGCGTCGACGAAGTAGGGTGCGCTGGCGTTCGCGGGCAGTCCGCGCGCGCGCAGGATGGCCGCGACGTCGCGCGAGTACCAGCGCCCGTGGCTGGGGTCGTTGCTGCGCAGGAAGCCGCCCTTGGGCTCGCTGATGCGCAGCAAGCCCTCGATCCGGACCCTGCCGGCGGGCGCGGGCACCGCCGCTTGCTGCGCGGGCACGAAGCCGCGGTTCACCAGCACGTAGTCGCCCGCGTCGGTGCGCAGCGGCGTCAGCGTCCAGAAGCCCGCGCCCAATGCGGTCACGGCCTGGCTGCGCGTTTCCAGCGCGGGCAGGTAATGGCCGGACAGGCGCACGCGGCGGTAGCCGTCGCGCTGCTCGCTGACCTGCGCCCATTGCGCGCGCGCGGGCGGTGCGACCGGCGCGGCCTGGGTGCGCGCCTGCACGCGCGCGATCAGATCGTGCTTCCAGCCCATGCGCTGCAGCTGCCAGACGCCCAGCGCGAGGAAGCCCGCGAACGCCAGCGCCAGCGCCACGGCGAACGCGGCGAGCAGCGCCGGCCGGCGGCGTTGCGCCGGTTCGGGCCGTGCCGAACCGGTCGCTGCGTTACGGCCGGCGGTCATGGCGCGTTCTTGAGCATTTCCTGCATGTCGTGCGCGCCCGGCATCATGTTCGAGTTCATGTGGTGCATCACCCACAGCGAGCCGCTGAGCACGATCACCACCAGTACCGCGGTGAAGATCAGGGCCAGTACGTTCCAGCCGCCTTCCGAGCGGGCGTTCATGTGCAGGAAGTAGACCATGTGCACGACCACCTGCACCGCGGCGAAGGCCAGCAGGACGATCGCGACCAGGTTCGAGCTCGGGATCACCTTGCCCATGACCAGGCCGAACGGGATGGCGGTGAGGACCACCGACAGCAGGAAGCCGGTCAGGTACTCGCGCGCCGAGACGTGCGGGATGCCGTCGTCGAAGTGCTCTTCGTGATCGTGCGCGTGGTGCTGGCTCATGGCAGCACTCCCATCAGGTAGACGAAGGTGAAGACGCCGATCCAGACGACGTCGAGGAAGTGCCAGAACATCGACAGGCAGGCCACGCGGCGGGCGTTGGCGCGGGTCAGGCCGTGGCGCCGCACCTGCACGCACAGCACCAGCAGCCAGATCACGCCGAACAACACGTGCAGGCCGTGGGTGCCGACCAGGGCGAAGAACGAGGACAGGAAGGCGCTGCGCTGCGGGCCCGCGCCCAGGTGGATCAGGTGCGCAAACTCGTAGATTTCCACCGACAGGAAGGCCAGGCCCAGCACGCCGGTCAGCAGCAGCCAGCCGATCATGCCGCGCTGGTTGCGCTTCTGCATCGAGATCATCGCGAAGCCGTAGGTGATCGACGACAGCAGCAGGATGGCGGTGTTGAGCGCCACCAGCGGCAGCTCGAACAGGTCGGCGCCGGACGGGCCGGCGGCGTAGCTGCGGCCCAGCACGCCGTAGGTGGCGAACAGGCAGGCGAAGATCATCAGATCGCTGAGCAGGTACAGCCAGAAGCCGAACAGCGTGCCGTTCTGCGGATGGTGCTGCCCGGCGGTGTCCAGGAACACGGGCGAGCCGTCCTGGCGGGTCATGGCGATGGACTCAGACATGGGCGGCCTTCAGCTGTTCGCTGCGCGCCTGCTCGGTCGCGGCGACCGTGGCGGCGGGGATGTGGAAATCGCGGTCGTAGTTGAAGCTGTGGTAGATCGCATAGGCCACGATGCCGAGCAGCGACGCCACCGCCAGCCACCACACGTGCCAGATCAGGGCGAAGCCGCAGAAGGTGCTCAGGGCCGCCAGCACCAGGCCCGCGGGCGTGTTCTTGGGCATGTGCACGGCCAGGAAGCCCGA
The DNA here is from genome assembly GCF_036697405.1 of Lysobacter sp. CCNWLW3. Lineage (NCBI taxonomy): Bacteria > Pseudomonadati > Pseudomonadota > Gammaproteobacteria > Lysobacterales > Lysobacteraceae > Lysobacter > Lysobacter sp. CCNWLW3. Next base: position 139,685 of record NZ_JBAHWA010000002.1, read on the forward strand.
GGCCGGGCGCTGGAAGCCGCGCTGCTTCATGTCCCACCAGGCGTCGTTGTCGTGCACCACCGGGGTGAAGGCGAAGTTGTAATCCGGCGGCGGCGACGAGGTCGACCACTCCAGGGTGCGGCCGTTCCAGGGATCGCCGCTGAGGTCGCGCAGCTGCGCGCGCTTGCAGAGGCTGACGTAGATGCAGATCAGGAAGGCGGCGATGCCGATGGCGACCAGGACCGCGCCGAACGCGGCGATCTGGAACCAGATCTGCAGCGAGGGATCGTCGAAGTGGCTCATGCGGCGGGTCACGCCCATCAGGCCCAGCACGTACAGCGGGGTGAAGGCGAACCAGTAGCCGGCCAGCCAGAACCAGAACGAGACCTTGCCCCAGAAGTCGTCGAGCTTGAAGCCGAAGGCCTTGGGGAACCAATGGGTCATCGCCGCGAACAGGCCGAACACCACGCCGCCGATGATCACGTTATGGAAGTGCGCGACCAGGAACAGGCTATTGTGCAGCACGAAGTCGGCCGGCGGCACCGCCAGCAGCACGCCGGTCATGCCGCCGACCACGAAAGTCACCATGAAGCCCATGGTCCACAGCATCGGCACTTCGAAGCGGATGCGGCCGCGGTACATGGTGAACAGCCAGTTGAAGATCTTCGCGCCCGTCGGGATCGAGATGATCATCGTGGTGATGCCGAAGAACGAGTTGACGCTGGCGCCCGAGCCCATGGTGAAGAAGTGGTGCAGCCACACCAGGTAGGACAGCACGGTGATGCAGACGGTCGCGTAGACCATCGACGAATAGCCGAACAGGCGCTTGCCCGAATAGGTCGAGACGATCTCCGAGAACACGCCGAACAGCGGCAGGATCAGGATGTAGACCTCCGGATGGCCCCAGATCCAGATCAGGTTCACGAACATCATGGCGTTGCCGCCCAGGTCGCTGGTGAAGAAGTTGGTGCCCGCGTAACGGTCCAGGCCCAGCAGCGCCAGCACCGCGGTCAGTACCGGGAACGAGACCACGATCAGCACATTGGTGCACAGCGAGGTCCAGGTGAACACCGGCATCTTCATCAGGCCCATGCCCGGCGCGCGCATCTTGATGATGGTCACCAGCAGGTTCACGCCCGACAGCAAGGTTCCGACGCCGGCTATCTGCAGCGCCCATATGTAGTAGTCGACGCCCACCCCCGGGCTGAAGGCGACCCCCGACAGCGGCGGATAGGCCAGCCAGCCGGTGGCGGCGAACTCGCCGAAGAACAGCGACATCATCACCAGCACGGCGCCGCTGACGGTCATCCAGAAGCTGAAGTTGTTGAGGAAGGGGAAGGCGACGTCGCGCGCGCCGATCTGCAGCGGCACCAGGTAGTTCATCAGGCCGGTGACCAGCGGCATGGCCACGAAAAAGATCATGATCACGCCGTGGGCGGTGAAGATCTGGTCGTAGTGGTGCGGCGGCAGGTAGCCCATGTTGTCGCCGAAGGCCATCGCCTGCTGCAGGCGCATCATCAGGGCGTCGGCGAAGCCGCGCAGCAGCATCACCAGGCCAAGCACGATGTACATGATGCCGATTTTCTTGTGGTCGATGCTGGTGAACCACTCCTTCCACAGGTAGCCCCACAGCCGGTACTTGGTGATCGCCGCGAGCAGGGCGAGACCGAGCACGACCGTGCCGATGAAGGTGGCCGCGATGATCGGCTCGTGCAGCATGGGCACGGCGTCCCAGGTCATGCGTCCGAAGATCGGGGAATTCGGGATGGTGCCGCTTTCGAGGGACATCGGAAAACTTCCAGAAACGATTCGGGTCGTCGTAGGGCGCGCGTCAGGGCGACTTCATGCCGGCCAGCATCGGCGACAGCGGCGGCTGCTCGACCGTGCACACGTCCGCGGACACGTAGGCGCCCAGGCGCGGGTCGCCGCGGCGCGGCATCGCCAGCGAGTTCAGGCCTTCCAGGCCCAGGCCGCCGGCGGCGTCCAGCGCCATCATCTGGTCCATGCACAGGCGCTCGGCGTCGACGCAGCGGTTGAGGATGGCGCCGTACAGGGTGGCGTCGACCTTGGCGTAGTGGCGCACCGGCTCGCGTTCGCTGGGCTTTTCCAGCTCCAGGTAGGCCGCGCGCGTCAGCGATTGCTTGCTGCCGCGCAGGCCGGCGATCCAGGTGTCGTAATCGGCGTTGGACATGCCGTGGAACTTGAAGCGCATGTGCGAGAAGCCCGCGCCACTGTAGTTGGCGGAGAAGCCCTCGTACTCGCCCGGCGCGTTGATCACCGCGTTGAGCTTGGTCTCCATGCCGGGCATGCCGTAGATCATTCCGGCCAGATGCGGCACATAGAAGGTATTCATCACCGAGGAGGCGGTGATGTGGAAGCGCACCGGGCGATCCACCGGCACCGCGACCTCGTTGACCGAGGCCACGCCTTCCTTGGGGTACAGGAACAGCCACTTCCAATCCAGCGCCACCACCTGGATGTCCAGCGGTTCCATCTGCGCCGGCACCGGCCGGCCGGCCGCGATCCGGTCCAGCGGACGGTAGGGATCGAGCAGGTGGGTGCTGATCCAGGTGATCGCGCCCAGCGCGATGATGATCAGCAGCGGTACGCCCCAGATCACCAGTTCCAACTGGGTGGAGTGGTCCCAGTCCGGGGTGTACTTGGCGCTGCGGTTGGAGGCGCGGTATTTCCAGGCGAACCAGAAGGTCAGCGCGATCACGGGCACGATCACGACCAGCATCAGCACCGTGGCCACGACGATCAGCTGGCCCTGGCGGGCCGCGATATCGCCGGCGGGGTTGAACACCACCAGGTTGCAGCCGGAAAGCAGGCTGGCGGCGGCCAGCAGCGCCGCGGCTTGCAGGAGTCTGCGTGCGAGGGTCATGAGGGGGTTGGGACGGAGTCTTGATCGATGGCGGCCAATGTAGTCCGCACGCCCATTCACGAGTATTGGACGTTTTGTCCTATCGCTTCGCGTCGCCGCCTCTGTCAGCCTAGGCTCGAACGATCCCCTGCCCGAAGTCGATTACCGCCCCAGATGGCTACCGTCCCCGGTCCCACCGCATCCTCACACGACCATGGCGCCAAGGCGCATGCCGACGTCGCTCCGGGCGAAATCGCCGTCGGCGTGGTCGTCGGGCGTGCGTCGGAGTACTTCGACTTCTTCGTCTATGGCATCGCCTCGGCGCTGGTGTTCCCGTCGGTGTTCTTCCCGTTCCTGGATCGGCTGCAGGGCACGCTGTGGTCGTTCGCGATCTTCGCGCTGGCGTTCCTGGCGCGTCCGCTGGGCACGATGCTGTTCATGTCGATCCAGGCGCGTTGGAGCCGCGGCGTCAAGCTGACCGTGGCGCTGTTCCTGCTCGGTACCGCCACCGCCGGCATCGCCTTCCTGCCCGGCTACGCCACGCTGGGCGGATGGTCGATCGCGCTGCTGGCGTTCTTCCGCCTGTTGCAGGGCATCGCCCTGGGCGGTTCCTGGGACGGCCTGCCGTCGCTGCTGGCGCTCAACACGCCGAAGGAGCGCCGCGGCTGGTACGCGATGTTGGGCCAGCTGGGCGCGCCGGTCGGCTTCATCGTCGCTTCCGGCGTGTTCGCCTTCCTGTACGCCAGCCTGGGCGAGCAGGACCTGCTGAGCTGGGGCTGGCGCTATCCGTTCTTCGTCGCGTTCGCGATCAACGTGGTGGCGCTGTTCGCGCGCCTGCGCCTGGTGGTGGCCGAGGAATACCAGGACAAGATGGGCGAGTTGGAACTCGAACCCACGCCGATCCGCGAACTGTTCAGCGCCAAGGGCCAGCACGTGGTGGTCGGCGCCTTCGCCGCGCTCGCCAGCTACGCCCTGTTCCATATCGTCACGATCTTTCCGCTGTCGTGGATCAAGCTGTATTCGGATCAGTCCATCGTCGGCTTCCTGATGGTGCAGATCCTGGGCGGCTTCATCGCCGCCGGCGGCATCGTCGCTTCCGGCCTGATCGCCGACCGCGTCGGCCGCGCGCGCACCTTGGGCGGCCTGGCCGTCGTCATCGCGATGTTCAGCGGCTTCGCCCCCACCTTGATGGGGGCGGGCTCGCTGGGCCAGGACGCCTTCATCCTGATCGGCTTCGCTTTGCTGGGCCTGTCCTACGGCCAGGCTGCGGGCGCGGTCACGGCCAACTTCGGCCGCCGCTACCGCTACACCGGCGCGGCCCTGACCTCGGACCTGGCCTGGCTGATTGGCGCCGCCTTCGCGCCGCTGGTCGCCCTGGGCCTGTGCTCGCAGTTCGGCCTGGCCTGGCTGGGTGCCTACCTGCTGTCCGGCGCGATCGGCACGCTGGCCGCGCTGGGCGTCAACCGGGCGATGAACTACAAGAGCTGAGTTCCGCGCCGCGGTCGCGGCGCGGCCCGGCTTCAGGCCTCGAAATCGACCGTGATCGAGTCGGCGCTGCGCCGGCCTTCGCCGTGGTACACCGCCTCGATGTTGTTGCCGTCCGGATCCAGCGCGAACGCCGCGTAGTAGCCCGGGTGATAGCGGCGTTCGCCGGGCGCGCCGTTGTCGCGGCCGCCGTGGGCCAGCGCCTGCTTATGGAAGGCATCCACGCTCGCGCGGTCCTTGGCCTGGAACGCCAGGTGATGGCGGCCGGTGAGCTCGCCTTGCGCCGCGTCGCTGCTGGCGGTGGACACGAACAGTTCGTCGGCCCAGAAAAAATCGTCGCCGGTGCCGGCGAGGGGAATGTCGAGGGTCTTGAACACCGCTTCGTAAAAGCGCTGGCTGGCCTTGAGGTCTTTCACCACCAATTGAATGTGATCGATCAGGCGACCGCGGTAAATGCGTTGCGTTTCCATGCTGCGCTCCGGCGTGGGGAGCGCCGAAATTAGCATCCGAATCGCTATGGCTTTGTGTGCGTCCTGCAATGAGCGCAGGCCTGGATTCGTTCAGTTTTGTGTCGAATCTGCATAGGCCGTTGCGCTGCGGTCCACGAAATCCACTGCGCCTGCAGACGGCGCGGACGGCGGTTGCCGACGAGCCGGCGCCGCCGTTGAAGCCTGCCGCGGGCGCGCATCGATTCGATCGGTCTAGGTCCGCGGCGGCGCGGCTCGAATGCGGGCGATGACGATCTACAATCGCCCCTAGGGTGTCATGGAGACGAGATGGCGATGACCGAGCGACTGTTCGTATACGGAAGCCTGGCCCCGGGGCGCGTCAACGCGCACGTGATGGCGGATATCCCGGGGCGATGGGAGCCGGCCAGCGTGACCGGCAACTTGTTGCAGGCGGGTTGGGGCGCCGACGTCGGCTATCCCGGCATCGTGCTGGACGAGCGCGGCGCACAGGTGTCCGGCCTGGTCTTCAGCTCCGAGCATCTGGCCGAACACTGGGCGCGCCTGGACGAGTTCGAAGGCGAGGGCTACCGGCGCGTGTTGACCTCGGCGACCTTGGCCGACGGCAGCCGGGTGGAGGCCTACATCTACAGCCTGAGCGATACGGCGCCCGACGGCGGCTGAGGCGCGGCAAAGGGAATCGCCCCAGGCCCGGATCCGGCGCGCATGCGGGCTTCGTGGCATGCCGCCAGTGGGTATGATCCGGCCTCGCGAATTCGCCCGGGGCCTGAAGTGAAGAGATTGCTTTTCCTGCTGATGCTGATGGCGTGTTCGATTCCGCTGCAGCGCGCAGAGGCCGCGCCGGTGAGGAAGGAAGTGCTGGACCTGGGCCGCTTGGCCACCGGTCGGCCGGGCATAGTCGATCTGTGGTTTCCGCAAGGCGATTGCGCGGCGCCGACCCGGCGTTACTGCCTTGCGGACACGGCGGCGACCCATAAAGTGGTGGTGTTCTCGCCGGGCGCGATGGGTTCGGCGGCGGAGTACGCCTGGATCGGCGAGCGCCTGGCCGCATCGGGTTTCGTCGTGGTCGGGATCAATCCCTATGGCGAGTCCCGCATCTACGGCAAACCCAGCCAGGACCCGCGCAGCACCACCCTGATCTGGCAACGGCCGCAGGACGTGTCGGCGGTGCTCGACCGCTTGGCGAAGCAGCCGCTGTTCCAGCGCGCGGTCGATTGGAACAAGGTCGTCGCCGTGGGCCATTCGGCCGGCGGCCAGACGGCGGCCATGCTGGCCGGCGCCCGCTTCGATCTGAAATCCCTGCAGGCCTATTGCCGTTCGCCGGCTTCCAAGGGCGATCTTTCCTGCAGCTACGGACGCGATCGCGCGCAGGCGCCGGAGGCTTTCGTCGAGCGCTTCGACGGCAGCTATCGGGATCCGCGCGTGGGCAAGCTGGTCCTGCTGGACCCGGCGCTGGGCAGCGCGGTGCGCGCGGACAGCCTGGGCGCGATCCGCTTGCCGAGCCTGGTGGTCGGCGCCGTCGACAACGATTTCATTCCCTGGCAGCGGCACGGCGCGCGCTATGCGAAGGCCCTTCCCCAGGCCAGGACGGTCCTGTTGGACGGGCAGGAAGGACACTTCGTTTTCCTGTCCCCCTGCGATCACGCGGTTCGGGTCCAGGGCGTGCCCCTGTGCCAGGACCGGCCGGGCGTGGACCGGGCGGCGGTGCACGAGGCCTTGGCCGCTCAGATCGTCGATTTCGTGGGGCGGGACGACGAGGGCAGGACTTCGGCGCCGCAAGCGCAAGCCCAGCGCAAGCCGCGTTCGTCGTTCGCGATGGAGATGCTGCTCTACACGCCGCGCTGGGTGTTCGGGCTGCTCGCCGCGCTATGCGTGTTCGGTCTCATGCAGGTGCGCACCCGCAAAGTCCGCGTCGCGGTGTCGCTGATCCTGCCGGTGGCGATGCTGGTGCTGTCGCTGTCGGGCGTGTGGCGCTACGTGGGTTGGGATGCCGCGGCGCTGGCTTGCTGGGCGCTGGGATTGGCGCTGGCGGCCGCGCTCTGCTTGCGCCTCATGGACGGTCGGCTGGCCCGCTTCGACGCCGACAGCGGCAAGCTGCTGATCCAGGGCAGTTGGGCGCCGCTGTTCGTGATCCTGGGCATCTTCGTGCTGCGCTACGCTCTGGGTGTCGTCACCGCCATGCAGCTGCCGTTCGTGCACAGCCCGCATTTCCCCTGGAGCGTCGGCCTGGCCCTGGGCGCCCTGAGCGGCTTCTTCCTCGCACGCGGTCTGGTTTTCTGGCGCGCCGCGCGCGCCAGGCCGGCTACCGCGTAGTTCGTGCGATCAGAGTTCTTCGGGAGTCGCTTCGCGCTCGCAGCAATAGATGGTGAAGCCGGTGTCCATGCTCTTGGTGTAAACCAGATTGCCGTAGCGCAGGTGCGTTTCGTCCTTGCAGGTATAGGTGAACTTGGCCAGCACCAGGCGATCGTCGGTGCCCAGCTTGCGGGTCTCGTTGAGCTTGTCCAGCTTGCAGCCCGGGTACCTGGTCAGGATGTCGCGTTCGACGATGCCCGGGGTGACCCCGCATCCGGCCAGCAGGCAGACGGTGAGCAGCAGCAGAAGTCGACGCATGTGTCCCCAGCGGTGTCGTGTACGGCTTGACGGCGATATCGCCCGAAGGCGTCCTTGGACTTGGTCTCGGCATTCCGGATGCCCCACCGGCGACCTGCGGGCAGGATACAGGCCGCCGCCATCGCCCAGTGGCGGTGCGCACCGCAAGCGATCGGCCGCCGGTCCGTCGCAAGCGTCTTCGTTGCTTGTCACTCCATTCGGGCCTGTCAGCTGGACACCCGGGAGTTCGGACAAACGATGGGCGTCGTCCTCGTAGCCGTTCCAGTTCATCGAAGCGGCCCGGGCGGAACTCACCGGCCGTCGGCGGCAGCGGTTTCGCGAGGGCCGGGTCTCGCCTCCCGCGGCCAATAGGTGTACAAATGTACACCTATGGATTCCATCGACTCCCTGCCGCCGCAACGCGCCGCCGTGCTGGCCTTTCTGCGCCGGGAACTGGCGGCCGGGCGCGCCCCCAGCCTGGCCGAGATCGCCGCCGCCTTCGGTTTCGCCTCGCGCAACGCCGCCCAGAAGCACGTCCAGGCCCTGGTCGCCGACGGCCTGCTGGCCCTGGTCCCGGGCCGGAAGCGCGGCCTGCGCCTGCCCGGCGGCGGCGCCGACGTGCTGCCGCTGGCGGTGCTGGGCCGGGTCGCGGCGGGCGCGCCGATCGGGGCGGACATCGGCCTGGACCAGCAGCTGTGGCTGGACCGCCGCCTGTTCTCGCCGGCGCCGGATTACCTGCTGAAGGTGCAGGGCGATTCGATGATCGACGACGGCATCCTCGACGGCGACCTGGTCGGCGTGCACCGCACCGGCGACGCGCGCGACGGCCAGACCGTGGTCGCGCGCGTCGACGGCGAGTTGACCATCAAGCGCCTGCAGCGCACGCGCCGGCAGATCCGCCTGTTGCCGCGCAATCCCGCGCATGCGCCCATCGTGGTCGAGGCGGGCCAGGATTTCGCCATCGAAGGCGTCTACTGCGGCCTGGTGCGGTTGGGCTGAGATGGGCGCGGTGGTGTCCATCGAAACCCTGCTGGCCGCGCAGACGCTGTGGCACGCCGGGCGCAGCGCCGGCCTCGCCGCCGAGGGCGAGCCCTCCGGGCATGCGGCGCTGGACGCGCTGTTGCCGCAGCGCGGCTGGCCGCGCCGCGCCCTGACCGAACTGCTGCTGCCCGCCGACGGCGTGGGCGAGTTGTCCCTGCTGATGCCGACCCTGGTGCGCATGACCCAGGCCGGCGGCACGGTGGCGCTGATCGCGCCGCCCTATCTGCCGTATGCGCCGGCCTGGCAGGCCGCCGGCGTGGAACTGGCGGCGCTGCAGATCGTCGACGCCACGCCGCGCGACGCCTTGTGGGCGTTCGAGCAGTGCCTGCGCAGCGGCGCCTGCGCGGCGGTGATCGGTTGGCCGCTGCAGGCCGATGCGCAGGCTTTGCGCCGCCTGCAGGTGGCCGCCGACAGCGGCGACTGCCTGGGCTTCGCCCTGCGCGATCGCAAGCACGCGGCCAATCCTTCGCCGGCCGCCCTGCGCGTGGAGTACGCGCGCGATGCGCAAGGCCGCGGCGCCTGGCACGTGCGCAAATGCCGCGGCGGCCCCGCGCCCGCGCAGGCCTACGCCCCGGGCACGGCGTGAGGCGCGCGCATGTTGTGGGCCTGCATACTGCTGCCGCAGCTGGCGCTGGACGCCGTCCTGCGGCGTTTGCCTGATCCCGAGCCGCCGCTGGCCCTGGTCACCGGGCCGGCGCAGTTGCGCAGCCTGCATGCGGTCAATGCCAGCGCCGCCGAGGCCGGCCTGCGCGCGGGCATGCGCCTGACCGCCGCGCACGCCTTGCTGGCGGAATTTGCGATGGTGGAATACGAGCCGCAGGCCGAGGCGCGCTGGCAGCGTTTCCTGGCCGCCTGGGCCTACCGCCACAGCTCGCTGGTCAGCGCGCAATGGCCGGGCTGCATCGTGCTGGAAGTGCGCGCGAGTTTCCGTTTGCTGGGGCCGTGGCCGCGCCTCGAGGCGCGGCTGCGCGAGGAACTCACCGCCCTGGGTTTCAGCCATCGCATCGCCCTGGCGCCGACGCCGCGCGCGGCGCATGTGCTGGCGGGGCTGAACGACGGCCTGGCCCTGCCGCATCCGGGCGCGATGAGCGATTGCCTGGACCGCGTGCCGGTGCGGCGCGCGCGCCTGCCCGAGGGCGACGGCGAGCGCTTGCAGCGCATGGGCGTGCGCGATCTGCGCGCGCTGCGCGGCCTGCCGCGCGACAGCCTGCGCCGCCGTTTCGGCCTGGCGCTGCTGGAGCACCTGGACCGTCTGTACGGCCAGGCCGACGATCCCCTGAGCTACTACGCGCCGCCGGACCATTTCGACGCGCGCGTGGAACTGGGTTACGAAGTCGAAAGCCACATGGCGCTGCTGTTCCCGCTGCGGCGCCTGATCGGCGACCTGTGCACCTACCTGTCGATCCGCGACGGCGGTGTGCAGCGCTTCGTGCTGCGCCTGGAGCACGAAGGTGCGTACACCGATGTCGAGGTCGGCCTGCTGGCGTCCGAGCGCGAGCCGGCGATGCTGTTCGAACTCACCCGCAACCGCCTGGAGCGGGTGCAGATCGCGCAGCCGGTGGTGGCGCTGCGTCTGCTGGCGCGCGAACTGCCGCCGTTTGTGCCGGCCTCGCGCGATCTGTTCGACCTGCGCGCGCAACAGACCCAGCCCTGGCCGCAGCTGCGCGAACGTTTGCGCGCGCGCCTGGGCGACGAAGCGGTGTACCGGGTGACGCCGGCCGGCGATCCGCGCCCGGAGCGCGCCTGGCGCCGCGTGGACGGCGACGAGGCGCGCATCGGCAGCGCGCCCGCGCGTCCGCCGCGTCCGCTGTGGCTGCTGCCGCAGGCCACGCCCTTGCGCGATCCGCGGCCGCGCATCCTGTCCGGCCCGGAACGCCTGGAAAGCGGTTGGTGGGACGGCGCCGATGCGCGTCGCGACTACTACCTGATCGAAACCGGCCAGGGCCAGCGCGCCTGGGCCTACGCGCCGCCGGGCGAGCGCGAGGGCTGGATGCTGCACGGGTGGTTCGCATGAGCCGGGACGATGGCATGAACGGCGTCGACCGCGACACCCCCGGCGGGCGCCCGCCGCGCGCCTGGGAAGTCGCGCAGCGGCTGCGTCTGCAGGCGGCCAACGACGATGCCGACAGCGCCGACGATCTGCCCGCTTACGCCGAACTGCACTGCCTGTCGGACTTCTCCTTCCTGCGCGGCGCGTCCAGCGCCGAGGACCTGTTCGCGCGCGCGCTGCACTGCGGCTACGAGGCGCTGGCGATCACCGACGAATGTTCGCTGGCCGGGATCGTGCGCGCGTACGAGGCTTCGCGCGCGACCGGCCTGGCCCTGGTGGTGGGCAGCGAGTTCGTGCTGGCCTGCGGCATGAAGCTGGTGCTGCTGGTGGAAACCCAGGACGGCTACACCCAGCTGTGCCGGCTGATCACCCTGGCGCGCCGCGCCGCGCCGAAGGGCGCCTACCGCCTGACCCGGCAAGACCTGCAGCAGGTGCTGGGCGAAGCCGAGGCCGGCGTGTTCGCGCTGTGGTTGCCGGCGACCGCGCCGGATCCCGAGCAGGGCCATTGGCTGCGCGCCTTGCTCGGCCAGCGCGCGTTCCTGGCGGTGGAGCTGCGCCGCGAGGAAGACGATGCCGCGCGCTTGCAGGCTTTGCTGGCGTTGGCCGCGCAGCTGGACCTGGTGCCCCTGGCCAGCGGCGACGTGCACATGGACCTGCGCCGCCAGCGCGTGCTGCAGGACACCATGACCGCGATCCGCCACAACATGCCGCTGGCCGATTGCGGCGCGCAGCTGTTCCGCAACGGCGAGCGCCATCTGCGCACGCGCCGCGCCCTGGCCAACATCTATCCGCCCGAACTGCTGGCCGCGGCCGTGCGGCTCGCGCGCCGCTGCCGCTTCCGCATGGACCAGGTGCGCTACGACTATCCGGCCGAACTGGTGCCGGACGGGCATACGCCCAGCACCTGGCTGCGCGCGCTGACCGAGGCCGGCATGCGCCAGCGTTGGCCGGAGGGCGCACCGGCCTCGGTCGTGGCGCAGATCGACGGCGAGCTGGAACTGATCGCCGAGCTCAAGTACGAGGCCTTCTTCCTGACGGTGGAAGACATCGTCCGCTACGCGCGTTCCTTGAACATCCTCTGCCAGGGCCGCGGTTCCTCGGCCAACTCGGCGGTGTGCTACGCGCTGGGCATCACCGCGGTCAACCCGGCCGAGAGCCGCCTGCTGATGGCGCGCTTCCTGTCCAGGGAGCGCGGCGAACCGCCCGACATCGACGTCGACTTCGAGCACGAGCGACGCGAGGAAGTGCTGCAGTACGTGTACGCCAAGTACGGCCGCGAACGCGCGGCGCTGGCCGCGACGGTGATCCGCTACCGCGGCAAGAGCGCGGTGCGCGACGTGGCCAAGGCCTTCGGCCTGCCGCCGGACCAGGTCGCGCTGTTGGCCGAGTGCTACGGCTGGGGCAACGGCGAGGCGCCGATGCCCCAACGCCTGCGCGAGGCCGGTTTCGACCCGGATAATCCGCTGATCCGGCGCGTGCTGGCGCTGACTGCGCAGCTGCGCGGGCATCCGCGCCACCTCTCGCAGCACGTCGGCGGTTTCGTCATCAGCGATGCGCCGCTGAGCACGGTGGTGCCGGTGGAGAACGCGGCCATGGACGAGCGCACCATCATCCAATGGGACAAGGACGATCTGGAGACCATGAAGCTGCTCAAGGTCGACTGCCTGGCCTTGGGCATGCTGACCTGCATCCGCAAGGCCGTGGACCTGATCGAGCGGCATCGCGGTTATCGGCTGGACCCCGCGCTGCTGCCGCCGGGCGACGGGCCCACCTACGAACTGATCCAGGCCGCCGACACGGTCGGCGTGTTCCAGATCGAATCGCGCGCGCAGATGAGCATGCTGCCGCGCTTGAAGCCGCAGAATTTCTACGACCTGGTGGTGGAGGTCGCGATCGTCCGCCCCGGCCCCATCCAGGGCGGCATGGTGCATCCCTATCTGCGGCGCCGGCAGGGCAAGGAGCCGGTGGTGTATCCCTCGGCGGGCATCGAGGACATCCTGGGCAAGACCCTGGGCATTCCGCTGTTCCAGGAGCAGGTGATGGAGCTGGTGATCCACGCCGGCTATACGCCGGAGCAGGCCGACCACCTGCGCCGTTCGATGGCGGCCTGGGGCCGCGGCGGCGACATGGAGCCGCATCGCGAGCGCATCCGCGGCCTGATGGAGGGCAAGGGCTATTCCTCGGTCTTCATCGATCAGATCTTCGAGCAGATCAAGGGCTTCGGTTCCTACGGTTTCCCGCAGAGCCACGCGGCCTCGTTCGCCAAGCTGGTCTACATCAGCTGCTGGATGAAACGCCACGAGCCGGCGGCCTTCGCCTGCGCCCTGCTCAACGCCCAGCCGATGGGCTTCTATTCGCCCAGCGAGATCGTGCAGGACGCGCGGCGCGGACGCGGCGGGCGCAGCGGCGTGGAAGTGCGTCCAGTGGACGTGTGCCGCAGCGACTGGGACAACACCCTGGAGGGCGGCGGGCCGCGCGTCGGCGTGGACGACGGCGGGCAGGCGGCGCTGCGCCTGGGGCTGCGCCAGGTGAGCGGCCTGTCGGAAACGATGGCGCATGCGCTGGTCGCCGCGCGCGCGCAGGCGCCGTTCGCGGACGTGCGCGACCTGTGCCTGCGCGCCGGGCTGGACGAGAAGGCGCGCCACGCCCTGGCCGAGGCCGGCGCCTTGCAGAGCCTGGCCGGGCATCGCCACGCCGCGCGCTGGGCGGTGGCCGGGATCGAGCGCCAGCGCCCGCTGCTGCCGGACAGCCCGGACGAGGATCCGATCGAACTGCCCGCGCCGACCCAGGGCGAGGACGTGCTGTCCGACTACCGCGCCGTCGGCCTGAGCCTGCGCGCGCATCCGCTGGCCCTGCTGCGCAAGCATCTGCAGCGGCAGCGGGTGATGGACTCGCGCCAGTTGCGCGATCAGCCGCACGGGCGCGGCGTGCACGCGGCCGGCATCGTCACCCAGCGGCAACGCCCGGCCACCGCCGGCGGCACCATCTTCGTCACCCTCGAGGACGAGCACGGTTCGGTCAACGTAGTGGTGTGGCAGGACGTGGCGCTGCGTTCGCGCAAGGCCCTGCTTGGCGCGCGCCTGCTGGCGGTGCGCGGGCGCTGGGAACAGGTCGACGGCGTGCGCCATCTGATCGCGCGCGAACTGCGCGACCTCAGCCACCTGCTCGGCGAGCTGCAGACCAGTTCGCGCGATTTCCATTGAGGAACGTCCGCATGAAAGCGCTGTGCGCCCACGCCGACGACCTGTTCGCGCCCGACTGCCAGACCCTGGTGGACGACGCCGAGGGCGGCGTGCGCTATTGGCCCGGCTTCGTCGATGCCGCCACCGCCGACGCGTGGTTCCAGGCCCTGCATGCGCACGCCGCATGGACCCATCTGCAACGGCCGATGTACGAACGCATCGTCGACGTGCCGCGCCTGCTCGCCCACTACGCCACCGACGATCTGCCCGATCGCCTGCCGCTGGCGGAGATGCTGCGGCGGGTGCGCGCGCGGGTGCCGGCGCCGTACAACCGCATCGGCATGAACCTGTACCGCGACGGCCGCGACAGCGTGGCCATGCACCACGACAAGCTGCACACCCTGCTGCGCGGCCATCCCATCACCCTGGTCTCGCTGGGAGCGCCGCGGCGCATGCTGATCCGCGCCCAGCGCGGCCAGCGCGACACGATCGCGGTGGATCTGGCGCCGGGCAGCCTGCTGAGCATGAGCCACGCTTCCCAGCTCAGTCACGAACACGGCATCCCCAAGACCCGGCGCGCGCAGGGGCCGCGCATCAGCGTGGTGTTCCGGGTGCGGCCGCAGGCCTAGTGCGCCCATGCCGCCGTCGCCGCGCCTACGACGGCGCCGGCCCGTGTAGCATCGCGGACGCCGCGCCCATGGGCGCGTTCCTTCCGTAGCCGCATCGCCGTGTCCCGACTCCAACTGCTGGACCTGAGCATCGACCTGCAACGCCAACGCGTCGAACGCGAGGGCGTGGCGCTGGACGTGTCCGGCCTGAGCTTTCGCCTGTTCGCCTGCCTGCTCTCGCACGGCGACCGCGTGCTGGGCTTCGATCAACTGGCCAGCGAGGTCTGGGCGCCGGCCGTGGTCAGCGAGGAGACCATCACCCAGCGCATCAAGCTGCTGCGCCAGGCCCTGGGCGACGACAGCCGCGCGCCGCGCTACATCCGCTCGGTGCGCGGGCAGGGCTACCAGTTGTGCGCGCCGCCGCAGCCGCTGGCGGACGCCGAGCCCGCGCAGCAGGCGGTACCGCCACGGCGCGCGCGGCGCTGGCTGTGGGCGGGCGCCGCGGCCTTGGCCTTCGCGGCGATCGGCCTGTGCGCAGCGCTGTGGTGGCGATCGCAGGATGAGCGGCCGCGTTCGCCGCTGCTGGCGCGCGCCGCCTACTACGCCGGCATCGGCCAGGCCGACAACAACGAACGCGCGATCGCCCTCTATCAGCAGGCCCTGGCCGCCGACCCCGACGACCCGGCCGCGCTGCTGGGCCTGAGCCGTCTGTCCAGCGCGCGCACCTGTCTGTACAACGGCGGCCGCGACAACGCCGAGCGCGGCCTGCGCCTGGCCCGGCAACTGCTGCGTCGCGATACCGGCAGCGCGGCGGCCTGGAGCGCGTTGGGCTATGCGCACGATTGCCTGGGCGACCTCGGCCAGGCCGTGGCCGGCTACGAGCGCGCGCTGCGCCTGGATCCGGACGACGACAAAACCCGCGCCTCGCTGGCCTACCTGTATCAGGAGCAGGGCAAGGTCGCCGACGCCCTGCACGGCAACATGCAGCTGCGCGGCGATCCGGCACGGGTGCGTTTCCGCGACGTGCAGGTCGCGCGCGAGCTGGAACTGCTGGGCTTCGCCGAGGCCGCGCGCCGCCGCCATCAGGCCAACTTCCGCCTGTTCCCCGACAACGTGTTCTCCAACATCGCCTGGCCGCGCAGCCTGTTCGGCGCCGGCCGCTACGACGAGGCCGCCAGCGCCTTGAACGAGGCCCTGGCGCGCGGTACGCCGCACCCGGACCTGCACCTGCTGCAGGGCGAGCTGGCCCTGCAGCGCGGCGATCGCGCCGGCGCGCGTGCCGCGTTCGAGCAGGCGCGGCGCTTGCGTCCGCAGGGCTCGCTGGGAGTCACCCTGAGCGGGCTCTACGCCGAAACCGCGCCGAGCCCGCCATGGATCGCCGGGCGCATCGCCGAGCTGCGTCCGTCGTCGCCGCAGCCGGCGCCATGGCCCGGCGTGTATCTGGAACTGGCGTTGCTGGAGCTGGCGCGCCAGCGCCCGGCCGCGGCGGTCGCCGCGCTGGACGACGCGGTGGACGCGGGCTATCGCGACCGCGCCTACCTGCAGGCCTCGCCGCTGTGGCGCCCCCTGCATGGCGACCCGGGCTACGCGCGCGTGCTGGCGCGCATCGACGCCGATATCGCCGCCCAGCGCGCACGCGTGGTGTCGGCCGACTGGAAGCCGGCCGACCTGCCCTGAATCAGCGCAGCGCGGCCAGCAGCTCGCGGAAGATCTCGCGCGACTGGGTATGGCCGTTGCGCTGGTTGTAGGCGGTGCTGGTGATGGTCACCACCAATTGCCGCTCCGGCACCACCAGCACGTAGTTGCCGCCGTTGCCGGACATGGCCCAGGCGGCGACGTCGCGGCCGCCGACATCGAAGTGCATCCGCCACCACTGGTAGCCGTACTCGGACTCGTCGTTGGCCTGGGCCTGCACGCGGGTCATCTGCGCGATGTAGGCGGCCGAGATCACCTGCTTGCCTTGCCAGCGGCCCTGGTCGAGCACCAGCTGGCCAAACTTGGCTAGGTCGCGGGTGCGGTAGCGGGTGCCGCCGCCGCCCATGCCGATGCCCTCGGGCGAACGGTTCCATTGGCTGCGCGCTATGCCCAGCGGCTGCTCCAGCGCCTGCGCGGCGAACTCGGACAGCGGCTTGCCGGTCGCGCGTTCCACCACCGCGCCGAGGACGAAGGAGCCGGCCGTGCAATAGGCGAAGGCGCGCCCGTGCGGGCTGTCGGCCGGTTTGCGCATCCACGGGGCGAAGCCCTTCACCGGCAGGGCCAGGGCGAAGTCCAGCCAGCGTTCGGTCACGTACATGCGCTCCTCGTTGCCGCTGGAGAAGGGGTTCTCGTCGTCGCATTCCCACAGCGAGCTCATGCTCAGCAGGTCGGCCAGGGTGGTGGCGCGCAGGCGCGGGTCGACGCGGTGCGCGGCGGTGAACTCGGGGAAGCGGTCGTAGACCCGGTCCTGCACCCCGGGCAGCAGGCCGCGGTCGATGGCCGCGCCGACCAGCAGGGCGGTGACGCTCTTGGTCGCCGAGCGCACGTCGTGCAGGGTCTGGGCGTCGGCGCCGTTGAAGTAGCGCTCGTACACGGGTTGGCCGCGCTGGACCGCCATCACGCTGGTCAGCTGCTTGAGGCTGCCGTCGCCGAGGCGGGCGTCCAGCGCCCGCAGCGGTGCCGGCGCGAAGGCGCTGTCGCTGGGACGCGCCTGCGGCCAGCCGTCGTCGGCGGCGAACGCGGCCGGACTGGCCAGGGCGAGCAACAGCAAAAGGCGGTGCAGGGTCATGATCGGCTCTCATCGGTGGAAGGAGCCGCGATCACAGCGGCAAACCGGATGAAGTGCCTGATCGGCGAGTGAAGAATTCTGAAGTTGGGCCTGGAACGGGCCCTCGGGCCCGTTCCGCGGCGTTTGCGGGCCTCAGTCGGGCGGCGCGTGCCGGCGCGACGACACCGTGTCGGCGTCCTCCGGCTCGCGCAAGGGCAGCAGGTACATGCGCCACAGGCCCGGCTCGCTGGGGCCGATGCCGGTCTGCGCGACCGGGCCCTGGCTGTAGGTGCCGAACAGCCGGTCCCAGACGATCGCGTTGCAGGCGTAGTTGCTGTTGCTCTCCTCGAACACCAGCGAGTGATGGCGGCGGTGGTGTTCGCTGCCGGTGATCAGCCAGGACAGGCCGGGCGTATGCATGCGCAGGTTGGCGTGGGCCAGCACGGCGTTGACCATCAGCAGGACGCCGGCGGCCTGCACCGCGCGCTCGGGTGCGCCGGTGGCGGCCGCCAGCAGCACCAGCGGCAGGATCAGCAACACCACCTCGAACGGGTGGTTGGTGCCGACGTTGAGCGCGTGCAGGTTGTGGAAGCCGTGGTGGAAGCCGTGCCCGGTCAGCCGCCACAGCAGCGGCCAGCGATGGATGGCGCGGTGGATCCAGTAATAGATCAGGTCGGAAGCGAAGAACAGCAGCGCGACCTGCAGCGGCAAGGGCCAGGTGCCGGGCCAGAGCGCGCCGCCGGGGCCGGCGCGGAATCCGCTCAGGGCCGGGCCCAGCACGGCCTCGTATATCCCCAGCAGCAGCACGGACATCACCAGCGCCAGCGCGTACGCGCCGATCAGGCGCAGGCGCGCGCCCAGGCTCTGCCGCCACTCCGGCTTGGCCGGTAGCCAGGCTTCCAGGGCGCTGACCAGCAACAGGGCCGCGATCAGCACCAGCAGGGTCGCGGCCTCGCTGGGCAGCAGGCGCCACCACAGCAGCAAGGCGCCGGCCAGGATCGCCGGCTGCGCGCAGCGCTCCACCCAGGTCGCCAAGCGCGGATGGGACGCGGACGTGGATGGCGGCATGCATGACCTCCTGTCGGTATCGGCGACGCCTGCCATGTTTATAGGGCCGCTGGCGCGGGCGGTCCTGTGCCGGAAGACTCGATCCGATGCGCGGCGGCGCGCCAGGCGGCGCGCGCGTGGCGTTTTGGGTTCGCCTAGACTGGCGCCATGTGCCGCTTCGTCACCGCCACCGTTCCCGCCGAGGCCGACTTCGCCGCCCTGGAAGCGATCGCGCAGCGGCATGGGCGCCGCTTGCAGCCGATGTCGAACCCCAGCATCGAACGCCAGATCGGCCCCGGCCTGCGCTACTGCCTGACCACGCCGGGGCACTGCGACTGCGAGGAACCGCTGGGCCGCCGCAGACGCGCGCGCGTCGCGGACCCGGCCGAGGCCGCGCAGCGCCTGCGCCGCAAGGGCTGGAGCGAGGCCAAGATCGAGCGCGCATTGGCGCAGCGACAGGCCCCGCGCGAATCCGGCGCCGGCTCGAAGAGCCGGCCCTCGGCGCCGTGGCGGGCTTTCATCGCCGACATGCTGAGCGCGGCCGGCGCCGCCCGGTTCGGGCTGCTGCTGCACTACTACCACGCAGGCCTGGACGCCGACATCGCGCTGGCGGGGCGCGAAAGCCTGCCCTTGTCGGCGCTGACCATCGAACTGCTCGAAGACCTGCGCGAAGACGTGCTCTACGAATTCCGGCGCTGAGCCGTTCGCGCGAACGCGGCTGGCCTACACTCGCGCCTGATTCCCGCCGCGTGCGCTCGCAATGACCTCTACCGGTTTTCTGTCCGTCTTTGCCCCGTCCTTCGCCCTGGGCGGTCCCGTGTTGCTGGGTTTGTGGGGCGTCTTGCGCGGTCGCGCACAGCCGCGCGCGACCTCGCCGTCGCCGGCCTGGGACTGGAAGCTGATCCTGGCCTCGATGCTGCTGTACGCGCTGAGCTTCAGCCTGATCTTCTTCGTGCAGGAACTGTTCCTGGTCCTGCCCAAGGCGTTCACGCCGGGCCTGCGGCCGACCCTGTTCCACAACAATCACCACTGGGACGGCGACAACCCGCTGGCCAAGTTGTTCCAGGGCACCGGCGCGGTGGCGACGCTGCTGGTGGCCGCGGCCTGCGCGTACTGGCTGAAGCGCTGCCCGCCGCGTTCGGCGGCGTGGCGGCTGTTCGCGATCTGGATGGTTTTCCACGGTTGCTTCCAGGCCCTGCCGCAGTTCGTGGTCGGCGCGATCTTTCCCGGCAACGACGTCGGCATGGCGATGGAGTACCTGCAGTGGAGCGCGGCGATCAAGACCGTCGCCGCCCTGCTGGCGATGGCCGCGATCGTCTGGATCGCGCTGCGCCTGCTGCGGCCCTTGCTGAGCCTGGCCGCGCAGCCGGAACAGATCGCCACGCCGGGCCGGCGCGCCGGTTTCGTGTTCCGCATCGCGACCCTGCCCGGATTGCTGGCCTTGCCGCTGATCGTGGCGATGCGGGTGCCGGGCAGTCTGGACCAGGTCGCGATCGTGCCGGTGGCCGAGTACGTGATCGGTGTGTGGTGGATGCAGGCGGCAGCCTGGCTCGCGATTCCGGCGCGCGCCGGCGAGACCGCGTCGCCGCGGTCGATCGCGATTCCGCTGCTGGCCCTGATCGCCCTGGGCCTGGCGTTCCACCTGCTGCTGCGCCCGGGCGTCGCCTTTTACTGATCGACGGCCGGCGGACGCGCACGCGCCCGCCAGCCGCGAGGATCACTCGCCCGGATCCAGCGCCCATTGCAGTGCCGGCAGCGCGCTCAGGAACGAGGCGGCGTCGAAGGTCTGGCCCGGTGCGACCACGCCCATCGCGTGGGCGCGGCCGTCGAGTATCCGCACCACGGCCTCGACGATCAGCGGCGCGCTGACCGCGTAGATGTCGCGCCCCTGGGCGATGTCGCGGCGCGTGCGGCCCTGCCGATGCACGCGCACGTCGACGGCGTAACGCTGCGCCGAGCGCCCGCTGGCATCGGCGGCGCTGGGTGGCGGCGTGTCCGGATCGCGCACGTCCTGCACCGCGGTCATGTTCATGTACGAATCCACGCGCGCGCTGCGCACGTGGCGCGACAGCGTGGCGATCTCCGAGAACGGCAGGGCGATGCTCGGCTGCGTGCCGAACGGCTGCGGGAAATTCCACTCGCGCGTCGCCGGCGGCTGCGCCAGCGCAACCAGCTCGCCGCCCGCGATCACCAGGCGCGTGCGCTGATTGCGCTGGCCGGTGATGCGCGTGCCCGCGGTCGGATGCCAGCTGTCCAGCGCGACCGCGATTTCGATCGCGTCGGCCTCGGCCGTGTCCGCCCCGCCCGCGTCGGCGAGTACGGCGCTGACCAGCAGGTCGGCCAAGCCGCCGAAGAAGGCCATGGCCGGCGCCGCGACGATGCCGGCGGCGCGTGCGCGCTCGTCGTAGCGCTCGATCAGGTCCAGCACGGCGCCCTGTTCGGCGCACAGGTCCAGGTAAGGCAACCCCGCGCGCAGCGCCGCTTCCAGCACCGGCGCGGCGGTGTCGAGGAAGGGGCCGGCGCAGTTGATCACCGCGGCGGCGCCTTCCAGCATACGATCCAACTCGACCGGTGCCGCGATCGCGGCCTGGCGCCGCTCCAGGGCCGGGTAATCCGCGGCGAGTGCGGTCAGCTTGGCGGCGTCGCGCCCGCACAGGCGCGGCACCAGGCCGCGCCGCAGCAACTCGGCGATCACGAAGCGGCCGGTGTGGCCATAGGCACCGTAGACGGCGATGGTATGCATCAGCGACAGCTCCGTGAGGCGAGGATGGGGACGAGACGGTGGCGACGGCTCATGCCGTGGCCGCCTGCGCGTTGGCGCCTTCGTGCGAATGCGCCCGCCAATGCGCGCGCAGCTCGCGATTGAAGTCCTGCCAGCGTTCTTCGGGGAAGAAGATGCGCGCGCCTTCGAACTCGACCCGCCGCGTGGTGCCGGGAATGGTCTGCTGCAGCCAGAACGACCACGACAGCGGGAAATACACGTCGTCGCTGCCCCAGGCGATCAGGGTCGGCGCCTGCAGCCGGCGCAGGCCGTCCTCGATCGCCAGGGTGTGGCGGCAGTCGAAGGCGTTGACGAAGCCTTCCAACTGGCCCAGGCGGGACGGTTCCAGCAGCGGCCGCAGGTAGGTGTCGATAGTGGCGTCGTCGACCTGCTCCGGCCGCTCGTAGGCCGGCGCCAGCGCCGCGCGGAACACCGACTTGTCGGCCAGCATGGCGCGCAGGGTGTCGCCCAGGCCGCCGGCGGCGACCATCGCGACGAAAGGCTTGAAGGCTTCCGGCGGCCAGTTGTCGTGGGCGTCGCAATTGCTCAGCGCCAGGCTGCGGATGCGCTGCGGGTAGAGCGCGGCGAAGATCTGGCAGATGCCGCCGCCGCTGTCGTTGCCGACCAGGTCGACGCGCTCGATGCCCAGCGCATCCAGGAACTGCGCCAGCATGTGCGCGTTGGCGGTGACCGACATGTCCTGGCCGTCGCCGGCCTCGGTGTAGCCGTGGCCGAGCAGGTCCGGCGCGATGCAGCGACGGCTGTCGCCGAGTTCGGCGAGCTGATGCCGCCACAGATAGCCGTTGAGCAGCACGCCGTGCACGAACAAGGCCACCGGACCCTGGCCGCGTTCGACGTAGCTGATCCGGCCCGAGGGCGTGGCGACCGTGCGGCGGTCGGCGAAATAGGGCTCGCCGCCGCTCATGGCCGCAGCTCCGCTTCGCGCAGCTTCTGCGCGCATTCGTCGCAGCAGACTTCGACGGCGCGGCCGCCGATCCTGACCTGGATGGCGTGTTCGTCCAGCTCGCAATCGCAAGCGGCACAGGTGTTCTCGTTCATGACTGGTTCCAAAGGGCGCCCCGGTTCGGGCAGGCTCAGGAGACCATCGCGGCGGCGGCGCCGCTGTCGGATTCTTTAGTCGTTTGCTCAGGCGCTCTTGGCCTGCGCGGAGCGCCGGAACGCGGTGGGCGTGCGGCCGTAGGCCTGCTTGAACGCGGCGGTGAAGTGGCTGTGGCTGGAGAAACCCAGGTCCAGGGCCAGCGCCGACATGTCCGGGCTGTGCGGGATCAGGTCCAGCGCGCGCGCCAGGCGCAGGCGCAGTTGATAGCGATAGAGCGGCAGGCCCTCGACCTGCTGGAAGGCCTGGGTCAGGTAGACCGCCGAGCCGCCGATCTCGGCCGCGATCTCCTCCAGGGTCCAGCGCCGGCTCAGGTCCGCGCCCAGCAGCACCTTGACCCGGTCCACCAACCGGCGCCGCGCGTGCGTGGCCGCGGTGACGTGGCTGGTGCGCGGCCCCAGGCTGCGGCAGACCAGGGTCAGGGCCAGGCTCTCGGCCTCCAACGCTTCGATGCGGCCCAGCTGCAGGTTGTGCCGCAGCAGCGCGACCAGCGCCTGCGCGCGCGCGTCGATGCGCAGCGATTGCAGACGGAAGCCCAATTGATCGCGCTTTTGCAGCAACTCCGCCGGCGCCAGTTCGCGCAGCAGCGGTTCGGAGATCGCCAGCACCAGGCTGGCGTCGCCGCCGCTGACCGGATGGCTGACCTGATAGGCCTCGCCGGCGTTGAACAGCAGGGCGTGGTTGGCGTCGGCGACCGATTGGTCCTGGCCGACGTGGCGCAGGTAGAGGCCGCGATAGGGGAACACCAGATGGGTCGAGGATGCGCATTCCTCGTTGCTGCGATGACGGCATTGGCCGCCGCACAGCACGTTGCGCACCGCGACGGTGCCGCTGTCGAACAAGCGGGCGACTGCGAAATCCGACATCGTGTGCTGCGACCGGTCCGGAGCGTTCGCCGTCGATGATAGGCAGGCGCGGCCATGGCTACCATGACCTCGCAGGTCATGGCGAACCGGCGCCGGGGCTCAGTTTTCGGCCAGGAACCGCGCCGGCATGCGCTCGTAGTAGGGGAACAGCTTGAAGTAGGGACGCGCCTCGGCCAGCACGCGCGCGTACGAGGGGCGCTGCAGCAGGCGTTCGAAGTAGGCGCTCAGCTGCGGGTGGCCCTCGCCGAACGGGGTCACGATGCCGGCATAGAACAGCGCCGGCGCGGCCGCGCAATCGGCCAGACCGAAATTGTCGCCGGCGGCCCAGACCCGGCCGCTCATGCGGCGCTCGATCATGCCGTAGGCGATGGCCAGGCTGTCGTGGGCGTCGCTCACGCCGCGCGGATCCTGTTCGCCGGGGCCGCGCAGGCGGTCCAGCACGATCTTCTGCATCGGCGCGCTGACGTAGAGATCGAAGAACCGGTCCCACAGGCGCGCGTCGAGGCGGGCGTCCGGATCGGCCGCCAGCAGCGGCTGCGCGCCGGGATAGTGGCGGTCCAGGTACTCGATGATGATGCTGGTTTCCGGCACCGTCGCGTCGCGCGCTTCGTCGCGCAGCACCGGCATCTTGCCGACCGGCCACAGGTCGAGGAAGCGGCTGTGCTCGTCGGCGGCGGCGCGTTCGATCAGGCGCGGCTCGAACGCGGTGCCGTTCTCGTACAGCGCGATCAGGACCTTGTGGCAGAACGAAGCCAGGGGGTGCTGGTAGAGCACGAGCGCCATCGAGGCCTCCTCGATCGGGTCGGAGCCTCAGGTTAGCCGGACGGCGGCCGCGACGCAGCCAGGGCCGGCGTAGCTCAACCGGCCAGCGCCGCGCCTTCGACGCCGGCGGCGGTCGCCGCGGCCGGCTGCGCGCGTTCGACCTGGGCGGCCAATATCGCCATCAGCGCCTCGCGCAGGGCCTGGGCGTGGTCGGGCTCGATGCAGCGTTCGTCGCCCATGCAATAGAAGCGGATCTGGCCGTGCAGGGCGTACACCAGCAGGCCCAGGGCACGCACCGAATGCGAGTGCACGTACAGGCGGAAGTCCTCGAGGCGGAACGGCGCCGCCTCGTCGACCAGATCGAGCTGGCCTAGATTGGACAGGGTGATGCGGTTCCAACTGCCCTTCAGGCCCAGCGCATTGCCGAAGCGGATCAGCGCGTTCAACTGCGCGGGCCTGGGCGCGGGGATCGAGTCGCAGAAGTGGTAGCGGCTGGGAATGTCGCGGGTCTCGCGTTCGATCTGTTCCTGCATCGAGCGATGGGCCTGGCGCGCGCGCTCCCAGTAATCCAGGCCGGCGTCCTGTCCGGTGCGGAACTTCAGGCCGCCGCCGCCGTAGAACAGACGATCGTCGGCCAGCGCCGGCACGCGTCCGCGCCGGCCGTCCATCGGGCTTTCGATCCAGGCCGGCACCTGTTCGCGGCCCAGGGCGGCGAGCAGGGCGTCGTCGAGCGCGACCAGCAGGGCCGCGTGCACCGACACGCCCTCGCGCTTGCAGCGCTGCCGCAAGGCGCTCGACAGCACCGGGCCGGCGCTCCATTCCAGGTGATGCTCGCGATTTCGCGGCGGCGCCAACGGCGGTAGCATGCGCAGCGCCAGGCCGATCAGGCGCGCGATCCAGCGCCGCCGGCGCGGATGCTCGGGCCGGTAGTCGCCGACGATGTCGGCGGCGGTCAGCGCCGCATAGGGTCGCAGCGGGGTGTCGTCGTAGAGCGCGCGCAGCGTTTCCCGGGCCACGATCAGCAGGCTCATGCCGTCGCAGATGCGGTGCGATGCCACGAACAGCAGCTCGCTGCGGCCGGCGCCGCGCAGCCAGACCAGGCGCAACTGGGCCTGGCCCTCGGCGAACGGCGTTGCCAGTTCGGCATCGGCTTCGCGCCGGTAATCGCCGCCGCCGCGCAGGGGCAGCACGCGCAGCGGGATCGGGCCGGCGCTGTCGTCGACGTAGCGGACGCTGCCGGCCTGCGTGCGCAGGGTCGCGCGCAGGGCCGGGTGCTTGGCCTGCACGCGCGCGAGCGCCGCGCGCAGGCGGGCCTCGTCGATCTCGCCTTCCAACCGGATCGCATAGACGATGCAGCCGTCGATCAGGTGTTCGATCGTGGACAGCGCACGGCTCATGTGGCGTCTCCCGGTGCCGACGCCGGCTTGGCGCGAGCCGGTGCGCTGGCGCCGCGCGCCGCGCGGGTGCAATAGGCGTGGATGCGCGGATGCAGGCGTTCGAAGGTGCCCAGGCGGCCGCGCCGGCCGTCCCAATAGCCGCAGGCGATGGCGGTGAGCTTGCGCAGCTTGTCCGGCTCGAACAGCGCCACGCACAGCCCCTGATGCAGGGCCAGCGCGCCGCTCAGCCAATGCAGACCCCAATGCGCCTTGTACAGGCGCAGGCAATGCACCGCGTTGCGCGCGCCGTAGTAACGGCGCCAGGCCACGTGGTGGGTGGTGTAGAGCTTGCCGTGGCGGCGGATGTGGCCGGTGGTCTGCTGCATGGTCACGTCGGCGTTCACGTACACCGGCACGTCCTGGCTGGATGCGCGCAGGCCGTATTCGATGTCGATGTACTCGATGAAATAGTCCTCGCGGAAGGCGCCGAGCTTGCGATAGGCCTGGGCCGAGATCGCCGAGCCGGAGGAGATCACGAACAGGGTCGGGAACAGGCCGTGCTCGCGTTCGGTCATGCGCAGCGGCCGCGGGAAGCGCCGGCCCGGCGGGAAGGTCGGCATGCACTTGCGCAGGTTGATCTCGTACACGCGCGGGCCGAGCACGAAGCTGTCGCCGCCGACCGCCGCGCAGGCCTGCATCATGGCCGCGAAGAACGAGGCCTCGATCTTGGAGTCCTGGTCGAGCAGGAAGATCACCTCGCAGCCGCGCGCCAGCAGCACCTCGGCGCCGCGGTTGTAGGCACCGGCCAGGCCACCGCGGTTGCGGTTGACCAGTACGTCGATGCGCTCCTCATGCAGGGCCGCGTGCAGGGCCGCGTCGGGCTCGGGCGTATTGTCGACCGCGACCAGGTCGGTGCAGATCGCGCGCGCGCGGCGCAGGTTGTCGACGAACTCGGCGTCGGGCTGGTAGAGCACGAAGATCAGGCCATAGCGGTTCATGCGGCAGGCACCGATGCGGCGGGGGCGGAAGCGGGAGCGGGTTCGCCCTGGGCCTGCGCTTGCGGCGCGGTCAGCGCCAGCAGCAGGTCCATCGCGCGCTCGCGGATGTCCTGCGCCTGCGCGCGCGGCAGCGATTCCTCGTCGGAGGCGAGCGCGAAATCGTAGCGGCCGGCGTAGCGCGATATCACCAGCTGGTGCGCGGGCGTGGCGCCGACCACCCCGGAAATGCCGCGCACCGCGCGCAGACGGAAGCCGCGGTAGTCCTGGGCCAGCGCCAGGCGGCCGAGATTGCTGAGGGTGAGCTGGCGGCCCTCGCGGCGCGAACGGCCGTACACGACCATGCGCTCGAACACGCCGTGCAGGCGCTCCAGGCCGAGATAGTTGCGGTAGACCTTGGCCGGCAGGACTTCGATCCTGGACTGCAGATCGGCCTGCAGCGCACGCGCGTGCGCCCAGAACTCGGCCGGCGCGCCGGTGCCTGCATCGGTCTTGCCCGGACGCAGCTCGACCGTCGGCGCGATCCCGAACAGGTCGCCGTCGCTCAGGGTGGGCAGCAGGCTGCGCATGTCCACCGGCGCGACGAAGCGCTGGATCCGCTGTGGGCCGCAGACCGCGCGGAACGCGAGCACGAAGGCCAGGCTGATGGCGACGTAGGCGCTCACGCGCTGCGCCCGGCAATGCTCGGACAAACGCCGGGTGGCGGCCTCGTCCAGCGTCCACAGCTCGCGGTAGACCGCGCCGTAGCGCTGCGCCGGGCGATCGCGCACGAACAGGCGCAGGGCCAGGGCCAGCGCGGCCGCGCGCCAGCGGATGCTGCGCTGCAGGCCGCGGTCGGCGCGCACCGCGGCCGGCAGCAGTTCGGCGAAGCCGGCCAGGCGGTGGCGGGCTTCGACCGCGCGTTCGGGGTCGTCGCAGTCGTGCAGCAACTCGCCCAGCAGGTGGGTCAGCGCGCGGCCGTCGCAGATCGCGTGGTGACAGACCAGCACCAGCTCGCTGTGGCGATCGCAGCGCAGCCAGAGCAGGCGCGCCAGCGGCTCGCGCCTGCCGTCGAAGCAGCGCAGCAGCTCGCGCGCCGACAGCGCGATCCAGTCGTCCTCGCCCTGGCGATCGAGGATGCGCAGGGCGATCGGCGGCGGGCGCTCTTGCAGCTCGAACCAGGGTCGGCCCTCGCGCTCGACGATCAGGCAGCGCAGCAGGGGATGGCGCGCCTGCGCCTGGACCAGAGCGCGCTGCAAGGCGGCCGCGTCGATCCGGCCCTCGATGCAGGCGGTGACGGCGACGTTTCCGGGCAGCGCGCCGTCGCCGTACAGGGCACGCTCGAACAGGCTCAGCGGACGGGCCGAAGCGGCGCTCATGCCACGCTCCACAGATGCGGCTTGTGCGGCGCCAGCGGTTCGGCGACCGCTTCGACCAGGCCCCAGGCGCGCAGCTGCGCCAGCGCATTGCCGATGCCGTCTTCGGCGCGCACCGTGCGCCCCAGTTCCGCGGCCGCCTGCCGCATCGATGGTGTCTGGGTGGCGGCGATGGCCGCGGCCAATTGCGCGGCGTCCAGGCCCTTGCGCCGCACGGCCGGTGGCGCGACGCCGCGCGCTTGCAGGCAGCGCGCCCAGAACGGCTGGTCGCCGTAGAACGGCACCACCACCGAGGGAATGCCGGCGCGCACCGCGGCCGCGGTGGTGCCGGCGCCGCCGTGGTGCACGGCCGCGCACATGTGCGGGAACAAGGCGTCGTGCGGCGCCTGGCGCAGGAAATAGATGCGCTCGTCGCGCGCACCGTCGGCGCCGTCCAGGCCGCCCCAGCCGGTCGCGAGCACCGCGCGCAGGCCGCTGCGTTCGATCGCGTCCAGGACGGTGCGGGTGAACGCGACCGCGTCGGCGTTGACCATGCTGCCGAAGCCGACGTAGATCGGCTTGTCGCCGGCGGCGAGGAAGCGCCGCAGCGCTTCGTCGGGCTGCCATGCGGTGTCCTGCGCGAACCAGTAGCCGGTGACCTGCGAGCTGTCCGGCCAATCCGCCGGACGCGGCAGCAGGCTGGGGCTGTAGCCGTTGAGGGTCTTCTCGCGTTGCGCGTTGCGGCCCAGGTGCGGACCGTGCCAGGGATACAGCGGCAGGCCCAGCTGCGGCCGCACGATGTCGTTGATCGCCGGCTTCATCACATACCAGACCAGCAGGTGGATCAGCCGATACAGCGCCAGACTGAGTGCGCCCGGCAGGCGCTCGCGGCCGCCGGCCATCACCATCGGCGGCAGGATGCGCGAGGGCGTCAGCGGCTGCAGGCGCGCGATCGCGAACGGCAGGCCGCGCGCCTCGGACATGGCCTTGGCGAGCTGGATCGCGTTGCTGACCCCGATCAGCAGGCCGGCGCCCTCGCTGGCGGCCAGACCCTCGACCGTCCAGTGCTGCGCCCACTGCGCATAGCGTTCGCGGAAGGTGCGCGCCATCGCGTACAGGTTGAGGCCGCGGTCGGCGATGCCGCGATCGGCGGCCAGCATGGCCTGGAAGTCCGCGGTCAGCGGGTAATGGTCCAGCCCGGCCTCGCGCACCAGCGGGGCGAAGTTGGCGCTGGTGACGATGCGCACGGGATAGCCCGCGCGCCGCAATCCCTGGCCCAGGGCGACGCAGGGCAGCACGTCGCCCAGCGTGCCGATGGTGAAGATCGCGATCGGCCGGAGGGCGCTCATGCTCGGCTCAGGCATGCTCCACCGCGCGCGGTTCCAGATCGTCGTCGGCCGCGTTCGCAGGCCGTGCCGCGCGCGGCTGCAGCCGCTCCAGGTGCTGGCTGAGCACCTGGCCGATGCGCGCGGCGGGCCGGCTGTCGAGCACGCTCTCGTGATGGCAGTCCAGCGCGTGCAGCTCGAAGCGGCCGCCGATGTAGGGGCGCCAGGTCGCGGGATCGTGCTCGATCAGCGCGGAGGGATCGCCCAGGCGCTGGGTGGCATGGAAATACACCAGGTCCAGGTCCAGGCGGCGCGGCGCATGCCGGCGCGCCAGGGCGAGGTTGTTGCGCATCACCGCGAACGCATGCTCGACGAAGCGCGGATGATCGCGCGCGATCTCGCGCAGCAGCGGCATCGAGCGCGCGTTGTAGGCGAGCAGGGCGGGCGCGAGTTCGTCCAGGCTGCGCGGCGCCGGCCCGGGGCCGGGCACGATGCCGAGGAAGTCCAGCGCCGCGCGCACTTCGTCGGCGGGATCGCGCGCGTGATCGGGCATTTCGGGCGTGAACAGATAGCTGTCGATCATCGCCAGCAGCTCCACCCGTTCGCCTTGTTCGCCCATCTGCGCGGCGATGGCGTGGCCGATCAGTCCGCCCAGCGAGCGGCCGAGCAGGCGGTACGGCCCCTCGGGCTGGAGGCGGCGGATCTGGGCCAGGTAGTCGGCGGCGATCTCGTCGATGCTGGCCGGCAGGCGATCCAGGCCGCGCAGACCGCGCGCCTGCAGGCCGTACACCGGCATCGCCGGGTCCAGGTGCCGCAGCAGCCCGGAATACCCCAGGCTGAGGCCGGCGATGGGGTGGATGCAGAACAGCGGGCGCGGCGCGGCGGCGGGCGTCGCGGCCCGGCGCAAGGACAGCACCGCGCCCAGCGGGTCGCCGTGTTCGTGGTCGGTGCGTTCCAGCAGCGCGGCCAGGCCGGCGATGGTCGAGGCCTCGAACAGACTGGCCACCGGCAGGCGCTTGCCGAAGCGTTCGGGCAGGCGCGCGATCAGCTGCGCGGCGATCAGCGAATCGCCGCCGAGTTCGAAGAAATTGTCGTGCACGCCGATGCGCGGCAAACCCAACAATTCCTTCCAGATCGTCGCGAGCTTGCGCTCCTCCGGCGTGCGCGGCGCCACGAAGCCGCTGCGCTCGCCACGCTCCGGCGCCGGCAGGGCCTTGCGGTCGAGCTTGCCGCTGGGCGTGAGCGGCAGGGCCGGCAGGCTGACCAGGGCGCTGGGAATCATGTAGTCGGGCAACTGCCGCGCCAGTTCGCGGCGCAGGGCCTCGGTCCGGATCGTCTCGCCCGCAGCGGGCACCAGATAAGCGGTCAGGCGCAGGCCGCCTTCGCCGCCGGAGGGCTCGGCGATCACCGCGGCCTCGGCGACCGCGGCGTGGCGCATCAGCTGGCTTTCGATCTCGCCCGGTTCGACCCGGATGCCGCGGATCTTGACCTGCTGATCGCTGCGGCCCAGGTATTCCAGCACGCCGTCCTCGCGCCAGCGCACGCGGTCGCCGCTGCGGTACATGCGGCCGCCGTCGGGATCGAAGGGGTCGGGCAGGAAGCGCTGCGCGGTGAGGTCCGGCCGGTTGAGATAGCCCAGCGCCACGCCCGCGCCGGCGATGTACAACTCGCCCGGGCAGCCGCTGGGCACCAGCCCGCCGCTGTCGTCGAGCACGTACACGCGGGTGTTGAGGATGGGACGTCCGATCGGCGGCGCGGCCAGGTCCGTGGCCGACAATTCGATGGCGGTGGAGTAGACGCTGGTTTCGGTCGGCCCGTAGAGATTGCTGACCCGGTCGGCTAACGCGGCCAAGCGCTGCGCCAGTTCGCCGGACAGGGCCTCGCCCGCGGCCAGCGCATGCACGCCCGCCAGATCGGTTTCGCCGCTGGACAGCAGCATGCGCCACAGCGAGGGCGTGGCCTGCATGTAGCCGATGCCGTGCTCGCGGATCAAGCCGGCCAGGCGCGCCGGATCGCGCACGATGTCGGCGCCGGCGATCACGGTGCGCGCGCCCACGATCAGGGGCAGGAACAGCTCCAGCGCCGCGACGTCGAAGACCACGGTGCTGACGGCGAGGAAACGGTCGGCCGGCAGCGGCGCGAGCTGACGGCGCATCGCCTCCAGCAGATTGCTCAGGTTGGCGTGGCTGACCTCCACGCCCTTGGGGCGGCCGGTGGAACCAGAGGTGTAGAGCACGTAGGCGCGCGCCGGCAGCGTGGACAGGTCGAACGCGCGCGGGGCCGCCAGCGCCGGCGCCAGCCCGGCCGGCGCCAGCGTCGCCAGCGGCGCGCCCAGCCGCGACAGGCGCGGCGCCAATTCCGTCGAGGTCAACAGCAACGCCGGCCGGGCATCGTCCAGCATGGTCGCCAGGCGTTCCTCGGGCGCGTCCGGATCCAGCGGCAGATAGGCCGCGCCGGCGAAACCGATCGCGAGCATGGCCACCAGCAGGTTCTCGCTGCGCGGCAGCGCCATGGCGACGATCTGGCCGGGCGCGACGCCGCGCTCGATCAGGCGATTGGCCTCGTGCAGGCTGCGCAGGTGCAGTTCGCGATAGCTCAGGCGCCGCTCGCCGTGGCACACGGCGATGGCGTCCGGGCTGCGCCAGGCCTGCTCGGCGAACAGAGCAGGCAGGGTCGCGGTGGGCGGCGGCGCGGCGGTGTCGTTCCACTGCCGCAGCAGGCGCTGGCGTTCCTCCTCGCCCAGCACGTCGATCGCGCACAGCGCCGCGCCGCTGTCGCTCAGGGCCGCGTCGATCAGCCGCTGCAGGCGGCGCCGGTGTTCGTCCAGCTCGGCCTGGTCGTACAACGAGGGATTAGCGTCGAAATCGAAGCGCAGGCCGCCGTCGTCGCCGCGGTCGTAGACGAACACGGTCAGGTCCTCGGCCGAACCGTTGGAGAGATTGCGCGGCACGCCGCTGGCGCCGCCGAAGTCCAGGGCATAGTCGAAGGGCTCGATGTTCACGCCCAGCCAGGCCACGCGCTGGCCTTGGCCGACCAGGCCCAGCTCGCGGCGCAAATCCTCGTAGCGGTAGCGCTGGTGGCGCAGGGCCTGGGCGACCACGCGCGCCACCTGCGCGATCAGTTCGCCCAGGGTCTGCTGCGGCTTCATGCGCAGCCGCAGCAGCACCGCGTTGGCGAGCATGCCCGGGGTATGACGCAGCTGATGGTTCACGCGGCCGCTGACCGGCATGCCCAGGACCAGGTCGGAAGCGCCGGTGGCGCGGAAGTAATAGGCGGCGATCAGCGCGATCAGCACCTGCGGAAGGCTCGCCGAATGGCGCTTGCCCAGCGCGCGCAGGCGCCGGCTGCTGTCGCCGCCGAGGAAGCCGGTGCTGCGCCGCAGCCCGCCTTCGCCGCGCGTGCGCCGGCGCGACAACGTGACCGGCTCGGGCAGGTCGGCCAGTTGCGTGTGCCAATACTCGCGATCGCGCCGGCAGCGGTCCGAGGCGCGGTAGCTGTCCTCCGATTCCAGCAGCGAGGCCAGCGAGTGGAAGCCGGCGCCATCGGGTTCGCGATTGAGCGCGTAAGCGGAGTAGACCTCGGCCACGCGCCGCGCGATCAGGCCGCCGGCATAGCCGTCCAGCACGATGTGATGCGCGCGGTGATACCAGACATGGCGATCGTGGGCGAGCTTGAACAAGGCGCAGGACCATAGCGGTCCGCCGTCGACCTCGGTCCGCGAGTGCAGCTCCTGCGCCATCCAGCGTTCGGCTGCCGCGGCCGGGTCGGCGAGTTCGGAATAGTCGAAGTAGGGGAACTCGTCGATGCGCGTGCCGATCACGCATTGGCGCGGAACGCCATCGACGTCGATCAGCCGTACGCGCACCGCCTCGGCCTCGGACGAGACCTCGCGCAGGGCGCGCAGGAACAGGCCGGGATCGATCCAGCCGTGGATATCGATCGCCTCGGCGAGATTGAAATTGGCGCCGGGTCCGGCGATTTTCTGGCTGAACCAGAGCCCCAACTGGGCCACGGACAGCGGCAACGAGACTGCACGCGCATCGTTCATCGCACTGCTCCTTGTGCGCATCGCCGGAGTGGTTGCGGCTGCCTGCCGCCTCCGGTGCGATGGTGTCGTCCAGACGTGTTGGCGATCAGTTCATTACGAACTCATCCTCAGGTTGCCATCACCGCGAAATTGGAACTGTGAAGTCGATTGTGGATTCGTTGTGTACTGCAACAACGTCACGCGGCCGTAACCTGCGGCTCGCGTGAGGGAAATCACTCAGTACGCCTGCGAGGTTCTCCGCGAGCGGGTTGCGAATGAACCAGTGCGTCGCGAGCGCGGCGATCGATCCGGCGTCATCGGTCCGAAAGATCTCGAAGCCGGGCTGGCGATCGCGGCCGCGCGCGTTCGATCCGAACTTCAGCGCCGCAGCGACAAAGCCAAGATGCGCAACGCTTCGCGTATCGCCGGGGCTTCGATGGCGCCGATGCCGAACACCAGTCCCAGGCCGGGATCGGGTCGCAAGGCGAACTGACCGATGCCGCATGCGCCCGGTGCGTGCTGGCGGGCCTTGGTCAACAGCAGCGCGGCCTGGGCGGGATCGCGGAAGCGCGCGGACAGGTGGATGCCGGCTTCCGAGGGGATCGGTTCCAGCCAGGGCCGCAGCTCGTCCGCGAAGACGTCCAGCAT
Organism: Lysobacter sp. CCNWLW3; assembly: GCF_036697405.1. Classification (NCBI taxonomy): domain Bacteria; kingdom Pseudomonadati; phylum Pseudomonadota; class Gammaproteobacteria; order Lysobacterales; family Lysobacteraceae; genus Lysobacter; species Lysobacter sp. CCNWLW3. The sequence goes on from NZ_JBAHWA010000002.1 coordinate 172,950, forward strand.
CGCCCGGCGGCGCTCTCCATAGAGCTTGCGCATGCGTCGCACATGCCGCGCCAAATGGCCGTCGAGGATGAACTGCGCCAGCGCATCCTGCAGTTGCGCGTTGCCGGCGGTGTCGATGCACTGCTTGGCCGCGGCCAGGGGCTCGCGCGCCCACGCGGGCGCGACCACGTAGCCGATGCGCAGCGCCGGGAACAGGCTCTTGGAGAAGGTGCCGACGTAGAGCACGCTGGCGTCGCGGTCCAGGGTCTGCAGCGCGTTGAGCGGACGGTTGCCGTAGCGGAACTCGCCGTCGTAATCGTCCTCGACGATCACCGCGCCGGTGCGGCGCGCGAACGCCAACAGCGCGGCCCGGCGCGCCATCGACATCGCCACGCCGGTCGGGAACTGATGCGAGGGCGTCACGCAGATCACCCGCACGTCCGCCGGCAGGCGGTCCACGCGCAGGCCCTCGTGATCCACCGCGATCGGCGCCAGCTGCGCGCCGGCAGCGAGCAGGGCGGCGCGCAAGGGCGGATAGCCCGGGTCCTCGATCGCGACCTTGGTCTTGCCCGGCGTGACCAGCACGCGCGCGATCAGATCGAAGGCCTGCTGCGCGCCGGAGGTCACCAGCACGTCGTCGGCGGCGCAGGCGACCGCGCGCGCGAACGAGACGTGCTGCGCGATCGCCGTGCGCAGCCGGGGCCTGCCGTAGGGCGAGTGGTAGTCGAAGGCGCCGATGTGGCGCGGGTGATAGGCGCGGCCGAGCAGGCGCCGCCAGATCTCGAACGGGAAGTGGCGGTGTTCGGGCGTGCCCAGGTGGAAGCCCGGTATCCAGGTCTCGTCGGCGTTGCGCGCGCGTTCGGGCACGACGCGCCATTGCGGATTGAGGCGCTCGTCGACCGGACGCGCGGCCCGGCGCGCGGGCCGCGCCGACTGGGCGCGGTAATCGGCGACCACGGCCTTGGCGCCGCTGCGGGTCAGCACATAGCCTTCCGCCACCAGCAGGTCGTAGGCGGCGATCACGGTGTTGCGCGCCAGCCCGTAGGCGCTGGCCACGCGCCGGGTCGAGGGCAGCTCCGCGCCAGGGCGCAGGCGCTGGTCCACGATCGCCGCGCGCAACTGCTCATGCAACTGGCGCAGGCGCCCGCCGCCATCGAACTCGATCTGGAACTCGAAAACTGGTTCCACCAGGCTCATGAAAACTGGATCTTCGAAGGAACCAGTGTCAGCCTAAGCTATCTTCACGCCGGCCACCAGGCGGCCGGCCCGAACAGCGTCGCGCGGCGGCGCACCGACGAGCGAACGAGTATGACGACGATGGAATGGCGGCTGGATTGCGAGCGCATCGACTGGGCGGTCCTGTCCGAGCTCTACCGGATCGCGCCGCTGGGCGACAAGTCCGCGGCCGACCTGGCCGTGGTGTTCGGCAACAGCCGCTACGTGTGCTTCGTCTACGACGGCCTGCGCCTGGTCGGCGCCGGGCGCGCCCTCGCCGACGGCCTGGACTGTTCTTATCTGTGCGACATCGCGGTGCACCCGGACTATCAGGGCAGCGGCCTGGGTAAGGCGATCATCGAGCACCTGAAGACGCAGTCGGCCGGCCATCGCAAGATCATCCTGTACGCCAACCCCGGCAAGGAGGGCTTCTATCGCAAGCTCGGCTTCCTGCGCATGCGCACGGCGATGGCGATCTTCCTCAACCGCGAGCGCGCGCTGGCCACCGGCCTGGTCGCGGAGGACTGAGCGAAACGAGCGTGGCAAATTTTTTTCCGAGGCGTGTCGATCCGCGCCACCCCGGTTCGTCGCTCCAGTGAGACCTAGACTCGGCGCCACTCCGGCGCCGGACCTCACCGGAGACCGACCATGAAATTGCTCAACCTGGCCCTGTGGGCCTGTACCGCCTTCGCCCTGGCATCGCCCGCCGCCGTATCCGCCGCGCAGACCCCGGCCGCGACCAGGATCAACGCCGCCGTCAGCAAGGGCCGGCAGAAGATCGACGGCATCGACTATTACTACGAGATCCACGGCAAGGGCGAACCCCTGCTGTTGCTGCACGGCGGCCTGGGCTCGATCGACATGTTCGGCCCGGTCCTGACCAAGCTGGCCGAACACCGCCAGGTGATCGCGGTCGATTACCAGGGCCACGGCCGCACGCCGCTGGGCGAGCGCCCCTTCAGCTGCCAGGCCAACGGCGACGACATGGCCACGCTGGTCGCCGAACTCGGCCATCCGCAGGTCGATGTGCTGGGCTATTCGCTGGGCGCCTGCGTGGGGCTGCGCATGGCGATCCAGAAGCCGGCCAGCGTGCGCCGCCTGGCCCTGGTCTCGGGCTCGTATTCCGACGACGCCTACTACCCCGGCATCCGCGCCCAGCAGAACGGGCTGACCGCGGCCGCCGCGCCGATGATGAAGGACACGCCGATGTACCGCAGCTACGCCGCGGTGGCGCCCAACGTCGACGAGTTCCCGCGCCTGCTCGATACCCTGGGCGACTTCATGCGCGGGCACTTCGACTGGTCGGCCGAGGTCAAGCAGCTGAAGATGCCGGTGATGCTGGTCTACGGCGACGGCGACATGTTCCGCCCCGAGCACGTGATCAAGTTCTATCAACTGCTCGGCGGCGGCCTGCAGGACGCCGGCTGGGGCCGCGAGACCCTCTCCAAGAACCGCCTGGCGATCCTGCCCGACCTGACCCACTACGAGATCTTCGCCTCGCCGCGCCTGGCGCCGACGGTGCTGCCGTTCCTGGACGGCACCAGCGACGTGAAGAGCTGGGCGGAGCAGGTGCAGCCCGCTCATTGAGCGCGCGATTCCGTCGCCGCATGCGCCTCTGTGACAGGCCGGCCAGGGCGGTTACCCTGCGCCCAGGGGAGCCATAGGACAAGGCGCATGCGGCACAAGGAACCGGGCGAACTCAGCTATAGGGAATTGGAGCGCCGGATCAAGGCCTTGCCCGACGGACCGGCAACGGTGCTCAACACCCCAAGGCCTTTCGCGATCCTGGGCATCGTCGGCAACGTCGGCATCATCCTGGGCCTGCTGCCGTCGTTGCTAATCACCTTCATGGCACCGCGCGAATGGATGCTGTGGATCGCGTATGCGGGTCTGGCGATCGCCGTGCTGGGTTGTGCGCCGGAGGTGTTTCGCACCGTCTGGGTCGTGGCGCGCAGCATGCGGAATTGGCGCACCGATCAGGTGCGCCAACTCGACCACGACATCGTGCAGTTCCGCGAACTGACCGTTTGGCTGCGCCGCTACCCGACCGATCAACTGGCCGAGCACCTGCGATTCACGCGCCGGGTGCAGACGCGGCTGTCCGCCAAGATCGCTCTGATGGCCGGCAGCTTGGACCGCCTGGGTATCGCGCCTTTGCTGATCGCGTTGGGTATCCAGATTAAGGCCGTTGTCGACTGGGGCCAGACACCGTATTGGCAGATCATGCTCGGCCTGTTCCTCGCTATCGCCTATATGGTCGCGCTGATGGCCGCCTTCATGCGCCTGCGCTTGCAGCTCTACGAGACCGTGTTGGAAGAGGCGCTGGAATCGCGCGCTTCGCCTGGGCGAGGGGCGGAGTTCTAGTTCGCTCGGGTCCGGTAGGGGGCATGGCGACGAAAGCCGCGAAAGCCGCGACGGCGCGCAAGCCCGGCACGACGTCCCCTCCCGATGCTGGAAGGGCCCGCGCCCCGGCCGCCGCTGCTGTATCGTTCCGCCTCCACCGTCCCGATCGCAGATGGCCGAATGAAGTCCGAATCCACGACCGCCCGACCCGCCGAGCCCCAGCTCGGCCACGCGATGAAACCGCGACAGCTGGTGATGATGGGCCTGGGCAGCGCGATCGGCGCCGGGCTGTTCCTGGGCTCGGGCGTGGGCGTGCAAGCCGCGGGGCCGGCCGTGCTGCTGTCCTATCTGATCGCCGGCGTGCTGGTGATCATCGTGATGCGCGCGCTGGGCGAGATGGCCGCGGCCAAGCCGGCCAGCGGCGCGTTTTCGGTCTACGCCGCCGACGCCATGGGCGCCACCGCCGGCGCCACCCTGGGCTGGCTGTGGTGGGCGCAGCTGGTGATCGTGATCGCGGCCGAGTCGGTCGGCGCGGCCGGCCTGCTGGCGACGGTCTGGCCGGGTTTGTCGGTGGCGACGATGTCGGTGCTGTTCATGGCCGTGTTCACCGCGATCAACCTGCTGGGCGTCAAGAATTTCGGCGCCTTCGAATTCTGGTTCGCGATCCTCAAGGTCGTCGCCATCCTGGCCTTCATCGCGATCGGCGCGGCCCTGTTGCTGGGTTGGCTGCCGGAGGTGAAATCGCCGGGTCTGTCGAACTTCGTCGACCACGGCGGCTTCGCGCCCAAGGGCTGGGCCGGTGTCGGCGCGGCGCTGCTGGTGGTGATCTTCGCCTTCGGCGGCACCGAGATCGTCGCGGTCGCGGCCGCCGAAACCCAGGACCCGGTACGCAGCATCACCCGCGCGATCCGCACCGTGGCCTGGCGCATCCTGGTGTTCTACATCGGCTCGGTCAGCGTGATCATCGCGGTGGTGCCGTGGACCAGCGAATCGCTGAAATCGCCGTTCGCGGCGGTACTGCAGGTCGCCAACATCCCGGGCGCGGCGGCGGCGATCACCCTGGTGGCGGTGATCGCGCTGCTGTCGGCGCTCAATGCCAACCTCTACGGCGCCTCGCGCATGATCTATTCGCTGGCCGAACGCCGCGAAGCGCCGCGTTTCCTGGCCATCGTCGACCGTCGCCAGGTGCCGGTGGCCGCGGTGCTGGCCAGCGTCGCCTTCGGCTTCTTCGCCGCGCTGCTGGAGCTGTGGTACCCCGAGCGCGTGCTGCCCGCGCTGCTGAACGTGGTCGGCTCCACCTGCCTGCTGGTCTGGGGCATGTCGCTGGTGTCGCAGCTGATCCTGCGCCGCCGCGCCGACCGCGACGGCACGCCGCTGCCGTTCCGCATGAACGCGTTTCCCTACCTGACCTGGCTTGGCCTGGCGCTGCTGGGCGGCGTGATCGCGCTGGCCCTGCTCACCGAGGGCCCACGCATGCAGTTGCTGTCGACGATCGCGCTGACCCTGGGCATCGCGGCGATCAGCGAAATCGCGCGACGGATGCGCGCCAGCGCCTGAGTCACGGCGTCGGCTTGGGCCGCTCCGCTTCCGCCTGACGCGCCTCGATGCGGCGCGAGAGTGCGCGCATCGCTTCGTCCGACTCCGCCAACAGCTCGTCGATCCTGGCCGCCGGCAACCAGCGGCCTTGCACGAAAACGCCATTGACGCGGGCCACGTTGCGGATGTCGGCCAGCGGGTCGGCGTCCAGCAGCACCAGATCGGCGCGTTCTCCCACGCGCACCGCGCCGCTGCCGCCCTTGCGATCGAACAGACGATGCGCATTGACCGTCGCAGCGCGCAGCACCTCCAGCGGCGACAAGCCGATCTCGCGCAGTTCGATCATTTCCTGGTGCACCGACACGCCGAACGCCAGGCCGGGCAGGGGCGCGTCGGTGCCCACGGTCAGCGGCACGCCGCGCTTCCACAGTTCGCGGGTGAGCAGGCGCGAGAAGTCGTAACCGGCCGAGAAGGTGTCGGCGCCGTCCTGGGCGCGGAACTTGGCGCTGAGGTAGTTGTTGCCCGCGGGCGCCCAATCCTGGCGGGTGACCGGATCGACCAGGGCGCTCCAGTCGCCCGGGGTAGCCGGTACTTCGCGCCGCACGTACATGTGCACGATCTGCTTGAGCGTGATCAGGGTCGGGGTGACGCCGATCTTGCGGTCCGCGACCAGGTCGGCGAGGGCGTCGATATCGCCCGGTGCGAGATCGGACTGGCGACCGTAGCGGCCGAGCTCCTCGCTGTGGGCGATGTTGTCCAGCGGATGCGCGAACGCGAAAGCGCGGTCGGCGCAGACGCCGCAACCCAGTTCCGGCAAGTGGCCGGAAGTGACCATGCCCTGGCGCCTGGCCTCGTCGACGATGGCCTGATAGGTCTCGCGGTTGAGGAACTGGTAGGGCTTGATGAAGTCGTAGCCGCGTTCGCGCGCGGCGCGCACGGCCGCGACGCCGTCGGCGGCGGAGGTGGGGGCCGTGGGCTTCGACGCCGGAACCTCGGCCGGGCGCGGCGAGGCGACCTCCGCGCGCGGGCCGTTGATGCGCTTGGCCACGTACAGGCGCGGCCCGAGGATGCGGCCGGCGGCGATCTCGTCGCGCAGCCACAGCAGGTCTTCGTCGCTGTTCGCGCCGCCGCCCAGATTGGCCGCGCCGGTCACGCCGGCCTTGAGGAAACTCAATAGCACGCGGCGGTCGTAGACATGGTCCGGGCCGGTGTCCAGCCCGGACAGCAGCGGATTCTTGCTGTCGCGCAGCGCGCCTTCGGTGGCGATGTGGACGTGGGCGTCGACCAGGCCGGGGATCAGGAAGCGGCCGCGGCCGTCGATCGGGCTGGCGCCGTGCGGCGAACGGCCTTTGCCGTGCTCGACGATCGAAGCGATGCGTCCGTCCCGCACCAGCACATCGCGGTGCGCGAGCACGTCGGCATTGTCGGCGGGGATCACACTGACGTCGCGGATCAGCCAGATGCCGCGAGCGGGCGCTCGCGCCGCGGATTCGGCCGCAGCCGCCGGAACGACATTCGCGGCGCACAGGGCCGCCGCCAACCACCAAGCCTTCATCCGCCACTCCACGCTTTGCCAGGGCCATGATACGAGGCGGCCGTCGTCGGCGCGCCTGCCTGGATGCGATGCGTGCAGCGGCCCCGGGGTTTAGCCGGCGCGCCCCACGCCGTCCGTGTCGACGTGAAGCGCGCCGCCCGAGGAGATCAGGCGTGAACCCAGAACGCGCTTTCGGCGAAGCGCTCGTCCTTCCACCAGTTGGCGGTGCTGGTGCCGTAGCGGAAATTGCTGGCGCCGGCCTGGCTTTGCAGCGGCTTGTCGACCTCGCCGGACGCGGTGCGATGGGCGCGCTCGGTCTCGGTCTCGGGCACCACCGGCAGGATGTGCCCGGATTTGCCCTCGATCCTGCGTCGCGCCACGATCAGGGCGATCGCGCCCTGGTTGGCTTCTTCCTGCAATCGGGTCGGCGACGCGACCTGGCGCCAGCCGAACTCGGGGCCGAAGTCGCGCAGCCAGCGGAACAGGTCGTTGGCGCGCATTTCGAAGATGGTGTTGCCGATCAGCGCTTCGACGGTCTGGCCGCGGCGCAGCTTCTCGATCGCCGGCGAGTTCCACCACACACGCGGCAGATAGACGCCGGCGAGATGGCAGTAGTCGTGGGCGTAGATGTTGCAGAAGGTCAGGCCCGAATGCGGCTGGTAGCGTTTGTGCGCGGGCTTGTCGACCGCGAGCCAGTCGATGATCTGGGCCAGGTCCTCGCGCAGTTCCGGCGCGCTCGCGCCGGAGCGCTCGGGCTGGCCCTCCTCGTTGAGCGAATGCGCGCCGGCCGCGTCGCGACGGCGCGTCACCCGGCCCGGTCGGCGCGGCATCAGCACCGCGACCACGCCGCTGCGCGGCGGATCGCGCGCGGGCTCGATCACCGGGATCTCGCCGATGCTGTTGTCGCGGACCAGGAAGTCGGTCGAACAGAAACCGCGCAGCAGCGCGCCGAACAGGCTGGTCTCGACTTCCATGAAGCCGTTGACGGCGCGGCCGCTGATCGCGCGCACCGGGTGGCCGTCGGGCAGCTCGCCCTTGACGTTGGCGGTGGCCGGCCGGCTGATCCGCGGTTCGCCGCGCAAGCGCAAGGTCGAGACGCGGGTATCGACGCGGAAGAAGGGACCGGTCGCGGTCACCGGGCTGGGCGGTGGCAGCGGCGCCTCGCCGGTGCGCGGCGTGGGCAGCGGCGCCGGCGCGTCGGGCGTCGCCACGGTCTGGGCTTGGCGGATGAAGTCGAATATCGCCTGGCCGTAAAAGCGCTCGCCGTCGAAATGGCCCTGGCGCAGCCCGCGCTCGGGCCGGAAGCCGCCGGTGTTGTAGACGATGGCTACCGAAGTCAGTTCCATCGTGGTCAGCGAGGAACGGTCCTGCAGGCGCAGCTTGCGCAGGCCGCGCTGGAGTTCGGCGACGCACATGGACAGGGATTCCTCGAAGCTCTCGTAGCGGCGTTCCAGGAAGTGGTCGGGGTCGTCGCGGAAGAACTGCAGATCGCGCTGGAACATGCCGAAGCCGTGGCAGAACTTGTTCGGTCGCGACGCCGCGCCCTGGTAGGCCTCGATGTGCACCGCCATGTCGACCAGCGCCTTGCGCGCGATCGCGAACATCTCGTCGCCGCGCGCGGCGGCCAGCAGGGCGGTCTTGGTCTGCGGGAACGCGCTGCGCCCGGCGTTCGCGTCCAGGGTGTCGCCCACGCACAGGGCCAGGATGCGTTCCTCGCTCATCGACTTGTGCCGCAGTATCGGCCAGACCTCGCCGGTCTCCTGGCAGGCCAGGGCGGTGATCAGATCCAGCGTGAGCGGGGTGCCGGCCAGCGCCGGCGCGACGCGCGCGGCGAAACGGGTCTTGAACCACAGCATGTCCGCGGTGTTCGGCATGGCCAACCTCCCTGTCGTGCCTCGAATCCGTTCTGCGCCGCAAGCGCGGGGCGCCATTCACAACGGAGGAACGAGTCGGCAACGCAGGATCGGCCAGGCCGGCGACGAACGGTCGCGGGCAGGGCGTTCGTTCTCCGGTTCGGTTGCGACAGGGCCTGGGCTCAGCCCAGCAGTTGCTGCGGCAGGCCGCTGAGCACGCGCCGGAACGGCTCGGAGTCCTCGATGCCGCGCGAGACGATCAGCGAACCCTGGATGCGCACCACCGCGTCCTCGGCGCGCCGTTGCGCTTCGCGCGCGGACACGCCGTCCTTCTCGCGGGCCAGCCGTGCGAAGCCGTCGATCAGGCCGCGCAAGGACGCGTTGAGACGATCCTGGAACAGCGTGCGCGCGTCGCCGACGACCAGGTTGCCGAACAGGCAGGCCTCGGCGCCGCCGCCATAAAAGCTGTCCAGCTTGGCGACGACCTTGGCCAGCCGCCGTTCCGGAGTGCCGCCGCCCCGCATCGGCGCCAGGATTTCGTCGTGCATCCAGGCATCGACGCGATCGAACACGGCGCGCGCCATGTCCTCCTTACCGCCGGGGAAGTAGTGATACAGGCTGGACCGGCCCAAGCCGGTGGCCTCGGACAGCTGGCCCAGGGACGCGGCGTCGTAGCCGTGGCGGCGGAACGCGCCCAGCAGGCGGTCTAGCACTTCATCGCGGGACAACAGGGGCGCGGGCATGGCGGCGGGTCGACTGGAACGTTCGGTCCAATATGGTTGCAGGGCGCGGCGCGGTCAATGTGGCCACCGATGAAACGCTGCGTCCGCAGCGGCGGCGTTGACGGGTCCGGTCTCGGCTTCTATTGTACCGATCGTTCGGTACAAGAACGCCACCCAAACCCAGGAATCCCGCCATGTCCGCTTCCTCCCTACGAAACTCATCGCGCCGCAGCCTGCGCGCCGGCGCCGCGCTGCTGCTCGCGGCGGTCGCCGCCTTCGCCTCTCCGCTGGTCCTGGCCCAGGATTCGGCCGCGCCCGCCGCCGCAACCGTCCAGGACGCCACCGCCACCCGCTACCGCACCGCCACCGTCGACGGGCTGGAGATCTTCTATCGCGAAGCCGGCCCGCGCGATGCGCCGGTGTTGCTGCTGCTGCACGGCTTCCCGACCTCCAGCCAGATGTACCGCGACCTGATCCCGCGCCTGGCCGACCGCTACCACGTCATCGCACCGGACTATCCGGGTTTCGGCCGCAGCGCTGCGCCGACGCCGGCGCAGTTCGAGTACAGCTTCGACCATTACGCGGCGCTGATGGAGCGGTTCACCCGCCAGCTGGGCCTGTCGCGGTACGCGCTCTATGTCATGGACTACGGCGCACCGGTGGGTTTCCGTCTGGCCGCGCAGCATCCGGAGCGCGTGACCGCGCTGATCGTGCAGAACGGCAACGCCTATCAGGAAGGCATCGGCCAGTTCTGGGATCCGATCAAGGCCTACTGGAACGACAACAGCGCCGCCAACCGCGAGCACCTGCGCCAGGCCGCGCTGACCCTGGACGGCACGCGCTGGCAGTACCTGCACGGCGAGCCCGATCCCAGCCTGGTCAGCCCGGATGCCTACATGCTCGATCAGGCCTACCTGGACCGCCCAGGCAACACCGACATCCAACTGGCGATGATCTACGACTATCGCAACAACCTGCCCAAGTACCCGCAATGGCAGGCCTACTTCCGCAAGCACCAGCCGCCAACCCTGGTGATCTGGGGCAAGAACGATCAGATCTTCCTGGCCGCGGGCGCCGCGCCCTACCGTCGCGACCTTCCGAAGGCCGAGGTGCATCTGCTGGACGCAGGCCACTTCGCGTTGGAAACCCACAGCGCGCAGATCGCGCAGCTGATCCGCGACTTCCTCGCCAAGCACTGAGTCGCCCATGCGGCGCCCCGGCACTCCGGGGCGCCGCTTCGTCCTCCGCCAACACACAGAGACGCCCATGAACACGATCGAATCTCGCCCGCCGCTCCCGCCCTTCAGCCTGGAGACCGCGCTGGCCAAGGTCCGCGCCGCCGAAGACGCCTGGAACAGCCGGGACCCGCAACGCATCGCCTTGGCTTACAGCGAAGACAGCGCATGGCGCAACCGTTCCGAGTTCTTCAGCGGCCGGCCCGCCATCGTCGATTTCCTGACCCGCAAATGGGCCAAGGAACTCGACTACCGGCTCATCAAGGAGCTATGGGCCTACGCAGGCAATCGCATCGCGGTGCGCTTCGCCTACGAATGGCGCGACCATGACGGCCGCTGGTTCCGCGCCTACGGCAACGAGAACTGGGAGTTCGACGAGCGCGGCCTGATGCGCCAGCGCCACGCCTCGATCAACGATCTGGCGATCGATGCCGGCCAGCGCAAGTTCCACTGGGATGCCACGGGCCGCCGCCCGCTCGATCACCCGGGCCTGAGCGATCTGGGGCTGTAAACGTCAGCCCGTGCCGGACTTCGACGAAGAAAGCGCGCCCGCCGGAGAGAGCGGGCGCGCGGGACCGATCGCGGTCCAGGTCAGGGAATGTAGTCCAGCGTCGCTTCGTCGATGGCGGGGCAGATCGCGTCGCTGCCGAACAACTCGTCCAGGCTGGGCGCCGGAGCGGCGGCCAGCGCGGTGGCGATGCAGCCGACCGTCTTGATCACGCGCGAGTTCTCCAGCCAATCGCAGGAGCTGGGCTTCACCGCGCCGAAGCCGTGCTTCTTCCAGACCACGCGCACGCCGCCGCACTGGGTGGCCGCCGGGAAGGAGTACCACTTGCCGCCGCTGTCCTGCTTGAGGTTGAAACCGGTGCCGGTGCAGGGCAGCGCGCCGCGACGGCAGACGCGCGAGCACTGGTGCAGCTGCTGCGGCGGCAGGTTGGAGGGGCAGCCTTTGGCGTTGTATTCCAGATTGCACTCGCAGTAGTCGTTCGGCGGGTCTTCGATGCGGGTGACGTTGTAGCGGATCGCCAGCGCCTTGGAGGCGACCTGCCCGGCGACGGCGACCTTGAACGCCTTCTCGTCGGCGCCGTTGGCTTCCTGGATCGAAATCAGGGGCCGGCCGGCGGCGTCGACCCGGATCGTCGGCCAGGACTGGATCCGGTAGACCTGGATGGTTTCGCAGGGGCTGGCGCCCGGACAGGCGGCCAGGGCCTGGCCGCTCCAGCCCAGCAGGGCCAGCCAGAACGCAGCGCCCAGCACCGCATGGGCGAACTTGTGTGTTGCAGGGCTCATGTCGCATCTCCGCGCGCGCGTGGTAGGGGCGGCGGACGCGCGCACCGGTCCGCCTGTGCTTACCAACGCGGCGAGGCCGCCGTTGTGAGCTTTGCGCGGATTTCGCGGCGCGGCCGCGATGGCGGCGATGTCACGCCGGCGCGCGCCGAATCGTCGTCCCGATGTCCGCAGGCGAACGGCGCCCGCGCGGCATGCGCTTGATCGCGCCGCCGCGGTCGCCATGTCCGACGGCATCTCTCCCCACTTCAGGACGACCATGACCCGTATCCAGCAAACCCCGGTGCTGACGCTCTCCAATCCCGCCGGCTTGTACGACCCTGCGCCCAACGGCTATTCGCACGTGGCCAGCGTGAGCGGCGCGGCGCGCTGGCTGCTGATCGCCGGGCAAGGCGGCGAAACCCAGGACGGACGCTTGTCGCCCGACTTTCGCGAGCAGGTGCGGCAGGCGCTGCTGAACCTGAAGACCGCGCTGGCCTCGGCCGGCGCCGGCACGGCCGACATCGCCAAGCTCACCGTGCTGATCGTCGACCACAGCGAAGCACGTCTGCACGTCTTCGGCGCCGAACTCGAAGCCGCGTTCGGTCCCGCCGCCAAGCCCGCCTGCACCTTGATTCCGGTGCCGCGCCTGGCCCTGGACGGCATGCTGTTCGAGGTCGAGGCGATCGCGGCTTTGGCGGCCTAGCCGGCGACGCCGTCGTCCTCCAAAACCAGCCCGCGCGCGGCCAGCATCGCCTGCACCCGGTCCAGCGCATGCGCGTAGTCGTCCGCGGCCGCGGCTTCCAGGACGGGATTGGCCAGCAGGGCGAAGCGCGCCAGCACCTCGTGGCGGTCGGCCTCGTGCTCGATCGTGGGCAGCTGCGCTTCCAGCGCGGCCAGTTCGGCGTCGAGTCGTTCGCGGGTCCAGGGCATGCGCACCTCGCCTAGCGTGACCACGGACCTTCCCGTCCGTGTTTCAGCATCATAGTTCGCGCCTGTGTAGGAGGCGTCACGCGCCCGCGCTCCGTCGCCTGCAGGACCATTGCCGGCGCGGCTAAAATGCGCGCCATGGATCGCAGCCGACGCGAGTTCGTGCCCATGGCCGGCACCGTGCTCGCCGGCGCCCACTTCGCGCCCTGGTGCGCGACTCCCGCAGGAGCGCAGACCATGTACGGATTGATCGGAAAGATGACCGCCAGCGCGGGCAAACGCGACGAACTGGTCGCGATACTGCTGGAGGGCGTGCACGACATGCCCGGTTGCCTGAGCTACATCGTCGCCCACGACGCCGGCGATGCCGACGCGATCTGGATCACCGAGGTATGGGACAGCCAGGACAGCCACGCGGCTTCGCTCAAGCTGCCGGCCGTGCGCGCGGCGATCGCGCGCGCGATGCCCATGGTCGCCGGTTTCGACACGGGCACCACCACCCGGCCGGTGGGCGGGCACGGCCTCTAGGGCCGCGCCGCCGCGATCACCACAGATTCTTGCCGTCGATCACGGACGCCGGCACCGCGTCGAGGTCGAAATCGTCCAGCAGGCGGGCGTTGATGCTGATCTTGGGGTGCTCGAAGTCGGGTTTGAAATCCACCCAGCTGGGGCTTTCGCCGTAGGTGGTGCAGCCGCAGGTGGCGCAGAAGTGGTGGGCGATCATGCCGGTGTTCCAGCGGTAGGTGGCCACGTCTTCCAGCGGCGTGAGCAGGCGGAACTGCTCGGGCGTGTAGTAGGCCCACAGCCCGCCGCGCTTGCTGCAGTACGAACAGGTGCAGCGGGTGACCTCGGTGGGGGCTTCGGTCACTTCGAATCGGGTCTTGCCGCAGTGGCAGCTGCCTTGCAGGGTCATCGGGATATCCTCGGTGGGCCTGGGCGCATGATCGCCCAGGACGGCGTCAATTCCTGTCAGCAGCGGCCGCGCATCGCTGCGTTGCGCGGCCCGGCGTTGCAAGCGCGGGGCAGGGCGCCAACACTGCCGGTACACGTCAACTGGAGCGAGCGATGGAACTGGGTATGGTCGGGCTGGGCCGGATGGGCGCGAACATGGCCGAGCGCCTGGTGCGCGGCGGGCATGCGGTAACGGGCTACGACCCCGGTGCGGCCGCGCGCGAGCAGGCGGCGGCGCGTGGGATCGCCGCGGCGGCCTCGCTGGAAGCGTTGGTGGCGGCCCTGCCGGCGCCGCGCGCGGTCTGGCTGATGGTGCCGGCCGGGCAGATCGTCGACGAGACCCTGGCCCGGCTTTTGCCGCTGCTGGCGCCCGGCGACAGCGTGATCGACGGCGGCAACTCCAACTACAAGGACACGATGCGGCGCGCGGCGATGCTGGCCGAGCACGGCCTGCACTACGTCGACTCCGGCACCAGCGGCGGCATCTGGGGCCTGGCCGAGGGCTATAGCCTGATGATCGGCGGCGACGAGGACGCGGTGGAGCGCCTGCGCCCGATCTTCGAGACCCTGGCGCCGGCGCCGGACCGCGGTTGGGGCCGGGTCGGGCCCAGCGGCTCCGGGCATTTCACCAAGATGGTCCACAACGGCATCGAGTACGGCCTGATGCAGGCCTATGCCGAGGGTTTCGCGATCATGCAGCGCAAGCCCGGTTTCGACCTGGACCTGCACCAGATCGCGCAGATCTGGCGGCACGGCAGCGTGGTGCGCTCCTGGCTGCTGGACCTGGGCGCCGACGCGCTGGGCAAGAACCCGGCCCTGGACGGGATCGCGCCTTATGTGGAGGACTCCGGCGAGGGCCGCTGGACGGTGGCCGAGGCCATCGATCTGGACGTGGCGGCGCCGGTGATCACCGCCTCGCTGCTGGAGCGTCTGCGTTCGCGCGAAAGCGACTCATTCGCCGACAAGCTGCTGGCGGCGATGCGCAACGAGTTCGGCGGCCACAAGATCAAGACTGGCTAACGGCACCCCCAGAAAGTTACCTCTGGCACCTCGCCGCGGCGGCGACGCCGGCGCAAAGTGCGCCTGAATCCAGGAGCGCCGCCATGCAAATGACCCTGCCCGCAGTGACTCCGGTCCTCGCCACCGCGGGGATCGGCTGGTTTTACTACCGTCGCATCCGCAGCCAGTTCGGCCGACAGGCCTACCGGCCGACACGCGCGCTGGTGCGCCTGGCGATTCTGGGCGTGGCCATGCTGGCGCTGATCTACGGCGCGGTCATGCTGCCGCATGTGTGGCCGGGCGTGCTCGCGGGCAGTCTGATCGGCGCCGCCATCGGCGTGTTCGCGCTGCGCCATACCCGTGTCGAGCCGTGCATGAAGGCGGCCTACTACACGCCCAATCCCTGGATCGGCGGCGCGCTGTCCCTGCTGCTGATCGGGCGCCTGGCCTGGCGCTGGGCCGGCGGCGCATTCTCCGGCGGCATGCCGATGAGCCAGACCAGCCCGCTGACGATGGCGATCGCCGCGATGCTGGTCGGCTATTACCTGGTCTACGGCATCGGTCTGCGTCGGCAGATCCGGCGTCCCGCGGCAAGCGCCGCGCGCTCGGACGAAGCGGCTGCGAACACCGTCGACTGAGGCTGGCGGCGCAGGGTGGCGGCCTCCGGTACCGTGGCCGGCCGCGTCCTGGCCGAAGGCCGCGACAGGCTGGCGCCGAAGGCCGCCATGGCCGTGAATCCGATGCGCCGGCTCGCCTGTACGCGGGCGTCGTGCGACGATCCGACTGCGTTGCGAACCAAGGAGCGATAGGTGCAGTCGGTCCCCGATCCTGAAAACGTCGTGCGCGCGCGGGCTGTGAACGCGCTGCGCGTGTGCTGGCTGGGCTTGCTGATCGCCGGCCTCGGTGCCTGCGCGAGCGCGCCGCCGCGCAATCCGCTGGCCGAATGGCACGGCTCGCCCAACTACGGCCCGCGCCGGGCCCAGTTGATCGTGCTGCACCACACCGAGATGGACAGCGCCGAGGGCGCCTTGCGCGTGCTCCGCGCGGGCGACCCGGAGCGCCGGGTCAGCGCGCATTACCTGATCGGCGCCGACGGCCGCCTGTACCAACTGGTGTCGGAGCAGGACCGCGCCTGGCATGCCGGCGCCGCCAGCTGGGGCGGGATCGAGGACCTCAACTCGGCCTCGATCGGCATCGAGTTGGACAACGACGGCAGCGCGCCCTTCGCCGAAGCGCAGATCCAGACCCTGCTGCGCTTGCTGCGCGACATCAGCCAGCGCCTGTCGATCCCGCCGCAATTGGTGATCGGCCACGGCGACATCGCCCCCACCCGCAAGCACGACCCCAGCGCGCTGTTTCCCTGGTCGCGCCTGGCGCAGGCCGGCTTCGGCCTGTGGCCGCGCGCCGAACGCGTAGCGCCGCCGCCGGGTTTCGACCGCTGGGCCGCGCTGCGCACGATCGGCTACGACCTGCGCGATCCCGCCGCGGCGCAACGCGCCTTCCATCGCCACTACCGCGGCCAGGACAGCGATGGTTGGCTGGAAGGCGACGACGAGATCTTGTTCGATCTGCAGCAGCAGTTGATGGCCTTGCCGGTGGGAACAGCTGCTACGCCGCCTTGATCTTGCGCCGGGCGACGGCGCTTATTCGATGTGCGCCGCGAACCCCACCCGCTCGGGTGCGACCTCCGGCTTCAGGGTCAGCGCCGGAATCTCGTATTCGCCTGCGTTTTGGCGACGGAACGCGATCGGCGCGGTGGTCGACAGGGCATCCAGCCGTTGGCCCAGCGCATCGCGTACCGCCGAGAACCGGGCTTCGTCCATGCGGCTGGTGCGATAGACCACGAACGGCGGCAGCACCTCGAAGCCCGGGTAGTGCAGGACGCCGTGCTGGATCGGAAACAGCAGATCGTCGATCGGGCCGTTGACGCCGCGCGGGCCGTAGTGGGATTCCCAGCCGCCGGCGGTGACCACCAGCATCGCGCGCTTGCCCGCCAGGGTGCCTTCGCCGTAGCGGTCGCCCCAGCGCGCATCGGAATGCTCGCCCACGCCGTAGCCGAATCCGTAGGCGTAAACGCGATCGACCCAGCCCTTGAGGATCGCCGGCATCGTGAACCACCACAGCGGAAACTGCAGGATCACCGTGTCCGCCCAGCGCAGCTTGTCCTGTTCCAGCGCGATGTCGGCGCTCTGGCGGCCGCTGTCGAACGCTCGCTTGGAATCGAGCACCGGATGGAAGGGCGCGTCGGCGGGCCGATCCAGATGGTCGCTGCCGTCCAGCACCGCTTTCCAGTTCATCGCATACAGGTCAGAGACCCGGACGCTGTGGCCGGCGGCCTGCAGCCGCTCGATCGTGTAGTCCCTGAGCGCGCCGTTCAAGGACCGCGGCTCGGGATGGGCGTAGACGAGCAGGACGTTCATGCGGGATCTCGGAAAGGGGATGCGCGCAGGCTAGGCGGCGCCAAGGTATATTGGAAATGAATTCTCCATATCGCAGGTATGTCGATGAATAATCTTCGACGGCTGGACCTCAACCTGCTGGTCACCCTGGATGCCTTGCTCGCCGAGCACAACGTGACCCGCGCGGCGCAGCGCCTGAATTTCTCCCAGCCTTCGGTCAGCGTGCACCTGGCCAAGCTGCGCGAGATCTTCGGCGATCCGTTGCTGCTGCCCGGGCCGCGCGGCATGCGCCCGACCGCGCGCGCCGAAGCCCTGCGCGAACCTTTGCGGCTGGCTCTGGAGGCGGTCGAGCGCGCGGTGTCGCCGCAGGGCCCGTTCGATCCCGCCCGGGCGCAGCAAACCTGGCGCGTGGCCTCGGCCGACTACGGCGAGTCGGCGGTGCTGCTGCCGGCCCTGGCCGGCCTGCGCGCGCTGGCGCCGGCCTGCCGTCTGGCGGTGCTGCAGATGCAGCCTTCGCGCGTGGCCAAGCAGGCCGAACAGGGCGAGATCGATCTGGCACTGCACACCACCCAGGGCGCCCCCGAGGGCTTGCGGCGGCGCGCCTTGTTCACCGAGCGCTACGTGCTGGTGGGGCGCGCCGGTCATCCGCGTTTGAAGCGCCGCCCAACCCTGGCGCAGTTCTGCGCGCTGGAGCACGTGATCGTGTCGCCGGACGGCGGCGGGTTTCACGGCGTCACCGACGAAGCGCTGGCGCCATTGGGTCTGTCGCGCCGGGTCGTGCTGTCGGTACCGCACTTCCTGTTCGTGAAGTCGGTCGTGGCCAGCACAGACCTGGTCGCGCTGCTGCCCGAGCGACTGGTGCGCGACGCGCCCGCGCTGCGCGTGGTCGAGCCGCCTGTGGAACTGCCGGGCTACGAGATGTCCATGCTGTGGCACGAACGCTCGCACCGCGATCCCGCCCAGCGCTGGCTGCGCGATCGCATCGCCGCCTCGGTCTGAGGCGCAACCGTAGGATGCGGTGAGCCGAAGGCGAACACATCATCGCCATGCGCCGCGCTTGGTGCCCGTGCGGTCGCTACCGCAACCACGACCAATGCGGCGCACCGCATGACGCGCGACGAATTGGGATAGTGATTCCCACAACGCCGAATTTCCGCCAAAGCCATACGCGGTACGGGCTTGCGCCGATTGATCCGTTGCTGGAACGCAGACGCGGCGCCGTTCGCGTTTATCGATGCATGCGTGTCGTCTAGATTGCAAAGCCCGCAGCGCGGATCGCAGCGCGATCCGCCACCACTCCCGCCATCGTCGCATAGCCCGCCTTCGTGGGTGGCGCTCGCGGCCGCGCCCCATTCGCAAGCTACGGAGCCCCACGTGCTGCTCTTGCCCATTCTGTTGCTGTCGGCCGCGGGCTTCACCGTGCTGACCACCGAATTCATCCTGGTCGGCCTGTTGCCGCCGCTGGCGCGCGATCTCGGCGTCAGCATTCCGCAGGCCGGCTTGCTGGTGACCTTGTTCGCTTTCGCGGTCGCCGCCAGCGGTCCCTTCCTGACCGCCTACTTCTCGCGCTTCGAGCGCAAACGCCTGTTCGTGATCGTGCTGCTGTTGTTCGGCTTGTCCAACCTGGCGGCGGCGCTGGCGCCGAACATCGGCGTGATGGCGCTCGCGCGGCTGATCCCGGCGCTGGGCGTGCCGGTGTTCTGGGCCCTGGCCAGCGAGACCGCGGTGGACCTGGTCGGGCAGGAGCGTGCAGGCCGCGCGATCTCGATCATCTCCTTCGGGGTGATCTGCGCCACCGTGCTCGGCGTTCCGATCGGCACCCTGGTGTCCGACGCCTACGGCTGGCGGGCGGCTTTCGGCGCGCTGGCGGCGGTCGCGTTCGGCAAGGCCGCACTGCTGTATTTCTTCCTGCCCTCGAGCCGGTTGGAGCGCGCGCATTCGCCGCTGGGCGAGCAGTTCCGCGTGCTGCGCGATCCGCTGCTGATCGGCCACGTGCTGCTGTCGACCCTGCTGTTCACCGGCATGTTCACCGCCTATACCTACCTGGCCGATCTGCTGGAGCGCCTGGCCGGTTTCGACGGCAGCTGGATCGGCTGGACCCTGATGGCGTTCGGCGCGGTCGGCCTGATCGGCAACAGCATCGGCGGGCGTCTGGTCGACCGCAATCCGATCGGCGCCTCGCTGTTGTTCAGCGCGCCAATGGCGCTGGGCCTGCTGGCGGTGGTGCCGTCGATCGGTTCGACCTGGGGACTGGCGCTGGCGCTGACGGTCTGGGGCGTGACCCAGGCCGCCTTGTTCATCGTCAGCCACGTGCGGGTGATGAAGGCCGCGCCGGGCGCGTCCGCGTTCGCGGCCTCGTTGAACATCTCCGGCGCCAACCTCGGCATCGGCGTGGGCGCGCTGGTAGGCGGTCGCGTGATCGATGCGGTCGGCGTGGGCGCGCTGGGTTATGCGGCGGCGGCGATCGTGGCCGTCGCGATCGCCCTGTCGCTGTGGCTGGTGTCGGCGCAGGCGCGCGCGGCCGCGGCGGCCGCCGATTGCCCGGTCTGAGCGAACTTGTCCGAGTTTGGCGGGATCGCGTCGCCGCGCCTGCGCGCAGGCGCGCTCACTTAGGATCGGACGGGCCGATGCGCACACACGCTTCGGCGCGGGCGACCGGGGACGCGCGCGCCCGCTTGGACACGAGACGGGCGCGACCGGTCGTCCGGCCTCTCAGCAGGCAAGGAAATCATGCGCGTATTCCGTTTGAGTTTGACCCTGGCCGCGGCCCTGTGCGTCGCGCCCATCGCCCTGGCCCAGCAGGCGGCGCCGTTCGACGCCGCCGCGGTGCTGACGCAACAGCGCCAGATCCGCGGCGACATCGATGCCGGAAACGGCGTCTACGGCCGGCTTCCGGCCGATACCCGCCGCGAAGTCGCGTCCCGTCAGGACGCCTTGTTCGCGTTGCTGGACGGCCGCCGTTACGAAGACCTGGACGAGGCCCAGCGCGCCCAGGCCAGCGCGAACCTGGTCTGGATCGAGGCCGCGCCCAAGCAGGCCACCGAGGAGCGCGTGGTCTGCGAGCGCGTCAAATCCATGGGCAGCAACCGCGTCGAGCGCGTCTGCAGGACCGTCGCGCAACGCCAGGCCGATCGCGATTCCGGCCGTAGCCGGGCCGACAAGCAGGCGGTGGATCGCGCGCTGCAGCAGCGCAACGTCTGCGCCAACGCCACCTGCGGCGGCGCGCGCTGAGATAGGCCCCACGACGGGAAGAGCCCCCGGCTTCGGCCGGGGTGTTTCCCGGGTGCGGCGATGCCGGCCTTGCCGACGTCGATGCCGGACCCGGGAACCGGCTCGCGTTCGCCGGGGTCAGGCCGCGCTGTCGGGTTTGCGTCGCAGCAGGTAGATCAACGCACCGACCGCCAACGCGATCGCCGCCGCGATCAGGTTCTTCAGGCTCGCGCTGGCCAGCAACCCCAGCGACAGCAGGGTCGCCAGGATTGGAATCAGCGGCCCGCCGGGCAGCCGCAGCGCTTCGGCGCGGTCGCCGTGGCGGCGCCGCAGCACCAGCACCGAGACCGCGGTGCCCAGGTAGGTGCACAGGCGCGACACCACCGACAGCAGGGCCAGTTGCACGAACGAGCCCGACAGCGCCAACACCAGCGACACCGCGCCGATGCTGAGGATCGCGACCGCGGGCGTGCGGAAGCGCGGATGGATCGCGGCCAGCGCGCGCGGGCCGTAGCCGTCGGCGGCCAGCGCCAGCAGATAGCGCGGCGCCATCATCACCGTGTTGTTGTTGGTGCCCAGGATCGAGACGCTGGCGCCGACGGTCAGGATCAAGGCCAGCCACCAGCCGCCGAAACGCGCGGCGGCCTCGGCCAGCGGCGCCTTGGAAGCGGCCAGGCCCGGCAGAGTGCCCAGGGCGACCCACTGCACCGCGAAGTAGATCGCGGTGACCGAGGCGATCATGGTCAGCAGCGCGAACGGCACGTCGCGGCGCGGATTGCGATACTCGCCCGCCGCGGCGGGCAGGTTCTCGAAGCCGGCGTAGGCGAACAGCAGCAGCAAGGCCGCCTCGCCGAGGTTGCGCAAGGGGATCGCGTCGCCGGGCAGCGCGCCCGCGGTGTCGGCCAGCGCGGCATCGAAATGGCTGGCGCCGATCAGCACGAACAGGAACAGCGGCAGCAGCTTGGCGATCGCCAGCACCACGCCGGCGCGCGCGGCGGTGCGCACGCCGACCAGGTTGATCGCCACCAGCAGCGCCAGCGAGCCGACCACCACCGCGACGCGTCCGGCGCCGGTGGCCGCGCCCGGCCAGAAGTGCGCGACCGCCTCGGCCAGGCCGTTGCTGAGCGCGGCCGCGGTGGCGATGCGGGTGAGCAGCAGCATCCAGCCGACCTCGAAGCCGATGAAGGAGCCGAACGCCTCGCGCGCATACAGATAGCCGCCGCCGGGCTGGTCGAAGTAGCTCGCGGCCTGGGCGTAGCACAGCACCAACAAGGCGACCGCGAAGCCGGCCAGCAACACCGCCCACAGGCTGGACGGGCCCAGCAGCGCGGCCGCGGTCGCCGGCAGCAGATAGATGCCGCTACCGACCACGTCGTTGATCGACAGGCCCAGCAGCTGCCAGCGGCTGACCGCGCGCAGGGTCGAAGGGGCGGTGTCGGCGGAGCGCGCGCCGGTGCGATCGGACGAGGACGGTTCCAAGGCATCACCGGTCGGGAGCGTGAGGGCCAGAGTGCCCGAGTCGGCGCCCGCGAATCCAGCGCGGCGGCGCCGGACCGCGACCGCCGCGCCGGTTCGGCGCCCGTTAGGCCGGGAATCACGGCCGCGGCGCTACTATCCGCACGCCTCGGCGCCGTTGGCCGCCGACCCCCAAGGAGATCGACCGAATGAGAGCGCTGATCCTGACCGCCGCCACCGTCGCCCTGCTGGCCGCCTGCAAGCCGACGCCCAGCGAGAACGCCGCGCCCGCGGCGGCCACGTCCGCTGCCGCGCCTGCGCCGGCGAGCCCCGGGGCCGTCGCGCCTGCGCCAGCGAACGACGCTGCCGCGACGCCCACAGCCGTGACCGGCGCTGCAGCCGTCGCCGACGATGCGGGCCGCGCCCAGGTCAACCAGTCGATCGAAGAAGTGTTGGGCGATCCGATGGTGTACGAGCCGGCGATTCTCGCCTTCCAGAAAGCGGTCGCCGCGCACGACGCCGCGGCGGTGGCGCAGATGGCCGACTACCCGTTCAAGGCCCACATCGCCGGCAAGCCGACCACGATCAAGGACGCGGCCGCCTTCATCGCCGCCTACGACCGGATCGTGACGCCGGCGATCGCCAAGGTGGTGAGCGAGCAGAAGTACGCCGAGCTCGCGGTCAGCGGCAAGGGCGTGATGTTCGGCAACGGCGAGGCCTGGATCAACGGCATCTGCCAGGACAACGAATGCAAGCGCGTGGACGTGCGCGTGATCGCCCTGCAGCCCGGCGAAGCGGCGGCCGCCCATTAACAGCCGCCTGCCGCCGCCGCTCGCGTTCGTGCTGGGCGCCGCGCTCGCCTTGGGCGCGGCCGGCGACGCGCACGCGCGCAAGGTCTACCGTTGCGTCGGCCGCGACGGCTCGGTCAGCCTGGCGACCGAGCCGGAGCCGGGCTCGCGTTGCCAGGCGCGCGAGTTCGACGACAACGTCGCCAAGGTGCCGAACCTCTGGGGCTCGATGGGCGTGATCAACGGCACCCTCTACGAACGCCAGCAGGACGGCAAGACCGTCTACAGCACGCGCAATCTGCCCGGCTCTACCAAGGTGCTGTCGTTCACCGTGGAAACGCCGCCCGGCGAACCCGCGCACCTGGGCCTGGGCCAGGTCGGCAAGCCGCAGCTGGACAAGTACGCCGCGCAGTTCCGTTCCGCCGCCAAGGCCACCGGCGTCGACGACGCCTGGCTGCGCGCGATCGCGCACGCCGAGAGCGGCTTCAACGCCGCCGCGGTCTCGCCCAAGGGCGCCCAGGGCGTGATGCAGCTGATGCCGGCCACGGCCAGGGAATACGGCGTGGTCGATCCGTTCTCGGCCGAGGATTCGATCAACGGCGGCGCGCGCCATCTCAAGCAGCTGATCCGCCGCTACAAGGGCGACCTGACCCTGGTCGCGGCCGCCTACAACGCCGGCATCGGCGTGGTCGCGCGTTACGGCGGCGTGCCGCCTTACCGCGAGACCCAGGCCTACATCGCCAAGGTCCAGGCCCTGCACGAGAACTACCGCGCCGCGCTCGCGGCCAAGCCCAAGCGCGCGATCAGGAAGCGCTGAGTTCGCGGCGCTCAGGCCACGGCGGCCTTGTGCGCCTCGAACGGCAGCGGAACGGCGCCGCTTTGGGCGACGATGCGTGGCTCGGCCGCGGTCAGCAATTCCTTGCTGCCGTCGACCACCACCAGGATGCGGCCGGCCTCGATCTCGTCGTGGAACTTGCGCCGGATCGGATCGGGCAGGGACGAGCCCACCAGGGCCGAGGCCCAGCAGCCGACCATCGCGCCGGCCATGGTCGCGGCCGCCGCGCCGGCCAGGGTCAAGGCGATCGGCGTCGCCGCGACCACCGCCAATCCCGCCGCCAGTCCCGCCGCGCCGCCGATGCCGGCGCCGCGCAGCGCGGCCGGCATCAGGTCGGTGTCGGCTTCCTTGCGCTCGTTGGGGATCGATGCGAGCTCGATGTCCGAGCGCGCGATCAACAGGATGTCCTCGTCGTGCACGCCGGCTTCCAGTGCGGCGTTCATCGCGGCCTGGGCGCTGTCGAGATCGGGCGTGCTGAACACGTGTCGGATCTTCATGCTTCCTCCTGACGATGCTCCGCCCTGGAGTGTTCCGATGCGCATCGCCACGCCGCGCATCGTGCGGGCGGCGGCCGCGACGGGCACCGCTCAGCGTCGCCGCCCGGCCGTCGCGACGAGCTTGGGCGCGCCCGGGTTACCGCGACGTGAGGGCTGTCGCGCCTGCGCCCGGCCTTAACGGCGCGGTGCTACTGTCTGCGCCATTCGCTACCGCATTCATGGAGAGCCTCATGCGCCGCTATTCCGGTTCCGCCCTCGCACTCGCCGCCGTCGTCGCCTTCGGACTCGTCGCCTGCAAGCCGGCGCCCGCACCCGCACCCGCGCCCGCGGCGGACGCAGCGACGCCCGCGCCCGCCGCCAGCGATGCGGGCACGCAGCCGGCACCGGCACCGGCGCCGGCGCCGGCCGCCACGGCCGCGCCTTCGCCCGCGCAGTTCGCGGGCAAGATCTGGGAGGTCAAGGAATCGGCGACCGTCGAGAAAGGCACCACCTACGCCTTCCTCGCCGACGGCGGCCTGATCATCGACGGACCCGGCGGTACGCCGCTGCAGGCGCAGTGGAAGTTCGACGCCGGCCAGCTGACCCTGATCGAGGAAGGGCAGGCGTATCCGGCCGACATTCTCAAGCTCGACGCCAACGAGTTCCGCGTCCGCAGCCACAACCCCGGCGAGCCGGTCGAAGTCCTGCTGGTGCCCGCGGCCAACCAGACCCTGCCGAAGGCGGCGATGTGAGCATCGCGGCCGACCAAGGCCAGCGCCGCCGCGTGCTGGTGATCGGCGCCGGTGGCGTGATCGGGCGCGCGGTCGCGACCGCGCTGGCCGAACGCCACGAGGTGATCGCGGCCGGGCGCAGTTCCGGCGATGTGCGCATCGACCTGGCCGATCCGGCCAGCATCGAGGCCGCGCTGGATCGGGCCGGCCCGCTGGACGCGGTGGTCTGCGCGGCCGGCAACGTCGCCTTCGTGCCGCTGGCCCGGATCGCGCCCGCGCCGATCGAAACCTCGAGCTTCGGCCTGGGCCTGCGCGACAAACTGATGGGCCAGGTCAATCTCGCGCTGGCCGCGCAGACGCGTTTGCGCGACGGCGGCTCGATCACCCTGGTCACCGGCGTGCTCAGCGAACAGCCGATCGCGGCCGGCGCCTGCGCCAGCCTGGTCAACGGTGCGATCGAAGCCTTCGTGCGCGCGGCCGCGATCGAGTTGCCGCGCGGCCTGCGCATCAACGCGGTCAATCCGACCGTGATCGAGGAGGCCATGCCCGACTACGCGCCGTACTTCCGCGGCTTCGAACCGGTGCCGGCCGCGCGCGCGGCGCTGGCCTTCGTGCGCAGCGTGGAAGGCCTGCAGACCGGACAGGTCTATCGCGTGGGCTGGTAGCGATGTCCATGCAGCCCTTCATCAACGTGAGCTGCCCGTACTGCGGGGAGACGATCGGCCTGTTGCTGGACGTCTCCGCCGGAGATCAAACCTACATCGAGGACTGCCAGGTGTGCTGCCGTCCCATCGTCGTCTCCGTCGCCATCGGCGAAGACGGCGAGCCGCAGGTCGGCGTGAGCGCAGAAGACGAGGCTTGACGGCGGTCGCGGCCCGACAGCGCGGGCCGGCTCGCAAGCGCGCACAGGCGCGGATGCCGGCGTTCGCCGGTCGGGCTATCTTTCGCTACTCCCCCGCACTCGCAAGCGCCATGCCCGCCAGGAAATCCGCCACCGCCGCCGACGGCGAAACGCTGAGCCTACGCGCGCTCAATCGCGCCCTGCTGCATCGGCAGGCCTTGCTGCAGCCGTCGTCGGATACGCCGCTGGCGATGATCGAGCGCCTGGGCGGCCTGCAGGCGCAGGCGCCGAATCCGCCCTACCTGGGCCTGTGGACGCGGCTGTCCGGGTTCCGGCCCGAACAACTGACCGAACTGATGCAAACGCGCCAGGTGGTGCGCGCGACCATGATGCGCGGCACCTTGCATCTGGTCAGCGCACGCGATTATCTGGCTTGGCGCGCGACCCTGCAGCCGATGCTGCGGCGCTTGTTCCTGCAAAGCGATCAGGGCAAGGCGGTGCAGGACATGGACCTGGACGCGCTGGGCGCGGCCGGGCTCGCCCTGCTCGCGCGCAAGTGCCTGAACGCGACCGAGCTGGGCGCGGCGCTGCAACCGCAATGGCCGCAACGCGATGCGGCCGCGATGGCGCGCTGGGTGCGCGGCGTCGAACCGCTGGTCCATGTGCCGCCGGCCGGGGTCTGGGACTCGCATCGCGCGGCCGGCTTCGCGCCGGCCGCGGACTGGTTGGGCCAGGCCTTGGGCGCCGACGACGCGGCCGAGGCGATGGTGCTGCGTTATCTGGCCGCATTCGGGCCGGCGACGGTGCAGGACATCGCCGCCTGGTCGGGCCTGCAGGGCGTGCGCGCGATCGTCGAGCGGCTGCGTCCGCGCCTGCGCAGCTACCGCGGCCCGGAGGGCGCGGCCCTGTTCGATCCCATCGAGGCGTCGCCGCCCGATCCCGATGCGCCCGCGCCGCCGCGCCTGCTCGCCGATTTCGACAACCTGCTGCTCGCGCATGCCGACCGCAGCCGCATCTTCGACGAGCGCCGCAAGTGGGCGATCTTCACCCGCAACGGCATCGTCCGCGCCACCGTGCTGATCGACGGTCTCGTCGCCGGCAGCTGGAGCATGGAACGCGCCAAGGACAGGGCGACGATCGCGATCCTGCCGTTCGCCGCTTTGTCCAAATCACATCGCGCCACCCTGGACGAGCAGGCCCGGCAATGCCTGGCGACGTTCGCGCCCGGGCTCGCGCACGCGGTGCGCTTCGAGGCCGTCGCCGCCTGAACGCGCTGTGGCGCGCATCACGCCCGATCTGCGATCGAGTCAGGAATCGGTGCGTGCGCGCGCATCGCCGCTGCATGCGCGAACGCATACGCGCATGACGGGACCACACGCGATTTCGTAAAGGTTGTGTTGCGTTCAGCCAATCGGCGCACAGCGCGAGCGGCGCGAATGCCGTCCTGGGTCACGTTTTGACGCGTTTTGCGCTGGCGATCGGCCGCGGGCCTAACGTCATTCGCATCGCATGTGGTTAAGCGAACGTAGCTTTAACGCTTCGCGCCCGAGATCGGTTCAGATGCGTGCCGGCAAGGTGCAGTCGTGCGGTGGCCCCCAGGCTTACAAGACATCCGCGCAACACATCACCTCCAGGAGAGATCGCATGAATACCCTGTCCCGCAAGTCGTTGATCGGTGCTTTCGCCCTCGTCGCCAGCCTGTCGGCTCCGCTCGCGTTCGCGCAGCAGGCCGAGCAGGCTCCGCCGGCCGAGCAGGCCCAGAGCGCCGATGCCGCGGCCGCCGCCGCGACCGATGCGACTGCCGCCCAGGCCAGCGAGCCGGCAGCCGCCACCGCCGCCGCGCCGCAGAAGAAGAGCTGGAGCGATGTCGACGTCGACAAGGACGGCAATCTGAGCAAGACCGAAGCTTCCAGCGTGCCGGCCCTCGGCCAGGTCTTCGACAAGGCCGATTCCAACGCCGACGGCTCGCTGACCGCCGACGAGTACAAGGCCTACGTCGCCAAGGCCCAGGGCAGCAAGCCGGCCAAGCACGGCGGCTGATAGATTCCAGCTCGGCAGAACCCGGGGGTGTGGACTCCCCTGCGGAGGAAGGGCGGCTAGGGCCGCCCTTCCTGTTTGCTACGCCGGCTTCTTCGCCGGGCCGCGCGCGCGGCATAATGCGCGCATGAATCGCACGCACGCGGCCGGGATCCGGCTGGTCGGCTTCGACGCCGACGACACCCTCTGGCGCAGCCAGGATTATTTCGATGAGGCCCAGCTCGAATTCGAGCGCATCGTCGGCGCCTACGTCGACCTGCACGACGCCGGCGTGCATCAGCACCTGTACGAGGTCGAGAAGCGCAACATCGCGCTGTTCGGCTATGGCGTGAAGGGCATGGTGCTGTCGATGATCGAGGCCGCGGTCGAGATCACCGGCCAGCGCATCGGCGCCGCCGACCTGCATCGCATCGTCGGCCTGGGCAAGGACCTGCTGCGGCATCCGGTCGAACTGCTGCCCGGCATTCCCGAGGCGGTGCGCGCGATCGCCGGCGAGTACGACGTGGTTCTGATCACCAAGGGCGACCTGTTCCACCAGGAAGCCAAAGTGCGCCAGTGCGGCCTGGCCGATCTGTTCCGCCGCATCGAGATCGTGAGCGAGAAGGACGCCGCGACCTACGCGCGCCTGTTCGACGAGTTCGGCCTGGCGGCGGGCCAGTTCGTGATGATCGGCAACTCCCTGCGCTCGGACATCGCACCGGT
This sequence comes from Lysobacter sp. CCNWLW3, assembly GCF_036697405.1. Classification (NCBI taxonomy): domain Bacteria; kingdom Pseudomonadati; phylum Pseudomonadota; class Gammaproteobacteria; order Lysobacterales; family Lysobacteraceae; genus Lysobacter; species Lysobacter sp. CCNWLW3. Next base: position 200,987 of record NZ_JBAHWA010000002.1, read on the forward strand.
GCTGGCGCTGGGCGGCTGGGGCATCCACATGCCGTACCACGTGACCTGGGCGCACGAGAACGAGGCCGAGGTGGCCGCCGATGCGCCGCGCCTGCGCCGCGTCGACGGCGCCCAGGCCCTGCCGGACGCGGTGCGCGAACTGGCGCGCGCGGCGGCCGCCTGAACGGCCGCCGACGTTATCCCAACGCCGGCTGAGCGGTTCCGGGCGGTAAGGGCGAAATTAGGAAATCGTTCACCGTCGCGGTCGCATCGTCGCAGCGTGCCTGCAATGGTGCAGGCGTTGAGGAGAACGACATGACCGCACTGTCCCGATGGCTCGCCCCGGTGGTCGTGGCCGCCGGCTTCGGCGTGGTCGCGATGACGCCGGCCCCGGCGATGGCGCAGAGCGACGACCTGGTTCGCGTGATCGTCGACGTGGCCGACGTGATCATCCGCGGCAACACCCCGTACTACCGTTACGGCAACTACGGCTACGACGATCGCCTGATCGTGGTGCGCGACCGCTACGGCCGCCCGACCTACTACCGCAACGTGCCGCGCCACGGCTACTCGCAGCCTCCGTACGGCAACGCCTACGGCTACCGCAATCAGTACAACCGCCCGGGCTACCGCACGGCGAACTGCAACAAGCACGGCAAGTGCCGGACCGAGTACTACGATCCGCGCTACGACCGCCGTTACGACAATCGCTACGACGTCCGCTACGACCGCCGTTACGACAATCGCTACGACGTCCGCTACGACCGCCGTTACGACAATCGCTACGACAACCGTTACTACGACGGCCGCTATTACGACAGCCGTTACGACCGCAGGCGTTACGACGACTGAACCCCATCCCGACGGCACCGCCACCGCGGTGCCGTCGGCCGCCGTGCTGCCGTGCGCCGCGTTCGGTGCTAGCCTGCGGCCCTGCCTGCAAGGAGTCGTCCCCTCATGAAGTCGCTACTGCTGTGCGCCAGCCTCGCCGTCGCCGGCCTGACCGCCACCTGGGCGTCCCCGGCCCAGGCCGCGGGCTCGGTCGACTGCAAACTCCGCTTCAACCTGTCCGGCTGGTCGGTGTTCTACAAGACCTCCTCCGGCAGCGGCACCGTCCACTGCAGCAACGGCCAGAGCATGTCGGTCAAGATCAGCGCCAAGGGCGGCGGCCTGACCGTGGGCAAATCCAGGATCGAGAACGGCGTCGGCGAATTCTCCGGCGTGCACAACATCTCCGAGGTGCTGGGCACCTACGCCACCGCCGAGGCCCATGCCGGCGCGGTCAAGTCCAGCAAGGCCCAGGTCATGACCAAGGGCGAGGTTTCGCTGGCCCTGGCCGGCAAGGGCGAGGGCTGGGACCTGGGCGTGGCCTTCGGCAAATTCGTGATTTCGCGCTGAGCATGGACCGCGCCGTCGCCCCTTCGCCGAATCCGTCGCGCCCGCGCCTGCGGGTGCGCATGCTGGCGCTGCTGGCCTCGATCGCGGCGGTGTTGGGCATCGGCCAGAGCTGGGCGCAGGACTTCGCGTTCGGCTGGGACCCGCGCAGCGGCGACGCCTGGGTCGACACCTGGCTGGGCGACGTGAACCGCTACGGCACGCGTTACCGCGAGCCCTTCGTGGACGAGGTGGTGCGCAACTACGGCGCGCCGCGCGAGCTGGTGTCGGATCTGCTGGGCGCGCGCCGCTGGGCGCCGGGCGATGTCTACTACGCCTGCGCGCTGGCGCAGGTGCTGGGCCTTCCCTGCCGCTACGTGGTCGACGAATGGGAACGCAGCCACGGCGAGGGCTGGGGCGCGGTCGCACAGCGCCTGGGCGTCAAGCCGGGCTCGCCCGAGTTCCACCGCCTCAAGCGCGGTTTCGTGCCGACCTACGACCGCTGGGGCCGCCCGATCGCGATCGACGCCGAGCTGCGTCGCGACTTTCCGAACCGGCCCAGCGTCAAAGCCAAGCGCGCCCCGCCGCCGCAGGCGCGCGAGGCCGGCAAGGGCAAATCCGCCGGCCAGGCCAAGGGCCCGGACAAAGACAAGGCCAAGGACAAGGGCAAGCGCTAGGCGTGGGCCGCGCCAGGCCGGCGGCGCGGCACTATGATGGACGCATGAGCGAACGCGTCCCCGCCGCCGATATCCGCATCGTCGATTTCGCGCCGCAATGGCGCGCCGATTTCGCCCGCCTCAACCTGGAGTGGCTGCAGCGCTGGTTCGTGGTCGAGGCCATCGACCGGGCGGTGCTGGACGACCCGGAGACCCATCTGCTCGCCGACGGCGGGCGCGTGCTGTTCGCGGTGGACGGCGCCCAGCGCGCGCTGGGCACCGTCGCGCTCAAGCACGAAGGCGACGGGGTCTTCGAACTGACCAAGATGGCGGTCGACAGCGCGCTGCGCGGCGGCGGCATCGGCCGCCTGCTGATGCTGGGCGCGCTGCAGCGTTTCCAGGCCATGGGCGGCCGCGAATTGTTCCTGGAATCCAGCACCAAGCTGACGCCGGCGCTGAAGCTGTACGAGAGCGTGGGCTTCCGCCATTACCCGGCGCCGCGCCCCGGCTCGCACTACGCCCGCGCCGACGTCTACATGGTCTGGCACCCGCCGGAGTAGGCGCCGACGCGGTTGGCCTGGCGCTTCAATCCTTCTTCTTGTTGTCCATCGGCCGCTCGTTGGGCGGCGGATCGTCGGCGTTCGCCTTGGGCTGCTTGTTGGCGCCCATGGCCTGGTGCGCCGCGTCCATCTCGGCGGCGGTGACCTTGCCGTCGCGGTTCGCGTCCATGCGCTCGAACATCGCGCGCGCGCCGGCGGCGTGCTCCTCGGCGGTGACGATGCCGTCGTGGTCGCTGTCGATCACGGCGATCTTTTCGGCCGAGCTCATCATCGCCTTGGGCTTGGTGGTCTCCTGGGCCGGCGTCGGCATCGCCGCGAGCGCGGCGGCCAGACCCAGGGCGTAAACGCAGGTCTGCGGTTTCATGCTGGCCTCCTGTGATGCGGCCCCTGCGCACCGCAGCTTCCGCCGCTCGGGGTGATGCGGCTGTGGATGCGCGCGCGTTCAGGCGCGTGGGCGTGGCGCCGGTTCAGGCCGCGGCAAGGCACCCTGCTTCGCCGGGCGAGCCGTGGCGCCCCGGTCCTGGAACGTGGCTCTTACTGGACCACGAAGCTCGCGTAGGCCTGGGTCGTGAGGCTGCCGCTGGTCGCGGTGGCCGTCAGCTGATAGGTGCCGATCGAGCTGGGGCCGGTGCCGGACACGAACGAGACGCTGGCATCGCCATTGCTGTTGGTGGTCGCGCTGAGCTGGACATGGTTGACGAGATTGGGCTTCAGCGCGTCGAAGCTGACTAGGGCGCCGGAGACCGGCTGGCCGTGGTTGAGCACGCGCGCCATCATCGTCACCGTTTCGCCGCGGATGTAGCTGGGCTTGCTGGTGCCGGTGGTCGCTGCGAACGCGAACACATCGTCGTTGGTGATCGTGCAGGTCGCGCTGTCGCCCGCGGCCAGCACGATGTCGCTGCAATGCGACAGGCTGGCGGCATAGCCGGCCACGGCCGGCTCGGCGACGGTGTAGGTGCCGGCCGGAACGCTGAGCGCGTTGCTGCCGTCGGCCTCGAACCTCACCGGCGTGGCCCCGTTGACCGAGAAGCTGAAGTCCGATGCGACCTTGCTGCCGCCCTCGTTGTTCACCACCACCTTGTCGACGGTCAAGGTGGCCGATTGGGGCGCCTGGTCGTTGTTGACGATCGTGCAGGTCGCGTTGCCGCCCGCGGCCAGCACGATGCCGCTGCAATTGGACAGGCTGGCGACATAGCCGGGCACAGCCGGTTCGGTGACGGTGTAGGTGCCGGCCGGGAGGCTGAGGACGTTGCTGCCATCGGGCTCGAACGCCACCGGTGCCGCGCCGTTGACCGAGAAGCTGAAGTCCGACGCGACCCGGCTGCCGCCGTCGTCGTTCACCACGAGCTTGCCGACCGTCAGCGTAGCGGGTGGGCGCTGGACCGCGAAGCTTGCGTAGGCTTTGGTCGTGAGGCCGCCGCTGGTCGCGGTGACGGTCAGCTGGTAGATGCCGATCGAGCTGGGACCGGTGCCGGACGCGAACGATGCGCTGGCATTGCCATTGCTGTCCGTGGTCGCCGTGCGTACGACATGGTTGATTCCGTTTGGCTTCAGCGCATCGAAGGTCACACCGGCACCCGCGACCGCAACGCCGCCGTTGAGCACGCGCGCCGTCATCGTCACCGTTTCGCCGGGCGCGTAGCCGGATTTGCTGGTGCCGGCGGTCGCCGTGAACGAAGGCGTATCGATGTTGGTGATCGTGCAGGTCGCGCTGTCGCCCGCAGCCAGCACGATGCCGCTGCAATTGGCCAGGCTGGCGGTGTAATCGGCCACGGCCGGCTCGGTCACGGTGTAGGTGCCGGCCGGAACGCTGAGCACGTTGCTGCCGTCGGGCTCGAACGCCACCGGCGCCGCACCGTTGACCGAGAAACCGAAGTCGGATGCGGCCTTGCTGCCCCCGTTCTCGTTCACCATCACCTTGCGCACGGTCAGCATGGCCGGCGGCGGCGCCTGGGTCTTCTGCACCACGAAGCTCGCGCTGGCCTGGGTCGCGAGGCCGCCGCTGGTCGCGGTGGCCGTCAGCGCGTAGGTTCCGATCGAACTGGGGCCGCTGCCGGACACGAACGAGACGCTGGCATTGCCGCCGCTGTCCGTGGTGGCGGCGAGCACGACGTGATTGACCCCGTTGGGTTTGAGCGCATCGAAATTCACCCTGGCACCCGCAACCGGGATGCCGTTGTTGAGCACACGCGCCGTCATCGTCACCGTTTCGCCGGCCGTGTAGATGGGCTTGCTGGTGCCGGCAGTCGCCGTGAATGCGGCAGGCCGGTCGTTGTTGGTGATCGTGCAGGTCGCGCTGCCGCCCGCGGCCAGCACGATGCCGCTGCAGTTCGACAGACTGGCGACATATCCGGGCACGGCCGGCTCGGTGACGGTGTAGGTCCCGGCCGGCAGGTTGAGCATGTTGCTGCCGTCGGCCTCGAACGCCAGCGGCGCCGCGCCGTTGACCGAGAAACTGAAGTTCGATGCGAGCTTGCTGCCGCCTTCGTCGTTCACCACGACCTTGCTGACGGTCAGCCGCGCCGGCACCTGCGCGTTGATGCGCAGCATGGCGGCTTCGGAGGGAACGCCCCGATCGTTGAAGACGAACAGCATGTAGAAGCCCGGCGGCGTCTCGAAGATATTTGCGGGCAGGCTGACCTGCAGTTCGTTCCCCGCCACGGTGAACGGCAGTTCGAGGAAGCGTTGATCCATGTCGAAGGAGTGCGTGACCGAGCCGGTCTTGAGCAGCGTCACCCGGGCGATGCCGGCCGCAGTCGGCGTTTCGATCGCGATCGTCCGGCCGGGGTCGGTGGTCATGGGCGACGATGCGATGATCGGCCGCGCGGCGGGCGTGCCATCGGCATTGAACAGGTACGGCGGGTAATAGATTTCGGCGTTGAGGTTGAGTTGCGGCCCGATGGCGCCGCCGCCCAGGGTCAGTACCGTCGCATCGGGCAACAGCAGCGACGAGGAGTGGTAGAGCCGCATCCGCTGCGCGGTGGCGCCCTCCGACCAGGTGTTCGTCGCCGGGTCGTAGAGCTCGCTGGTGTAGTCCACGCCATTGACGGGGTCGTTGTCCGCCACGCTGCCGCCGGACAGGAACACGCGGCCGTCCGGCAGCATCGTGCTGGTGGCCCAGTGGCGGCGATAGAGCGGCGGCGCCACCTGTTGGAGGCTGGGCGTTGCGGGGTTGATGTCGATCACGTGCGCCAGCGGACTTGCGAAGGCCAGGTCGTAGCCGCCGCCGGTCTGCAGGATCTTGCCGGGCCGGAACATCACCGCCGTCGAACTGGCGCCCATGGCGTTGGGCGGGAATTTCCCCGCCCGCGCAAGAACGCCCGTACCGTTGGCATCGACCCGGTACATCTCCTCGTAGCGCGTTCCGAAGACGTTGCCGTCCGGCGCGAGGAAGTTGCGCGGATAGAGTTCTCCGAGATAGGTGGTGGATGCGCCCGACAGGAGACGGAAATTGCCTGTGCCGGTGCGGACTTCGGGAAAGTCCTCGCCGCCGGTGCCGCCCTGGATGTACACCTCGCCGTTGGGCAGGGTCGTGGCGGTGGCATACCAGCGCTTGCGGAACATCTTGCCCGTGCGCACCAGCTGGTTGTCGAGCGGAGTGAAAAGGTTGGAATCGTCGTTGGGTTGCAGCGTGGCCCTGCCCGTGGCCAGGTTGACGACGTCGCCGCCCCACATCTCGATGTTGCCGTCGGGCAGCAGGAGTTGGGCGTTGCAGAAGATGTCGACCGCGGTGGCGTTGGGCAGGACCGTATGCGCCTCGCTGCCCAGCCCCAGCAGTGGATCCCAGACATCGTAGAGGTAGTACCCGGTGCGGGCGCCAGCGGCCGTGGTGCCGTAGGTGAGCACGCGACCGTCGGGGGTCAGCACCGCGTGGATGCCGACCAGCGGCCAATCCACGACGGGAGAGAAGGTCCCCTTGAGCGGGTCGCCCAAGGCGGGCAGGGCGGTCAGGCCGCCGAGCGGGCGCAGGGTCTGGAACGCCGCCAGCGCGGCAGCATCGCCGCGCATGATTCGATTCTCGTTCGCCCGCGTCTGGATCGCCGCCAGGATGATGGGGTCGCCACGGGCGGCGGCTATCTGCGCCGCGCTCGGAACGGCGCGCGCGCTGGCAGCTTCGCTGGCGGGTGGCGCGACGGAACCCAGGTAAAGGGTGGCCCAGCTCGCGGCCGCGGTCAGCGCCAAGGCGAATCCGATCGTGTAGCCACGACGCCGTGACCGATGCTGGGGGACGCTCATTTCGGCTTTGTCTCAGCGCGCGGAAGTGGATGGTGGTGGCGCCACGCAAGGCAGTGCGAATCCCCCATCTGGGCCAACGCGTGGCAGGCGTGGCGGCGGACACCTGGAAAAGGGAGGACGGGGGCAGGGCCATTCGATGCCGCGCGCGCTTACCCGGGCTCTCGGGGTGGTCGGAGGGCAAGGGGCCCGAGCCGGGGCTCAGCCTCCACCCCGTACAATGGAAACGATGACCGCCTCGCCCGCCATTCCGCCGTCGCAACTGCGCCTGTCCGTCGCCCCGATGATGGATTGGACCGACACCCAGTGCCGGGTCTTCCACCGTGCGCTGGCCCCGCATGCGCGGCTGTACACCGAGATGGTGCATGCCAACGCGGTGATCCACGGCGATCGCGACCGGCTGCTGGCGATGGATCCGGTCGAGCATCCGGTGGCGTTGCAGTTGGGCGGCAGCGAGCCGGAGTTGTTGGCGCAGGCGGCGCGGATCGGCGCCGAGCACGGCTTCGACGAGATCAATCTCAACTGCGGCTGCCCCTCCGACCGGGTCCAGGCCGGGCGCTTCGGCGCCTGCCTGATGCGCGAGCCGGCGCTGGTCGCCGATTCGGTCGCGGCCATGGTCGCGGCCTGCGAGGTGCCGGTGACGGTGAAGTGCCGGCTCGGGGTCGACGACGACCAGCACTACGAGGTGTTCCTGGCCTTCATCGAGCGGGTGGCGGCGGCCGGTTGCCGCATGTTCGTGGTGCACGCGCGCAATGCCTGGCTCAAGGGCCTGTCGCCTAAGGAAAACCGCGAGGTGCCGCCGCTGCGCTACGACTGGGCCTACCGCCTGAAGCAGGACCACCCGGAGCTGCAGGTGATCGTCAATGGCGGCATCGCCAGCCAGGCCGACGCGACCGCGCACCTGGCCCACAGCGACGGCGCCATGCTCGGCCGCGCCGCCTATCACGACCCCTATCTGCTGCATCGCCTGGACGTGGCCTGGTTCGGCGGCGAGCTGCGCAGCCGCGCCGAGCTGCTGCGCGGCCTGCGTCCCTATGTCGAGGGCCAGCTCGCGCGTGGGGTCGCCCTCAAGCACATCACCCGCCACCTGCTGGGCCTGTTCCACGGCGAGCGCGGCGGGCGCGCGTTCCGGCAGGTGCTCAGCGAGGGCGCGCACCGGCCGGGTGCGGACTGGTCGCTGGTCGAGCGCGCGCTGGCGCTGACCGAAACGCGCGCCGACGCCGCCGCATGATCGGCCGCGACCCCGACGCTTTCCTCGCCTTCGCGCGCGGCTGCGCGCCGGACTTCGGCCCGGCCACCGCGCGCGCCGCCTTCCTGGTCGCGCCCGACGGCTTCGCCCGCGCCGAGCAGTCCGCCGGCGACAACCGCTACATGGCCGCCGCCGAGGGCTTCGACCCCGGCTTGGCCAGCGCCCAGCACCGCCAGCTGCAGCGCGCGCTGTCGGGCGTGCTGCCGACGATCTGCTTCGCAGGCGATCCGGACACGCCCGACGCGCTGTTCCCCAACAACGTCTACGCGACCGCGCCCGGGCGCTGCCTGATCGGGCGCATGCGCCATCCGGTGCGCCAGCGCGAGGCCGAGCGCGCCGACATCCGCGCCTTCTTCCGCCAGGTGCTGGGCTACGCCGAGATCGACCTGTCGACCCAGCCGCACCCCTGCGAGCTCACCGGCGCGCTGGTGATCGACCGTGCGCGCGGGCTGGGCTACTGCGGCCTGTCCGAGCGCTGCGACGAGCAGGGCGCACGCCTGATGCACGAGGCCCTGGGCCTGCGCGCGACCCTGCTGTTCGAGCTGGCGGCGGGCGAATACCACACCAACGTGGTGCTGGCGGTGCTGGCCGGCCGCGCCGCCCTGATCTGCCCGGGCGGCTTCGCCGACCCGGCCGTGGCCGCCGCGATCGCCGCGGTCTACGCCCCGCATGCGATCGGGCTGGGCCCGGCCGAGCACGCCGCCTTCGCCGGCAACGCGATCGCGCTGTCGCCGGAGCGGGTCTGGATGAGCGCGCGCGCCGCCGCAGCGCTGAGCCCGGCCAGCCGGGCCGGCCTGAAGCGGGCGGGCTTCGCCGTGGCCGCGGTCGAGCTGGACGCGATCGAGGCCGGCGGCGGCTCGCTGCGCTGCTGTGTGGGCGAGATCTACTGAGCCATTGACCACGGTGTCATCGTGGTCTGGCAGCGGGCCCGCTGCGGTGTCCCCGCGGCGGCCAACTCAGGACCGGACGGTTTCGCCGACGCTCCACGCCGTTGCCCGCGCGTACCGGCCTGAATGGCGGCTGGAAGGTAAAGAAAAAGTTCAGACCGGATTCACCGCTCCGTTCCGAGAATGCCACCTCATCCAGCGCCCGTGCGCTATTGTTCCGTCACGCTGTCCTGTCGAGTCCCCATGAAGATCCTGTCCACCCGTGTCATGGCCACGCTGCTGCTCGCCGCTTTCGCGGTCGGGGCCGGCGACGCCTGGGCGCAGGACCGGGGCGGCCGTGGTCAGGGCCAGGGCCAGGAACGTCGCGACCGCGACGATGGCCATGACCGCCACGAGGGCCATCGCGCGTTGTCCGATGCAGTGCGCCGTGTCGAACGCGAAAGCGGCGGCGGCCAGGTCCTGAGCGCCGAGCGGGTGCCGTTCGACGGCCGCGACGTCAATCGGGTCAAGGTCGTCGACCCCAGCGGCCGGGTCCGGATCTACATGGACGACCCGCAGCAGGGCCGCGAGCGTCGCGACAATGGCGGCCGTACACGCGGCGACGACAACGACAACGACTAACCTCTGGCGTAGAGGTCGCGCCCTCCGGCGCGGTCGACTGATAAGGGAGTGCCCATGCGAATTCTGTTGGTCGAAGACGAAGCACCGCTGCGCGAGACCCTGGCCGCGCGCCTGAAGCGGGAAGGCTTCGCTGTGGACGCCGCTCAGGACGGCGAGGAAGGCCTGTACATGGGCCGCGAAGTCCCGTTCGACCTGGGCATCATCGACCTCGGCCTGCCCAAGATGTCGGGCATGGAGCTGATCAAGGCCCTGCGCGACGAAGGCAAGAAGTTCCCGGTGCTGATCCTCACCGCGCGTTCGAGCTGGCAGGACAAGGTCGAAGGCCTCAAGCAGGGCGCCGACGACTACCTGGTCAAGCCCTTCCACGTCGAGGAGCTGCTGGCGCGCCTCAACGCGCTGGTGCGCCGCGCCGCGGGCTGGAGCAAGCCGACCCTGGAATGCGGGCCGGTCATGCTGGACCTGGCCGCGCAGACGGTCAGCGTGGCCGGCACCAACGTCGATCTGACCAGCTACGAGTACAAGGTGCTGGAGTACCTGATGATGCACGCCGGCGAGCTGGTCTCGAAGGCCGATCTCACCGAGCACATCTATCAGCAGGACTTCGACCGCGATTCCAACGTGCTCGAAGTCTTCATCGGCCGCCTGCGCAAGAAGCTGGACCCGGACGGCGCCATGAAGCCGATCGAGACCGTGCGCGGCCGCGGCTACCGCTTCGCCATTCCGCGCAGCGGGGAATAAGGACGGGCTTCGTCCGGCCGCGGCCGGGCGAGGACGTCGGGCCGGGCATGCGGGCGGACGCAACCTACAGCGAATCCAAGCGACCGGGCGCGAACGCGATTCGCGCCCGGTTTTCGTTCGTGCGCCGGCGCCTGCCGCCGCGGAGCGCCGCGCGATGAGCTGGGGCCAGCCGCGCTCGCTGCGCGCCCGCCAGCTGCTGGCGGCCAGCCTGGGCCTGCTGGCCTTCCTGGCCCTGGCCGGCTACGCCCTGGACCGGGCCTTCCTGGACACCGCCGAGAACAACCTGCGCGAACGCCTGCACGGCTACGCCCTGGCCTACGCGGCCAAGGGCGATTTCGACCGCAGCGGCGAGTTCGTCGAGCCCTACGAACCGATCGACCCGCGCTTCGACCAGCCCGGCAGCGGCCTGTACGCCGAACTGGTGCTGCCCAACGGGCATTGGGACTCGCCCTCGGCGCAGGGGCCGCTGCTGCCGGCCGCGTCCATGCTCAAGCCCAGCGAGCGCCGCTTCGAGGGCCCGCTGCCGATCACCGAGATCAACGGCGACGTCGGCGAGGCCTACCGCTACGGCATCGGCCTGACCTGGGCGGCGGGCGGCGACCCGCGCGCCGAATTCCCGTACACCATCTACATCCTCGAGAACACGACCTCGCTCAGCGGCCAGGTCGCGGTGTTCCGCGGCGCGCTGTGGCGCTACCTCGGCGGCGCCGGTTTCATCCTGCTGTTGCTGCAGGCGCTGATCATGCAGTGGAGCCTGCGCCCGCTGCAGCGCGTGATCGAGGAACTCAAGCGCGTGCAGCGCGGCCTGGCCTCGCGCATGAGCGAACGCCACCCGCGCGAGCTCGAACCGTTGACCGAAAGCATCAACGCCTTCATCGAGAGCGAGCGCGAGAACCTCGACCGCCAGCGCAACACCCTGGCCGATCTCGCCCACAGCCTGAAGACGCCGCTGGCGGTGCTGCGCGCGCGCCTGGACGACAACGCGCCCGACGGCGAGCTGCGCGAGGACGTGGACCTGCAGCTGCGGCGCATGAACGACCTGGTGTCCTACCAGCTCGCGCGCGCGGCCTCGGGCGGCCATGCCCTGTTCGCCGCGCCGGTCGCGATCGAGCCGCATGCCGAGCAGATCGTGCGCGGCCTGGAAAAGGTCTACGCCGCCAAGGGCGTGCTGTGCGAATTCGACGTCACCCCGGGCGTGCAGTTCCACGGCGAGCCCGGCGATCTGCAGGAGCTGCTCGGCAACCTGCTCGAGAACGCCTTCAAATGGGCGCATTCGCGGGTGCTGCTGACGGTGACGCCGGGCGAGACCGCGCCCAATCGCCGCCCCGGCCTGTTGCTGGCGGTCGACGACGACGGCCCCGGCATCCCGCCGGAGAAGGTCGCGCTGATCCTGCAGCGCGGCGTGCGCGGCGACGAGCGCGTGCACGGTCACGGCATCGGCCTGGCGATCGTGCAGGACCTGGTGCGCGGTTATCGCGGCACCCTGGACGTGGTGCCGTCGGACGAGCTGGGCGGCGCGCGCTTCGAGGTCAAGCTGCCGCCGGGGCTTTGAGTTGCGCGGCGGGGCCTGAAGCAAATCCCCCTCGATCCCCCTTCTTCAAAGGGGGAAGACCAGCGCGCGCATTTCTCAGACAGTAGGACCAGTCTTGCCGTGTCTCTCAAAGGGAGAAGACAAGCGTTGGCGCGTCTCTCAAAGGGGAAGGCCGGCGGCGGCGCATTTTTCAAAGGGAAAGACCAGCGGCGGCGCAGCCGTCGGCCAGTCGCGACTTCCCGTCGAACCGCTTTAGTTCCCCCCTTTGCAGAAGGGGGCTAGGGGGATTTGCTGTTGCTGTTGCTTTCGCCCTGGGCCCCCTTCCCTCAAGCGAACGGCGACGGCCCATAGAAGCGCTGCAGATGCGCGGCGATCTCCGGCATCGCCTCGCGCAGCAGGGCCGGGTCGCTGAAGTGGTACTCGGTGGCGACGGCGAAGAATTCCTCCGGCGCCTCGGCCGCGTAGGGGTCTATCAGGGTCTGGCGGCCCGAATCGACCTCGTCGACGAAGCCGTCGTACACGCGCTGGAAATCGCGCGCCCATTCGCGCTGCCACGGCCGCGGCAGCGGCGGGGTGCCGTCGAGCAGGCCGTCGAGCGCGTCGAGCTTGTGGGCGATCTCGTGCGCGGCCACGCAAAAGCCCGCGCGCGGGTCCTCGCAGTCGGCGGCGACGTCGGCCCAGGACAGGATCACCGGGCCGGATTCCCAGGCTTCGCCGATCAGTTCGTCCTGCCATTCGTGGAGAACGCCGGCGGCGTCGATGTGGCTGCGGTTGACCCGGAACGCATCGGGATAAACGATCAGCTGCGACCAGCCGCGCAGGCCTTCGGCGCCGAACTCCAGCAGCGGCAGGCAGCACAGCATGGCCAGCATGCAGCGCTGGCGATCGTCCAGGGTGAGCTCGCCGATCGGGCTGATGGTCTTTTCGTGCACGAAGCGCGCGACCAGTTCGCGCAGGCGTGCGTCGCGCGCCGCATCCAACGCGCGCGCCCACGGCACCGCATCGCGCGCGTCGCGCCAAAGATCGTCGGCAATGGACGCAGGCCGCCGCAGGCGGCGCAGGAAATCGAACACGGCGGGCTAGGGCGGGCGAGGGAGCGACAGGCTAACCGCAAGCGTTTGCCCGCGCACGGGCGAGCGCAGGCAAAGCGTGAGGAACAGTGGGTGAATCAGCGCAACCGGTATGAGCGCGACGCGCCCGGCGGATCGGCTTAGCGGAACATGCCCGGCAGGAAGCTGTGCCAGCGCGGCGATTGCAGGCGGCCGTTGTTGGCGTCGCTGTGCACCGTGGGCTTGGCCTTGGGATCGGCGCGGGTCGGCGCGACGACCGCGCGATTGTTGGCGCGGACCGCGTCCTTCTTCTGCGAGCTGCTTTCCGGGCAGCTTTCGTTCGCGCTCAGCTTGACCTCGCGCGCGGCGACGCTCGCACTGGCGAGGGCGATCAGCAGGCAGAAGCAGATCCGTAGCATGGCGGAATCCTCGTTAGCCCGGTTGGGTATCGCCACCGGACAGATCCGGACTATAGCGCGAAACCATGGCGCCCGTAGGCGCGACCCGTGCTGCGCCGCAGCAGGTTCGGACGAACGGTTGCGGCAGACTCCGGGCATGAACCCGCCGCGCCCGCCCCTGACCGCTCCGGCCCTGCGCCGGGCCCTGATCGCCGGCGCCCGCCGGGTCATCGCCGGGCGCGACACTTTGAACAAGATCAACGTGTTCCCGGTCGCCGACGGCGACACCGGCAACAACCTGGCGCATACCCTGGGCAGCTTGCTGAATGGGGCGCTGAGCCGGCGCAGCCGGCATATCGGCGAACTCCTGCTGCGCATCGGCAACGACGCCATCGACGGCGCGCGCGGCAATTCGGGCGCGATCCTGGCCCAGTTCCTGCACGGGGTGGCCGAGCACGCGCGCGCCCAGCCGGTGCTGGACGCGGCCGCGCTGGCGGCCTCGGTGCGGCACGGCGCCGACAGCGCGCGCGCGGCCCTGGCGCACCCGGTCGAGGGCACCATCCTGAGCGTGATCGGCGCCTTCGCCGATGCCCTGGACGAAGCCGCGCGCGAGGCGGCCGGGCAGGGCGACCCGCGGCCCGGCTTCGCCAGCGCGCTGGCGCGCGCCCGCATCGCCCTGGCGCGCACGCCGCAGCAGATGGCGCTGCTGCAGCGCGCCGGCGTGGTCGACGCCGGTGCCCAGGGTTTCGTCGATCTGCTCGAAGGCATCGCCGAGTTCGTCGACGGCGGGCCGCGCGCCTTGCGCGTGCACGGCGCGGCCGCGGCCGCCAACGAAGCGCCCAGCGCGAACGAAGGCCACGCGCCGCACGAGGACGTCGATCCCGAACGGCGCTGGTGCAGCGAATGCCTGCTGCTGGGCGAAGGCATCGAACGCGAGCGTTTGCGCGCCGCGCTGGAAGCGATCGGCGCCGATTCGCTGGTGCTGGCCGGCGGCGCCACGCGCATGCGCGTGCATGCGCACGTCGGCGCGCCGCAGCGCTTGTTCGATGCCTGCGCCGCGTTCGGCACGGTCGAGGGCATGAAGGCCGACGACATGCTGTTGCAGCAGCGCAGCGCGGAGTCCTCGCAGCGCGTGGCGGTGGTGACCGACAGCGCCGCCGATCTGCCCGAGGCCGTGCTCGAACGCCACGCGCTGCACGTGGTGCCGGTGCGGGTCAGCGTCGACGGCCGCGATTACCTGGACAAGGTCGGCCTGGCCACGGGCGAGTTCTACCGGCGCATGGCCGCGTCCGCGGACCTGCCCAAGACCAGCCAGCCGCCGCCGGGCGATTTCCGCCGCCCCTTCGATTTTCTGCTCGCCCACCATCCCGAAGTGCTGTACGTCGGCCTGTCGCGCGCGGTCTCGGGCACGCTGCAGTCCGGCGAACAGGCCGCCGCGCGCGCCGACCCGCTGCGGGTGCGGGTGTTCGACAGCGTCAACGCCGCCGGCGGGCAGGGCCTGCTGGCCTGGCGCGCGGCGGAACTGGCCGAGGCCGGCGCCGACCTGGCCGCGATCCTGGCCGAACTGGAACGCCTGCGCCCGCTGACCCTGACCTGGGCGATGGCGCGCGACATCTCGCACGCGGTGCGCGGCGGTCGCATCCCGGCCTGGGCCGGGCCCGCGGTGCGCTACAGCGGGCTGACCCCGGTGGCGCGCATGAAGGCCGACGGGCGCCTGGGCGTCAGCGGCGGCCTGCTGGCGTGGCGCAGCGCGCCGGAGCAGTTCGCGCGCTACGTCGCGCGCCGGTTGCCCGGCGGCGCGCGCTGGCGCGCCATCGTCGGCCATTGCGACGCGCGCGACGACGGCGCGCGCCTGCTCGAAGCCCTGCGCCGCCGGGTCGGCCTGGCCGAAGCGCACCTGGTCGAAGCGCACCTGGTCGAAACCGGCCCGGCGATCGGCGCGCACGCCGGGCGCGGCGCCCTGCTGGTGTCGGTGCAACCGGCGCCGTGAGGCCCGCGCCGTTGAGGGAGGAGCGGGCGCAAGCCGCGCCCGCGAAACCCCAGATGCGGCGAGCCATGCGCTTTGCATGAGATCGGACACCGGCGGACGGCGCCGCGTCGGATGACGAGGGTTGCGCCGTGGAGCGCATCGGCGCGGTCGCGGCTTGCGCCGCTCCTGCCCCTGAGCCGCAGGCGCTACGCAGGCGCGGCGCTCGCGCATAATCGCGCCCATGTCGTCCCTGTCCCTGTCCTCGATCGCGCCGCTGAGCTACGCGCTGATCCTCGCCGCCTACCTGCTCGGCTCGCTGTCCGGCAGCCTGCTGCTGGGGCGCCTGCGCGGCGTCGATATCCGCCAGCAGGGCAGCGGCAACGCCGGCGGCACCAACGCCTTCCGCACCCAGGGCCTGCGCTTCGCCCTGGGCGTGGTCGCGATCGATATCGGCAAGGGCGCGCTCGCGGCCTGGCTGACGCTGCGCTATGCGCCGGTGGCCAGCGCGCTGAGCGTGACCGCGCACGGCTACCTGGCCGCGTTCGCGGCGATCGTCGGCCATGTCTGGCCGTTGTGGCACGGGCTGCGCGGCGGCAAGGGCGCGGCCACCGCGGTCGGCGGCCTGCTGGTGCTGTGGCCGTTCGCGCTGCCGCCGCTGCTGATGGTGTGGATCGCGACCCTGGTGCTCAGCGGCTACGTCGGCCTGGCGACCGTGCTGGCGGCGCTGTGCCTGCCCTTGCTGGCCTGGTGGAGCGAGGCCGGCGAGCCGCGGCTGTGGTTCGCCTGCGCCGCCGCGCTGCTGATCGTGTTCACCCATCGCGGCAATCTCGCGCGCCTGCGCGCGGGCACCGAATCGCGTTTCGCGCGGGCGCGCCTGCTGCATCGTTTGCGGCGCGGCTGATGGACGAGCGCGCGCTGCTGCAACGACTGATCGCCGGCCCGGTCTCGGGCGACGCGCTCGCGCGCGTGTCCGGGCAGACCCGGGCCGCGGTGTGGAAGCGCATCGAGGCGCTGCGCGAGGCCGGGGTCGCGATCGAGGCCAAGCCCGGTCGCGGTTATGCCCTGAGTCAGCCGCTGGATCTGCTCGATGCCGGGGCGATCGTGGCGGCCCTGCCCGCGAGCGAACGCGCGCGCCTGGCCGGGCTCGAAGTGGCCTGGAGCATCGATTCCACCAACAGCGAACTGCTGCGCCGGGCCACGCCCGCGCAGGGCGCGACGGTACTGCTGGCCGAGCGCCAGACCGGCGGCCGCGGCCGGCGCGGACGCGAATGGGCCTCGCCGTTGGCCGCGCATCTGTACCTGTCGCTGGCGCGCGGCTTCGGCGGCGGCCTCGCGCGCCTGGGCGGCCTGAGCCTGGTCGCCGGCATCGCCGCGGTCGAGGCCCTGCACGCCCTGGGCTACGCCGGTGTGCGCCTGAAATGGCCCAACGATCTGGTCGTGCCCGGCGCGCAGGGCCTGCGCAAACTCGGCGGCCTGCTGATCGAAGGCGGCGGCGAACACGCCGGGCCGGTGCGCGCGGTGATCGGCCTGGGGCTCAACGTACGCATGCCGGTCGCCGCAGCGGCGGCGATCGATCAACCCTGGTGCGACCTGACCGCGTTGAGCGCCGGCGTGGCGCCCGCACGCGATGCGGTCGCGGCGGCGCTGCTGGCGCGCCTGCTGCCGGCGCTGGACGAATTCGACGCCGACGGGCTGGCGCCGTTCCTGCCGCGCTATGCGGACTTGGACGCGCTGGCGGGCGCGGCGATCGCGGTCCACGGCGGCAACGGCCAGCGCCAGGACGGCGTCGCCCTGGGCCTGGCCGAGGACGGCGCCCTGCGCGTGCGCCTGGGGGACGGTTCGCTGCAGAGTTTCCATGCCGGCGAAGTCAGCGTGCGCCGCGCGCCCGGAGCGGGCGCATGAGCGCGTGGCTGTTCGACCTCGGCAATACCCGCCTCAAATGCGCGCCGCTGCAGGCCGACGGCCGCGCCGGCGCCGCGCTGGCGCTGCCGCATCGCGAGGACGACGTCGCCGCCGCGCTCGCCCAGGCCTTGCCCGCGCGCATCGAGGTCGCCTACCTGGCCAGCGTGGCCGCGCCCGGCCTGCGTCTGGCGGTGCTGGACGCGCTGACCGCGCGCTGCACGCGCATCGCGGTCGCGCGCACCCAGGCGCGCCTGGGCGCGGTGCGCATCGCCTACGCCGATCCGCGCAAGCTCGGCGTCGACCGTTTCCTGGCCTTGCTCGGCGCTCATGCGCGCGGCGAGGGCGCGAGTTTGATCTGCGGCGTCGGCACCGCCCTGACCGTGGACCTGCTGGATGCCGACGGCCTGCACCTGGGCGGCCGCATCGCGCCCTCGCCGACCCTGATGCGCGAGGCCCTGCACGCGCGCGCGGCGCAATTGCCCGAAAGCGGGGGCGGCTACGTCGATTTCGCCGCCGACACCGAAGACGCCCTGGCCTCGGGCTGCGACGGCGCGGCGCTGGCGCTGATCGAACGCAGCCTGGACGCCGCCCAGCAACGCCTGGGCCGGCGCCCGCGATTGCTGCTGCACGGCGGCGGCGCCGAGGCCCTGCTGCCGCATTTGCGCGAGGCCGTGCCGGCACCGGGACTGGTGTTGGACGGGCTGGCGATCTGGGCCGCGGTCGAGCGCGACGGCGCCGATCCGGTCGGCGCTGCCGCCTGATCCCTGCAAGCGCCCGTCCGGCGGGCGGACGCGTGCCGACGGGCGCCATTGCTGCCTAGAATCGGTGCGTGATCCGCCCGGAACCCGGCCCATGCTGCTGCGCGCCCTGATCGTCCTGCTGCTGGTGCTGAACCTGGGCGTCGCCGCGTGGTGGTGGCAACGCCAGCCCGTCGCCGCGCTCGCGCCCGCCGCGCCTGCCGCCGGAGTCGCGCCGCTGCGCCTGTTGAGCGAGACCGCGTCGCCCTCGCGCGCTGCCGCCAAACCCGCGCTTGCGCCAACAGTACCGGTCGCAGTCGCCACCATCCCCGAAACCGCGTCGGCCGCTCCGGCCAACTGAGCGCGGCCAATGGCGCGGCGGCGATTCGGTCGCTTGCGCATCGTGTCGATACGCGCGTAGCGCATGAGCGATGTGCCAATCGATGCCAACGACGCCAGGGCGTCTGCGTGACGAATGCCACCGCGATGCAAGCGCGCACGCAACGAATATGACGCGCGTCGCAACGTGCGCCTTCGATGCCCGGGCGAACTGGGAGGGCATGCGGCCCAGGGCATAGAATCGCGCCATGCTGGTCCGTGCGCTGCTCGTTCTGTTGTTCTCGCTCAACCTCGGCGTGAGCGCGTGGTGGGGCTTGCGCGCGCCGTCGCCGCCGCCTGCGCCGGAAGCGCCGCCGCTGGGCGTGGCGCGGCTGCAGTTGCTGGACGAACGCGATGCGCCGGCCGCGCGCGCTAGCGCAGGCCCGGCGCGCGAGGCGAACGCGGCCGGGCTGCGCGATGCGACCGCGACGTCGCCGGCCCAGCCCGCTTCCGCGCCCGCGTCGCCGCCTGCCGCGGCGGTGGCCGAGACGCCCGCCGCCGATACGCCGGCGCCGGAACCCGAGGCGGCCGTCGCCAAGAACGCACGCTGCTACAGCTTCGGTCCCTTCGAAAGCGCCGACCTCGCCGGGTCCGCGCGCCAATACCTGCAGCCGCTGGCGCAGCGCATCGGCGTGCGCGAACAACGCGCCGCGCCCGCGCGCGGCTGGCGCGTGCTGCTGCCGCCGCAGCCCGCGCGCGAGCAGGCGCAGGCGGTCGCGCAGCGCATCGCCGCGGCCGGCTTCGACGATTACTTCGTGGTCGCCGACGGCGCCGAAGCCAACGCGATCGCGCTGGGCCGCTACCGCACCGAAGACGCCGCGCGCAAACGCGCGCAGGCCCTGAACGCGGCCGGCTTCGCCGCCCAGGCCGAGCCGCTGGGCGACGCCCGCGCCAGCACCTGGCTGGACGTGGTCGCCGGCGAGGGCTTCGATCCCGACGCCGCCCAGGCCGCGATCGCGGTGCAGCGCCGCGGCATCGACTGCGCGAAGCTGCGCTGAGCCGCCGCGACAGTCGCATTTCCAGGCCGCATCCGCCTGCCGATCCGCCACCGGAGACGTGCACGGGCTAGAATAGCGCCCTTCGCCGGCATAGCTCAGTTGGTAGAGCAACCGCCTTGTAAGCGGTAGGTCGTCAGTTCGATTCTGACTGCCGGCACCAAAGGACGGTCCCCAGAAGTGCCGCAACGTGCGTACGACCGTTGCGGGCGACGCTGCCGATCCGGCCGTTGGATAGATCGGCGTAACGCCGGTCAGGGCAGGAACGGTCTCAGGCTTGATCGGGGTTTTGTGGCCTTTCCACGAGGCAGTTCAGGAGCGCTGAGGCGGGGGCGCCATGCTCATGAGGCGCAGCGCTTAGGGATAATTCGTGGCGTCGCTCTTCTTGAAATCGGACGCGGAAACGCCGAATTCCTTTCGGCAGTGGTCCAGCAGCGACGCCAGATCGTCGAATATCTCGGATCTGTAGTCCGTTGCGTTGTCGTTGAACGCGTCTTGATCGCCATGATGTTCACGAGCGACTTTGAACGACTCCAATTCATACAGCCAGAGGGTTTCGGGCGCGGGCGTCCTGCCGAGCCTGAGTACTTCCGGATGCAACTCATCCAGCGAAAAGCGGCCCTGATCGATCAGTTCCCGATCCCGGGCGGTCAGGTACCGTCGGGGACGGATGATCAGATAGAAGGACGTTGCGCCGCCGTCGTCGATCCTCTCGAAGAAGGCGCCAACCGTATTTCCCTCCATCGGCGCGGGAAACGGGCGATGTGCTTGCGCGATGTAATTCATAGGAAACGCACTGTCTCGGTTCGTGAATGGATGCGCGTCAATCGTGGGTCTCGGCATGTCGGTTGGGGCCGTCACTTGCCGCGGCAGTCGGCAGCAGGCACCGCACCGAACGCATGCTCAGCCGCCTACGCCGCCGCTTCCTTGCGCAACCAGGCGCAGAACGCGTCGACCTGCGGATGCGGCTCGGCGCGTGGACGGCGCACGATCCAGAACGCGTAGGCGTTGGGCTGCGCGAACTGGAAGGGGCGAATGAGGCGGCCGCGTTGCAGGTCCTCTTCGACCAGCGGGGCGACGCCGAGGGCGACGCCGTGCCCGGCCACCGCGGCCTCCTGGGCCAGGTAGATGCTTGCGAACACCGGGCCGCGATCGGCGTCCACGCGCTGGGCGCCGGCGGCCTGCAGCCAGGCCGGCCAGGCGGGCACGCCGGCGCGGCCGAGCGCGCTGTCGTCGTGGAGCAGGGTGTGCCGGCGCAGGTCGTCGGGCGTCGCCAGCGGGCGGGCATCGTCGTCTCGCAAGGCGGGTGCGCAGACCGGAAACACCGGCGCGTCCAGCAAGCGCTCGGCGTCGACGCCGCTGTAGCCGCCGGTGCCGTAGCGGATCGCGACATCGGTGCCGTCGCGGACGAAGTCGCTGTGCTCGTTGCCGGTCTCGATGCGCAGCCGCAGCTCGGGATGGTCGCGATGGAAGCGATGCAAGCGCGGCGCCAGCCATTTCGCGGCGAAGGATTCCACGGTGCTCACGCGCAGGTCGGCGACCGTGGGCGCCAAGGCGCGGTCCAGGGCCAGATCCAGCAGGCCGAACACTTCGCCCAGGGACGCGGCCAGGGCCTGGCCGTCTGCGGTCAGTTCGACCGAGCGATGGCCGCGCTGGAACAGCTTCACGCCGAGGTAGGCCTCCAGGTGCTTGACCTGGTGGCTGACCGCCGCCGGGGTCACGAACAACTGCGCGGCCGCGCCCTGGAAACTCAGGCAGCGCGCGGCCGCTTCGAAGGCGCGCAGGGCGTTGAGCGGAGCGGAGTGGCGGGGCTTCACGGTCGCCTCGGCTGGTCGGATGCCGGAGCGCATCTTATCAAGTTAAATTTTCTAACGTGATCGCGAAAACATCTCGTTTGTCGCGCCCGCGGGCGCTGGCAATGATGCCTGCCTCTATACCCAGGGCGGCCGCGATGCGATTGGAAACTTTGGCTCCGCAGGTGCTGATGTTCGTCGGCGACGACTATCAGTCGGTCGCCACCGCCTTCCTCGACGGCGACGACGCGCTGCTGGTCGATACGCTGGGCTCCGAGCGGGACGCGCAGTGCTTGCAGCGCAGCTTGTGCGCGGACATGGGCAAGACGGTGCGGGTGGTGGTGGCGACGCATTACATGAGCGACCACATGGCGGGCCTGAGCTTGTTCCCGCAGGCGCTGACGATCGCGCAGCGCCACCACCGCCACGGCTTTCTGTCGCAGAACCGTCGCGTCGACGCGTTCTATCGCGAGCCCAAGCTGGTGTTCGACAGCGAGATGAGCCTGCAGTGGGGGCCGCACCGGCTGCGCCTGCTGCACAACCCCGGCAAGACCATGGACCACGTCAGCATCGACGTGCCCAGCGCCGACCTGGTCTGCGCGGGCGACAACATCGTCGGCAACATCGTCTACCTGTCCAAGGCCGATCCCGAGTCGATACGCGCCGCGATCGCCCGGATACGCCAACTCGGCCGCGGCACGGTGATCGGCGGGCACATGGGGCGTTTCCCCGCCGAGGTGCTCGACCACGCGCGCTATTACCTGGACCGCTTGCAGGATGCGGTCGTGCGCATCCGCGCCGAGACGGCCGCGGCGGAGATCGACGCGCGCATCGCCGCGATCCCGATCGAGGCCTGCGTGGCGCCGCAGGTGGAGCCGGTGGCGTTCGAGCGCGAATGGCACCAGCGCAACCTGGAGGCCATCGTCGCGCAGTCGGTTTTCGAGTTGGATGCGGCGATCGCCGCACGGGCGGTGCGCGCATGAGCGCGCCGGCGCGCGGCATCGGCCGCAGGCGGTTCCTGGCCGGCTGCGTCGGCGTGGCCGCCGCCGGCCTGTTGCCGGGCGGACGCGTGCTGGCGGCCGCCGCCGCAGGCGGCTTGCGCATCCAGCGGCTGGCCTGGGCGGGCATACGCCTGCAGTTGCCGGACGCGACCTTGTTCATCGATCCCCTGATCAATCCCGAGGCCTGGGGCGCGGCGCTGAAGGACGCGCTGATTCCGGTCAAGGACCCGGTGGGCGACAGCTACGTGCTCATCACCCATGCGCATCCCGATCATTTCGACGCGATGGCGGTGGCCGATGCCTTGAGCAAGGGCGGCGCCCTGGTGCATCCGGCCGGAACCAATCCCTTGCCCGTGCCCAAGAACGCGCGCGCGCGGCCCAGCCCGCTGTGGGAGCCGCAGCTGCTGGGCGATTTCACCGCCACGCCGGTGCCCGCTTCGGACGGCTACGGCGATCCGCAGGTGTCCTGGGTGGTGTCGGCCGGCGGCCGGCGCATCTTCCATGCCGGCGACACGCTCTGGCACGGCCATTGGTGGCGGATCGGCCGCCAGTTCGGGCCGTTCGACGCGGTCTTCCTGCCGGTCAACGGCGCACGCTTCGGCTGGCGCAAGCCGGTCAGCGGCCTGCCCGGGGTGCTGACGCCGGAGCAGGCGGTGGCCGCGGCGACCATCCTGGGCGCGCGCCGCCTGGTGCCCATCCACTACGGCGTGTCCGGCCTGGACGAGTACGTGGAGGTCGACGATCCGATCGGACGCCTGCGTCAGGCCGCGCGCGACACCGGCATCGTCATCCAAGCGATGACGCCGGGGGAATGGATGGACTGAGGCGGTCGGTTTCGATGCCGGGGATCGTCGGCGGCATTCGCCAGGACACGGCCGCTTCGCGGCCCGGTTCGACCCGTCCCCGGTCGCGTGCGACCGGGGCCTCGGGCGACGCTCAGCGCGGACGCCGTACCGCGCGCACCTTGCCGCTGTTGCCGCCGCCGCAGTAGAAGCGGTCGCCGCCGTCGGATTCCAGGCCGGAGACCATCGCGCCCGCCGGCATTTCCAGGCGTTCGAGCACTTCGCCGCTGTCGGGGTCGATGTGGCGAAGTTCGCTTTCGTCGCCTTCCCAGGTGCCGTGCCAGAGCTCGCCGTCGACCCAGGTGACGCCGGTGACGTAGCGGTTGGCTTCGATCGTGCGCAGGATCTGGCCGGTGTCGGGATCGACCTGGTGGATCTTGCGATCGCGGTATTGGCCGACCCAGAGCGAGCCTTCGGCCCAGGTCATGCCCGAGTCACCGCCCTGGCCGGGGGCCGGGATCGTCGCGAGCACGGCGCCGGTGGCCGGGTCGATCTTCTTGATGCGGTCCTGCGCCAGCTGGAACAGATGGCGGCCGTCGAAGGCGGTGCCTGCGTGCGCGACGGTGTCGATCGAGCGTTGGACCAGGCCGCTGTCGGGATCGAAGGACTGCAGGGAGTCGCCGCTCGCGAACCACACGTTGGCGCCGTCGAAGGTGACCCCGTGCACGGTGTCCGTGCCGGGGAACGGGCCGTACTCTCGTACGATGTCTGCGTTGGAAGTTTTCATGGCTCCACCCTAAGGCAACTACGGCACGGCGGGGAGTAACAAGCTCGTCGCGAATCCGGGCAGCGGCGGCGTGGTCCAGCGGCGCGCGCGCCCGCGGCCGAAGGACTGCGCCTTGCCCGCCGCCGCCAGGGCGTCGAGCGCGCGCTGCACGCTGCGCTGGCTCGCGCCCATGGCCAGCGCCAGCGCCGAACTCGACCAGGATTCGCCGTCGGCGAGGAAGGCGAGCAAGGCCGCGTGCTTTTCCTCGACCGGCCGCGCGAGCACCACCAGGCGACGGGCGCGGCGCGGACGCAGCGTGTAGCCGCGCGCGGTCGCGTTCACCTCGGCCAGCGGGCGCAGGATCGCGCGCAGGCGTCCGATCTCCACGCGCAGGCGCGCGCGGTGGGTCTCGTCGATGCGCTTGAAACCGAATGCTCGCGCGATCAGCGCATCGCGGGCGACGTCGGCGGGCCAGGCTTCGCCGAGCGCGCGCGCCAGCGCGAACAACACCGGACGGGTGGCCAGCGACACGCGCTCGCGTCCGTCGCGCAGGGCATGCCGGCAGGCGTCGATCACGAAGGCATCCGAAGACAGCAGCGCTTCGACCTGCTGCAACCGCAGCGGCCGCGCCGCGCCGTGCTCGAGCAGGCGCGCGGCCGGCGCCTCGAGCATGGCCTGTGCGCTTTCGACTTCGGCCCGCAATGCGGGGATGCCGGCGCTGCGCGCGGCCTGTTCGGCACGGGCCAGGGCCGCGCGCGCGGGCCGCGTGCGCAGGCGCCGCATGGCGATGCCGGCCAGCACCAGTTCGTGCACGGCGCGCGATGCGGGCGGCAGGGGCGCGGGGTCGAGCTCGGCCAGCGCGCGTTCGGCCTCGTCCAGGCGGCCGATCAGGAGCAGGCGGCGGATCGCGAGCTGGCGCGCGTGCGCGGCGTTGACGCGATCGCCGTGGCGCTCCAGGGTCGCGCGTGCGGCGTCCAGGGTCTGTTCGGGCCAGCCCAGTTCGCGCGCGGCGAAGGCGATCTCGGCTTCGGCCAGCACGCAGCGCGCCCGCGCCACCGCTTCTCTGGGGCCGAACGCGCGCGCCGCGCGCCGCACCAGCCCTTTGGCGCGCTCCAGGTCGCCGAGCTGGGCCATGGCGATGCCGCGCAGGGCCAGCGCGGACGCATCCTCGCGCAGCGCCACGTACTTCAGGGCGAGCAGCGCGTCGCCGGCCGCGAGCGCGCGCGCCGCGGCGGTGATCAGCGAGTCCACTCGTATCCCGTCATGTCGCGCTCCCGCCGCCCTTCAGGCCGCGTCTAGGCTACCCCAAGGCGGTGTGCCGGCTTGCGCCGCGAACGCGCGAATCGGGCTCGCGCGCGCGGCTGTTGCGGCCGTCGGAGTGCGACAATGCGGGCTCGGTCCGGCGCGCTTCCCCGCGAAGCGCGGCCGGTCGGGGCGGCCCCGCGGCTGCCCGCCATCGCATTCGATGCCGCTCGCCGGCAGGGTCAGGAGATCATCATGAGTCGCAGCTATCCCCCGGTTTCGCTGATCGGCGCGCCCACCGACGTAGGCGCCGGCCACCGTGGCGCGCGATTGGGGCCTGAAGCCCTGCGCATCGCCGGTCTCGGCGAGGCCCTGCTCAAGCGCGGCGTCGACGTGATCGATCGCGGCAATCTCGACGGCCCGCGCAATCCCTGGCAGAAGCCGGTCGACGGTTACCGGCATCTGCCCGAAGTGGTGGCCTGGAACCGCCTGGTGATGGACGCGGTCGCGGCCGAACTGCGCGAGGGCCGCATGCCGATCCTGCTCGGCGGCGACCACTGTCTGGGCCTGGGCTCGATCACCGCGGTCGCGCGCCACTGCCGCGAGACCGGCAAGCAGCTGCGCGTGCTGTGGCTGGACGCGCACGCCGACTTCAACACCAGCCAGGTCACGCCCTCGGGCAACGTGCACGGCATGCCGGTGGCCTGCCTGTGCGGCATCGGCCCGGAGGCGCTGACCACGCTGGGCGGCGAAGCGCCGGCGATGCGCGCCGAGGACATCCGCCAGATCGGCATCCGCTCGGTCGATCCGGGCGAGAAGCAGCTGATCAAGGAGCACGGCCTGGACGTCTACGACATGCGCTACATCGACGAGATCGGCATGAAGCGGGTGATGGAGGAGGCCCTGGAGGGCATCGACGACAACACCCACCTGCACGTGAGCTTCGACGTCGATTTCCTCGATCCCAGCATCGCGCCGGGCGTGGGCACCACGGTGCCGGGCGGCCCCAACTACCGCGAAGCGCAGCTGGTGATGGAGATGATCGCCGACAGCGGCCGCCTGGCCTCGCTGGACATCGTCGAACTCAATCCGGTGCTGGACAAGCGCAATCGCACCGCCAAGTTGTCGGTGGACCTGGTCGAGAGCCTGTTCGGCAAGTCCACGCTGATGCGCGACTGAACGAGGCGGCTCCGCCGAGCATGAACCGCGGCAGACCCCAAAGCGGCGATTCCACACCGGCTTCACGCCGTCTCACGTCTCATTTCCTCAAGGTCGCGCCGCCGGACGACGCGTCCGAACGTATCAGCGACCGGTTCTACCGACCTAAGGAGAATTCAATGAAGCGTCTGACTGCCCTGCTGCTGCTCGCCCTGTTTTCGATGGGCACCCTGACCGCCTGCAACACCGTTGCCGGCGCCGGCAAGGACGTGCAGAAGGCCGGCGAAAAGGTCGAGGAAAAGGCCGAGGAAGTGCGCGACGGCAAGTGATCGCGCCGCGATTTCGGTAAGCCAGAAAGGCCGGAGCGATCCGGCCTTTCTCTTTGCGCGGTTTCGAGCGCGCCGTCCGTCCAGGCGATCTCATCCGCGCGGGCGCCGATGGCGCGCATTCATCGAATCTGCGGATCGCCCGATGAAGCGTTCATCGCGTTCACCCTCATCAAGATCGGGCTAACGCAATCGCGACCTGATGCGAATGCGCCGCTTGCGATGCTGCACGGGCGGTGCGGATTCCAGCGCGCCGCTCTCCCCCAACGAGATCGAGGACAGACTGATGAACAAAGACATCATCGCGGGCAAGTGGACGCAGATTAAGGGCCAGGCCCAGGCGAAGTGGGGCGACCTCACCGACGACGTGTTCGACGTGGCGCAGGGCGATGCCAAGTACCTCGCCGGCAAGCTGCAGGAGCGTTACGGCTGGGAGCGCGATCGCGCCGAGAAGGAAGTGCGCGATTTCGAGAAAACCCTGAACTGACGGTCTGATCCTTCCGTTCGGGGAAACCCGAGCGCCGGCCCCTGCGGGCCGGCGTAGGACGATTGCGAGATACTCAAGGCGATGGGCCGGGTGCGAACCCGGCCCATCGCTTTGCGCTCACCAGCGCGGCGGGTCGGCGACGAAGCCGTTGGGGAAGGCGCGCGGCTCGCGATTGCGATAGTCCGGATAGCGCGGGTAGCGCGGCAGCACGCCGCGCGCGACCAGGGTGTGGTAGTCGTCGTAGCGCAGCTGGGTGACCTGGGACGGCGAGCGCGACGCACGCGTGAATCCGGTGTGCGACACCGGCGACCACTCGCGCTGGCCGTGACCGGTGCCGATCGACTGCGTGGCCATGGCATCGGCGCTGCGCGATTCCGCCGCGGCGGGCGCGGCGGCCTTGGCCGCGTCGTTGCCGGCGCGGTAGCGGCCGTCGGCTTCGCGTTCGCCGCGCGCGATCGGCACGGGGTAGTCGTAGCGATACACCGGCCTGGCCTCCTCGAACACCGCCACCCCGATCACGCCGACGTTGTCGGGGCGGCCGGTGCGCGCGGCGTAGCTGTCGGGCAGGTCGGTGAAGACGAACTGGGCCACGTCCTCCATCGACTTGCGCCAGCCGTTGATCTCGGTGCTCTGCCAGGGTTCGAGCACGTAGCCGGCCTGCGAGGGATGGGCGTTCTGGCCGGTGACGGCGTTGACGCCGTCCACGGACAGCACCACCAGCACGCGCTGGTCGCTGGTGTTGGTCAGGCGCACGGCGTAGCGGTGGCCGGGGGCGCCGGCGATCCACTGCTGGCCGCGATGGGGGTAGGTCGGCAGCCAATCGCCGGCGTCGCGGTCGATCACGGCGACATCGACCAGGGGGCGTGCCGACAGCGGTGCGCAGGCGGTGGCGGCGATCAGGGCGCCGGCCAGCAGGACTAGGGAGCGGAACATGGCGGGTTCTCCGGGGTGGGCACTGCTGCGAACGCACCGGCATCGGCGGCGGGGTTAAGTGCGCGCGCGGGCGGCCCGGCCGTTGCCGTGCGCTCAGCTTCGGCGGCCCGGCGGGCGCGGCCACGGCGGCCGGGGCCAGCGGGTAAACTGGCGGGCCATGCTCCATCCTGGCCCGCAATGACTCCGACCCGCGTCCTGACCGGCATCACCACCTCCGGTACTCCCCATCTGGGCAACTACGTCGGCGCGATCCGCCCGGCGGTCGCCGCCAGCCGCACGCCGGGGGTGGAGAGCTTCTACTTCCTCGCCGACCTGCATGCGTTGATCAAGGTGCAGGAACCCGAGCGCGTGCAGCGCTCGACGCTGGAGATCGCCGCGAGCTGGCTGGCCTGCGGGCTGGAGCCGGACAAGGTCTGGTTCTACCGCCAGAGCGAGATCGTCGAGATCCCCGAATTGGCCTGGTTCCTGACCTGCGTGGCCGGCAAGGGCATCCTCAACCGCGCCCACGCCTACAAGGCCGCGGTCGACCGCAACCGCGCCGAGGGCGAGGACGACGATGCGGCGATCACCGCCGGACTGTTCATGTATCCGGTGCTGATGGCGGCCGACATCCTGGTCTTCAACGCCAACAAGGTGCCGGTGGGCCGCGACCAGATCCAGCATATCGAGATGGCGCGCGATTTCGCCCAGCGCTTCAATCATCTGTACGGCGAGCACTTCGTCCTGCCCGAAGCCGCGATCGAGGAGAACGTGGCGACCCTGCCGGGCCTGGACGGCCGCAAGATGAGCAAGAGCTACGACAACACCATCCCGCTGTTCGCCCCGCGCGAGACGCTGAAGAAGCTGATCTATTCCATCGTCACCGACTCGCGCGCGCCGGGCGAGGCCAAGGACGCCGAAGGCTCCAACGTGTTCCAGCTCTACCAGGCCTTCGCCAGCGGCGCCGAGACCGAGCGGATGCGCGCGGCGTTCGCCGACGGCATCGCCTGGGGCGAGGCCAAGCAGGCGCTGTTCGAGCGCATCGACGCCGAAGTGGCGCCGCTGCGCGAGAAGTACGAGACGCTGATGGCCAAGCCGGCCGAAATCGAGGCCATCCTGCGCGACGGCGCCCAGCGCGTGCGCGCGACCCACGGCGTGCCCTTCATGCAGTCGCTGCGCGCGGCGGTGGGCCTGCGCGATCTGTCGCAGGTGGCGACGGGCGAGCGCAAGAAGGCCGTCAAGGCGGCCGCGCCCAGCTTCAAGCAGTACCGCGAGAGCGACGGCAGGTTCTACTTCAAGCTGGTCGACGGCGACCGCGTGCTGCTGCAGAGCGTGGGACACGAGTCGGCGCGCACCGCCGGCCAGCTGATCGGCCGCCTCAAGGCCGAGGGCGGGGCGGCGCTGCATCGCGCGGAGAACGCGGCGGTGCATGCGGGCGAGGAATTGGTCGGGCACCTGCACGAAGGCGTGGAGCTGGCCGAAGTGGTGGAGGCCTTGGCGCAGTTCGCGGTGGAAGAGGGCTGAGGGCGGGGCAGGAGAGGCCGTTCGAAGTCGTTTTGCCGATACAGCTGCGTGCGGGAGCGCGTCGAGGCGTGGGTTCCACGCTTCGCGGGAGCGGCGGCGATGCGGTTCGCCTTTGGCTCACCGCATCCTGCGGGTTGGATCTGGACTGCGTGGCGGACAAGGCGTCTCGCGTCGCATCCTGTGCTCGCGCGGCCTAGACTGAGGCTCCATCCTTAGCGGACCCGCGCTCATGAGCGACGGCATCGTCACCATCGACACCGGTTTCCATCGGCCGGCCTTCGATGCCGCCTATCTGATCGTCGAGCAGGGCCGCGCGGCCTTCGTCGATTGCGGCACCCAGCATTCGGTGCCGGCGCTGCTGGCGGCGCTGGCGGCGCAGGGGCTGGCGCCGGAAGACGTCGACTGGTTGATCCTGACCCACGTCCATCTCGACCATGCCGGCGGCGCGGGCGCGCTGATGCGGCGCCTGCCGAACGCGCGCCTGGCCGTGCATCCGCGCGGCGCGCCGCACATGATCGACCCTGCGCGCCTGGTCGCGGGCGCGACCGCGGTCTACGGCGCGGAGGAGATCGCGCGCAGTTACGGCGAGATCCTGCCGGTCGCGGCCGAGCGCGTGGTGGCGGCCGGCGACGGTCACCGGATCGACCTGGCCGGGCGCGCGCTGCTGTGCATGGACACGCCCGGGCATGCGCGCCATCACCTGTGCCTGTGGGACCAGCGCAGCCGCAGCTGGTTCACCGGCGATACCTTCGGCCTGTCCTACCGCGAGTTCGACAGCGCGCGCGGCGCGCTCGCGATTCCGACCAGCACGCCGGTGCAATTCGAACCCGAGGCGCTGCAGGCCTCGATCCGCAAATTGCTCGCGTACGAGCCCGAGACCATGCGGCTCACCCACTACGGTCCGGTCGGCGACGTCGCGCGCCTGGCCGACGAGCTGATCGAGCAGATCGACGCCATGGTCGCGCTGGCGCGCGCGGCCGACGGTCACGCGGATCGGCATGCGCGGCTGGTCGCGTCGCTGGGCGAGCTCTATGTCGCGCGCGCGACCGCGCACGGCAGCGCGCTGGACGCCGCCCAGGCACGCGCCCTGCTGGGGGTGGACATCGAACTCAATGCCCAGGGCCTGGAGGTCTGGCTGGACCGACATTGACCGGATCGGGCGCGAATTCAGCAGGCTGAATGGCCGCAGCCTTAACCGGCGCGCTACCGCCCCGGCAGCTGTGAGGGCGGTCACAAGACGCCGGTGCCGGGACCGGTAGCCTGCAAGGGTCTCTCCGGTACCCCTCGATGTCCCTTCCCCGCCTACGCGCCGTTCCGGCGCCCACCGACGAGGCTCAGCGCCAGGACGCGCTCGACGCCTACGCGGTGGTGGACAGCGTTTCCGAACAAGCCTACGACGACCTGGTGCGCCTGGCCGCGACGCTGTGCGACGCGCCGGCGGCGGCGATCTCGCTGATCGATCGCGACCGCCAGTGGTTCAAGGCGCGCGTCGGCCTGGACCAGACGCAGACGCCTCGCGCGCTGGCGATCTGCGACCATGCGATCCGCACGCCGGATCAGACCCTGATCGTGCGCGACGTCGCCGACGATCCGCGCTTCAGCACGCGCGTGGTCAGCATCGACGGCCGCCCGCTGCGTTTCTACGCCGGTGTACCGCTGTTGAGTCCCAACGGCCATGCGCTGGGCACGATCTGCGTGCTCGACAGCCAGCCGCGCGAGCTGCGTCCCGCCCAGCGCGACGGCCTGGAAGTGCTGGCGCGCCAGACCCAGCACCTGCTCGAGCTGCGCCGTTACGCGATGGAGCAGCGGCGCCTGCTGCACGAACGCGAAGCCTTCGCGCGCCGGCTGGAGGACGCCCAGGCCGATCTGCAGCGCCGTCACGACGAGTTGCAGTACAGCGCCAGCCACGACGCCCTGACCGGGCTGCTCAACCGCGCCGCCCTGGCGCAGTTGCGCGCAAGCCCGCAGGCGATGCGGCGCCTGGAAAGCGCGCCCTACGCGCTGCTGTTGCTGGACGTGGATCACTTCAAGCAGGTCAACGACCGTTACGGCCATCTGCTCGGCGATCGCGCCCTGCGCGCGGTGGCCGACGCGGTCGCGTCCAGCGTGCGGCAGAGCGACATCGCGGTGCGCTACGGCGGCGAGGAATTCCTGATCGTGCTGCCGGACGCGCGCCTGGCGCAGTCCTACGAAATCGCCGAACGCATCCGCGACCGGGTCGCGCGTTCCTCGCTGCCGTTCGCCCTGTCGGTGTCGGTGGGCGTGGCCGCGGGCGAGCCCGGCCGCGACACCCCCGAGCGCGTGTTCGACCGCGCCGACCAGGCCCTGTACCGGGCCAAGAACCTGGGCCGCGACCGCGTGGTCGCCGACGACACCCCGCAGCGCGACTGAGGCTTGCCGGGCTGCGAGCGCGGGCGCAGACTGGGCTTGCGCTCAGGCGCAGGCGGCGGCGGGTGGAGCCCGCCGCGATCGCGGTCCGCGTAGCCGGACACCGGACGTCGGCACGCGCTTCCGAGGGCGTGTCATGCCCAGATACATCATCGAACGCGACCTGGTCGGCGCCGGCGCGCTCAACGGCGCCGAGTTGCAGGCGATCGCGCGCAAGTCCTGCGAAGTGCTGGACGGCATGGGTCCGAAAGTGCAGTGGCAGGAGTCGTTCGTGACCGACGACAAGATCTACTGCGTTTATATCGCGCCCGACGAGGCCAGCATCCGTCGCCACGGCGAACTCGGCGGTTTTCCGGTCACGCGCGTGGCGCAGGTGAAACAGGTGATCGGTCCGACCACCGCGGAGAGCGCCGCGGCTTGAAGCCGCGCGCTCCGATCTCGCCGCCGGCGCGCGCCGGAGGGGCGATTGCGGCCGTCGCGATCAGTCCCAGACCTTGGGCGGCGCGCCGCGCTCTGGGTGCTTCATGCGCACCACGCAGAATCGGTGGCCGGTCGGCGCTTCCATCACCCACCAGCGTTTGACGAACTTGAGCTTCTTCGCGCCCAAGCGTTCCAGGCGCGCGGCCTCGGCGTCGATGTCGTCGGACTCGATGTCCAGGTGCACGCGCGAAGGGTGGTCCACCTTCTGCACTTCCACGTGCAGCTCGCCGGGCGCGTTGCGCAGTTCGACGTAGCTGGCGCCGTCTTCGTCGTAGCCGTCGCCCAGCGGCAGGCCGAGCGCGTTGCTCCAGAAGCCGGCGGCGCGGTCGACGTCGCCGGTCTCGCAATCGATGATGAAGCCGGCCAGGCGGCTGCGGTGGGTCATGGGGTGCTCCTAGGCCTCGTCGAAGGCGGCGATCGGCTGCCCGAACTGCAGCAGATAGCCGTTGTTGTCGTAGATCGCGAACTCGCGCATGCCGTAGCCGAAGTCCTCGATCGGATAGCAGACGCGCGCGCGATCGCGCAGGCGCCGCCACCAGCCGTCGACATCGTCGGTGCGCAGGTAGAGCGAACCGGTGAAGGCCGGCGTCGCGTCGCCTTCGTGCGCATTGAGGTCGCTGAGCATGAGCTCGACCCCGTCGCGCGCCAGCGCGGCCCAGCCGCCGGCGGCATCGCCGGCGCTGAGGCGGAAGTCCAGCACCTGGGTGTAGAACGCGATCGTCGCTTCCAGCTCCGGCGTGCGCAGCATCGGCGTGAGCGCGCGCAGGTTCATGGCGCGCGCGCGCCCTTGCCCGTGCCGCGATCCTCGCGCGCCGTCGCCGCGATCACATCGGCCGCGCCAGATCGTCCAGCATCGCCTTGAGGAAGCGCGCCGCTTCGCCGCCGGTGCAGGCGCGGTGATCGAAGGTCAGCGACAGCGGGATCACCTTGTGCGATTCGAAGCCGCCCATCACCGGGGTCATCTGGTGACGGCCCTTGCCGGCGGCGACGATGGCCACGGTCGGCGGCACGATCACCGGGGTGGCGTAGCGGCCGGCGAACATGCCGAAGTTGGACAGCGAAATCGTATAGCCGCTGAGTTCCGAGGCCGGAATGCTGCGGTCCTCGACCTGCGCGCGCAGGCGGTTGACCGCCTCGCGCACGCCGCGCGCATCGAGCACGTCGGCGTTGCGCAGCGCCGGCACGAACAGGCCGTCGTCGGTGTCCACCGCGATGCCGATGTCGACGTGCGGATGCAGGGTGCGGGTGAGCTTGTCGCCGTCGAACCAGGCGTTGAGCGCCGGCACGGCCTTGCAGCCGGCGACGATCGCGCGCACCAGGCGGCCGGTGATGTCGTTGCCCGGCGCCCAGGCGTGGATGTCGGCGTCGTCGCTGAGCGTGGTCGGCACGACCTTGGCGTGGGCGTCGGCCATCACCCGCGCCATGTTGCGGCGCACGCCCTTGAGCTGTTCGGGCTGGCCGCTGACGCTGACGCCCGGCGGCTGGGTGCGCATCGGGCGGCCGGCCGCGGACAGCGCGCTGCGCGCGGGCGCGGCGACTTCGGCCGGCGCGGGCGCCACGGCGCGATCGGCCGCGCGCGGTGCCGGCGCGGCGCCCGCGACCGCGCTGCCATCGGCGGCGGCGCGCTTGACGTCGTCGCCGGTGACCACGCCCTCGGCGCCGGTCGCGCGCACGCGGGCGAGGTCGACGCCGAGCTTGCGCGCGAGCGCGCGCACCGCCGGCATGGCCTTGACCCCGCCGACCGCGACCGCCTGTTCGCTGCGCACCGCGTCTGAGGACTGCATCGCCCCGACCACGGTGCCGCTGTCGGCGCGTTCGCCCTCGGCGGCCTTGGCCGGTGCGGCTTCGGCTTGCGGCGCGGGCGCGGCCGGTGCGGCGTGGCCGCCGCCGTGGTGATGGCCGGTGTCCTGACCATCGGCGCGCTGCGGCTGGCTGGGGTCGAGTTCGAACTCGGCCAGCATGGTGCCGGTGACGACGATATCGCCGGCTTCGCCGGCCAGCTTGAGCACCTTGCCCGACACCGGCGAAGGCACTTCGACCACCGCCTTGGCGGTTTCCATCGACACCAGGGTGTCGTCGAGGCGGATCGTGTCGCCGACCTTCACCGCCCATTCGACGATGGTCGCGTCGGGCAGTCCTTCGCCGAGGTCGGGGAGCAGGAAGGTTTTGGTGTCGGTCATGGTTCGATCGTCTCGTTGGTTATGCGGTCGCCGCCGGCCTGTGCCCGCGGCGGATAAAGTTCAGACCCACACGTCGTTGCGCGCGGTGAGCTCGCCGCCGGCCTGGCCGGTGTTGACCACGCCGCGCGGTTCGATGATCAGGGCGTGGCATTCGTGCTCGGCGCGGGTGATGTGCTCGACCCCGCGCGGGATCACGTACATCTCGCCCTCGCCCAAGTCCACGTCGCGGTCGCGGAAGCCGATCTGCATGCGTCCGTGCACGACCATGAACACCTCGTCGGTGTGCTCGTGCGCATGCCAGACGAATTCGCCTTGCAGCTTGACCAGCTTGAACTGGTAGTCGTTCATTTCCGCGATAACCCGCGGCGACCAGTGCTCGCTGAAGCGGGCGAGCTTGTCGGCCAGGTTGATCGCGTCGTGCTTGATCTCAGCCGATTCGGTCATGGCGAGGACTCGTCGATGAACTCCAGCGCGCGCGCCGGGATCCAGCCTTGTTCGCCGCGCGCGTTCTCGGCCCACCACCATTGGGCGAGCTCGTAGTGCAGGCTCAGCACTTCGTCGGGCTCGGCCGCCAGTTCGCGGGTGTCGTAGTCGCTGAGCGCGGTGGCGGGGCCGTGTTCGCTGTCGAACAATGCCGCCGGCACCCAGCCGCCGTGGCCCTCGCTGAGCACGGTCCAGACGAACTGCGGCCAATCGCGGTCGCGATCGCCCAGGGTCACGCGCTGGCCGCGCGCGACCTGGATCGGCGGCCGATCCGGCACGCGGTGGCCGACGACGACGCGGGCGCGGCGCATAGGCCCGGGCTCAGCCCGCCGCCAGCGCGCGCTTGGCCGCGGCGACGATGCGTTCCACGCTGGGCAGGTACTTCATTTCCAGGCGGAACAGCGGGATGTGGGTGTCGTAGCCGGTGACGCGTTCGACCGGCGCGAGCAGGTCGTACATCGACTCCTCGGCCAGGCGCGCGGCGATTTCGGCGCCGAAACCGGCGGTCTTGGGCGCCTCGTGCACGATCACGCAGCGGCCGGTCTTGGCGACCGATTCGGCGATGGTGGCGAAGTCCAGCGGGCGCAGGGTGGCGACATCGATCACCTCGGCGCTGATGCCTTCGCCGGCGAGCTTGTCGGCCGCTTCCAAGGCCTCCTTGACCTGCGCGCCCCAGCTGACCAGGGTCAGGTCGCTGCCGTCGCGCAGCACGTAGCACACGTCCAGCGGCAGCGCTTCGCCGTCGTCGGCGACCACCTCCTTGTACTGGCGGTAGATGCGCTTGGGCTCCATGAAGATCACCGGATCCGGGTCGCGGATCGCGGCCAGCAGCAGGCCGTAGGCGCGCGCCGGCGAGGACGGCATGACCACGCGCAGGCCGGGCACGTTGGTGAAGATGGCTTCGTTGGCCTCGCTGTGGTGCTCGGGCGCGCGGATGCCGCCGCCCCACGGCACCCGCAGCACCATCGGGCAGTGCAGGCGGCCGCGGGTGCGGTAACGGAAGCGCGCGGCATGGCAGATGATGTGGTCGACCATCGGGTAGACGAAGCCGTCGAACTGCGATTCGGCGACCGGCTTCATGCCCTGCGCGGCCAGGCCGACGGTGAGGCCGGCGATGGTGGTCTCGTCCAGCGGCGTGTCGAGCACGCGCTCGGAGCCGAACTGCTGCTGCAGGCCGGCGGTGGCGCGGAACACGCCGCCGTTGACGCCCACGTCCTCGCCCAGCACCAGCACGGTTTCGTCGGCGCGCATCTCGTAGGCCAGGGCCTGGGTGATGGCTTCGATCAGGGTGATCGCGACCGGTGCGGCCACGGCGTTGGCGGTCTCGACCTTCACTTTGGTATCGACGTTCATCGGCGACCCTCCAGGGCCAGCGCGGCCGCGCGTTGGGCGAGCAGGTCCGGCGGCGGATCGGCGTACAGGTAATCGAACATCGCCTCCACCGGCTGCACCGGGGTTTCCAGGTAGGCGTTGATCTCGACGTCGACCTTCCTGCCGCATTCCTCGGCCCAGGCCTTCTCTTCGTCCTCGCTCCACAGGCCCTGCGCGGTCAGGTAGGCGCGCAGGCGCGGCACCGGGTCGCGGGTCCAGGCCTCTTTGACCTCGGCTTCGCCGCGGTAACGGCGGGCATCGTCGGCGGTGGTGTGGTCGTGCAGGCGGTAGGTCATGAACTCGATCACGCTGCCGCCTTCGCCCTTGCGCGCGCGCTCGGCGGCGCGGCGCATGCCTTCCATCACCGCGATCAGGTCGTTGCCGTCCACCTGCAGGCAGTGCAGGCCGCCGGCGATGCCCTTCTGGGCCAGGGTCTTGGCGCCGGTCTGGGCCGAACGCGGCACCGAGATCGCCCAGCCGTTGTTGATCACGCACAGGATCAGCGGCAGCTGGTAGGCGCCGGCCGAGTTCAGCGCGGCGTAGAAGTCGGTCTTGGACGAACCGCCGTCGCCGCAGCAGGCCACGGCCAGGTTGTTTTCCTTGCGCAGCTTGAACGCGAGCGCGGCGCCGGCGGCGTGCAGGCACTGGGTCGAGATCGGCACGCACCAGGAGAAGTCCTTCCTGGGGCCGGAGAAGTCGTTGCCGCGCTCGTCGCCGCCCCAGTACAGCAGCACTTCGCGCGGCAGCACGCCGCGCATGAACTGCGCGCCGTACTCGCGGTAGCTGGGCGCGAACACGTCGTCGGGCAGCATCGAGGCGCCGATGCCGACGTGGGTGGCCTCGTGGCCCAGGCAGGCGGCGTAGGTGCCGAGCTTGCCGGTGCGTTGCAGGGCGATGGCCTTGGTGTCGAACACGCGCACGAACAGCATCTGCTTGAACAGCGGCAGCAGCTTGCTGGCGTCGCGGAAAGCGGGCGGCAGCTCGGCGACGGGCTGGCCGTCGATGCCGAGGTATTGCAGGTATTCGATTTCGAACGTCGCGGCGACGGTCATCGCGGGGCAGTCCTGAATTGGGGATGGGGGAGGCCCGAACCTTCCCGCCCGGATCCAGTGCCGGCGCGCGGACCGTTCAGACTGGCTGGGTCCGTGGCGGCTGTGTGCGGCTCGCTGCGGACCTGGCGCTGCCGCAGCGGCCCCTGACGAGCGGCCGTTGCGTGGTGCGGCAGATGATACCCAAAGGCGTGTTAAGCGCCGTTGCGCGCTGCGGCATGCAAAAAACCGCGGAAAGGATTAGGCGCCGCGCGGACGCTGGCGTATGGAAGGGGTGCGACACGGCCGCCTTCTGTGGGAGCGACGTGAGTCGCGATTTCCCCAGGGTGGGGAACGCCGCGAGTTCGGGGCGAATCGCGGCTCACGCCGCTCCCACAGGAAACGCCGGGGCGTCGCTGCGTACCCCACAAACAAAAAGGGCGCGGCTCGCGCCGCGCCCTTTCGTTGTTGCGGTGTTTCGAATCAGCGACGGATCTGCACGCTGATGCTGTCGCTGTTGTTGCTCGCGACCGGGTCCGGGGTCTGCGCGCTGATGTTCGCGTCGAACACCAGGCTGCTGCCCACGGCCGGGCGTTCCGGCACGACCACCGCCAAGGCGAACCACTGGGTGCCGCGGTTCATGGCGGTGCTGCGGCTGCACTCGGCGCGGAAGCCGGTCGGCACCGCGGTGCGGGCGCAGGTCCAGCCGGCCGGGGCGGCGACCGCCGCCGACGAGACCGAGACGTTGCCGGTCAGGATCAGCTTGGGCTGGGCCGCGGCGTCCGGGCCGGCGTTGGTCACCGGCACCAGGAAGGTCGCGATCGCGCCCTTGCGCACCGGCAGCGCGCCGCCGGCGATCTGCACCGACAGGTCGGCCAGGGTGGTCACCACGACTTCCGCCGTGGCCTGGTTGTTGCCGTTGGCCGGGTCGCGGGTCTGCGACTGCGCGGCCACCGCCATGCGCAGCGGGGTGCCGCTGACCAGGGCCGGCAGGACCACGTTCAGCGCGAACGTGGCCGAGGCCTGCGAGGCCAGGCTGGGCGTGGTGCAGGTGACGGTGGTGGTGGTCGCATCCTGCACCGGCGCGGCGCAGCTCCAGCCGGCCGGCGCGGTCGCGACCGGCGCCACCAGGGCGTCGAACACGAAGGCCACGGCGGCGGCGTCGGCCGCGTTCGGACCGGCGTTGAACACGCCGGCGGTGTAGGTGGCGGTCTGGCCGGCGCGGGCGCTAGCCGGAGTGGCCGACGCGCTCGCCGCCAGGTCGGCGCTGCGGAAGGCCGGCACGCTCAGGACCAGACGCACCGGGTCGTGGTCGGACACGCGCAGCGGCTGGCTGGCGTCGCCGAAGCGGAACACGCCGAAGTCGGCGTTGATGCGGGCGTGGTCGACCGACAGGCCGACGTTGTCCATCACCAGCGCTTCGTTGACCAGCACGTGGTCCAGGGTCTGCGCATTGCCTTCGAACACGTAGGAGTAGCGCTGGGCCGGATCGGCGATCAGCTGCGAGCCGTCGACGAAGATGCTGCTCAGCGGGCTGTCGATGTAGGTCAGGACCTGGTCTTCGGCGGCTTCCTCGCCCTTGATGATGCCCAGGACGTCGGTGTAGCCGTCGTTGAACTCGAACGCGTTGAAGTCGCCGACCAGCACGATCTTCTCGTTCGGGTTGCTCTGCTGCATCTGCTCGATCAGGCCGGCCAGGTAGGCCGCCTGCGCGCCGCGCTTGGCGCGCACGCGCGCGCCCTCGGTGGACCAACCGTTGCCGCCGGCGGCGACATCGTCGATGCCGTTGAGCGAACGCAGGTGGTTGGCGATCACCGTGATCGGGTACGAGGCGCCGTTGTCCTGGTGCACGATCGCGCGCAGCAGCAGCGGCGGGCGGTCGTTGAGCAGGGCGGTGCTGCCGTTGGGGTTGGCGAAGGTCGCGTCCTTGCCGTACTGCACCACCTCGAGCACTTCCACGCGCGGCTGGCCGGCGCCGTTGTCGCGGGTGGCGACCAGGAAGCCGACGTTGATGCCGCCCGGGTCGTTGCCCGACACCAGATAGGGCACGTAGGCCGGCGCGCTGGGGCAGGTGGCGTTGATGCGCTCGGCCAGGCGGCCGAGGATGCCGATGTTCTCGACTTCGACCACGCCCAGGATGTCGGGCGTCTTCAGGTACTGGCAGATCGCGGCCGAGGTCTTGCCCAGGCGCTTGTCCACCGCTTCGGGCTTCAGGGTCGGGGCGCCGTTGCTTTCCGGCACTTCGTCGAAGAAGCGCAGCAGGTTGAAGCCGCCGATGGTGATGTCTTCGTAACCGGCATCGGCCACCGCTTCGGGCTGCTTGCCGCCGGCGAAGGTCGGCGGCGTGGCGGTGTCGGGCAGCAGCGCCCAGGTGCCGGCGAAGTAGTCGAGCACGCCGAGCAGGCCGGAAATCTGGGTCTGGCCGTCGACCGACAGCGGCAGCGCGCCGATCTGGCCGCGGCTGCGCACCATCAGGCGTTCGGGGTTGGTGTCGAAGCGCGGCGGGTTCTTGCCGGCCGGGATCGGAATGGTGTCCATGATGCCGATGCCGGGCTCGCGGAACGGCACCGCCACTTCCGGCAGGCGCACGTAGAACACGCCGTCGCTGGAGGAGTTGGCGTCGTCTTCGTCGATGTTGCCGTCGGTGCCGGAAATCGCGACCGACTGGGCCACGCTCACGCGCATCGCTTCCAGGCGTTCCAGCGTGCCCGGGGTGGCGTTGGCGCCAAGCTCGGCCGGGGTCAGTTCGACCGCGGCGGGCAGGGCGACGCCGGTTTCCAGCAGTTCCACCGTCGGCGAGACCAGTTCGGTGATGCTGAGCTGGTTCGGGTTGGACGACGGAGTGAACTCGTCGACCTTGGCGGTCACGCGCACGCGGTTGCCCACGGTGGCGCTGGCCGGCGGCGCGGCGCCGGTGAACACGAACACCGCTTCGGAGGTGGCCGGGTTGCCGTCGTCGTTGGCGGCCTGCAGGAAGAAGCCGTTGTTGAACTTGCGCGCGGTGACGATGCCCTCGGTGACCACGAGCTTGTCGTCGTAGGCCGACAGCAGGCCGGCGCCCTGGATCTGGGCGATGGTCAGCGCGACCGGCGGATCCGGCGGGTTCGGCGGCGTGGTGCCGGTGTTGCGCGGCGTCGGCGTGCCGGTGCTGAAGTCGGCGCTGTTGTTGCCGGTGTCGGTGGCGCCGTCGTTCTTGCGCAGCGCCGCGGTGGAGTTGCTCAGCGTCGCGGTGGGCGCGGTCTCCGAGCAGGTGGCGGCGGTGCCGTAACCGACGAAGTCGATCACGCTGGCGCCGCCGACCGGACAGGCGCCGGCCAGGGAGAGGTTGTCGTTGACCAGCGCGACCTTGCCGGCGGTGCCGGCCATGGCCAGCGTGCCGGTCGCGTCGGGCGTGGGCAGGTCGACGCTGCCGCCGGCGCCGTCGGCCTGCTTGATCAGGTAGTAGCCGCCGGCGGGAATCGTGCCGGTCAATGGAGTACGCGCCCAGCTGGTGCCGGCGGAGGATGCGTATTGCACGCTCCAGCCGCTCAGGTCGACCGCGGTGGCGCCGTTATTGCGCAATTCGATGAAGTCGCTTTTCAGCGTGGCGCCGGAATTGCCGCCTCCGCCGTATACCTGGCTGATCACGACCTGCGCCTGCGCGCCGCCGGAAATCAGGAACGCCAAAGCCACGGCCGCGTAGCGGCCTAAGAACTTGTCCATGTGTTTCCCCGTTAGAGACCGCCCGCCCAAGACTCCCCAGGAATGCTCCCCTGACGCGGGCAGGCAAGATTGTGCCTCAATCGTCACAAATCGGCATTTCAAGTGCATGACGGCATACCATACGGTGATGGGGGTGGACCGTCCGGATGGCGCGCGCTGCGTTACCCTTTGCGCCCCTTTGCGAGAACCGCGATGACCGTCGAGAAGAACCAGCGCGAACTGGAGACCGGGATCCACACCGATCTGCAGGGGCGGATCACCTACGCGGGCTATCTGCAGCTGGATCGTCTGCTGTCGGCGCAGCACGGCCGCGCCGACCCGCCGCACCACGACGAACTGCTGTTCATCATCCAGCACCAGGTGTCGGAGCTGTGGATGAAGCTGATCATCCACGAGCTCAGCGCGGCCATCGAACACCTGCGCAACGACCAGGTCTGGCAGTGCCAGAAGGTGCTGGCGCGCTGCAAGCAGGTGCTGCGCCAGCTGACCGAACAATGGTCGGTGCTGGAGACGCTGACGCCGTCGGAATACATGGGCTTCCGCGACACCCTGGGCCCGTCCTCGGGCTTCCAATCGCTGCAGTACCGCCGCATCGAATTCATGCTGGGCAACAAGAACGAGGGCATGCTGCGGGTGTTCGCGCACGACCCCAATGCCCAGACCGAACTGGAAAGCGCGCTGGCCGCGCCCAGCCTGTACGACGAGTTCCTGATGTACCTGGCGCGCTTCGGCCACGCGATCCCGGCCGCGCACCTGCAGCGCGACTGGCGCCAGCCGCACGTCGCCGACCCGGCCCTGCAGCCGGTGTTCGAGCGCATCTACGAAAACACCGACCTGTACTGGCGCGAATACGCGCTGTGCGAGGACCTGGTCGATGTCGAGACCCAGTTCCAGCTGTGGCGCTTCCGCCACATGCGCACGGTGCTGCGCATCATCGGCTTCAAGCGCGGCACCGGCGGTTCCAGCGGCG
Source organism: Lysobacter sp. CCNWLW3 (assembly GCF_036697405.1). Classification (NCBI taxonomy): domain Bacteria; kingdom Pseudomonadati; phylum Pseudomonadota; class Gammaproteobacteria; order Lysobacterales; family Lysobacteraceae; genus Lysobacter; species Lysobacter sp. CCNWLW3. Next base: position 242,836 of record NZ_JBAHWA010000002.1, read on the forward strand.
TGGGCTTCCTCAAGCAGGCGCTGGAGCTGACCTTCTTCCCGGAACTGTTCGAAGTGCGCACCAGCATCGGCCCGGGCGGCGCTGTCTCGCCGCCGTGAGCGCGCGCGTGCACGACTGCGTCGGCGCGTTCCTGGTCCGCGGCGGCCGCGTGCTGCTGGGCCGGCGCACCGCCGATCGCGAACTGCTGGCCGGGGCCTGGGATGTGTTCGGCGGCCATGTCGAGGCCGGCGAGAGCGAGCTGGATGCGCTCACGCGCGAGCTCGACGAGGAAGTGGGCATCCGCCCGATCCGACTGCGACGCCTGCAGACCATCGAGGGCGCGCAACCGGCGCCGTGGCGGCTGCATTTGTATGTGGTGACCGACTGGCAGGGCGAGCCCTGCAACCGCCAGCCCGACGAACACGACGAGCTGCGCTGGTGCGAACTCGACGAGGCGGTGCGCTGTCTGGGCGCGGCGCATCCGGCCTTCGAGCGTCTGCTGGGCGAGGCGCTGGCCGCCGCCGGGGCCTGATCGGGCGCGGCGATTCGGCGCAACGGCGGCTGCGCGGGCGTTCGCAGCGGCGGCCCGAAACGGGCCGGTCAGCCGGCGTTGCCGTGCTCGCGGACCCGGCGGCGACCGTGCCTGCCGCCGGCGACCGGCAAGCCCAGCGGCGGGATTGGGCAAAATCGAGGCGCATTCAGGCATTTAGGCGCGGGCTTGGTCGCGTGTTTGCTGCGCCGCAGCAATACGTGGGCGTCTTCACAAAGGTTTGACGGAACCGACGTCAGCCGGTAAATCTCCCCGATCCCGTGCCGCCGGCAAGGGCAATCTCATTCAGTTTCGACACACGGGGGACACCGCATGAGCGGAGCCGCAACGACGACGGGCGAAACGCCCATTCCGGAATTCAAGCAGGTCCTGGGGCATCCCAAGCCTCTGTGGATGCTGTTCATGTCCGAATTCTGGGAACGCTTCGCGTTCTACGGCATCCGCTGGGCGATGGTCCTGTACATCGTGGCGCAGTTCCACGGCGGCGACGCCGGCTACGAGAAGCCCGCCAGCGAGCTCTACGGCGCCTATCTGGCGTTGGTCTACGCCTCGGCGATCTTCGGCGGCTGGATCGCCGACAAGCTGATCGGCTACCAGCGTTCGATCCTGCTCGGCGCCATGATCATGGCGACCGGCCTGTTCCTGTTGGCCTCGCCCACCGAGACCATGTTCAAGCTGGGCCTGGCCACGATCATCGTCGGCAACGGCCTGTTCAAGCCGATCATCTCGACCATGGTCGGCAAGCTCTACCTGCAGGGCGATGGCCGCCGCGACTCGGGCTTCACCATCTTCTACATGGGCATCAACCTGGGCGCGTTCCTGGCGCCCCTGGTCACCCAGTACCTGGCCCAGAAGGTGTTCGGCGTCAACGACACGCCGGCCTACAAGGTGGTGTTCATCTCGGCCGGCATCGGCATGGTGCTGAGCCTGATCTGGTTCTGGTTCGGTCGCGCCCAGCTCAAGGGCATCGGCCTGCCGCCGGCGGACAAGACCAGCCTGGCCCGTTCCTTCCTGGTCCTGGGCGGCGCGGCGCTGATCGCGATTCCGATCTTCTACTTCCTGCTGACCATCAACGCGATGGTGCTGCAGTACATCCTGATCGCGCTGCTGATCGTGCCGGCCATCATGCTGGTGGTGGAGGGCATCCGCGAGGGCAAGGTCTCGCGCGACAAGGTGATCGCGATGCTGATCATCCTGACCTTCAACGTGTTCTTCTGGTGCTTCTTCGAGCAGGCCGGCAGCTCGTTCAACTTCCTGGCCGAAAAGATCGTCGACCGCAGCATCGGCTTCGAAAGCCTGTTCATGGCGCTGGCCGGCGGCAAGGAATTCCCGGTCTCCTGGTTCCAGAGCGTGAACTCGGTGGCCATCATCACCCTGGCGCCGGTGATCGCCTGGATCTGGGTGCGCATGGGCCGCGCCAATCCCTCGATCCCGCGCAAGTTCGGCCTGGGCCTGATCTTCAACGGCCTGGCCTTCCTGCTGCTGATGTTCGCGCTGGTCAACCTGATCGCGCCGGACACCGGCAAGATCCCGTTCTGGACCCTGTTTGCGGTGTACTGGATCCAGTCGGTGGGCGAGCTGTGCCTGTCGCCGATCGGCCTGTCGATGGTGACCAAGCTGGCGCCGGCGCGCCTGACCGGTTTCGCCATGGGCGCCTGGTTCCTGTCGATCGCGATCGGCAACAACCTCGCCGGCATCTTCGCCGGCCAGGCCAGCGGCGAGACCGGCATGACCACGGCCTCGGCGCTGACCGCCTACACCATGGGCTTCTACATCCTGGCCGGCGCGGGCGTGCTGTTGTTCCTGATCGCGCCGCTGATCAACCGGTTGATGCACGGCGTCAAGTAAGCGCCGTCGCCAGCCGCCGTACCTACAGGCGCCACGGCCGGAGAGCTCCGGCCGTGGCGTCGCCGCATTCGCAACCCGCTATCGCAACGAGCGCCTTCCGATGACCGTCATCAAACATGTCGAACCCGAATTCATCGCGCCGCCGCCCGGCGAACTGGTCGGCCATCCGCGCGCGCTGTGGATGCTGTTCGGCGCCGAAATGTGGGAGCGCTTCGCCTACTACGGCATGCGCGCGCTGCTGGCCGTGTACGTCGCCAGCACCTTCTTCAGCCTGCTGCCGGAAGGCGAGGCGCGCGCCCAGGCCAGCCTGACCTACGGCGCCTACACCGCGCTGATCTACGCCACCGGCCTGTTCGGCGGCTTCGTCGCCGACCGCTACCTCGGTTACCGGCCGTCGATCGTGCTCGGCGGCGCGATCATGGCGGTGGGCCTGTTCCTGCTGATGATTCCGCAACTGACCTGGTTCCTGGTCGGTCTGGCGGTGATCGTGGTCGGCAACGGCCTGTTCAAGCCGAACATCTCGGCCATGGTCGGGCGCCTGTACGCGCCCGGCGACCCGCGCCGCGACTCGGGCTTCACCATCTTCTACATGGGCATCAACGTCGGCGGCGCGCTCGCGCCGATCGTGTGCGGCGCGATCATCGGCAAGTACTACGGCTATCGCTGGGGCTTCTTCGCCGCCGGCGTGGGCATGATCTTCGGCCTGATGATGTTCCATTGGCTGCGCGGCCAGCTCGGCCGCATCGGCGAGTCGCCTTCGCCCGCGCTCAATCGCGCACGCGTGTTCAAGGTGCTGCTGGGCTGCATCGCCGCGGTGCCGGTGGTCTACCTGATGCTCAGCCGCACCCAGATCGTCGGCTACATCCTGCTGGCCATGATGGTGGGCCTGAGCATCTACTTCGTCGGCGGCAGCCTGCGCAGCGGCGACAAGGTGCAGATGCACCGCTACATCGCGATGCTGCTGCTGTTCCTGGCCAAGATCCTGTTCTGGGGCATGTTCGAGCAGGCCGGCACTTCGCTGAACTTCTTCGCCAAGGACCACGTCGACGCGCCGTTCGACTTCACCCTGTTCCAGTCCGCGAACTCGGTGTTCATCATCGCCCTGGCGCCGCTGTTCGCCTGGGCCTGGCCGCGCCTGGACCAGCGCAACTGGAACCCGTCGGTGCCGCGCAAGTTCGCGCTGGCGCTGCTGCTGGTCGCGGTGGGCTTTTCGGTCCTGATCGCCGGCATCGCCTACATGGCCGACGGCAGCGGACGCATTCCCTGGGAAATGCTGGTGCTGGCCTACCTGTTCAACACCATGGGCGAGCTGTGCCTGTCGCCGATCGGCCTGTCGATGGTGTCCAAGCTGGCCGCGCCCAAGGACACCGGCATGGCCATGGGCGCCTGGTTCCTGTGCTCGGCGATCGGCAACTACGTGGCCGGCCTGGTCGCGGCGGTGGCCTCGGGCGGCGACCTCGGCGGCCTGGCCCAGTACTCGGCCACCTACACCCACATCGCCTACGCCGGCTTCGGCATGGGTGCGGCCTTCCTGCTGTTCGCGCCCTTCATCAACAAGCTGATGCATGGGGTGAAGTGATAACCCCGGATCGCGGGGTGGCGCGTTTGCGTATCGCGTGAGCGGGTAGCCGCGGCGTCTGTCGCGGGGCGCCGCTCGCCGCCTGCAGCGAAATCCCAGCGCCGACGCGCCAGCCGACAATATGAGGGGCTTTATGATCCGCCTGATTCGAACCGCAGTCCTGCTGTGCGCGCTGGCGATTCCTACGCTGGTCCAAGCTACCGCGCAGGATCCGGACGTGCTGCTGATCGACGGCAAGGAGCATGCGCTCAACACCAATCCGCTGCAGGCCCACCTGGAGGCGCAGCGGTGGGCGCCGCCGAAGGATGTGGTGAGGATGTCCAGCAACTGGCGGGGCTATGTCGCCAAATGGGCGGTGACGGACGGGCGACTGACGCTCACGGACGTCACCGTCCTGGTCGAGGCCGAAGACGACGAGATGGTCGATAGGAGCATTCTGGGCGATCTGTTTCCGGGCAAGTCTCGGATCGTGGCCGACTGGTACAGCGGCGCCCTGATCGTGCCTGACGGAAACATGGTCGAATACGTGCACATGGGCTACGGCTCCACCTACGATCACTATCAGGTCTTGCGAGTGGCGTCCGGGCGGGTGATCGAGCAGCTTTCGATGAGCGCAGACGAGTTCAGACAGTATCGGGCGCGCAAGTTCGAAGCGTTCAAGAAGACCGACGAATTCCGCAGCGCATACGCCGAGATGAAGAAGGGCGGGAACACAATGACGGAAGCGCAGATGCTGGACTTCATGGCCAGTTTCTTCGCCGAGCGATATTTGGCCTTGTAGTCGGCGTGTGGCAACGACTGGATCGCTTCGGCGATGTTGGGGAGAGCAGTGAGCGCGTTCGATATCAGCCCGCAGGGCAGATTGCCGCTGTGGCGTGCGTACTCGGAATTCTTCCTCGACACCGAACTCGGCGAGCTTGGCTACGCCTATGTGGCGCGGACGGTGCTCAAGTCGGGGCTGGGTTTGGAAGAGGCCGAGGCGGTGCTGTGGAACGAGGTGTTCCCGGTGCTGCATACGAATCTGCGCAATCACCTGGGCGTCTGGGACGGCTGGCCGGACGAGTGGTTGCTGGCGAATCTGCGCATCGCCTCGGGGCCGGCCGTGCGCTCGGGGCCGCGCGCTGCGGTCGCCGAGATCGAGCGTTGCTGGAAGCGGATGCGCGTTCACTGGCCCGAGCCGCAACCCGGCTGAGCCGACGGCGCTAGTCGCCCAGCGCCACCGCGCGCACGCCCGAGTGCCCGCGCACGAAGGCCGCGGCCAGGCGCAGGGTGGCTTCGCCGTCGCGGTCGCCGCGCAGCGCGCGTACCAGCCGCGCGGGCGTGGTGCCGGTCCAGCGGCCGAGGTCGTGGGTGGCGTGGGCCTGATCGCTGTAGCCGTGGCGCGCGGCGGCGTCGGCGATCCCGGCGCGTTCTTGGTCCAGGCTGCGCAACAGGGCCTGCAGGCGCCGCACCCGGGCGTACTCCTTGGCGGTCATGCCCACCGTGGCCAGGAAGCGCGCCTGCAGATTGCGTAGGCCCAGGCCGGTGGCGCGCGCGAGTTCGGCGATGCGCAGGTCGCCGTCGCGGGCATCCAATTGCGCGACCGCGTGTTCGATCGCCGGATCCGGTGGATGCGCCCGGGCGCGCTGCCCGAGCAGGCGCCAGATCGCGTCGGCGCCCTGGCCGGCGACGCAGGCTTGGGCGGCCTGCGCGAACGCGGCGGCGAAGCCGGCATCGAGCTCGTGCAGATCGGGTATGCGGTCGCGCAGCGCAGCCAGCCGCGCGCCCGCGATCAGGGTCGAGCCGGCCGGTGTCAGGCGCACGCCCAGGCAATGCACCGGCCCGGTCGGCTGCAGCCGGATCGGCCCGCGCTGCTGGGCGGCGAACAGCAGCGGCGCCTGCAGTTGCGAATCGCCGTCGGCGCCGTACAGGCGCATCGGCGCGCCCAGGTGGGCGATCAGTTCGCAGCGGCCGTCGGCGTAGATCGCCTGCACCTGGGGCGCGGGGGCGTCGTCGCGCAGCCGCCACAGGCATTGCACATGGCGGCTCAGCGACGGCGGCGCGGGCTGCTCGGCGTAGTCCATGCCACCATCAAAGCCCGAGCCTGCGCGTTTTTACAAGCCGCGCGGCGGCGGCCATCGTTAGCTTGGCGGCCAATCGACCACGAGAGGGGAATGCCATGAGGATCGCCGCCCTGCTGGGCTTGCTATTGCCGCTGGCCGCCGCGCCGCTGTCGGCCGCCGCGCCCGACGCCGACCTGGGCTGGCTCGCCGGCCACTGGTGCAGCCAGGCCGACGGCGAGCGCATCGACGAAACCTGGCTGCCGGCCACGGACGGTCGCCTGTACGGCGTATCCCGCACGGTGCGCGCCGGCAAGGTCACCGGCTTCGAGTTCCTGCGCATCGAACCGGTGGACGGCGTGGCGACGTATCTGGCCCAGCCCGGCGGCGGCCAGGCGACCGCGTTCGCACGCAGCCAGGGCGGGGCGCAGCGGGTGCGGTTCGAGAATCCGGCCCACGATTTTCCGCAGCGCATCGAATACCGGCGCGAGGGCGAGCGCTTGCACGCGCAGATCGCGGGGCCTGGGCGCGATGACAAGGAGGTGCGGATTGCGTTCGAGTACCGCCGCTGCGGAGAGTGAGCGCTCGGCGCGTCGAGGGCCGCCCTCACCCCAACCCCTCTCCCGCATGCGGGAGAGGGGCTACGGCGCGCGGGTTTCGACGTCGCTGCGCGACCAGACTCAAGGCGTAAGCGGCAGCTCCGCCTCGGCCCGGATCTCCAGCTCGTCCAGGCGGTCCAGCAGCCGGAACAGCAGCTCGCGTTCGGCCGCGTCCATGTCCCCGAGCAGCTTGCGCTCGAAGGCCAGCGCCAGCGGCGCGACCTCGTCGTAGATCTTGTAACCGTCCGGCGACAGCTGCAGCACCGAACGGCGGCGGTCGTCGTCGTGGGTCTCGCGCGCCAGGCGGCCGGCCTCGATCAGGCGCGCCACCGCGCGGCTGACGGCGACCTTGTCCATGGCCGTGCGCTGGGCCACCTCGTTGGCCGACAGGCCCGGATAGCGGCCCAGCACGGCCATCACCCGCCATTCGGTCACGCTCAGGGCGAAGCGCTCGGAATACACCCGCGCGATCGCGCTGCTGACCCGGTTGGACAGCACCGACAGGCGGTAGGGCAGGAAATGCTCGAGATCCAGCTGGGCGTGGCTGGGCTCGGCATGGCGGGAACGGGGCTTGTTCATGCTGCGCTGTACCTTGCTTGCATATGGTTTCATATGAAACTATAACGGTTCTTCGCACCAGGCCGTCCCGCGCGGGTCCGGCCGCTACCTGAGAACAATGCCATGAATGCGCAGCCCAACCTCGGCATGCAGGTCACCACCTTCGAAAACCCGCTGGGCATCGACGGCTTCGAGTTCGTCGAGTTCGCCGCCCCGGCCGGTCAGGGCGAGATGCTGCACGACTATTTCCGCAAGCTCGGCTTCACCGCCGTGCTGCACCACAAGAACCGCCCGATCACGGTCTACCGCCAGGGCGGGGTGAACTTCCTGGTCAACGAGGACCCGGACAGCTTCGCCGCCGACTTCGCGCGCGCCCACGGGCCCAGCGCCTGCGGCTTCGCGATCCGCTTCAAGCAGCCCGCCGGCACCGTCTACGAGGCCGTGCTCGGCAACGGCGGCGAAGCGATCGGCGACCGCGCCGACAGCCGCGCGGTGGACGCGCCGGTGGTCAAGGGCATCGGCGATTGCATGCTCTACCTGGTCGACCGCTACGGCGACAAGGGCGACGTTTACGAGGACTACCTGCCGGTGCAGGGCGCGCCGCAGCATCCGGCCGGTTTCGGTCTGACCTTCATCGATCACCTCACCCACAACCTCTACTTCGGCAACATGCAGAAGTGGTCGGACTACTACGAGCGCCTGTTCAACTTCCGCGAGATCCGCTACTTCGACATCAAGGGCGCCAAGACCGGCCTGGTGTCGAAGGCGATGACCGCGCCGGACGGGGTGGTGCGCATCCCGCTCAACGAGTCCAGCGATCCCAAGTCGCAGATCAACGAATACCTCGACGCCTACAAGGGCGAGGGCATCCAGCACATCGCCTGCTTCACCGACAACATCTACGAGACCGTGGAGGCGATGCGCGCGCAGGGCGTGGAGTTCCTGGATACCCCGGACACCTACTTCGACGTGATCGACCAGCGCGTGCCCAACCATGGCGAGGACGTGCCGCGCCTGGCCCGGAACAAGATCCTGATCGACGCCGACCCGGAAACCCATCAGCGCAAGCTGCTGCAGATCTTCACCCAGAACGCGATCGGCCCGATCTTCTTCGAGATCATCCAGCGCAAGGGCAACGAAGGCTTCGGCGAGGGCAACTTCCAGGCCCTGTTCGAGAGCATCGAACGCGACCAGATGCGCCGCGGCGTGCTGTAAGCGCCGTGCTTTGAGTCCCTCTCCCTTGGGAGAGGGGTTGGGGAGAGGGTCCGGGACATGGCCGAACGCTCGATTCCGCCTCTGCCCACGATCAAGCGAGATCAAGCACGCCGGCTACGCGTCACCATGACCGACGCCGAACGCGAGCTTTGGCGCAGGTTGCGGGCCGGGCAGCTCGCGGGCTGGAAGTTCCGACGCCAGCACACGGTGCCGCCCTACATCGTCGACTTCATTTGCCTGGCCGCAAACTTGATCGTAGAGCTCGACGGCTCGCAACATACGCCACAGTCCGATGCCGTCAGGACTCGGTTCTTAGAAGCGCAGGGCTTCCGTATCCTGCGCTTCTGGGATAACGATGCATTGTTGAATACCGATGCGGTGGTCGAGGCGATCTTCAACGTCCTCGGCGACCGGACCCTCACCCCAACCCCTCTCCCAGGGGGAGAGGGGCTCTAGAGCGAAGCCGCCATGAACACCGCCGCCAACGACAGCGACAACGTGATCCCGATGCCCGAGCGCGATGCGCAGCGGGTGGCCGCGCGCGGCTACATGAGCGGTTTCGGCAACGAGTTCGCCACCGAGGTCTACACCGGCGTGCTGCCGCAGGGCCAGAACTCGCCGCAGCAGGTCGCCTACGGCCTCTACGCCGAGCAGTTGTCGGGCACCGCGTTCACCGCACCGCGCGGGGAGAACCGGCGCAGCTGGCTGTACCGGATCCGCCCGGCGGCGATGCACGGCGCCTTCGCGCCGTACTCGCAGCCGCAGTTGCACAGCGATTTCGAGCGCGGCGCGGTCTCGCCCGATCAGCTGCGCTGGGACCCGCTGCCGATGCCGGATACGCCGGTCGATTTCGTCGACGGCCTCTACACCATGGCCGGCAACGGTTCGCCGGCCGCGCAGCACGGCGTCGGCGTGCACCTGTATGCGGCCAATCGTTCGATGGACGGGCGCTACTTCTACGACGCCGACGGCGAGCTGCTGATCGTGCCGCAGCACGGCCGCCTGGTCCTGGCGACCGAGCTGGGCGTGCTCGAGGTCGAGCCGCAGGAAATCGCGGTGATTCCGCGCGGCGTGCGCTTCCGCGTCGAGCTGCCCGACGGCGTCGCCCGCGGCTACGTGTGCGAGAACTTCGGCGCCCTGATGCGCCTGCCGGACCTGGGCCCGATCGGCGCCAACGGCCTGGCCAATCCGCGCGACTTCTTGACCCCGAACGCCGCCTACGAGGACATCGACGGCGAGTTCGAGCTGATCGCGAAATTCCAAGGCCAGCTGTGGCGCGCCGAGCTCGGCCATTCGCCGTTGGACGTGGTCGGCTGGCACGGCAACTACGCGCCGTACAAATACGACCTGCGCCGTTTCAACACCATCGGCTCGATCAGCTTCGACCATCCCGATCCGTCGATCTTCACCGTGCTGACCTCGCCCAGCGACACTCCGGGCACGGCCAACCTGGACTTCGTGATCTTCCCGCCGCGCTGGCTGGTCGCGCAGCACACCTTCCGGCCGCCGTGGTTCCATCGCAACGTCGCCAGCGAATTCATGGGCCTGATCCACGGCGCCTACGACGCCAAGGCCGAGGGCTTCGTGCCCGGCGGCGCCTCGCTGCACAACTGCATGAGCGGGCACGGCCCGGACGCGGCCACGTTCGAGAAGGCCAGCCACGCCGATCTGAGCAAGCCCGACGTGATCGGCGGCACCATGGCCTTCATGTTCGAGACCCGGGCGGTGATCCGTCCGACCGCGCAGGCTTTCGAAGCGCCGCACCGCCAACGCGAGTATCAGGCGTGCTGGGCCGGCCTGCGCCGCAATTTCGAACCGCCGCATTCGTCCTGATGCGTCGCCACGGCGCTTCGCGCGCCGTTCACGCGCGGCCGCTAGGCTGCGCGCGTCATTCATGCGCTGCATCGCAGCGGGGGCCGTGCCGATGAAGCGTCGTTCGATCCTGCCGTGCGCGAGCGCACTGGTGTTGAGCCTGGCTTTGTGCGCCTGCGGCGAACGTGCGCCCAGCGAGGCGGCGACGCCCGCCGCGCCGCCGCCGGCGAGCGATCAGCCGGCCGAGGACGTGCCGCCCGCCACCGCGCCGACGCCGCTGGCGCCGGCCAGCGGCGCGCTGGCGCGACTGGACGGTTACGGCGACCTGCGCCTGGGCATGAGCGCCGAAGAGGCGACGCGCGCCTGGGGCGAAGCCCTGGACGGCAAGCCCGGCGAGGGCGAGGTCTGTTACTACCTCAGCCCCAAGGGCGCCAAGGCGCCAAGCGATTTCGCCCTGATGATCGAGAACGGCAAGTTCGTGCGCTACGACGTCGGCAACGCCACCGAGCTCGCGCCCGGCGGCGGCAAGGTCGGCATGGGCGTCGACGAGCTGCGCACGCTCTACCACGGCGGCCTGCAGGAATCGCCGCACAAGTACGTCGAGGGCGGCAAGGTGCTGTCGGTCGCGGCCAGCGGCGTGGCGCCGTCGAAGCTGGTGTTCGAGGTCGACGCCGCCGGCAAGGTCACGGCCTGGCGCGTGGGCTTGGCGCCGCAGGTCGATTACGTCGAGGGCTGCTCCTGATTCGATGCGGGAGCGCCGTCGCCTGGTGCGCGTTCGCGGCACCATCGCCGTCCCCGCGCTCGCGGAGCGGCCTGCGGCGCGAATATCGGCCGCCGATGGACGCGGCGGCCCGCACTGGGCATAGAATCGGGGCTTGATCGCAAGGGGAAGAGGCCATGCTCGAAGCCATCGGCTTGTTCGTGCTGGGATTGGTGCTGCTGGCGCTGGGTGGCGATTCCGTCGTCAAGGGCGCGTCCGGGCTGGCGCAGCGGTTCGGCGCCTCGCCGTTCGTGGCCGGGCTGGCGTTGGTCGCCTTCGGCACCTCGCTGCCGGAGCTGGCCGTCAACCTGCATGCGGTGGTGCGCGGCGAGCAGAGCCTGGCCCTGGGCAACGCGGTCGGCAGCAACATCGTCAATTTCGGCCTGACCCTGGGCATCGCCGCGTTCGCGGCGCCGCTGCTGGTGCGCTGGCGCTCGCTGGCGCCGCTGCTGCTGGTGCTGATCCTGGGCACCGCGGCGGTGATCGTGCTGGGCCTGGACGGCGTGCTCGACCGCGCCGAGGGCGCGGGCATGGTCGTCGTCTTCGTCGCCGTGGTCGCCTACGCGATGGCGCGCACGCGCCGCGAGGCGCCGGAACTGCAGGACGCGATCGCCGCGTTCGCGCGCACCCGCACCGATCTGGGCCTGAACCTGCTGCGCTTCGCGATCGCGGCGGTGCTGCTGTATTTCGGCTCCAAGTTCGTGGTCGGCGCGGCGCCGCGCATGGGCGCCTCGCTGGGTCTGACGCCACTGCTGACCGGCCTGCTGCCGGTCGCGATCGGTACCGCCTTGCCGGAAGCCGCCGCGGCCATCGCCGCCGCGCGCCGCGGCCAGGGCGACATCGTGGTCGGGCACGTGATCGGCTCCAGCCTGTTCAATCTGCTGATCGTGGTCGGCGGCATGGCGGCCTGGAACGCGGTGGCCTTGCCGGCCTCGTTCGTGCGCTTCGAACTGCCGGCGGCGATCGCGTTCGCGCTGATGCTGTACCCCATGCTGCGCGGCGATCTGCGCGTGAGCAAGGGCGAGGGCGCGATCCTGCTGATCGCCCTGCTGGCCTGGATCGGCTTCGAATTGGCCATGCTGTACCGCTGATTCGGCCGGAGCGCCGGCGTCGGGCCGATATACTGCGGCCATGAACACGCCCACGACTCCGCAGCCGTCGCGCCCCATCTCGACGCGCGCCTTGCGCGCGCTGAGCGAGTTCTTCCGGCTCGAGGCCGCCGGCGGCCTGGTCCTGATCGCCGCCGCCGCGCTGGCCCTGATCGCCGCCAATTCGCCGCTGCACGAGGCCTACGAGTCGTTCCGGCAACTGCCGGTGCAGGTGCGCATCGGCGCGCTGGACATCGCCAAGCCGGCGCTGCTGTGGATCAACGACGGCCTGATGGCGATCTTCTTCCTGCTGGTCGCGCTGGAGATCAAGCGCGAGATGCTCAGCGGCCAGCTCGCCGGGCGCGCCCAGCTGGTCCTGCCGCTGGCCTGCGCCAGCGCCGGCGTGGCCGTGCCCGCGCTGCTGTTCTACGCCATGAACCGCGGCGACGCCGAGGCCATGCGCGGCTGGGCCGTGCCGACCGCCACCGACATCGCCTTCGCCCTGGGCGTGCTGGCCCTGCTGGGCTCGCGCGTGCCGGCGGCGATGAAGTTGCTGCTGTCCACCATCGCGGTGATCGACGATTTGATCGCGATCCTGATCATCGCGCTGTTCTATTCGCACGGCCTGTCGATGACCGCCTTGATCTGGGCCGGCGCCGCCCTGGCCGGCATGTGGCTGCTGAACCGGCGCGGCGTGACCGCCCTGGCGCCATACCTGCTGCTGGGCGTGGTGCTGTGGGTGTGCGTGCTCAAGTCGGGCGTGCACGCCACCCTGGCCGGCGTCGCCACCGGCCTGATGATTCCGCACGTCGACAAAGGCAACGCCATCGACGACGCGCACGAGCACTCGCCGCTGGAAACCCTGGAGCATGCGCTGCATCCCTGGGTCGCCTACGCGATCCTGCCGCTGTTCGCCTTCGCCAACGCCGGCCTGGTGCTGGGCGGCCTGAGCCTGGACGACGCCAAGGCCGCGTTGCCGCTGGGCATCGTGCTGGGCCTGGTGCTGGGCAAGCCGATCGGCATCGTCGGCATCGCCCTGCTGCTGCGCGCGCTGGGCTGGGTCAAGCTGCCCGCCGGCATGGACCTGCGCGCGATGCTGGGCCTGGGCCTGATGTGCGGCATCGGCTTCACCATGAGCCTGTTCATCGCCTCGCTGGCCTATCAAAACCCCCTGCACTACGAAGAGGCGGTGCTGGGCGTGCTGGCCGCGTCGGTGATCTCGGCGCTGCTGGGCTATCTGTGGCTGCGCGCGGTGCTGCCGTCGCGCCCGCAACGGAGCTGAGGCATGCGCCACGCCTTGGTGTTCGGCGCCAGCGGGCAGATCGGTCTGCCCTTGTTGGGCGCGCTGCGGCGCGACGGTTGGCGGGTGAGCGCGGTGTCGCGCCAGGACCAGCACGACGAGCCGGGATTGCATTGGCTGCGCGGCGATTTCGCCCAGCTCGCGGAACTGCCGCGCCGGGTCGATGCGATCTTCAGCTGCGGGCCGCTGGACGGTTTCGCGCGCTGGTACGCGGCCACGCTGGTGGAATCGCCGCGGGTGATCGCGTTCGGCTCCACCAGCGTCGAGACCAAGCGCGGTTCGGCCGATCCGGACGAGCGCGATGTCGCCGCGCGTCTGCGCGAGGCCGAGGCGACCCTGTTCGCCGAGGCCGGCGAACGCGGCGCGGCCGCGACGGTGTTGCGACCCACCCTGATCTACGGCGCCGGCCGCGACGCCACCCTGACCCGGATCGCCGCGATCGCGCAGCGCTGGGGCCGTTTTCCGCTGCCGCGCAATGCCACCGGGCTGCGCCAGCCGGTGCATGTGGACGACCTCGCCGCGGCTGCGTTCGCCTGCGCGTCCGCGCCGGCCAGCCACGGCCGCGGCTACGCATTGCCGGGCGGCGAAACGCTGAGCTACCGCGACATGGTCGCGCGCGTGCTGGGCGTGCTGGAACCGCCGCCGCGCCTGATCGAGCTGCCGTCGCCGGTATTCAACCTGGTTTTGCTGGCCGCCCAGGCCAGCGGCCACGCCACCGGCCTGGGCGAGGCCGCGGTGCGGCGCATGCGCAGCGACATGGTGTTCGACCTGGCGCCTGCGCAACGCGACTTCGGCTACGCGCCGCGCCGCTTCCTGCCCGAGCGGGCCATGTTCGATCCGCGCTGAGGCCGGCGTTCAGAGTTCGAAATCGTCGGGCTTGGTTGGCACGTTGGCCTTGTACTGCAGGATCGCCACGAACACGCGGCTGCCGTCTTGCAGTTCGAAATCGCAGCCGCTGAGCTGGTCGTTGCTGTAGTAGGCGGTGGCGCGGACCACGTCGGTGCCGTAGGTACGCGGATCCAGGCGCGCCGCGCGCAGCGGCGACTGCTTGGCTTCCGGCAGATCGCTCAGGTCGGCGTAGCGTTTGAGTTCGCCGACCGTGCCCAGCGCGATCAGCGACAGTGAATCGGCGACGTCGGCGGTGGGCGCCTTGCCGGTGATGCCGGTGGCCTTGTCGCGCCAACGCGCGATTCCGGCCTGGGCGACGAAGGTGAGTTCGTCCTTGCGGCCCGGGCGCAGGGTCAGGCGGAAGCGGTCCGGGCGTTCGAACAGTAGCTCGGCGTTGTCCACGACGGGCTGGGGATAGCTGGTCTTGCCCGCGGCCGGCGCGGCATAGCGGCTCAGCAGGATCGTGGCCTGGCCGCTGTAAGAGGACTTGTCCAGCGACTGGAGCAGGGCGCTGGGGGACGTGGCGGCATGCAGGCCGATCGGCAACAGACAGGCGAGACCGACGCTCGCGGCGATGCGCAGGGGCAGGTTCATGGCGATGGGTCCGGGGCAGGAAGGGAGCGGAATCAGCGGCAGGCCAGGCGTGCGCGCGTGCGCAGCGTGGCCGGCGGTATCGCGCCGTCGAGCGCGCTGCAGCGCGCGCCCGGGTCGGGGATCAGGGCGCGAACGTTGACCACTCGCGCGCTGTCGATGCCGGGCGGGACGCCGCCCACGCCCGGGGTTAGGCATTGGCCGGGGGTGAGGGTCGCGCTGAAGCTGCCGGACGTGCTCGACACCTCCACCGACACCGGCACGCCGTTGATGTTGCACAGCTCGACCAGGCGCACGCTCGGCGACAAGGCCGGCGGACCGGGGATATCGGCCGGCGCGTTGACCGGGGTGGAGCCCGCGCACATGCCGGGATGCAGCAGCTCGTGGTCGGCGCCGGTGTAGCGGGTCATGTTGTGGGTGTGGTCGCGCAGGTTGATGCGCTGGACGAAGATGCGGGTGCTGCCGTCGAAGCGCGAGGTCGGGATGGTGACGGCGTCGCGGTCGATATCGAAGGTCACGTCGACGCGGTCGCCGGTCGGCGAAAAGGTGAAGCTGTCGGCGAAGGCGCGCACCGTGCGCGGCGGAAAGGCCTCCGGCGCGCTGGTGATGTTCATGGTCGGGAAGTGCGCCGCGCAGTCGACATCCGCCGGGCAAGTTTCCTCGCGCAGCAGGTCGAAGGAAGCGGTGGCGATGTCGCCCGGGCAGTACTGCCTCGGCGTCACCTGGCCCATGCCGAGCAGCGCGCTGCGCTCGAGGCGACAGCCGCCGGTCAGCGCTGCGCAGCACAGCATCATGGCCAAAGTCGCGGTCGAAGTCCGAATCGTCATGGCTGGCGTCCTTGTCGGGGGAGCGTGGTTTGGCGGCTGACAAGGACGATCAACGGCGCGGCGGTGCGCAAGCGGACACGGCCGCGCCGCGGCCGTGCGCGGGCGGCCGCGTTCAGGGCGTTTCGGAGGCCGGAATCGGGCGCGATTTGGCCAAGGCGCGCAGGGCGATGATCAGCACGCCGCCCAGCACCATCGCGCCGCCCAGCATCAGGCGCGGACCCGGGCGGTCGCCCCAGAACGCCACGCCCAGGCCGATCGCGAACACCGGCACCAGCAGCAGCCAGGGCGTGACCTGCGCCACCGGATGGCGTTGCACCAGCACGTAGTACAAGCCGTGGCCCAGCAGGGAAGACACGAACGCGGCGTAGATCGCGCCGAACCAGCCGACCCAACTGACCGAGCCCAGCGCGGCGATGCCGCCGGGTTCGAGCACCGCGCTGATCGCCAGCAGCGGCAGCACGCTGAACAGCGCGGTCCAGCCTTGCTGGCTGTAGGCGTCCAGACCGCGTAAGCCCTTCATCAGCACCGTGCCCACGGCCAGGAACGCGGCCGAGATCAGCATCAGCACCAGCGACATCGGCTTGTCCAGCACCAGCGGATCGAAGCCCAACACCAGCACGCCGGCGAAACTCACCGCGATCGCCACGCCGGTACGCCAGGCGAAGCGCTCGCCCAGCAGCAGCCAGGCCAACAGCGCGGTCATCGGCACGTAGCTCTGCATCACGATCGCGGGCGAGGACAGATCGCCCGCCAGCTTGAGCGCGGTGAAACTCAAGCCGAAATGCAGCACGCCGATGCACAGGCAGACCGCGATCAGGCGCGGCCATTGCCCGGCGGCGGGGCGTTTGACGAAGAACATCAGCGGCAGCGCGAGCAGGGCGAAGCGCAGGCCGGTGAACAGGAACGGCGGGATCTCGCGCAAGGCGAAGGCCGAGGTCAGGAAGTTGCCGGCCCAGGCCAGCACGATGAGCAGCAGCAGGACGATGTCGCGGGCGGGCATGGGGTCGGAAACCGGAAAGCGGCGCAGCCTGGGCGAAGCCGCGCGGTCCCCATTGTCGCCGCTCGCGCCCGCGTGCGGCGCGGGCGCCGCCGCACGCAGCGTTGCGTCTACGCGCTCAGTACGACCAGCCGAGCTTGCGGTACAGCTTGGCCAGCACCCAGGCCGGGCCGATCAGCAGATAACGCAGATCGGTGAAGAAGCTCGGGCGCTTGCCCTCGTAGAGCTTGCTGTGGCCGATGAACTGGCCGATCCAGGCGACCACGAACACCGCGATGCCCAGGTACAGCAGCTGCGTCACCCCGAGCCGATCGTGCAGGTACTGGGTCAGCCAGCCCGACAGCACGAACAGCACCAGCATGCCCAGGCCGAGCTTGCGCGAGGCGCGGTAATAGAACATCCAGGCCGCGAACATCGCCAGGCCGGCCCAGAAGCCGGCCCAGAAGCCGGCGCGGAACCAGGTGCCGGGCGAGGGGATGCACCACAGCAGGGCGATCACGCTCCAGGCGATCGCCGGCACGCAGATCACGTGGATGAGCTGATTGGTGTGGTTCTGGTGATCGCGCGAATAGTTGGCGAAGTAGCGATCGATCGGACGAGGCTGGTACGTGGCGTCTTGCGATGCGGGTTCGACGGCGGTGCTCATGGCGGGCTCCCGGCTGGTCAGGCGTGCGCGGCGGACTGGCGGTTCAGTGCGCACCAGTACGGGAGAATAGCTGGATTACCGCCACCCCGGCCACGATCAGGCCGATCCCGATCATCCCGGCCAGGTCCAGGGGCTGTTTCAGCACCAGCCAGCCGATCAGGGCGATCAGGACCACGCCCACGCCGGACCAGATCGCATAGGCCACGCCCACCGGCACGGTCTTGAGCACCAGCGAGAGGAAGTAAAACGCCGTCGCATAGCCGGCTGCGACGATCAGCGAGGGGCCGAGGCGGGTGAAGCCCTCGGAGGCCCTGAGGGCGCTGGTGGCGACGACTTCGGCCAGGATCGCGACGGCGAGGAACAACAGGCCCTTGGGCATGGCGGCGGCTCGATGGCGATGGTCGGCGGCGAAGCGCGCCGGAGTGGGGTCCGATAGGCGATCGCGGCGGCGCCCGGTTCGGGTGGGCGCGAGCGATGCGGTTCGCCTTCGGCTCACCGCATCCTACGGCGCATCGTTGCTCGCTCGGCGGCCGCCCGGCCGACCTCAGTCGACCGAAATCCCCGCCAGCTTCTGCAGCGCCTCGGCGTACTTGGCGCGGGTGCGTTCGATCACGTCGCCGGGCAGCGGCGGGCCCGGCGGGGTCTTGTCCCAACCCAGCGCTTCCAGGTAGTCGCGCACGTACTGCTTGTCGTAGCTGGGCGGGCTGGTGCCGACCTGGTACTCGTCGGCGGGCCAGTAACGCGAGGAGTCGGGCGTGAGCATCTCGTCCATCACGTACAGGCGGCCGTCGGCGTCGGTGCCGAACTCGAACTTGGTGTCGGCCAGCAGGATGCCGCGCTGCGCGGCGAAATCGGCGGCGTAGCGGTACAGGCGCAGGGTGGCGTCGCGCACGGCCTCGGCCAGCTCGGCGCCGACGGTGCGCACCGCGGTGTCGAAGTCGATGTTCTCGTCGTGGTCGCCGACCGCGGCCTTGGTCGAGGGGGTGAAGATCGGCTCGGCCAGCTTTTCGGCCTGGCGCAGGCCGTCGGGCAGGGCGATGCCGCTGATCCGGCCGGTGCGCTGGTAGTCCTTCCAGCCGCTGCCGATCACGTAACCGCGCGCGATGCACTCGATCGGCACCGGCTTCAGGCGCTTGGTCACCACCGCGCGCTGGGCGTACGGCGTCGGGTCGGTGCCCGGCGGCAGAACCGCGGCCACGTCGATGCCGGTGAGGTGGTTGGCGACGATGTGCGCGGTCTTGCCGAACCAGAAATTGCTGATCTGGCACAGCATCTCGCCCTTGCCCGGGATCGGGTCGGGCAGGACCACGTCGAAGGCGCTGAGGCGGTCGGTGGCGACGATCAGCAGGTAGTCGCCGGCGGGCGTGCCCGGCGGCAGGCGTTCGGCCGGCAGGTCGAAGACGTCGCGGACCTTGCCGCGATGGCGCAGCGGCAGGCCGGGCAGGTGAGACTCGGAAAGGGCGGATCGCAAGGTGGTCGACAACGTGTAGTCCCCATGGCGGCGGGCAGAATCCCCGACGTCGGCCGCGTGCGCGGGCGCGACGGGGCCGGGCAGTGTACGCCGGCCGGGCCTCGCGTGCAGGTAGACTGGCGGCCGGTTCTGGGCAGGCGGTTGCGGCGGCGATGGCGACGAAACGCTGGTACGGCAAGTTGCTGGGGTTTTTCGCCGGGGCGGCGCTGTTGCGCTCCAACCCTTTCCTGGGGGCGATGATCGGCCTGCTGATCGGCCACGCCTTCGACAGCGACTGGTTCCGGCTCAACCGCGACAACCCCTACGCCGTGCTCGGCCTGACCGCCGAGGCCAGCGACGCCGAGGTCGACCAGGCCTACCGCCGGCTGATCTCGCAGTACCACCCCGACCGCCTCAGCGACGCCGCGCCCGAGCTGCGCCAGCAGGCCGAGGCCAAGGCGCGCGCGATCAACGGCGCCTACGACCGCATCAAGACCCTTAGAGCTAGGAAGTAGTGGCCAGGAATTAGGAACTGGAGGCGGGTTCCGCCGTTACCGGTTCCAAGCTCCCGGCCACGGGTTCCTGCTCCTTGGCCCGGCGGGCCAGCGGGGCGACAATGGCCGCCTGTCCGTCCGAGCCCCGCCCATGCAGCCCACCGTGATCGCCCCGTCCATCCTCTCGGCGAATTTCGCCAAGCTCGGCGAGGAGGTCGACCACGTGCTCGCGGCCGGCGCCGACTGGGTGCATTTCGACGTGATGGACAACCATTACGTGCCCAACCTGACCATCGGCCCGCTGGTCTGCGAGGCCCTGCGCAAGCACGGCGTGACCGCGCCGATCGATGTGCACCTGATGGTCGAGCCGGTGGACCGGATCGTGCCGGACTTCGCCAAGGCCGGCGCCAGCATCATCAGCTTCCATCCGGAAGCCAGCGCGCACGTGCACCGCACCATCCAGCTGATCAAGTCGCACGGCTGCCAGGCCGGCCTGGTGCTGAACCCGGCCACCCCGATCGAAGTGCTGGACTGGGTGCTCGAAGACCTCGACCTGGTGCTGCTGATGTCGGTCAATCCCGGCTTCGGCGGCCAGAGCTTCATTCCCTCGGCGCTGGACAAGCTGCGCCGCGTGCGCGAGCGCATCGACCGCAGCGGCAAGCCGATCCGCCTGGAGATCGACGGCGGGGTCAAGGCCGACAACATCGCCGACATCGCAGCCGCCGGCGCCGACAGCTTCGTCGCCGGGTCGGCGATCTTCAACGCGCCCGACTACGCGGACGTGATCGGCCGCATGAAGGCGGCGGTGCAGGGCGTGCGCGGGTGAACACCTGCGACCTGTGCGACCTGCACGGCGATCGCGTGCGCGTGATCGAGCTGCCGTTGCGCGACTACGGCGGGCGCCTCGCCTTCGACGGCGTGGTCAGCACGGTGCAGGCGCACGAGGACAACTCGCGGGTGCGCGAGGCGGTGGCCGAATCCGGCCATGGCCGGGTGCTGGTGATCGACGGCGGCGGCTCGATGAGGCGCGCGATGCTGGGCGACCTGCTCGCGGCCAAGGCGGCGGAGAACGGTTGGGCCGGCGTGGTGGTGATCGGCGCGATCCGCGACAGCGCCGCGATCGGCGCGCTCGATCTGGGCGTGAAGGCGCTGGGCACCTGCCCGCGCAAGACCGACAAGCACGATCGCGGCGTGCGCGACGTGGCGGTGGAGATCGGCGGCGTGATCGTGCGGCCCGGCGACTGGCTGTGCGCCGACGAGGACGGCGTCGTGCTGTCCGACGCCGTCCTCCGCTGACTACGCCGGGCATCCTGCCCGGCGTCCGTGATATTGGAGGCAATCCAGCCTCCGCCCGTCGTCCCTGATATGGCCTTCGATACTCCGGGCCGGCGATGACGCAAGGATGACAATCGCGCGACGCGTTCACTGCACCTTAGCGCGGCGCTGCTAGCCTCGCCGCTCCCCAGGCACGAGACCCCGCATGCCGCAGCCGCACTGGCGTTTGATCCTCAACGGCAAATCCGCGGGCGACGATGCCCTGCGCGAGGCCGTGGCCGCGATCCGCGCCGACGGCGTCGACCTGGACGTAAGGGTGACCTGGGAAGGCGGCGACGCCGAGCGTTATGTGGCCGAGGCGATCGCCGACGGCGCCGACACCCTCGTCGCGGCCGGCGGCGACGGCACCCTCAGCGAGGTCGCGACCACGCTCGCCCACCGCGACGAGCCCGCCGACGCGCTGCCCACGCTGGGCCTGGTGCCGATGGGCACGGCCAACGATTTCGCCGGCGCGGCCGGCCTGCCCGAGGACGCGCTCGCGGCGCTGCGCCTGATCCGCGCGCGCCGCGCGCAGCCGATCGACCTGCTGCGCCTGCGGGCCGCCGACGGCACGCATTGGGCCGCCAATCTCGCCAGCGGCGGCTTCGGCACCCAGGTCACGGTGGAAACCGACGAGGGCCTGAAGAAGATGCTCGGCGGCCTGGCCTATCTGATCACCGGCATCTCCAAGCTCGGCCGCATCGACCCGATCCGCGCGCGCCTGCACGGCGAAGGCTTCGACTGGCAGGGCGACTTCATCGCCCTGGGTATCGGCAACGGCCGCCAGGCCGGCGGCGGCCAGGCCCTGTGCCCGGAGGCGCTGATCGACGACGGCCTGCTCGATCTGACCGTGGTGCCCGAGCTTTCCGGCGAGGTCGGCGCCACCGTCAGGACCCTGCTGACCCAGGGACAGCACGCCGCCCTGGAGCGGGTCGCGGTGCGCGCGCGGCTGCGCAGCGTCGAGGTCGACGCCGAGCTGGAACTCACTCTCAACCTGGACGGCGAGCCGGTGCGTTCGCGCCATTTCCACATCGACTGCGTGCCCGCACGCGTGCGTATGCACCTGCCCGAGGGCTGTCCGCTGCTGGCGGCGACCGCGCCGCCGGCGTAGCCGCGCGCCCCCGTCGCGCCGGCCCGGCGAAGCCGCTACAGTGTCGGCCATGAAAGCCTGGGCGAACCCGCATTCCTTTTGCGCCGACGTGGGTTGGCGATGGTGGCCGTCGGCCATCGTCGCTCCTGCCCACTCGTCCATGAAGGAACCGCCGCGTGATTTCGCCCGAACTCTTCCAGCAACAGGCCGCTAACGGCTACACCCGCATCCCCGTCGTGCGCGAGGTGTTGTCCGACCTCGACACGCCGCTGTCGGTCTACCTCAAGCTCGCCGACGGCCCGCACACCTATCTGTTCGAATCGGTCGAGGGCGGCGAACGCTTCGGCCGCTATTCCATCATCGGCCTGCCGGCCAAGCGCGTGTACGCCTTCGCCGGCCACACCCTGTTCGTGACCGAGCTGGGCGAGCTGCTGGAGACCCGCACCGTCGAGGATCCCTTCGCCGAGGTCGAGCGCCTGCGCGCCGCGCATTCGGTGCCGCGCATCGAAGGCCTGCCGGGCTACACCGGCGGCCTGGTCGGCTGGTTCGGCTTCGAATGCATCCAGTACATCGAACCGCGCCTGGCCGCGCCGCAGGCCGACGGCAGCCACAAGCCCGACGAGCTGGGCACGCCCGACATCCTGCTGATGCAGAGCGAGGAAGTCGCGGTGTTCGACAACCTCAAGGGCCGGCTGTACCTGATCGTGCACGCCGATCCCAGCGAGCCGCAGGCCTACGCGCGCGCCAACCGCCGCCTCGACCAGCTCACCCACCGCCTGCGCCACGCCGGTGCCGGCTATCCGGAAACCCTGGATTCGGTCGGGCTGGAGGAAGACGACTTCGTCTCCGGCTTCACCCGCGAGGGCTTCATCGCCGCGGTCGAGAAATCCAAGGAACTGATCCGCGCCGGCGACATTTTCCAGGTGGTGCTGTCGCAGCGCCTGAGCGTGCCGTTCAAGGCGCGCCCGGTCGACGTGTACCGTGCGCTGCGCGCGCTCAACCCCTCGCCCTACATGTACTTCCTCGACGTCGGCGAGACCCAGGTCGTGGGTTCGTCGCCGGAGATCCTGGTGCGCCTGCAGGACGGCCAGATCACCGTGCGCCCGATCGCCGGCACCCGTCCGCGCGGCAAGACCGTGGAAGAGGACAACGCGCTGGAAGCCGAACTGCTGGCCGATCCCAAGGAGCGCGCCGAGCACTTGATGCTGATCGACCTGGGCCGCAACGACGTCGGCCGCGTCGCCGAAGCCGGCACGGTGGAGGTCGGCGAGCAGTTCGTGATCGAACGCTACAGCCACGTCATGCACATCGTCAGCGAGGTCACCGGCCGCCTCAAGGAAGGCCTGAGCTACGCCGAGGTGCTGCGCGCGACCTTCCCGGCCGGCACGGTCAGCGGCGCGCCCAAGATCCGCGCGCTGGAAGTCATCCGCGAGCTGGAACCGATCAAGCGCAACGTCTATTCCGGCGCGGTCGGCTACATCGGCTGGCACGGCGACGCCGACACCGCGATCGCGATCCGCACCGCGGTGATCCAGGACGGCCGCCTGACCATCCAGGCCGGCGCCGGCATCGTCTACGACTCCGATCCGCAGAAGGAATGGGAAGAGACGATGAACAAGGGCCGCGCGCTGTTCCGCGCCGTGGCCGAGGCGGCGCGCGGCTTGTAAGCGCGCGTCGCATGTGCGCCGCGTGTCGCGGCGTGCCCTAGGCGCACACAGAGGCCTGCGCAGGCCTCCGATTTTCGTAATCGCGGCTCACGCCGCTCCCACAGAAAGCGAGTCTTGCTTCCTGTGGGAGCGGCGTGAGCCGCGATGCGCCTCCAATCCTCGCGCCACACCAATCGCCAGCGAGTACCGGCGAACTCAGTGTAGGAGCGGCGCAAGCCGCGACCACGACATCCGCACACCGGCGCAAGCCACGACACCCGACGCAAGCGGGTCGCGCGCCGCCCCCACGCCGCTCCTACCCCAAAGTCGGGGTACGGGCCCGTGTCGAACATTACGGATAGTTCACGTGGCCGAAAGCTCGCCGCCAGGGCCCGGCGCGCAATCTGACCCTGCGCTGGGGCCAGGCCCCAACGGCAAGAACCGAAACCCCAGTGTTCCCACCCAGTGTCCAGGAGCCCCACCATGAACGTCCGCAATGCCCTGTTCGCGCTCGCCCTGACCGCCGTCGCCGGTTCCGCGTTCGCCGCCGCGCCGGCCGCCGCGCCGGGCGCCGCCGCTCCGGCCAAGACCGCCACGGTCAAGCACAAGGTCCACAAGGCCAAGGCCGAGACCAAGGCCGGCGCCACCGAAGCCAAGAAGAACTGATCCGCGAAGCACCGGTTCCGGCAGTACCGCACCACGAAGCGCCACCCTGAAGTACTGCTTCACGCGGCACCGTCCCCTCCAACGCCGCCACTGCGTTCCTCCTGCGTTCCACCGTTTCTGCCTTGCGTCCCCGAAGCCCACCTAGACCCCAGGTGGCTGCCCCGCCGGCTTCCTCCCGGCGGGGTATTCTTTTTGCGAGACCGGGAGTCGGCATGCGCGTCCTGCTGATCGAAGACGATCCCCATACCGCGGGCTTCATCGCCAAGGGCCTGCGCGAAGACGGCCATACCGTCGACCATGCCGGCAACGGCAAGGACGGCCTGTTCCTGGCCACCACCGAAAGCTACGACGCGATCGTGCTGGACCGCATGCTGCCCGGGCTGGACGGCCTGGTCCTGCTGCAGACCCTGCGCGGCGCCGGCAACCGCACGCCGGTGTTGCTGCTGACCGCGCTGGGCGAGGTCGACCACCGCGTCGAGGGCCTGCGCGCCGGCGCCGACGATTACCTGGTCAAGCCCTTCGCCTACGCCGAGCTCAGCGCGCGCCTGGACAGCATCCTGCGCCGCGGCAGCGCCGGCGGCAGCGAGCCCACGCGCCTGCGCGTGGCCGATCTCGAACTCGACCTGCTCAGCCGCGAGGCCCGCCGCGGCGGCAAGCGCATCGAGCTGCAACCACGCGAGTTCCGCCTGCTCGAATACCTGATGCGCCAGGCCGAGCGCGTGGTCACCCGCACCATGCTGCTGGAGGCAGTCTGGGACTATCACTTCGATCCGCAGACCAACGTCATCGACGTGCATATCAGCCGCCTGCGCCAGAAGATCGACCTGGGCCATCCCAAGCCGCTGCTGCACACGGTGCGCGGCGCGGGCTACCGGTTAGGCGCATGACCCTGCGCTCCACCAGCGGCCGGCTGGCGCTGGCGGTCACCGCCTCGTTTCTGCTCGCGTTCGTGCTGCTGGGCGCGGGCGTGCACTACACGGTGTCGGCCTTGCTGGCGCAGGACGCGCGCGAAGTGGTGCGCGCCGATGCCGCCGGCCTGGTCGATCTGTACGGCGAGCACGGCCGCGCGGCCCTGCAGTCGGAGCTGCGCGAGCGACTGGATGCGCAGGACGATCCCGACGCGGTTTACGCCCTGATCGCGGCCGACGGACGCGTGCTCGCGGGCCGCTACCAGGGCCATCCCATCCTGCGCGCGCCGCAGCCGCGCTGGACCGAGTTCGTCGAACGCGACGGCGGCGAGCGCATGCGCGTGGTCGCGCAGCTGCAACGGCTGTCGGGCGGCGAGACCCTGCTGACCGGCGTGCGCCTGCGCTCGCAGGGGCGTTTCCTGGCCTTGATGCTGCGCACCGCGCTGGCGGCGCTGCTGGTCGCCGCGACCCTGGGCGCGCTGATCGGCTGGCTGACCTCGCGCTGGGTGTCGCGGCGCCTGCGCAGCCTGGACGACACCGCCGAACGCGTCGGCGGCGGCGAGCTGGCCCTGCGCGTGGCCCTGGACGGCAGCGACGACGCCTTCGACCGGCTCGCGCGCCGCTTCAACGGCATGCTCGACCGCATCGGCGAGCTGCTGGGCGGAGTGCGCCATGCCACCGACCACATCGCCCACGACCTGCGCACGCCGCTGACCCGGCTGCGCAATCGCCTGGAGGAACTGCGCGAGCGCCCCGACGATGCCGGCCGCGAGGCCGAACTGGACGCCGCGATCGCCGAGACCGACCAACTGCTGCATTCCTTCGGCGCGCTGCTGCGGCTGGCGCGCATCGAGGCCCAGCCGCCGGTGCAGGACGAGCCCACGCTGGACCTGGCCGAACTCGCGCGCGACGCGGTCGAGCTGTACACCCCCAGCGCCGGCGAGCGCGGCATCGTCCTGCGCACCCAACTGCCGCGCGCCGACGAAGCGCCGGCGACCGTGCGCGGCGACGCCGACCAGCTGTTCCAGATGCTGGTCAACCTGCTCGACAACGCGGTCAAGTACGCGCCCGCCGACAGCGAGGTCGAGTTGCGCCTGCGCCGCGAGCGCGGCACGGTGACCTTGAGCATCGGCGACCGCGGGCCGGGCATTCCGCTGGCCGACCGCGAGCGCGTGTTCGACCGCTTCCAGCGCCTGGAGGCGCACCGCGGCTCGCCAGGCACCGGCCTGGGCATGAGCCTGGTGCGCGCGATCGCGCACCGCCACGGCGGCCACGTCAGCCTGGGCGACCGCGCGCCCGGACTAGAGGTGCGCATCGCCCTGGCCGCGGCCGAACCGGCCAGGAGCTGAGCTCGCCGCCGCCGGCCCGGTCCGTCGCTTCGAGGCCGGGAAGCGGCTACAGTAGGGCCATGATCGTTCGCGCGAACCCGCAACTCCCGTCCAAGGCCGTCCCGGGCTGGCGATGGTGGCGTGCTGCCTCCGTCTCCGTTCCGTCGTCCTTCCGGGAAGCTCCGCGTGACTCCACCGCCTTCGATCCAGCCCAGCGCCGCTCACTGTCCGGCCTCGCCTGAGCGCCGCGCGTCCGCGCGACGCCACCCCTTGCGATCGTTATTTCCCGCGGGCCGCCCGCGGCCGGATAATCGTGGGCTGGCGTCCGCGAGCCCGCGGCCGCCGCAGGAGGCGTCCGCGCGCGACGGGTCGCAGCCCGATGTCCGCACTCCCAGCCCCGGCCCCCAATGCTTTCGAGACGCGTCATGTCCGTACTGATGATCGACAACTACGACAGCTTCACCTACAACCTCGTGCAGTACCTGCAGGCGCTGGGGGCGGAAGTGAAGGTGATCCGCAACGACGATCTGACGGTGCCGCAGATCGCGGCGCTGCAACCGGAGCGGATCGTGATCTCGCCCGGCCCGTGCACGCCCAACGAAGCCGGCGTGTCCTTGGACCTGATCCGCGAGCTCGGCGCGCGCGTGCCCATCCTCGGGGTCTGCCTGGGCCACCAGAGCCTGGGCCAGGCCTACGGCGGCGACGTGGTGCGGGCCAAGACCATCATGCACGGCAAGACCTCGCGCATCCGCCATGAAGGGCAGGGCGTGTTCGCCGGCCTGCCCGACCGCTACGAGGCCACCCGCTACCACTCCCTGGTGGTATCGCGCGAAACCCTGCCCGATTGCCTGGAAATCACCGCCTGGAGCGAGCACGAGGACGGCAGCTTCGAGGAGATCATGGGCCTGCGCCATCGCGAGCATCCGGTCGAGGGCGTGCAGTTCCACCCCGAGTCGATCCTGACCGAGCACGGCCATGCCCTGCTCAAGAACTTCCTGGAGCGTTGAATGAGCCGCAAGCATCGAGCCCTCGTCTTCCTGGCGCTGGCGGCCTTGGCCACCGGCGCGCCCGCGGCGACCAAGCCGTCCAGCAATGCCTGCGCGGCCGACGCGGTGATTCAGGCCAAGAAGCTGCTGGCCTTCCACACCGACGACGACGACCGCGCCGAAGTGTCGGGACCGGCCAAGCCCTTGCCGTCGATCCTCAATCCGGCCAACCCCAAGCAGCGCTTCGACGTGCTCGAAGTCTGGGGCTACGTCTACAAGGGCCAGTACCGGATGCGCCTGGAGTATTACCGCCTCGGCGACGACTGCGTCCTGATGGGCCAGGAAATCCTCGAACACGCCTCGCTCTGATTCGGACCGCGCCATGCCCCTGACCCCGCAAGAAGCCCTGCAGCGCACGATCGAACACCGCGAGATCTTCCACGACGAGATGGTCGAGCTGATGCGCATGATCATGCGCGGCGAGGTATCGCCGACCATGACCGCGGCCATCCTCACCGGCCTGCGGGTGAAGAAGGAAACCGTGGGCGAGATCGCCGGCGCGGCGACCGTGCTGCGCGAGTTCGCGCGCCCGGTCGAGGTCGCCGACCGCAGCGGCCTGGTCGACATCGTCGGTACCGGCGGCGATGGCGCGCACACCTTCAACATTTCCACCGCCAGCATGTTCGTGGTCGCGGCCGCGGGCGCCAAGGTCGCCAAGCACGGCAACCGCAGCGTGTCCTCCAAGTCCGGCAGCGCCGACGTGCTGGAAGCGCTGGGCGCGGCGATCGAGCTGCAGCCCGAGCAGGTCGCGCGGTGCATCGCCGACACCGGCATCGGCTTCATGTTCGCGCCCGTGCACCACCCGGCGATGAAGGTGGTGGCGCCGGTGCGGCGCGAAATGGGCGTGCGCACCTTGTTCAACATCCTCGGGCCGCTGACCAATCCGGCCGGCGCGCCCAGCATCCTGATGGGCGTGTTCCATCCCGACCTGGTCGGCATCCAGGTACGCGTGCTGCAGGAACTGGGCGCGCGGCGCGCGCTGGTGGTCTGGGGCCGCGACGGCATGGACGAACTGTCGCTGGGCGCCGGTTCGCTGGTGGGCGAGCTGCGCGACGGCGTGGTGCGCGAGTACGAAGTACATCCGGAGGACTTCGGCATCGCCATGGCCGCCAGCCGCAACCTGCGCGTGGCCGACGCGATGGAGTCCAAGGCCATGCTGCTGCAGGCGCTGGAGAACCGCGACGGCCTGCCGCGCGAGATCGTCGCCCTCAACGCCGGCGCCGCGCTGTACGCGGCCGGCACCGTCGAGAGCATCGCCGAGGGCATCGTGCAGGCGCGCGCCGCGCTCGCCTCCGGCGCCGCGCGCGCCAAGCTGGACGAATTCGTCGCCGCGACCCGGCGCCTGTCGTCCTGATGCCCTACGCCAGCCTTCGCCAGCGAGCCCGACCATGAGCGATCCCTTCGCCAAGCTGCCCGCGCCGCCGTACTACGCGGTGATTTTCAGTTCGCAACGCAACGACCAGGACGAGGCCGGTTACGGCGAAGCCGCCGAGCGCATGGTCGAACTGGCCGCACAGCAGCCCGGCTATCTCGGCGTCGAGTCCACGCGCGGCGCCGACGGCTTCGGCATCACCGTCAGCTATTGGGCCGACGAGGCCTCGATCGTGGCCTGGAAGCGCAATCTCGAACACGCCGCCACCCGCGAGCGCGGCCGCAAACACTGGTATGGTCGCTACGAACTGCGCGTGGCCAAGGTCGAGCGCGCCTATGGCTGGAGCAGGGGACCGCAGGATGAGTGAGACCGCGCCGCAGGCCGGACTGCGACTGCTGCGCAACGCCGAGGTCTACGCCCCGCAGCCGCTGGGCCGGCAGCACTTGTTGCTGGGCGGCGGCAAGATCCTGTGGATGGGCGTGGATGCGCCCGAACTGCCCGGCGAGCTGCCGGTCGAGAGCATCGACCTGCAAGGCCGGCGCCTGATTCCGGGCCTGATCGACGGCCATGTCCACGTCACCGGCGGTGGCGGCGAAGCCGGTTTCCGCACCCGCGTGCCGGCGCCGATGCTGTCGCGCTATACCCGCGCCGGCGTGACCAGCGTGGTCGGCCTGCTCGGCACCGACGACCTCGCGCGCAGCACCCGCGAGCTGGTCGCGGCGATCTACGCGCTGCGCGAGGAAGGCCTGAACGCCTGGGGCTACTGCGGCGGCTATCACCTGCCGCCGACCACCCTGACCGGTAGCGTGCGCGGCGACGTGGTCTTCGTCGAGCCGCTGATCGGCGTGGGCGAGGTCGCGATCAGCGACCACCGTTCCAGCCAGCCGACCCTGGACGAGCTGCTGCGCCTGGCCTCGGAGGCGCACGTCGCCGGGCTGATGAGCGGCAAGGCCGGCATCCTGCATCTGCACCTGGGCGACGGCCCGCGCGGGCTGGAGTTCGTGCGCCAGGCGCTGGAGCGCAGCGAGTTGCCCGCGCGCGTGTTCAACCCGACCCATGTCAATCGGCGCAAGGCGCTGTTCGAGGAAGCGCTGGCACTGGCGCGGCGCGGCTGCTGGATCGACCTGACCGCGTTCCCGGTCGAGGACGGCGAGGATGCCTGGAGCGCCGACGAGGCCTTGGTCCGCTATCTCGACAGCGGCGCCCCGCCGGAGCGGGTCACGATCAGCTCCGACGCCGGCGGCTGCCTGCCCTGTTTCGACGCCCATGGGCGCGTCTGCGGCATGGACGTGGGCGAGTCGGGCGCGCTGCTGGCGTGCCTGAATGCGGTGCTGGCGCGCGGCGTCGCCCTCGAGCGCGCGCTGCCGGCCTTCACCCGCAATCCCGCGCAGTTGCTGCGTTTGAGCGGCAAGGGCCGGATCGAGGTCGGCGCCGATGCCGACCTGGTGGCCCTGGACCGGCGCGGTGCGGCGCATGATGTCTTCATCGGTGGGCGATCGCACCTGCGCGAGGGCGCGGTGGTGCGCCATGGCCAGTTCGAAACCCCGCCGCGGCATTCCGAACAATTTTAGTAGAAGCGAGTACGAAGGATGGCACCGAGCAAAATCCCCGATGGCGAACAGCGGGGTTGGATCGTTCCGATCGGCGGAGCGGAAGACAAAGAGAACGACACCGCCATCCTGCGGCGTTTCCTCAAGGTCAGTGGCGGCCGCAAGGCCGATATCGTGGTGATTCCCACGGCGAGCCGCCTGGCCGACACCGGCGATCGCTACGAGAAGCTGTTCACCGAGCTGGGCGCGGCCGAAGTCGAGGTGATGGACTTCGACACCCGGCGCGACTGCCACGAACCGGGGCGGGTACGCCGGCTCGAGCGCGCCAGCGGCATTTTCTTCACCGGCGGCAATCAGATCCGGATTTCGACCATGCTGGGCGGCACGCCGGTTGCACAAGCGATCCGCGCGCTCAACGCCCAGGGCGTCACCGTCGGCGGCACCAGCGCCGGCGCCAGTATTCTCAGCGAGCACATGATCGCTTACGGTGTCGAAGGGGCGTCGCCGCGCGCCAACAGCGTCCGGCTCGCGCCGGGCCTGGGCCTGACCAACCGCGTGGTGATCGACCAGCACTTCCGCCAGCGCGACCGTCTCGGCCGCCTGGTGGCGTCGCTGGCCTACAACCCGTTCGCGGTCGGCATCGGTCTGGACGAGGACACGGCGGCCTTCATCGGCCCCGACAACACGATCGAGGTCGAGGGCAGCGGTTCGGTCACCGTGGTCGACGCCGACGGCCTGCAGTTCTCGTCCATGCACCTGGTCGGCGAGAACGAGCCGGTGTGCCTGCTCGGCCTGGGCGTGCACATCCTCACCAAGGGCGCCACGTTCAATCTCAACACCCGCAAAGCATCCGCCGGTTCGCTGGCATCTCCCAAGACATGAAGTGAGGTTCACATGCGCATACTCGAACGCACCGTCTACGTCGGCCCTTCGCTGTATGCGCATTTTCCGGTCATACGGCTGGAGCTGGACCTGCAGGCGCTGGAGGCCTGGCCGACCGCACGCCTGGGGCCGGCCTTCGTGGACGGCCTGCTGGCGGCGCTGCCGGGGCTGGCCGAGCACGGCTGCTCCTACCGCGAGGCCGGCGGCTTCGTGCGCCGTCTGCGCGAGGACGAGGGCACCTGGCTGGGCCACGTGCTCGAACACGTCGCGATCGAACTGCAGAACGTCGCCGGCGAGAACGTCACCTTCGGCAAGACCCGCAGCGTCGGCGACGACCGCCCTGGCGTGTACTCGGTGGTCTACGAGTACGCGCAACGCGAAGAGGGCATCGCCGCCGGCGAACTCGGCCTGAAGTTGCTGTGTTCGTTGCTGCCGGCCGAGCTGCGTCCGGTCGGCAGCGTGCCCGAGGACTGGGATTGGGAATCGGCGCGCGACGATTTCATCCGCTACGCCCAGCGCCGCGCGCTGGGTCCGTCGACCGCCTCGCTGGTGCGCGCGGCCGAGGAGCGCGGGATTCCGTGGCTGCGTTTGAACACCCAGTCGCTGATCCAGTTCGGCCACGGCAAGTACCAGCAGCGCATCCAGGCCACGATCACCGGCCGCACCCCGCACATCGCGGTCGAGCTGGCCAGCGACAAGGAAGAGACCAACAAGATCCTGGCCTCGCTGGGCCTGCCGGTGCCGCGCCAGGAACTGGTCACCGACGCCAGCGGCGCGGTGCGCGCGGCGCGCAAGCTCGGCGGCGCGGTGGTGACCAAGCCCTACAACGGCAACCACGGCCGCGGCATCACCATCAACATTTCCAGCGAGGACGAGGTCCGCGCCGGCTTCGAGGCCGCGCGCGAGCATTCGCGTTCGGTGATCGTCGAGACCTATGTCGGCGGCGACGACCACCGCCTGCTGGTGGTCAACGGCGAACTGATCGCCGCGACCCGGCGCACCCCCGGCCACGTGGTCGGCGACGGCCGGCGCAGCATCGCCGAACTGGTCGAGGCGGTGAACCAGGACCCGCGCCGCGGCGTCGGCCACGAGAAGGTGCTGACCCGGCTGGAACTCGACGCCCAGGCCGTGCTGATGATGGAGCGCGTGGGCTACACCGCCGAATCGGTGCCGGCCGACGACGAGGTGGTCTACCTGCGTTCCACCGCCAACCTGTCCACCGGCGGCACCGCCACCGACGTCACCGACATCATCCATCCCGACAACCGCGACATGGCCGTGCGCGCGGTGCGCGCGATCGGCCTGGACGTGGGCGGCGTCGACTTCATCTCGCCCAACATCGCCGAGAGCTACAAGAACGCCGGCGGCGGCATCTGCGAGATCAACGCCGCGCCCGGCTTCCGCATGCACGTCGCGCCCAGCGAGGGCACGCCGCGCGACGCCGCCGGCCCGGTGATCGACATGCTGTTCTCGCCCGGCACGCCGTCGCGGGTGCCGATCGCCGCGGTCACCGGCACCAACGGCAAGACCACCACCGCGCGCATGCTCGCCCACATCGCCAAGATGGCCGGCTACACCCCGGGCCTGACCACCACCGACGGCGTCTACATCGACGGCCAGCGCACGGTCGAGGGCGACATGACCGGGCCGGTGTCTGCGCGCATGGTGCTGTCCGATCCGCAGATCGACCTGGCGGTGCTGGAGACCGCGCGCGGCGGCCTGCTGCGCGCCGGCATGGGCGTGTCCGAGGTCAATGTAGGCGCGGTCATCAACATCCAGTCCGACCATCTGGGCCTGAAGGGCATCGACACCCTGGAGCAGCTGGCCGAGGTCAAGCGGGTGGTGGTGGAAGTGGCCAAGGACTGCGCGGTGCTCAACGCCGACGATCCCAACGTGCTGAAGATGTCGGCCTACACCGACGCCAAGGTGATCTGCTACGTCACCATGAACCCGGCCCACGCGCTGGTGCGCGAGCACATCCGCGCCGGCGGCCGCGCCTGCGCGCTGGAAGCCGGCGTCAACGGCCACATGATCACGCTGTACGACAAGGGCAGCCATATTCCGCTGCTGTGGACCCACCTGATCCCGGCGACCATGGAGGGCCGCGCGCTGCACAACGTGCAGAACGCGATGGTGGCCGCGGCGATGGCGTTCTCGCTGGGCATGAAGCTGGACGCGATCCGCCACGGCCTGCGCACCTTCGACACCACCTTCTTCCAGGCGCCCGGGCGCATGAACGTCTACAACGAGCATCCCTTCAAGGTGCTCATGGACTACGGCCACAACGCGCATGCGGTCGGGGTGATGGCCGACCTGGCCCAGCGCCTGGACGTGGCCGGGCGCCGCCTGGTGGTGGTCGCCGGCCCCGGCGACCGCCGCGACGAGGACCTGCACGCGATCGCCGAGGCCGTGGCCGGCAAATTCGACCACTACGTCTGCCGCCGCGACGACGGCCTGCGCGGGCGCGACGGCGACGAAGTGCCGCGCATCATCGCCAAGGCCCTGCAGGCGCGCGGCGTGAGCGCCGAGGCGATCACGATCATTCCCGACGAACAGGCCGCGATCGACGGCGCCCTGCGCATGGCCCAGTCCGGCGACCTGCTGCTGGTGTTCGCCGATGCGCTGGCGCGCTCGTGGAAGCAGATCATCCACTTCCAGCCCGAGGGCGGGGTGACCGCGGCGACCGCGCGCATCGAACTGCCGCCGCTGGAGCAGACCCTGGACGAGGCCGTGGTCGCGGCCATGGAAGGCGTGGTCCGCGACGAACGCGGGCTGCGCTTCGAACGCGAAGAGAGCGACTGAGTGACGGCGGAATCGAAAGCGGCCGAGCCACCGGAATACGAGTTTCCGTTTGAGGATTCGCGCCGGCTGACCGGCGCGAATCTGTATTTCGACCGGCCCGGCGCGGTGCTGGAAACGCGCGGCGGACGGCCGCAGGCGCGGGCGTTCGCGCGTTGGCGGCATAACATCGCCGGCGCGCGCGGCTTGCTGCATTGGTCGCAGGAGGACGCGATCGTCGTTCGCGAGCACGCCAGCGGCGCCTCCCTGGCCTTCGTCGCGCCGGTCGACTGCCTGTACGCGGCCACCGAAATCAACGAATGGGCCTGGGCCGAAGCCGCCGGTCCGATCGCGCAGGACGCGCTGCCGCCGCACGCGCCCGGACATGCCGCGTACTGGGACCGCGACGACGCCTTGCGCACGCTGCAGGCGCTGGTGCGCGCGCAGGCGCGCCCCGATCTGATCGGATTGATCGGGCGGGCGCAGGCGCGCGGCGTGCTCGCCTACAGCGACGACGAAGCGCTGTCGCTGGGCGAGGGCGCTACCAGTCAGGCCTGGAGCCTCGACGAGCTTCCGTCGGGCGACGAAGTGCCCTGGCAAGAACTGCACACCATCCCCAAAGCCATCGTCACCGGCTCCAACGGCAAGACCACCAGCGTGCGCCTGCTCGCGGCGATGGCGCGCGCGCAGGGCTGGCATACCGCGCACAGCAGCACCGACGGCCTCTACGTCGACGGCGAGTGCATCGACGGCGGCGACTACTCCGGCCCGGTCGGCGCGCGCACCCTGCTGCGTCGCACCGACGTCGAGGCGGCGATCCTGGAAACCGCGCGCGGCGGCCTGCTGCGCCGCGGCCTCACGCCGCAGGCCGCGCGCGTGGCCCTGGTCACCAACATCAGCCCCGATCATTTCGGCGAGTACGGCATCCACCACCTCGACGACCTGGCGCAAGTGAAGCTCACCGTCGCGCGCGGCCTGGCCGGGGACGGCCTGCTGGTGCTCAATGCCGACGACGAGCTGCTGGTCCGGCACGGCGCGGCGCTGCCGCATGCGATCGCCTGGTTCGCGCTGGACGAGGCCCAGCCGCGCCTGCGCGCGCACCGCGAACGCGGTGGCGCCACCTGCGGCGTGCGCGACGGCCGCCTGCGCCTGCACTACCAAGGCCGCGAGCACGACCTCGGCGAGGTCGCCGCGATGCCGCTGACCCTGGGCGGCCGGGTCGCCTACAACCTCGCCAACCTGACCGGCGCCGCGCTGGCGGCGGCGGCGCTGGGCGTCGCGCCCGAGCGCATCGCCCAGGTACTGGCGCGCTTCGGCGCCGCGCCCGGCGACAACCCCGGGCGCCTGCAGCGCTGGGCCTACGGCGACAGCGAGGTCTACCTGGACTACGCCCACAACCCCGACGGCCTGGGCAAGCTGCTGGAGGTCGCGGCCCGGCCCGGGCGCCGCCGGCTCGGCCTGCTGCTGGGCCAGGCCGGCAACCGCGAGGACCGCGATATCCGCGAGCTGGCCGCGGTCGCGGCCGGTTTCCGCCCCGATCGGGTGGTGCTCAAGGACCTGGAGGGCTACCTGCGCGGCCGCGCCGAGGGCGAGGTCGCGGCGATCCTGCGCGACGAACTGCTGCGCCGCGGCCTGCCCGAGGACGCGCTGCGGGTCTGCCTGCGGGAGGTCGAGGCCGCCACCGAGCTGCTGCGGTGGGCGCGGCCGGGCGACGTGCTGGTCCTGCCGATCCACAACAGCCAGGCCCGCGACGCGGTCGTCGTCTTGCTCGATCGGCTGCAACTGGGACAATGGCGCCCCGGCCAGCCCCTGGGGGGCGATGTGGAGATGATGGAATGACCGATGTCCTGCGCACGATCCTGGCCCGCAAGGCCGAGGAGATCGAACAGCGCAGCCGGGTGCGCTCGCTGGACGACCTGCGCGCGCGCGCGGCCCAGCAGGCACCCACGCGCGGCTTCGTCGACGCGATCAAGCGCAAGCACGCCGCCGGCGAGGCCGCGGTGATCGCCGAGGTCAAGAAGGCCAGCCCGTCCAAGGGCCTGATCCGCGCCGATTTCCAGCCCGCGCAGATCGCGCGCAGCTACGAGGCCGGCGGCGCGGCTTGCCTGTCGGTGCTGACCGACGTGGATTTCTTCCAGGGCAGCAACCTCTACCTGGGCGAGGCGCGCGCGGCCTGCGCGCTGCCGGTGCTGCGCAAGGACTTCACCATCG
The DNA here is from genome assembly GCF_036697405.1 of Lysobacter sp. CCNWLW3. NCBI lineage: Bacteria > Pseudomonadati > Pseudomonadota > Gammaproteobacteria > Lysobacterales > Lysobacteraceae > Lysobacter > Lysobacter sp. CCNWLW3. The sequence goes on from NZ_JBAHWA010000002.1 coordinate 278,847, forward strand.
ACCCCTACCAGGTCTACGAGGCGCGGGTGATCGGCGCCGACGCGATCCTGCTGATCGTGGCCGCGCTCGAGGACGGGCCGATGATCGAGATGGCCGGGCTGGCGATGGAGCTGGGCATGGACGTGCTGGTCGAGGTCCACGACATCGACGAGCTCGAACGCGCGCTGCAGACCGATTGCGAGTTGATCGGCGTGAACAACCGCAACCTGCGCACCTTCGAGGTCTCGCTGGACACCAGCATCGCCCTGCGCGACGCGGTCCCTCGCGACCGTACCCTGGTCACCGAGAGCGGCATCGCCACCGGCGCCGACGTGGCCAAGATGCGCGGCGCCGGCATCGAAACCTTCCTGATCGGCGAAAGCTTCATGCGCGAACGCGACCCGGGCGCGGCCCTGCAGCGGCTGTTCGCGGCATGAGCGCGGCGGGGCGCTTCCCGCCCGCGCGCGAAGACGCGCCGCTGGTGGTGTTCGACTTCGACCACACCCTCTACGACGGCGATTCCGGCAGCCACCTGTTCGCCTGGCTGATCCGGCGCTCGTGGTGGCGGAAGCTGCTGGCGCTGCTGATCGCGCCATTGTTCGGGCCGATGATCGCGTTCCTGCCGACCCGCCGGGTCGGCATTTCCGGTTTCGTCTGGGTCGGTTCGGTCGGCATGGGCGGGCGCCGCGAGTTCGATGCCACCATCGACCGCTACGTCGCCGCCCACACCGGCGAGATCCGGCGCCGGCTGCTGCCGGTGGCCCTGGACGTGCTGCACCACCACCGCCAGCGCGGCGACCGGGTGGTGATCGCCACCGGCGCACCGCCGGAGCTGGCGCGGGCGATCCTGGCCTTCGTCGCCCACGAGGACGTGCCGGTGGTCGGCACCCTGGTCGGGCCGCGCCTGGGCGCGGTCGGGGCGCTGCGCCACTGCCATGCCGAAATGAAGATGACCATGCTGCGCGAAGCCGGCTATACCGCGCCGGTCGAGGTCGCCTATTCCGACAGCAGCGCCGACCTGCCGCTGCTCAAGGCCGCGCGCCGGCCGGTGGTGGTCAACCCCAAGCCGCGTCGCATCCCGATGTTCAGGCGCGTGCTGCCCCCGGGCACGCCCATCCTCAACTGGGGCTGCCCCGGCCGCGGCGGCGAGGCGGTGGCGTCGGCGGCGGGCTAGGGATCGGGGTCAGGATCGGGATCGTGCCTGCGCCGGCTCGCGGGAGTCGCGATCGCGGCTTACGCCGCTCCCACAGCGCCGGTTCCTCGCTTTCTGTGGGAGCGGCGTAAGCCGCGATCGCGCAACCCCGTGCGCCCGCGCGAACAGCGTTTTGAGGCCGGGACGCAGGCCTCAATCGACATGACGAGGTCCACCGGTCGATGCGGTGAGCGCAGCGAACCGCATCGACGCGGGGCTCGCAGACGGCGATGGTGCGGTTCGCTGCGCTCACCACACCCTACGGAGGAGCTCTGGCCCGGTTCAGGGTAGGAGCAGCGCAAGCCGCGACCGCGCAACCCCGGCGGCTGCGAACCTTGCGGCGCACTACCCGATCGCAGCGCTTCGTAGGATGCGGTGAGCGCAGCGAACCGCATCGACGCGGGACTCGCAGACGGTGCTGGTGCGGTTCGCTGCGCTCACCGCACCCTACGGCCGCAGCCCGCGAGGGCTTTCGGCGGAGGCTAGTCCCCCAGCGCCTTCACGAACCGCAGCGAGCCGTCGCTGTAGCCGCAATCGCGGTAGAAGGCATGCGCCTCTTCGCGGCGCAGATTGCTGGTGACTTCGATGCGCGACACGCCGGTGCGGCGCGAAATCAGCTCGACCTCGCGCAGCAGGCGCCGGCCGATGCCCTGGCGCTGGCAGGCCGGCGACACCACCAGCGCGGTGATGCGCGCCAGTTCGGTGCCGTGGACCACCGAATACAGGGTGTAGAGCGAGATCAGGCCGCAGGCGTCGCCATCGATCTCGGCCAGCAGCAGGTGCTGGCGCGGGTCGTGGCGGACCACCGCGATGCGTTCGGCGGCTTCGTCGCGGTTGCAGGGATAGCCCAGGTCGCCGAGCAGGCGGGCGACATCGTGGGCGTCGCCCAATTCCGCCGGACGCACCCGGGGTGCGGTCTCGGCGGAAGTGGCGGCTCGACCCATCGTCGGACGGGCGGCTCAGCGCGTCCCGTACAGGACGACGGTCTTGCCGCGGGCGTGCAGCTTGCCGTCCGCCTGTAGCTTCTTGAGCACGCGGCCGGCCATTTCGCGCGAGCAGCCGACCAGGCGCGACAGCTCCTGGCGCGACACCCGCAGCTGGGTGCCCTGCGGATGGCTCATGGCCTCGGGTTCCTTGGCCAGGTCGTGCAGGGCGCGGACGATGCGGTCGGTCACGTCCAGGAAGGCCAGGCGGCCGGCCTTGCGGCTGGTGTCGAGCAGGCGGCGCGAAATCTGGGCGCCGATCGCGTACAGCAGCTTGGGCGCGTCCAGCGACAGGCGGGTCAGCAGCAGGTCGTAGAGGCGCTCGTGGCCGATTTCGGCCAGCTCGCAGGTGCTGCGCGTGCGCAGGATCACCTCGCGGTGGTCGCTCTCGATGAATAGGCCGAGTTCGCCGACGAATTCGCCGGGGCCGAAGTAACCCAGCACCAGTTCGCGGCCGTCTTCCTCCTCGGTGATGATGCTCACCGAGCCGGAAACCACGTAATACAGGGTGCTGGCGGGATCCCCCGGGCGGAACACGTCGGTCCGCGACGGGTAACGTCGGCGGTGGCAGTGCGCCAGGAAGCGTTCGATCGTCGCGCCGTCAGGCAGCAACGGGCTATTGGTTCGGCGCAGGGCAGTCAAGGGGGCTACCGGATTGGCGGACATGGGATTGGGCTTAGGTTATCGAGTGAGCTTAGGACGAACCGGGGGATTGGGCAAATAGCGTCACCCTGCGGCACTCTACGTCACCCGGAGCCGATATGGGCAGTCCCTCGACCCGCCAGGGCCCCGACTTGTGACCGCGGGGTGACAGCGCGCGTTTCCCCCCGCCGCCGTTTGCCGCATAATCCGCGTCCTCGCCGTCCGACCGGGAATCCCCCTACCGTGGTCAAGCCGTTGCCGCGCCTGAGGTTGCAGGGTTTCAACAACCTCACCAAGGCCCTCTCGTTCAACATCTACGACGTCTGCTACGCGGTCTCCGAGGAGCAGCGCCAGCGGTATATCGAGTACATCGACGAGGCCTACAACGCCGACCGCCTGACCCAGATCCTCACGGATGTGGCGGACATCATCGGCGCCAACATCCTCAACATCGCGCGCCAGGACTACGATCCGCAGGGCGCGTCGGTGACGATCCTGATCTCGGAAGAGCCGGTGATCGACAAGTCGGCCGCCAAGGGCGTGATCTCCGACGCCGTCGTCGCCCACATGGACAAGTCGCACATCACCGTGCACACCTATCCGGAGACCCACCCGGACAACGGCATCGCGACCTTCCGCGCCGACATCGACGTGGCGACCTGCGGCGTGATCTCGCCGCTGAAGGCCCTGAACTACCTGATCGAGAGCCTCGAGTCCGACATCGTGGTCATGGACTACCGCGTGCGCGGCTTCACCCGCGACGTGAAGGGCCGCAAGCACTACATCGATCACAAGATCAACTCGATCCAGGACTACCTGGCCAAGAACGTGAAGTCGCGCTACGAGATGCTCGACGTCAACGTCTACCAGGAAAACATCTTCCACACCAAGATGCACCTGAAGGAATTCGACCTCGACAACTACCTGTTCGAGGAGAAGGCCAAGAACCTCTCGTTCAAGGAGCGCATGAAGATCGAGGCGCGGCTCAAGCGCGAGATCGAAGAGCTGTTCCACGGCCGCAATCTGGTCGATTGAGGCCGGGATTCGGGATTAGAGATTCGGGATTCGATAGTGCAAGAACGAAAAAGGCCCGCCAATGGCGGGCCTTTTGCTTTTTCGAATCTCCAATCCCCAATCCCGAATCACAGCCTGTAGGCCACCGCCTTCATCAGCTTCGACGCCGCCGCCATCAGGCTCGGCACCGGCGGCGGCAGTAGGCGCGCGCCCGCGGCCTCGGCGTTGGCGGCGTGGCGGGCCTCGTCTTCCTTCATGGTGCGCAGGATCGCGCGGCTGCGCGCGTCGGCTTGCGGCAGCGATTGCAGGTGTTCGTCGATGTGCGCCTCGACCTGGTGCTCGGTCTCGACCACGAAGCCCAGGTTCCAGCCGTCGCCGCGCAGCCCGGCCAGCGCGCCGATCGCGTAGCTGCCGGCGTACCACAGCGGGTTGAGCAGGCTGGGGCGGCTGTCGAGCTCGTCCAGGCGCTGCGCGCACCAGGCCAGGTGGTCGGTCTCCTCCTGCGCGGCTTCGAGCAGGTGCTCGCGCGTGAGCGCGTCGCGCGCGACCGCGGCCTGGCCGCAGTACAGCGCCTGCGCGCAGACCTCGCCGACGTGGTTGATCCGCATCAGGCCGGCGGCATGGCGGCGCTCGGCGTCGTCGAGTTCGATCTGGGCGGTGTCGGCGGCCGGGTTGGGGCGCTGCGCATAAGGCGCGCCGAAGACGGTGTCGAGGGCGCGCTGCGCATCGCTGAGCAGGCGGTCCAGGGGAGTCAGCTCGCGGATCGTGGTCATGCGCGCAGTTTACGGCGCGGCGGCGTTCGCCGGCAGTGAATCGGCGGCGGCATTCGCGTCTTCGACCAGGCCGGCCAGGAATTCCAGCGGGTGCTGCGGCGGCGCCGCCTGCGCCGCGCCCAGGTGCAGGCGGCAGCCGATGTTGGCGCTGAGCAGGCGCGTCGCGCCGCTGTCGGCGAACTGGCGCAGCAGCGGCGCACGGTAGTCGGCCGCGCGTTCGGGCTCGCTCAGCATCTGGGTGCCGGCCGCGCCGCAGCAGCCGTAGCCGGCGTCCAGCTCGATCACCTCCAGCCCGGGCACGCGCGCCAGCAGGCGGCGCAGCGCCGGCACCGAGCCGACCACGTTGCGCTGGGTGCAGGGCAGGTGCAGGGCGACCCGCTCGCGCAGCGGGCGCAGGTGCAGCGCCTGCGCATGGCGGTCGAGGAAGGCGATCGCGTCGACCGCCGTGCCCGGTTGCAGCGCCTGCGCCAGGGCTTCGTGGCAGCCGCTGGCCAGGCTCAGCACGGTATCGACGCCGGCGAAGGCGGCGCGGTTGCGCTCGGCCAGGGCCCGGGCGCGGGCGGCGTCGCCGGCGTGCGCGTGCAGGCTGCCGCAGCAGGTCTGGGCCTGGACCGCGCGGACCCGGTAGCCCAGGCCGCGGCAGAGCCGGGCCACGGCCTCGCGCAGCGCAGTCTCATAAGGTCCGGCGACGCAGCCCACGAACAGCGCCAGCTCGCCGCGCGGGCCGTCGCCGGCCGGCTCGGTCGGAGCGGAATGCCGACCCGGCGGGCGCGGCAACGGCCGCCAGGGCGAGGGCAGGGCCGGGTAGGCCAGCCGATACAACCCCAGCAGGGCGCGCAGCGCACGCGGCCGCGCGGCCAGGGCCTCGATCCAGCGCTGCCGGCGTGCGGGCGGGCGGCGTTCGCGCTGGCGGCTGCGCGCCAGGCCCAGCAGCTCGCCATACTGCACGCCGGCCGGGCACACCGCCTCGCAGCTGCGGCAGCCCAGGCAGTGGTCCAGGTGGGTGTCGGCGACCGCGCTGGGCTCGATCGTGCCCAGCGCCCACGCCCGCGCCACGGCGATGCGCCCGCGCGGGGATTCGGCTTCCAGGCGGTCGTGGCCGTATGTCGGGCAGGCCGGCAGGCACAGCCCGCACTGGACGCAGCGGTCGGCCAGCGCCACCAGCGGGTCGGCGGAAGGCGGGCGGGCGGCGGACATGAAGGCCGATGCTAGCACCGGTCCGGGCCGACTTGCAGGGGCGGGCCGACCCCGCTATCATTCCGCCTCTTTCGTTCCACATTCACAACGCGAGGCGAAATTCCGACGCCGCGGCCACTCCGGACGCAAGCGGAATCAGCCCGACCAGGTACCCATAGCAGATCTTTCATGAAGACTTTTACCGCTAAGAACGAGACCGTCCAGCGCGACTGGTACATCGTCGACGCGTCGGGCAAAACGCTCGGCCGCTTGAGCTCCGAACTCGCGCGCCGTCTGCGCGGCAAGCACAAGCCCGTCTACACCCCTCACGTGGATACCGGCGATTACCTGGTGGTGATCAACGCCGAGAAGATCGCTGTCACGGGCAACAAGCTCCAGGACAAGATCTACCACCGCTTCACCGGCTACGTCGGCAACCTGAAGAGCGAAACCCTGGGCCAGGCGCTGGAGCGCCACCCGGAGCGCGTCATCGAAATCGCCGTCAAGGGCATGCTGCCGAAGAATCCGCTCGGCCGCGCCATGTACCGCAAGCTCAAGGTCTACAAGGGCTCCGAGCATCCGCACGCTGCCCAGCAGCCGCAGCCGTTGGACATCTAAGGTAAAGACACGCACATGGCTATCCAGCAGAACTACGGCACCGGCCGCCGCAAGTCCTCCACCGCTCGCGTGTACCTGCGCAAGGGCGAGGGCAAGATCACCATCAACCAGCGTTCGATCGAAGAGTTCTTCGGTCGCGAGACCGCGCGCATGATCGTGCGCCAGCCGCTCGAGCTGACCCAGTCCAGCGACAAGTTCGACGTCAACGTCACGGTCGCCGGCGGCGGCATCACCGGCCAGGCCGGTGCGATCCGCCTCGGCATCGCGCGTGCGCTGGTCGAGTACGACGAATCCCTGAAGCCCGAGCTGCGCAAGGCCGGCTTCATGACCCGCGACGCCCGCGAAGTCGAGCGTAAGAAGGTCGGCCTGCACAAGGCACGTCGCGCTACCCAGTTCTCGAAGCGTTAATCGCAGTCGCAATTCTGCGTTTTTTGCTAAGATTCGTTTCATAGCCCCGTCGCCAAGCGGTAAGGCACCTGACTCTGACTCAGGCATTCGGTGGTTCGAATCCATCCGGGGCTGCCAAACCAGACCGATCCACGCCGGCAACGGTGCGGATCGGCAACGAAGAACCCGCCCTCCGGCGGGTTTTTTGTTTTCCAGGTCCGCTCGCGATCCGCCCGCAGGATGCGGCGAGCCAAAGGCGAACCGCATCGGCGCGCTGAGCGGCGGCGACGCGGGCATCGGGACCGGCGATCGAATGCGCCGCGCTCCAACTCGTCGCCGGCGCACAGGCCGGGTAGGGTGATGGCCGATTCGCGCGGGTCTGTTGTCCGCGGCGATTCGGTTACAATTGAAACCATTGCGCTGCGGCGCCCTGCGATTTGAGGTCTGGATGAAGCTCGGTTCCCTGAAGGAAGGCGGCCGCGACGGCACGCTGATCGTCGTCTCCCGCGATCTGACCCGCGCCGTGCGCGCCAGCGGCATCGCCGAGACCCTGCAGCGCGCGCTGGAAGACTGGTCCAACGTCGCGCCGCGCCTGAACGCCCTGTCCGACGCGCTCAACGCCGGCGACGCCGAGGGCGCGTTCGATCTGGACCAGGCCGCATTGGCCGCGCCGCTGCCGCGCGCCTACGAATTCGTCGACGGCAGCGCCTACCTGCCGCACGTCGAGCGCGTGCGCCGCGCGCGCGGCGCCGAGGTGCCGGAGAGCTTCTACGTCGACCCGCTGATGTACCAGGCGGTCAGCGCCGGCTTCTACGGCCCGCGCGATCCGGTGCGCGTGGTCAGCGAGGACTACGGCATCGATCTGGAAGCCGAGGTGGTGATCGTGACCGACGACGTGCCGATGGCGGCCACGCCGGAGCAGGCCGCCGCCCACATCCAGCTGATCGGCCTGGTCAACGACGTGTCCCTGCGCAACCTGATCCCGAACGAGCTGGGCAAGGGCTTCGGCTTCCTGCAGTCCAAGCCGCGCTCGGCGCTGAGCCCGGTGTTCGTGACCCCGGACGAGCTCGGCGAGGCCTGGCAGGGCAGCAAGGTCCATCGCCCGCTGCTGACCCACATCAACGGCGAATGGTTCGGCGCGCCCGAGGCCGGCGTCGACATGCAGTTCGACTTCGCCCAGCTGGTCGCGCACGCGGCCAAGACCCGCCCGCTGTCGGCCGGCACCATCGTCGGTTCCGGCACCGTCGCCAACCAGGACACCTCGCTGGGCGCGTCCTGCTTCGCCGAGCGCCGTACGGTCGAGACCCTGGAGCACGGCAAGCCGCTGACCCCGTTCATGAAGTTCGGCGACACCGTGCGCATCGAGATGCTGGACGCGCAAGGGCGCAGCATCTTCGGCGCGATCGAGCAGCGCATCGAGCGGCAGGCTTCCGCCTGACGGCAGCGGCGCGCCGGACGAGAGGTAACCCCGGCGCGCCGGTCACCGGCTAAGGTGACGACGATCAGGCACGACGGCAGATCCTAGGGACAGGCAGTGGGCGAGCAACTACGGCTGTATTCGTACTGGCGATCGAGCGCGGCCTACCGGGTCCGCATCGGCCTGAATCTCAAGGGGCTGGCGTACGAGATCGTGCCGGTGCACCTGGTGCGCAACGGCGGCGAACAGCACAGCGAGGCCTACCGCGAGGTCAATCCGCTCGGCCTGGTGCCGGTGCTGGAGCACGGCAACCGCAAGATGCGGCAGTCGATCGCGATCCTGGAATACCTGGACGAGACCTGGCCGCAGCCGGCGCTGCTGCCGGCCACCGCGCGCGACCGCCAGCGCGTGCGCGCGCTGGCCCAGACCATCGCCTGCGACATCCATCCCCTAAACAACCTGCGCGTGCTGCAGTACTTCGACCGCACCTGGAGCGTGCCGCACCCGGAACGCGAGGACTGGATCAAGCATTGGGTGCGCGAAGGCTTCAGCGCGATCGAGGCGACCCTGCTCGACCACCCGGCCACCGGGCGCTACTGCGAGGGCGACACCCCGACCCTGGCCGATTGCTGCCTGGTGCCGCAGGTCTACAACGCGCGCCGTTTCGGCGTGCCGCTGGACGAGTTCCCGACCATCGTGCGGATCGAGCAGGCCTGCCTGGAGCTGCCCGAGTTCGACGCGGCAAGGCCGGAGAATCAGCCGGACCGGCCGCCGGAGTAAACGGAGCGGGTCAAGCGATCCACGTGCCTTGTACCGCCAACAGCTTCCATGCGCCTGCCCGATGGGCGAGCACGAATCGTTGCCCCTCGCCGCACAGCGGGCCGCAGCTGGTTCCGGTGTCGACGGTGGCGATCAGCTCGTCGCGACGGTAGTAGACGGGCAGGCCCATGCGCAGGGTTCCGTGCGCCTCGGGGTAATGGCGGTGAAAACAACGCCATAGCGGTGGCGCCGATTTTTCGCTTTCTGGGCAGGGAGGATTGCCGGCGACCGCGGCGTCCAGCTTCGCGGACGGTTCGATCTTCACGAGCGCACAGGCACGGTCGATCCCTGGCGGGAATCGAGTCGAATCCAGTTGCTTGCGCTCGTGCGCAAGTTCGTCGGGCACGTCGTGAAGCAGCAGGGGTTTGCTCTGGCCCTTGCATAGATCCTTGAGCACGAGCGAAAGCACGGCGAGGTCGTTTTCCGCGGCGAGTTGTCGCGTCAGCGGAATCGGCTGCAGTCCTTCGAGCGAGGGCGCGCGGGATTCATCGCTGGCTGGTTCAAGAATGGGCGCTGGCACGACCGCGGCCGGGCGCATCAGCAGTGGCAGCCCCAGGTAGGCCGAAATCGCCAGCGTGAGGCAGACGGCGACGGCCGCGATCGTGCGAGTGCTCATGCCTGCTCCTGCCGGTGGATGCCGTGTCGCGGACTTAGCTCATCGTACGTTCTTGCGCGTGATATCGCGCAGTCGGCCCCTTGCGACCCTGGCGGTGCTTCAGCTCTGGCGCTAAGGGCGCGCGCCCGCTCAGGCGCCCACCGACGGAACATTCGGATACCAGACGCCGCGCATGCTGCGCACACCGATGTTCGGGAGCACGTGTCCCGGATCTAGATCGCGGATATCGATGTCGACGATAGGCGGGCCCAAGGTGGCCATGTCGATATACGGCACGGCCGATCGCAAGAGCGTGCGCGCGTCTTCCTCGGTCCACGCGGTCGCGCCGAAACCGATGCCGAAACCGATACGGGTGGGAAACCAGTATCGGTGCAGCCGGATGCCGCTGCTCATCGGAGCGGTGACGAAGCGCGCCGCGCTCAGTGCGCGGCGTTGGCGTCGTACATATCCGCGTAAGGATCGTGCTCGGCGCCGCCCTCGGAGAGGCGGAACTTGAGCGCCAGGCCGTCGCGCGAGTCGGCCGCCTTGAGCGCCTCCTCCATCTCGATCCGGCCTTCCTTGTAGAGGCGGAACAGGCACTGGTCGAACGACTCCATGCCTTCTTCCAGCGACTCCTCCATCGCCTGCTTGATCTCGTGCACCTGGCCACGGCGCATCAGGTCGCGCACGTGCGGGGTGTTGATCAGGATCTCGGCCGCGGGCAGGCGGCGGCCGTCGGTGCCGACCACCAGGCGCTGCGACACCACCGCCTTGAGGTTCAAGGCCAGGTTCATCAGCACGTTCTTGTGCGCCGACTCGTTGAAGAAGTTGAGGATGCGTTCCAGGGTCTGGTCGGCGTTGTTGGAGTGCAGCGTCGCCAGGCACAGGTGACCGGTTTCGGCGAAGGCGATCGCCGCCTCCATCGTCGTCGCGTCCAGGATTTCGCCGATCAGGATCACGTCCGGCGCTTCGCGCATCGCGTTCTTGAGCGCGTTGTGGAAGGCGTGCGTGTCCAGGCCGACTTCGCGCTGGTTGACGATCGACTTCTTGTGCTTGTGCAGATACTCGATCGGATCCTCGATGGTGAGGATGTGGCCCGAAGTATTGCTGTTGCGGTGGTCGATCATCGACGCCAGCGTCGTCGACTTGCCCGAGCCGGTGCTGCCCACGATGAGCACCAGGCCGCGCGGGGCCATGATGATCTCCTTGAGCACCTGCGGCAGCTGCAGTTCTTCGATGCTGGGAATGATGCTGCGGATGGCGCGGATCACCATGCCGACTTCGCCGCGCTGCTTGAACACGTTGATGCGGAACCGGCCCGCGTCGGGCAGCGCCAGGGCCATGTTCAGCTCCAGGTCGCGCTCGAACTGGGGCACCTGGCCCTCGTCCATCAGCGAATAAGCGATCTTCTTGACCATGCCCGGGGGCAACCCGGTGTTGCCAAGCGGGTACAGTCTGCCCTCGACCTTGATATAAACCGGCGCCCCGGTGGTCAGGAACATGTCCGACGCGTTTTTTTCCGTCATCAGCTTCAGGAAATAGCCGATGTCCATGCACACACCCCTTGTTAACGACTACGTACCGTTGCAAGCACGCCGCCGGCTTCCGACAATGGCCGAGCGCACTCCTTACGCAACGGCATCCCCTATGACCGCAAGCTTCGCACGAATCAGCTTCTCACAGATGCGCTCCGCGCTGCTGGCACTAGTTCTCGCTTCCGCGCTGAGCGCATGCGCCTCGCTGCCGCCCCCCACCGCGGAGCTGGCCACGGCCCAGCAGGCGGTCACGCGCGCCGACGGCGCCGATGCCGACCAGTACGCGCCGCAGGACCTGGCCGCCGCGCGCAACGCGCTGGGCCAGGCCCAGGGCGCGATGTCGCGCGGCCGCGAGGACGACGCCCGCCGCCTGGCCGCCGCCGCCGCGGTCGACGGCGACCTGGCCACCGCCAAGAGCCGCGAGGCGGTGATCAACGCCGAGCTGGCCCAGCGCCGCGCCGAGATCGCCGACTTGCGCCGCCGCCTGCAGACCGGAGACGACCGATGAGCCTGCGCCACCTGCTGAGCCGCACCCTGCTGGCGGCCGCGCTCGTCGCCGCGCTGCCGGTCCACGCGGCCGAAGACCCGGACGTGGCGCGGCTGTCGCGGCGCTTGACCGCGGTCGACGCCGACCCCGGCCTGAGCGGCTTCGGCGCCTACGAGCGCCTGCAGGCCCGCCAGGCCGTGCAGGCCCTGGCCGAGGCCGGCCGCCGCGACCGCGACGGCGCCTTCTACATCGCCGAGCGCCGGGTCCAGATCGCCGAGATCGCGGCGCGCAGCCAGGCCGCCCAGCGCGAGGTCGATCGTCTCGACCGCGAGCGCAGCGACCTGCTGGTCGAGGCCAGCCGCCGCGACGCCGAACGCGCGCGCGCCGAGGCCGAACGCCTGCGCCTGCAGGCGCAGATGCAGGCCGAGGAGGCCGAGCGCCTGCGCGCCCAGGCCGCCGCCGATGCGCTGGCGATCCAGGACGCGGACGCGGCCCTGGCCACCGTCGGCGATGCCCAGACCGCCAAGCTCAACGCCGCCCGCGAGCGCGAGGCCGCGCTCGCGCGCCAGGAAGCCGAGCTCATGGCCGGCGGCAAACTGCCCGCCTCCAAGCGCGACGCGCGCGGCGAAGTGTTCGCCTTGAACCGCGACGCGTTCGCGGCCGGCAAGGCCGCCCTCGGCGGCGGCGCGTCCGGCCAGGTCAAGACCCTGGCCGCCTACGTCCAGGCCGGTCCCTCGGCCTCGGTCAAGGTCGAGGCCCAGGCCGGCGACGCCAAGCTCGCCCAGCGCCGCGCCGACGCGGTGCGCGACGCGCTGGTCGCCGGCGGCGTGCCCAAGGGCAAGATCCAGAGCAGCGGCCGCAGCGGCAAGGGCGACCGGGTCGAGGTCGTGGTCTCGGACAAATAATCTTAAAAATCAGTTATTTGTGACATGGGTCCGCGCCGATGGCACCGCCTTGGCGCGGACCCGATGCCGATGCGGGCGAATGCGACCGCCGGCCTTGCCGGCCCCGAAAAGGAGGAGTAGGGTCGAATACCCAAGCGGCCGGATTTCCGCTTGGCGAAGAGCCAGGCCGATGACGCAAGCCCACCTTCTGCAGGAACCCGCCACCGCAAGCATGTCGGTGGCCGGCCTGTATGAGGCCGGCCCCACGCCCCGCCTGGCGCCCCTCACGGACCCCCCGCGACGCCCTGGTCATTAGGCCGGGGCGTTTGCTTTTCTGCTGAAGGAGGCTTTCATGTTCGAAGAACGACCGCAGCCCGAAATCGACGCCCTGATCAAGAGCAACCCCGAGTTCAAGCAGCTCTACCAGCGTCACAAGGACCTCGACAAGAAGGTGATGGACGCGGAGCTCGGCGTGCTGCCGATCGACGACGTCACCCTGGCGCAGATGAAGCGCGAGAAGCTGGCTGCGAAGGACCGATTGACCTTGTTGTACGACGCGCAACCCCACTGAATCTTCTTCAGCGCGGGCGGTGGCGGCCATCCTCGTCGGCCGCCACCGCCCGCGGCTACCGGACGGGCCGTGAACGTCGCCGGCCCGCATTCCGAAGCTTTTCCTGATCCGGTTCGCCTTTTCGCGCGGTCCGCGCGCCTGCCTGCCGAGGGCCCGGTCCTGCCCTCGGGCGCCGACGCAGGCCCACGCGCCCGTGTGCCCGTCCAAGCGATCGCCTCCGCCCGGCGCCGGCGGCGCGCGCGGCCCCGCTAGAATGTCCGGGTCCCGCCGCGCCGAACGCGGCCCCGCAGAAGCCGCGTAACCGCATGGCCATCCATCAATCCGTACTCGAACTGATCGGGCAGACCCCGATCGTCAAAGCCCAGCGCCTGGACACCGGCGTGTGCGAGCTCTACCTCAAGCTCGAATCGCAGAACCCCGGCGGCTCGATCAAGGACCGCATCGGCCTGTCGATGATCGAAGCGGCGGAGAAGGCCGGCAAGATCAAGCCCGGCGACACCCTGGTCGAAGGCACCGCCGGCAACACCGGTATCGGCCTGGCGCTGGTCGCGCAGCAGAAGGGCTACAAGCTGCTGCTGGTGGTGCCGGACAAGATGAGCCGCGAGAAGATATTCAATCTCAAGGCCATGGGCGCGCAGGTGGTGCTGACCCGTTCGGACGTGGCCAAGGGGCATCCCGACTACTACCAGGACCTGGCCGAGCGCATCGCCCGCGAAACCCCCGGCGCCTACTTCATCAACCAGTTCGGCAACCCCGACAACCCGGCCGCGCACGAGTTCGGCACCGCGCCGGAGATCCTCGAGCAGATGGACGGCAAGCTCGACGCGATCGTGTTCGGCTGCGGCAGCTCCGGCACCATGACCGGCCTGTCGCGCGCCTTCGCCAGGCTGTCGCCGGACACCGAGCTGGTGCTGGCCGACCCGGTCGGTTCGATCCTGGAGGAATACATCAACCGCGGCACGCTGTCGGACAAGTCGGCCAGCTGGATGGTCGAGGGCATCGGCGAGGATTTCCTGCCGCCGATCTCCGACTTCACCCGGGTCAAGCGGGCCTACGCGATCAGCGACAAGGAAAGCTTCCTGACCGCGCGCGAGCTGCTGGAGAAGGAGGGCATCCTCGGCGGTTCCTCGACCGGCACCCTGCTGGCGGCGGCGCTGAAGTACTGCCGCGAGCAGACCCAGCCCAAGCGCGTGCTGGTGTTCGTCTGCGACACCGGCAACAAGTATCTGTCGAAGATGTACAACGACTACTGGATGCTGGACAACGGTTTCATCCAGCGCGAAAGCCACGGCGATCTGCGCGACCTGATCCTGCGCCCGTACTCGCAGCGCGACACGGTCGTGGTCGGCCCCAACGATCTGCTGGTCACCGCTTACCAGCGCATGAAGCTCTACGACGTGTCGCAGCTGCCGGTGATGGACGGCGAGCACATCGTCGGCATCGTCGACGAGAGCGACGTGCTGCTGCACGTGTACGGCGACGAATCGCGCTTCCGCGATCCGGTCTCGACCGCGATGGTGAGCAAGCTCGACAAGATCCCCGTGGCCGAGCCGATCGAGTCGCTGCTACCGGTGTTCGACCGCGGCCACGTCGCCATCGTCATGGACGGCGAGCGCTTCCTCGGCCTGATCACCCGCATCGACCTGCTCAACTTCCTGCGGCGGCGCGTGCAGTGACCGCGGCGGCGGCCGAACGCTGGCTGCCGGGCGATCGCCTGCCCGACGTGCGCCTGCGCGACGGCGCGGGCCTCGCCCAGACCCTGCATGCCGAATTCGCCGGCGCGCCGCTGTGGCTGGCCGCGCCCTCCGGCGACGCGATCGCCGCGGCCCTGCCGGCGCCGCCGGCGGGCGTGCTCGCGCTGTGCCTGGGCGCGCAGGCGCGCGCCGACGCGCCGGCGGGCTGGCGCGCGTTCGCGACCGAGCCGCGCTGGCTGGCCGGGCTGGGCGAAGATGTCTTGTGGCTGGCCGATGCGAACCTGCGCCTGCAGGCCGCGAGCGCGTTGCCGACGGCTGCGCCGCCGACGCCGGCCGCCGACGAGGCGGCGCTGACGCCGGCGCAGATCCTGCGCATCGCGCCGGTGCTGCAGATTCCCGATGTGTTCGAGGCGCAGCTGTGCGCCGAACTGATCCGTCATCTCGACGTCGACTGCGGCGGCGGCGACGCCTCCGGCGTATTGGTGCTGGAGAACGGCGAGCAGCGCTTCCAGATCGACCCGGCGGTGAAGCAACGCCGCGAAAGCTTTCCGCGCGATCCGGCGCTGGAGGCGCGCATGCACGAGCGCCTGCTGCGCCGCGCGCTGCCCGAGATCGCGCGCGTCTATCAGTTCAACGTGGCCCGGCGCGATCCCTTCAAGTTGCTGGCCTATCCGCAGGACGCGGGCTATTTCCGCGCCCACCGCGACAACGAAACCCCGGACGTGGCCTACCGCCGCTTCGCGCTGTCGGTGAACCTCAACGCCGGCGCCTACGCGGGCGGCGAGTTCCGTTATCCCGAATTCGGCCCGCACCTGTTCTCGCCGGCGACCGGTTCGGCGCTGGTGTTCTCGTGCTCGCTGCTGCACGAAGTGCTGCCCGTGCGCAACGGCACGCGCTATGCGATGACGACGTTTCTGGCCTGATTCCGGCGCGCTCTTTCCGGCGCGGCCGTCCTGGCGCGACCGCTCGCGCTCAATCGCCCAGGCCCAGCCGCGGCCGCAGGCCGTCCGCCTCCAGCGTCGTCAGCGCGGCCGCCGCCCATGCCAGACCGGCCTCGATCTGCGGCGCATGCGCGTGCGCGGCCGCCGCCAGTTCGCGTTCGCGCGCGGCCGCGTCGAAGGGCTGGCTCTGGTCCTTGGCGTAACGGTCGAGCAGGCCGGAGGCGGCGATCCGCGCGGCCCAATCCGCGGGCACGGCCAGGCCGTAGTGCGCGGCCAGTTCGGCGCTGCGCGCGGCCGGATCGGCCAGCAGGGCGGCGAAATCCAGGTCGATCAGGCGCCCGGCCAGGGCCGGATCCGCGCTCAGGCGGCGCCAGCGCAGTTGCTCGGCCAGCCACAGGCGGGCCAGGCGGGCGCCGTCGCCGCTGGCCGCCGGCAACTCCTCGGGGCCGAATCCGGTCAGGCGCAGGGCTTCGGTCGCCAGGCCGTCGTCGCGCAGCCCGTCGTCGCGCAGCATGGTCGCCAGCCAGCTGCGCAGGTCGATCCACAGCAGGCAGGCCTGGCCCGGGGCCTGCGCCAACAGGCGCGCGGCCACGGTGGTCAGCACGCTGGTCGGCTTGACCAGCACGACCTGGTCCTCGTTGAACCGTCTGTTCAGCAGGCGCAGCACCGGCCCCCACCAGGCCTGGGTCGCCGGATCGCCGGCGGCCTGGGCCAGCGTCAGCAAGGGCAGGGGCTCGCGCAGGCCCAGCACCGGCTCCAGCGTATCCATCAGGCGACTGACCAGACTGGAGCCGCAATGTCCGATATGGAAAATCCAGTGCAGCGGCGCCGGCACCGCCGGCGCGACCAGTTCGGCCTCGATTTCGGCCAGCGACAATGTCCACCCGCGGATGTCGCGATGGTGCAGGGCGCGCTGGTCCAGGAAGCTCGCGCGGCGGTAGTCCGCGGGCTCGAAATGCAGCACCCAACCGCGTCCCGCCGCCGCGTCGAAGGCGAACAATGGATAGGCTGCACTGTGACTGAAGTCGGGTGGCAGGCGCCGGGTCGGACTCATGGGCGATGGTAGAATTCGCGTTTGCGCATGCTAGCTGAATCGGAAGGACGCAATGACTGAACGAAAGCCGGATGGCGGGGCGCACAAGCCCGGACTGGGCACCCTCGCGATCCATGCAGGCCAGTCGCCCGACCCGACCACGGGTGCGGTGATGACCCCGATCTACGCGACCTCGACCTACGCCCAGAGCAGCCCCGGCGTGCACCAGGGCTTCGAGTACTCGCGCAGCCATAACCCGACCCGCTTCGCCTACGAGCGCTGCGTGGCCGGCCTGGAAGGCGGCAGCCACGGTTACGCCTTCGCGTCCGGCCTGGCCGCGACCTCGACGATCCTGGAAATGCTCGACTCGGGCAGCCACGTGATCGCGATGGACGACGTCTACGGCGGCACCTACCGCCTGTTCGAGCGCGTGCGCCGCCGCTCGGCCGGCCTGGACTTCAGCTGGGTCGACCTCAGCGACATCGCCGCCTTCGAGGCCGCGATCCGTCCGCAGACCAAGCTGGTCTGGATCGAGACCCCGACCAACCCGCTGCTGAAACTGGTCGACGTGGCCCGCATCGCCGAGATCGCGCGCAAGCGCGGCCTGATCGTGGTCGTCGACAACACCTTCTCCTCGCCGATCCTGCAGCGCCCGCTCGAACTGGGCGCGCACCTGGTCATGCATTCGGCGACCAAATACCTCAACGGCCACTCCGACATCGTCGGCGGCATGGTCGTGGTCGGCGACGATGCCGGCATCGCCGAACAGATGACCTTCCTGCAGAACGCCGTCGGCGGCGTGCAGGGCCCGTTCGACAGCTTCCTCGCCCTGCGCGGCCTCAAGACCCTGCACCTGCGCATGAAGGCGCACTGCGAGAACGCCCAGGCGCTGGCCGAATGGCTGCAGACCCACCCGTCGGTCGAGAAGGTGATCTACCCGGGCCTGACCTCGCACCCGCAGCACGAACTGGCCAAGCGCCAGATGCACGGCTTCGGCGGCATGGTCAGCATCCTGGTCAAGGGCGGCATGGACGGCGCGCGCCGGATGATGGAGCGCTGCGAGCTGTTCGCGATCGCCGAATCCCTGGGCGGCGTGGAGAGCCTGATCAACCACCCGGCCGTGATGACCCACGCCTCGATCCCGCCCGACCGTCGCGCCGCCCTGGGCATCGCCGACAACCTGGTGCGCCTGAGCGTGGGCGTCGAGTCGCTGGACGACCTTAAGCGCGATCTGGAGTACGCGCTTGCCGGAGACGCACGAGGTGGCGGTGTATGAGCATGCTGCCAATTGGGCCGCAGGAACGCTCGCTGGTGTGGGAGCTGACCAAACGGGATGTATTGGGCCGCTATCGCGGCGCGAGCTTCGGCCTATTGTGGTCGCTGATCAGCCCGTTCTTGATGCTGATGGTCTACACATTGGCATTTGGCTTCATTCTCAAAAGCAAATGGCCAGGTACCGGATCCACTCGGGATTTTGCCTTGATTCTGTTCGCGGGCTTGTCGGTGCATGGGTTTTTCGCCGAGTGCCTGACTCGCGCGCCGCAACTCATCCTCTCTAACGCCAACTACGTAAAGCGCGTCGTATTTCCGCTGCAACTGCTTTCGTGGAGCATGATTCTGTCGGCAGCGTTTCATCTGCTGATGAATCTGGCTGTGCTGTTGCTGCTTAAGCTGTTCTGGCACTCGGAAATCCACTGGACGTCGATTTATCTGCCGCTGGTCATGCTGCCTTTGCTCGGATTGGCAGTAGCGGTGTCATGGCTGGTGTCAGCTTTGGCCGTCTACTTCCGCGACATCGGCCAGTTCGTCGGCGTGCTCTCGGCGGCGATGCTGTTCCTGTCCTCGGCGATCATTCCCCTGGACTCGGTTCCCCAGGCCTATCGTTGGGTGTTCATGCTCAATCCGTTGACTCTGATCATCGATCAGGTGCGGGAAGTGACCATATGGGGAAGGACGCCGGATTGGCAGGCGCTGCTTTTCTACGCGACCGGAGTCGTGGTGTTCGCGCTGTTCTCCTACCAGGTATTTCGCAAGCTCCGCCGGGGGTTCGCCGATGTCCTCTGACGTTGCGACTCTGATGGATGCCGGCCGCGATTCGGCCATTCGAGTCGAGGCCGTCGGCAAGTGCTATCGGATGTACCGAAAGCCCTCCGAACGGCTGCTTCACGCGCTGACCGGCGCAGCCAAGCCGTCCGAGTTCTGGGCGCTGAAGGGCGTCAGTCTCGATATTCGGCGCGGCGAAACTTTCGGCATTGTCGGTCGGAATGGGTCCGGCAAGTCCACCCTGTTGCAGATCGTCGCGGGTACTTTGTCGCAAACCGAAGGCCAGGTGTCCGTCGCTGGCCGCATTGCCGCGTTATTGGAGCTCGGCAGTGGGTTCAATCCGGATTTTACCGGGCGCGAAAACGTCTACCTTAATGCCACGATTCTCGGTTTGAGCCGTCGTGAGATCGATGAGCGCATGCAGAGCATCCTCGATTTCGCAGGTATAGGCGATTTCATCGACCAACCGGTCAGAAGCTACTCCAGCGGAATGTCCGTCCGGCTCGCCTTCGCGGTGATCGTCCATGTCGATGCCGATGTTCTGATCGTTGACGAAGCGCTTTCCGTCGGCGATGCGTTCTTTTCGCAAAAGTGCATGCGTTTTTTGCGCGAGTTCCAGCGCAGGGGCACATTGCTTTTCGTGAGCCACGATGCTGCGGCGGTCACTAATCTGTGCGATCGGGCGGTATGGCTGGACAAAGGCACGGTCCAGGCAATTGGCGACGCGAAGGAAGTCGTTGAGCAGTACATGGCCCAGCAGCACGCCGACAGCCGAAATGCCGAGGGAAGGAACAACGTCAAGCTCGGCTCGCCCGTGCCGGTGGCGAGCCTTGACCGCAGCATGGAGCGGGACATTCGCGCGGCCGAAATGGCCTCGATTGGCGCGACAACGCGATACAGCATATTCCAGTTCGACGAGGCGGCGGTAGGGAGCCAGTTCGGTACCGGATTGGTATCGATCAAGGGAGTTCAGTTGCTGGCGAAGGATAGCGGCGAGCCGTTGCAATTCCTCGACGGCGGCGAACTCGTCCGCTTGCGCATCAGTTGCCAATTGGAGAGCGACCTGCAGGGGCTGATACTGGGCTTTTACGTCAAGGATCGGCTCGGACAGCGTCTATTCGGCGACAACACCTACTTTAGCTATCGCCACAGGCCTGTAGAGGGCCGGGCCGGAGACGTTCTGCACGCTGATTTCGTTTTTAGGATGCCGATCATGCCTTCCGGTAGCTACATGGTCGACGTGGCCGTGGCTTCCGGCGATCAGGATGACCATACCCAGCATCATTGGATGCACGATGCTTTGGAGTTCCGTACGACCGACACGACAATGCGGCATGGGCTGGTCGGCTTGCCGATGCTCGGAGTGGAGCTTATTTGGGATGCCGGGCAATGAAGTTCACGGGCGAGCGTTTTATGCCGTCGGAGAACGGCGAGATCCGTCAGGAGCATCTGCATCGCTATTCGTGGTGCGCGCCGATGGTCGAGGGATTGGATGTGCTGGACATCGCCAGCGGCGAAGGTTACGGCAGTGCGATGCTGGCGAAGGTTGCAAAGTCCGTTCTGGGCGTAGATATCAGCGCCGAAGCCGTGCAGCACGCTTCCCAGAAATATGCGCAGCAGCGGAACCTGAACTTCTTGGCCGGTTCGGCGGCACAGATTCCTGCGCAGACCGCTAGTTTCGACGCCGTGGTTTCGTTTGAGACCATCGAACATCTGCTCGAGCAGGAACAGATGCTCGATGAGATCAAGCGCGTGCTGAGGCCGGGCGGCTTTCTGGTTATTTCGTCCCCCAATAAGAAGGTGTATTCCGAACAGTCCGGGCATCACAATGAGTTCCATGTCAAGGAACTGGAGCTGGAAGAGCTTTGCGGAATTCTGCAGGCTCGGTTTCATGCCGTAAGGTTGTTCGGCCACCGGCTTGCGGTCGCCTCGACAATATCGGCCGTCGAGCCTGATGTAGGCGTCGAGTCGGGCGAGATGCTGGCGTTGGCGGATACCGGGAAATCAATCGAGCGCCGTGCGCCGCGACTGGAGGATCCGGTCTACTACATCGCTATCGCATCGGATGCCCCGGCGAAGATGCCCCGCGCTTTGCCATCGGTCCTGCATTCGGAGTCGGAAGACCTTTATCAAAGGCATCGCGAAATAGCGAAATGGGCTCAATCTCTCGATGTGGAGGTCGAGCGCCTGGGCGAATTGGTGCGTAACGAGCAACGCCAGAACGAGGAAAAGTCGCTCTGGGCGCAGACCTTGCAACTCGAGCTCGAAGAGCTGAAGGTGCGCTACCGCGAGTTTCAATCCGAAGTTGGGTCGCGCACCGTAAGCGAGGATCGCGATGCCCTTCCGGAAGGGCGTGAGAAGGACGGTGCGCTGGCGATACGCACGCGTGACGAGTTCGCTGCTATAGAGGATCGCCACGGACGGCTACAGCAACGACTGAGCGAGTTGGAAGGCCGAGAGGCCGAGCTCCAGGACATAGCGCGCACGCGTGAGGAATGGGACATAGAGCTCGAGCGCAGGCTTGCCCAGCGCGACCGCATGCATGCGGATATGCAGCGTGAGGCCCAGGAACGATTGATGGCGGAATGGGGTTTGGGCCTGCATGGGGACATCGGACGGCTAAGGGACGAGTTGAAGGGGCACTTGCTGTCCACGCGTGAATCGCTTGGAGAGCTCAGTATCGAGATCGGTAACGAACGAGCGCATCACGCCGGCCGGCAAGAGCGACTGCTGCAAGAGCTTGGGGAGTCCAAGAGATTCAATCTCGAGCTGGAGCGCAAGTTGAACGAACTGCTGGCGTCGCGTTCGTGGGCTTGGACCCGCATGCTTCGATTCGCCTTCCGGGTGCTGCGTGGGCAGTGGAGTGCGGTTGCCGATTCGTTGCGGCGTTCCTCGCTGGCCCGGCATCCCGCGCTACGTTTCCTGCGCGTCCCGGTTCGTAATTGGCTGATGCGACGTTCTCGTGCCGAGGTCAATCCGGCGGAGAACTTGTCGCTCGCTGCGGTCGAAGCCGATCAGGAGGCCGCGTTCGCGGAGATCGCATTTGAGGCCGTGGACGACCCTGTGGTGACGGTGCTGATTCCCACCTACGGCAATTTCACGTATAGCCTCGCCTGCGTCCGCTCGATCGCCAAGGCCGGCGCCAACGTCGCGTTCGAAGTGCTTGTGGTCGAAGATGCGTCCGGCGACGCGGAGATCGGCCGCCTGGCGCAGATTCCCGGGTTGCGCTATCACGAAAACACCGAGAATCTCGGTTTTCTGATGTCGTGCAACAAGGCTCTCTCGTTGGTGCGCGGAAGGTACGTTTGCTATCTCAACAATGACACTGAAGTCAGCAAGGGCTGGCTGGACGCATTGCTGGACGTGTTTCAGTCTCATGGGGACGCGGGTCTGGTCGGCTCCAAGCTCATTTACCCCGACGGCCGGCAGCAGGAGGCTGGCGGGATCGTTTGGTCCGACGCCAGTGCGTGGAATTTCGGACGGCTGCAGGATCCGCTGGAATCCCAATACAACTACCTGCGTGAGGTCGACTACATTTCGGGCGCCGCCGTCATGGCCCCTCGCGCGTTACTCAACGAGATGGGTGGGTTCGATCCCCACTTCGCGCCCGCGTACTGCGAAGATACCGACTTGGCGTTCCGGATGCGCCGGCGTGGCCTGAAGGTCTATTTCCAGCCGCGTTCCGTGGTGGTGCACCATGAGGGCGTCTCGCATGGAACCGATGTTGCCAGCGGCATCAAGGCCTATCAGGTTTCCAATCAGGCCAAGTTCCGCGAACGTTGGCGAGAGGTGCTGGAAAGCGAACACTTCCAGAACGCGGAACTTCCATTCCTCGCGCGCGACCGATCGCAGTTGAAGAAAACGATCTTGGTCATCGACCACTATGTACCTCAGGGCGACAGGGATGCCGGCTCCAGGACGATGTGTCAGTTCATGTCGCTGTTCCAGAAGAAGGGGATGTCGGTAAAGCTCTGGCCGGAGAATCTCTGGTACGACCCGATCTACACCCCGCGGCTGCAGGGGGCAGGAATCGAGGTCGTTTACGGCCCCGAGTATGGCGGCAGGTTCGAGCAATGGATCAAGGAACACGGCGCTTGTATCGACTACGTCCTGCTGAGCCGTCCGCATATTTCCGTGCAGTTCATCGACGCCTTGCGGCGGCACACTAATGCACCGTTGCTCTACTACGGGCACGACGTCCACCATGTGCGCCTGGCTGCGCAGATCGAAGTCGGAGACGGTGGTGAGGACGTCCAATCCCAGATGAAGGCGATGGCCGAACTCGAGGGGCGGGTCTGGAGGAGCGTGGATACGATCTACTATCCGTCGGCCACCGAGACCAGCCATGTCCAGCAATGGCTGTCGAACGACAAGGAGTCGCAGGCCAAGGCGCTGACGATCCCGGTATACGCTTTCGATAGCTTTCCAGATGATCCAGCGGGCAATCTCCACGAGCGCGCTGATTTGCTCTTCGTGGCGGGCTTCAGTCATGGGCCGAACTGCGATGCGGCCGTATGGTTCGTTCGCGAAGTGATGCCTTTGATCCTCGATAAAGCACCCGGAGTCCGTATCCACTTGGTTGGATCGAACCCTACAGCCGCTGTGCGCGACCTCGCGTGCTCGGCCGTTCATGTCGCCGGCTACGTCAGCGATGAAGAGTTGAACGCTTACTACAAGCGCAGTCGCGTAGTGGTCGCGCCGCTACGCTACGGCGGAGGCATGAAGGGCAAGGTTGTCGAAGCGATGCGTTTCGGTGTGCCGA
The DNA here is from genome assembly GCF_036697405.1 of Lysobacter sp. CCNWLW3. Taxonomy (NCBI): domain Bacteria; kingdom Pseudomonadati; phylum Pseudomonadota; class Gammaproteobacteria; order Lysobacterales; family Lysobacteraceae; genus Lysobacter; species Lysobacter sp. CCNWLW3. The sequence continues at coordinate 302,392 of NZ_JBAHWA010000002.1, forward strand.
CGGTCACCTCTGCTGCGGGCGCTCAAGGCCTGGCTGAGGCGGAAGATTTTTTGAGGCCGGCGGTTTCCGCGGAGGATTTCGCGCACGGCGTGTTGCGGTTGCTCGGCGACGATGTCGAATGGCGGCGCGTGTCTGCGCTGGCGCAGGCGTTCGCCAGGAGGGTCTTCTCCGAAGAGGCGTTGTGGAACGTCGTGTCTGTCGATGTGGATCCAACGGAATATCCCGACGTCGATGCGCGGCGTCAGAAAGTGCAGCAAAACAAGGCAATGGCTTTAAGCTCAAAGGGACGTCCATGAAAATACTCGTTTTGGGAGCTACGGGTTTCGTCGGTAGCTATCTGATGGAGCGAGCGATCGCCGCCGGCCATGAAGTGTTGGGGACCAGTTACAATCCCACCATCAACGTGCGCGATTGGGCTGCGTTCCAAGATAAGGTCGTTCGCTGCGACATTCGTTATCGGGAGCAGACCGATGAGGTCGTCGCTGGCTTCCGGCCGGACGTGGTGTATCTGCTCTCCGCTCAAAGCTATCCGGCGTTGTCCTGGAAGGCTCCGCTGGAAACCCTGGATACCAACGTGCTGGGGACCGCGAATGTGCTTGAGTCGATCAGGGCCGCTGGTATAGATCCTGTTGTCGTAGTCGCCTGCTCCAGCGCTCAGTACGGCGAAGTGGAGGCGGCCGACATCCCGGTCAAGGAAGAACACGCATTGCGTCCGCTGCATCCCTATGGGATCAGCAAGGTGGCCACTGAAATGCTGGCGCTGCAGTACTGGTCCACCTGGAAGATTAGGAGCGTTTGCGCGCGCATATTTAATACCACCGGGGCGCGTAAATCCGGCGACGTTTGCGCGGACCTGACACAGCGAGTGGCCCGCATCGAGGCGGGGCAAATCCCTCCCGTTCTCAAAGTGGGCAATCAGGACACTTGGCGAGCAATCACTGACGTGCGCGACTTGGCCAATGCGTTGGAATTGCTGGCCGAGAAAGGCGAGGCGGGCGGGGTTTACAACATTAGTGGAACCCGGACCTATCAGATTCGCCAGTTGGTGGAACAAGTGGTGGCCGCAGCGCGGGTGCCGATCAGTGTGGAGACCGATCCTGCGCTGTTGCGCCCCAGCGACGAGAAGGTGATTTTCGGCGACTCTAGCCGCCTGATCGAACGTACGGGTTGGAAGCAGCAGGTCGATATCGAAACCACTCTCGGCGATATGCTTGAGTATTGGAGGCGCGCGCTAGGGGCAGGGGGGAGCGCATGATCGTCCGGTCCCGAGCTCCGTTGCGACTCGGCCTTGCTGGTGGTGGTACCGATGTTTCGCCGTTCTGCGACCAGCACGGCGGCTTCGTCATGAACGTCACCATCAACAAGTACGCCTACGCGACCATCGATGCGTCATCAGACGGGCATGTTTGTTTTCACGCTCTGGATGCCGAGGTGATACAGAGCGTTCGGCCAGAAGAAGCCGATCTTGCGCCCGGACCGCTGCAGCTTATGAAGGGGGTGTACAGACGCGTCACCCGTCAGTACCTGAATGGACGCGCGCCCGCCGTGCGCATTCGGGCTGCGTCCGATGCTCCTCCCGGTTCCGGATTGGGCTCGTCGTCCACCATGGTGGTCGCGCTGGTCACGGCATTTGCCGAGTACTTCGACCTGCCGTTGGGCGAGTATGAAATCGCTCATTTGGCCTACGATATCGAGCGCAAGGACCTGGGGCTGTCTGGCGGCAAGCAGGACCAATACGCAGCTTCGTTCGGCGGATTCAATTTCATGGAGTTCTACGCCGACGATCGGGTCATCGTGAATCCGTTACGGGTCAAGGATTGGGTATGGGCCGAGTTGGAGTCCAGCCTGGTGCTGTACTTCACCGGCGTCTCACGCTCGTCCGCTCAAATTATCGACGAGCAATCGCGGAATATTCAGGAAGGGCGCAGCTCGTCGCTCGATGCCATGCATAGGCTCAAGGATGAGGCGACGAAGATGAAAGAGGCGATATTGAAGGGCGATCTGCGTCGCTTCGCCGATGTGATGCAAGCGGGCTGGCTGGCTAAGAAGCAAAGCGCCGCCAGCATCAGCAACCCGATGATCGAGGAAATCGAAGAGACCGCCAAGAGCAACGGTTCCCTGGCCACCAAAGTGTCCGGCGCGGGCGGAGGGGGGTTCATGATGTTCATTTGCGAGCCTTGCGAACGGGCTCGCTTGGTCCGCGCGCTCAATGCTATGGACGGCACGGTCTACGACGCTCACTTCACTCACAGCGGCGCAACCGCTTGGAAGATCCTATGAAAGACTTCGTCGCGCACGAATTTCAAAAGTTGCTGACCAATTTCCAGAATATGGCTCAGGACCCGATCTTGGCCGAGGACATCCTCAGGGCCGTGAGCCTGTGCGTCGATGCCCTGCGCGCTGGCGGAAAGATCATGTTCGCCGGAAACGGGGGCAGCGCCGCCGACGCGCAGCATTGGGCGGGAGAATTGGTTAGCCGCTTCTATTACGACAGGCCGGGCTTGGCTGCCGTTGCGTTGACGACCGATAGCAGCATCCTGACGGCAATCGGCAACGACTATGGCTACGACTACACCTTCGCCAGGCAGATCGAGGCCCTGGGCCGGAAGGGCGATGTTTTTGTCGCGATCTCGACCTCGGGCAATTCACCGAACATAGTTCGCGCGGTGGATGCGGCCAAGCAACGAGGCATATCCGTCATCGGATTCGCGGGAGAGAGCGGCGGTAAGCTCGCCCCGGCCAGCGACATGTGTTTCCGGATTCCCTCCAGCGAAACTCCGCGCATCCAGGAAGGGCATGAGTTCATCGGGCATCTGTTGTGCGCGTTGATCGAGCGCGAGATGTATCCGAATGAAGCCAACTGAAGAGGCGATAGTGCTTGCGGGCGGTTTCGGCACCCGCCTGCGCGCCGTAGTCAGCGATGTACCCAAGCCGCTTGCCTTGGTGGCGGGCCGCCCTTTTCTTGCCTGGCTGCTCGATGGATTGGCCGAAAGCGGTATACGCCGCTGCGTGTTGGCCACGGGCTACCTGGCCGAACAGGTCGAAGCGCAGATTGGTGCGCGATGGCGTGGGATGGACATAGCCTATTCGGTGGAGCCGGAGCCATTGGGTACGGGCGGGGCGATACGGCTCGCCGCGGACCGGTTGCTCGGCGAGAGCGTGCACGTTCTCAATGGCGATACGTGGCTGAAGTATTCGCCCAGCGCTCTGGAGACCATGGCCTCGAAAGAGGGCGTGCAGATGGCCATGGCATTGGCTCATATGGAAGATGTGGGGCGTTACGGGGCCGTGGAAATACGGGCGAGCAGAGCCGTCGGCTTTCTGGAGAAGGGTCGTACCGGTCCGGGCTGGATCAATGCGGGCTGTTACTTCCTCGGCAAGGATGCGTTGAGGGAGTTGCCGGCGGCGACCGCTTTTTCCTTTGAGCGCGATGTGCTGCAGCCCGGTGCGCGGTTGGGAAAAGTCGCCGCCTACACGGAAACAACCGGTTTTATCGACATCGGCGTGCCCGAGGACTATGCGCGAGCGCAATCGCTCTTCGCCGAGGGCGAATGATGGCGTACGCTTCCAGCGCCCCCTACATCGACCCTGGCGCGCAGTTGCTGTTGGCGGATGTGCCGGCGCCCCACAAGGCTTTGTTTCTGGATCGGGACGGCGTGATCAATACCGACCACGGCTACGTGCACACGCCCGAGCGCACGGACTGGGTTCCCGGCATTTTCGATCTGGCTGCGCAAGCTCGGAGTTGCGGCTTCCTTGTGGTCGTCGTTACCAATCAAGCCGGAATCGCACGCGGGTACTACGATGAAGCGCAGTTCTATCGATATACCCAATGGGTGCACGAGCAGTTCGCCAGCCGCGGGGCTCCCCTGTTGGCGACCTATTTTTGTCCACATCATCCGGACGCCGGGTTAGGCGAATTGAAGATGGCCTGCAGTTGCCGCAAGCCTCAACCAGGCATGCTGCTGCAGGCCGCGCAAGACTGGGATATTCGTCCAGCGTCTTCGGTGCTGGTTGGAGACCAGGCAAGCGATATCGAGGCCGCGAGGCTTGCGGGCTTGGGCCAGGCGTTTCGCGTCGAGGGTGGCGACTGGGGTCCGGCTCTGGATTGGATAGCGCGCGCCGTTCGCTGAGTTTTTCGCGGTCAGCGAATGGCCATCAGGGACCACAAGCCGTACAGACAGCCTTGATCGTGGTTCCAAGGCATTACCATGCGCACGCTCCGAAAGCCGGCGGCACGGAAGTTGTCCAGTACGTCCCAGCCGAAATGGTAGAAGCAGAGCACGCCATCGCCAATGGGATCGCCGTGATACTCCGGTTCGAGTAGATGGGTCACCGCACCTTGTTCGTCCATCTTGGCGCGGACCACGGTGCTGGGGCCGTCGGTGAACGGAAAGGTCGCTACGCAAACGCCACCGGGGCGTAAAGTTCGGCCGAATTCGGCGATTGCCTTGGAGTAATCGGGGACGTGTTCGAGCACGTCGAACGATGTGATGGCATCCAGACTGGCGTCTTCGAAGCTAAGCTGCGTCACATCCTGGAAGCTCACGTCGCCAATGCCTCCTGCCGATCGGAAGCTTTGGCTCAGCGCATGGAGCTTGTCCGGATCGGGCTGGAATTCGCTGCCGTGCAGGTCCGCCCGCAGGTGGCGCTGCAGCCATAGGAAGGCGGGAGTCATCTGTTCGGTTACGTATACGGTCGGCAGTGTCGCGCCACCGCGGTTCCATCCAAGCCAATGCTGTAGCCGGGCGCCAAGTCCTCGCAGCGGCTCGCCGGACATGTTCGGCTTGGACTGTCCTTGGGAAAGGTGATCGAGTAGCAGGCGCAAACTCGCTCGTATGCGCGCACTGTGCTTGCAGGACAAGCAGAGCAGGCTTTCACGGACATTGGGCTGCGCGCGGTCGGCATCCGCGGCGAGCGCGAATCCTTTACTGCTCCCGCATAGCCCGCATGTGCCGGGCACCCGACTCCAATCGCAGTCGGCCTTGAATCGCTCGGAGGCGAGCCAAGCTTCCCGCAGCGAAGAGTCCTGGTCGCGCGCCGACCATGTGTCGAATCCGTATAAGGTCATGCGAGCACCATTGGCCCAGGAATTGTACGATAGTCGCATTATAGTGACGTGCGGAGGCGGTTTTGTAGACTCCGCGCCGGTTGTTTCAAGTTGGGGTGGTAAGCACGCATTCGTTCGTTGGAATCTGGTTGGGCTCGGGCCTGCGGACTTCTAGTCGATCTTGCGTACTCGATCCACGCAAGCCTGCTGGGCGCGGTCGGCCTTCGAGCCGGCTCGATATCGTGGTCGTCGGTCCTGTGCAGGCGGGGCAGCGCCTTCCACGTCAAGCTGGTGCGTTGGTGCGAAGATTTTCGACGGCAAGCAATATGAGTGCGCCTGGCTGTAGATAAAAATAGGATTCACCGATGACGCGCGTCTCCCGCGATGACGTACTTGCATACTTGGCTGTCGCCGTCGTGGCGATCGTCCTGGTCTGGGTTGGATACCACGGTCGAGCTCTGCTGGGCCATCCGGACGGCACCGAGATCTTCGCTCCCTTTGCGCTCGATGCCAGTTTGCTCGTTCAGCGAGAGGGCCTGCACGGCCTGCTGTTCGATCCTTATGTGCTGGCAGGCTATAGCCAGTGGCAGAATGCCAACTATCACCCGATCTACCCGCTGTTCTTCAACTGGTTGGGCAGCGATAGCTCGCTAAGCGACACGTTGTCGCGCCTCGAATTCGTCATCCGGCTGCATCTGGTTTGGTATGCGCTGGGCCTGTACTTCATGAGCAGGAGGCTGGGGGCGAGCAAGCTGGCCGGTTTCGTGATCGCGGCCGCAGCGCCTTGGATGCCGGCGGCAGTTTCGACAACGATGTGGCCGCATATCGTGGCGGCGGTGTCGTGGATACCCTGGGTGCTTGGTTTCAATATCGCCGTCGCGCGACGGCCGGGCTTTTCGGTTCCGCTCGCAGTGGGCTTGGCGCTCAGTGCAAGCATGCTGATTTACGCGCAGCCCGCCCAGACCATGGTCATCACGGTGCTGGGGTGTGTGATGTTCTGGGGCGTGGTATTGGGAGCGGCTTTCCTGCGCCGAACCGATAGCCCGAGCGAGCGCATGAGCGGAACCGTTGCGACGCTGGCCCTAGCCGGTTTGATCACCTGCTGTTTGAGCGGCTATTACCTCTTTACGCTCCTGGACTTCCACGCCAACACCATTCGCTGGTTGGGGCGCTACGGCGAGATCGTCGGCAATCAGGCCATTCCGCTGGATGCCATGCGCGAATGGGGATACCGGGCCAGCGATATGGTCGGCCTGATTTCTCCGGATCAAGGCAATACGAAGGACGTGGGCAACCTGTTTCTCGGCATCCCGGTGCTATTCCTGGCCGCGGCGGCGTTGGTCAATGGTCGCGATCCGGTGAGGTGGGCGCTACTGGCCATCGCTTGCATGTCGCTGGCTTTGGCCAGTCAATGGCTGGCGCCGCTGACGATTAAGATTCCCGCGGCCGGCAAAGTGCGTCAACTTGCGTGGTGGACATGCTTGATGTTGACGGTATGCCTGCCATTGGCGGCCATGGGGATAGACCGCCTGAATGCGTCCATCGGCCAAAAAAGCTGGCAGCGCGCTCTACTCGCGGCACTTGTCGTCACAGCGCTTGCCGGGCTTTCCGCCGGCGATAACCTGCCCCTGGCCGTGGCGGTCGTAGGTACAGGTGCAGTACTGATCGCGATGCTCACGCAGTCGCCGCGAATGTTGGCCGCTGCTTGTTTCGCGCTGCCGTTGATGGTGTTGGCCTACGCGGTTCCCGGGACGAAATTTCCACTTGAGGGGCGTGCGGCGGCTGAGGCTGCGACTGAATGCTGCGCCGATATGGAGGCGATCGCAAAAGGGGCCGCAGCGGCCTTCACAGAAGAGCAGAAGCTCAGCTATCGCTTCGCCGTGGATCCTTCGGTGCCCAACCAGCGATTCCTGGCTCATTTGCTCGCCAGTCACGGTCTTAGGATGATACGCGGCAATGTACATCCGCAAGACTACGACAAGTTCCGGCTGCTGTTCTTCCCGTCGTTGTCGGTGTCGCGAATCTACGGGGTGAAGTACGTCTTGCAGAAGGATGCCGAGGGCGGATGGCAGTGGCAGGAGCAGGCGGGAGCGTTACCTCGCGCCTATTTTGTGGCCGGTACGCCGACCCTTAAAGGCGATGCGGTGGATTTCCTGCTCGACCGCCCGAGGGCGCCGGTCACGAGCCTTGTTGTCGAGTCGGCCCCGCCGGAAGGCGCCGCGCCGGATGCCGGCGGACCTGCGGCAGGACAGATTATCGCGGCCAAGTTCGACAAGCTGGGGCCCTTAAGCGCGACGGGCACGATCACTGCGTCAGGGCCCGGTTACTTTGTCTGGAACGAAGCGCCGCAGGGCAGCTGGGTCGTCAGAATCAATGGCGAAGAGCGTGAGTGGATCCCAGTCAATGGCTATCAGATAGGCGTGGCGTTGCCTCGGGCGGGATCGTACAGATTCGAAGTAACGCCCTAAGCGCCCGGCCACCTCATGGCGCCGGGTGATGGCCTTCAGAACGGCGTGGGCGACCACTCAGGAGTTGCTGCTCCGGGACCGGATCAGCAATCGGGTGAGCAAGAAACTGAGAGGCAGCGTCACGAGCGTGGCCACCACTGGAGCCCAGGGCTCTGGGATGCGGAGTAGACGAACGCTTGCCCAGACGACCGCCATGCCCGCCATATAGTTCATGACGTGGACCAGGGGAAAGGCCATCAGCTTTCGCCACGACCAGGGAATCCCGAATACGAACCACGTGTTGATGGCAAATCCGGTCAAGATGCCGGCGGCGTAGCTGGCGGTGTAGGCGACGGGGTAGGTCAGCCACTGCAGCAATATCCAATAGAGGCCGTAAGTGGCCAGGGTATTGGCGCCACCGCCGATCAGGAAACGTAGCGCTTCGCCACGGAGTGAGGCGCTACGGATTCGACTGAGCACGATTTTCGATCCGCGGAAGGCGGCTCATGACATCGGCATAGGCGATTGACGCGTGACGCCCGCGAGCCGGATCGAGGAGTTGGGCGACGATCAGATAGGTGTTCCTAACCGGATCGTGTCGCGGGGTCGAGACTCTGATGCTGTACGCGCGCTCGGGATAGACCGGCGCGAGATACAGGCATTGGCTGCGCAGATATAGCGTGCCGTTCCCGGGATACTCCATTCCGAGCAGGCGGGTAAGCCATCCGTTGAACAGCATTCCATGCGAAATTCTGCCCTCAAAACCCTGCTCACGGGCGGCTTCGTCGTCGAAGTGGACCGGGTTCATGTCACCGCTGAAACGCCCGTAGGCTTCTACGTCTTCGCAGCTGACCGAATAGTCGTAGTGCCTGACCGGCAGCACCGAGCGGGTCAGAAGCGGGGTCAATACGCATCTGCTGCGGCCGGAGGCTGCGCATGCGCCGGTCTGGTGGAGATCGAGAGGATAGCCCAACCGTTCCAATTGCCCCAGCGTCCGGGAGGCATCAGCGACCACGCTTACGACATCTGCACGCTCGGCCAGGATAAGCGCGGCCAGTTCCTTCAACGGGCGTTGGTCGAGGTTCCACTCGATCTCGGTGGGGGCTGCGACGTCCATGCCTCAGAGAAGCCTGCGGAAGATGTGTTCGCCCTTGCCGAACCGGTATCCCAATTTCTCCCAGCTGCGAATGACCGCGTTGTTCGTGATCTGCGTGATCAGGAACGAATGTTCGGCGCCGATGCTGCGAAGATGCTCGTCCAGTTCGGAGATGATGCGTACGTACCAGCCCTTGTGGCGCGACGAAACCGCGCTCAGCACGGGCTGTGCGAGTCGAAGATTCCAGCCCTTCCAGTGTTCGCGATGGTATTTCGCGGTGCAAAACGCTTCGGGTTCATCCACATCGGGGACGATGGTGGTATCGGCAAATCCGCCGACGATCGATGCTTCTATCCAACGCTCCATCATTCTGTCCGCATCTTGATCGGACATGGCGATATCGGCGTGGAAACGATCGTACGGATTCACCATTTCACGCGCGGTGCGTGCCAGCGATGCGACGTCATGAGGGCCGGCCATTCGGGTTGCGTGTCGCTGGCCCGCAGCCGGGGTCAGCGAGCGGTGGTAGTGGCAGCGCGTCTCGATCAGCTCGAACCCGGTCTTGGCCAGGCTGCGTAGAAGATGCAGGTCGTTGGGGGAAGCCGGCGCCAGTACATAGTCGATCCCCCGCGATTTGGCGATGGCGAGCACGGCATCCAGCGCCGCCGCCGCGGGAGCGCCGTCTTCGCGCAATCCAGCGCATTCGCCCGCCTTGACCAACGCATTGAGGCGCGCCATGCCGCGCGAGAAGAAGGTCGAATCCCAGGGCAGGGTCTCAAGCAGTACCCAGTATTCCTGCCCGTTGACCTGCACGCTGTAACGGAGATCGTCTTGCTCGGCTAGCGGGCGGAGCCATTGCTCAAGCAGTACCTCGCGATCGTAATCCGCGTCCAACTCGCGTATGAACGAGTGAGGGCCCGAAATGGCGGCCTTCTGCAGGCCGAGACGTATCGTTGCCGCATCGTGCAGGGACAGGAGCAATGTGGCATGAGTGCTCATCGATCGCCTCGAGCGTCGGCGGCCAGCCGGACAAACTCACCGTAGTCGCGGATGTATTCGTTAGAATCGTACAACTCGGATGCGAATACCAGCAGGACCGCATCTGCCGAGTACTTGTACTGAATGCCCCATATCAACGGCGGAAAGTGCAAACCCACGGACGGATCGTCCAGATGGAACTCCTCGCGTGTTCGACCGTCGTCGGCCACCACGGACAGACTCCCCTTTGCGCAGATCAGGAACTGATGGCAGATCCGATGGGCGTGTTCGCCGCGCACTTCGGCGTTCGGGACACCGAACACCATGAAGTAACGTTTGACGTCGAATGGAACGGATCGGCCGAATTCGCCGACGGTGAGGTTGCCTCTAAGGTCGAGCACCTTAGGCAGCCTGTGCAGGGTGACGCCGGCCACGGACGTGTCGACCTGACCCACTGCCCCCGGGGTCCTGGCTAACGCGACGGGCTGGGTGGAAGATGAGGTGTAACCGACAATCTGAGCTGGATTGCCGGCCACAATCGCGTGAGGCGGGACATCCCGGGTGACGACCGAGCCTGCCTGCACCAAGGCGCCGCGGGCTACGGTCAGCGGCCCGTAAAGTATGGCGCCGGCCTGGATGCGGACGTCTGATTCGACGACGACCTTGCCGCTGCCGCCGGAATCCACGACCACTCCGGCCGCCAAGACGCACCGCGCGCCGATGTCGCAAGCTCCGTTCAGCACTATGCCCGGAGCGAGCACGGCGTCCGCGGCTACTTGGGCTTGCGCGGACATCCGAACTTCATCGTGCGATTTTCCGGTCATGACGATTTGTCTGCTCCTTCAGGCTCTCCGAAACGAACGGCGATCATCGGAATGCTGAGCGGCCGCTGTTTCGTGTTCTCGTACGCGCGCCAGCTGTAGTTGCCCACCAGGCCCAGGCCGAGTGCGTTCAGGCCGCCGAAGAACAGCACGGCGAGCATGGTGCCGGCGTATCCAGGCACGTCGACCAGGCCCAGCAGGCGCGTAGCCAGAACGAGGGTGCCCAGGAGCGACGCCAGGCCTATGCCTGCGATTCCGCTAGCCAAGAGCAGGCGTATGGGCGCATCGGTGAAAGCGAAGATGCTGTCGAGCAGATAGGTGAACTTCTTTCTGAACGTCCATGCGCTCTTGCCATGGCGCCGCTCACGGCGTACGTAAGGTATGAAGGCCCGGCGGCCACCCATCCAGAACAGCAGGCCGAGCAGGCTGCCGTTGGCTTCGCCGAAGGCAACCACCCTGTCCAGGAACTGGCGGTTGATGCCGAATACGTCCACCCCGCCGACCGGAACGTCCCGCTGAACAAAACGACGGTAAATCCACCAGAACATCGAGGCGAACAGGCTGGACAACCAGGGATCGTTCCTGGCCTCGCGAATACCGAATACCACGTCCGCTTCGTTACGCTCCAGCTGCCTGAAGAACTCCACAACGAGTTCCGGGGGCTCCTGAAGGTCGGCCGCCATTACCGCCGCGAAGTCGCCGCGGGAATGAATCAGGCCCTCGCGGATCGCGGCGAAGGAGCCGAAATTCCGCGAAAGCAGGATCAGTTGCGAGCGCAATCCGCTCGCAGGGAGCTTTTCGTTGAGCTGGATGTGGCTGTCGTCAGGGCTGCCGTCCACCACGAAAATGGTTTCCAGCTTGCCTTCGAGTTGGGATTGCAGGGCAGCGCAAGCTGCGATCAAGTCGCCTATCGATTCCGCATTGCGATAGACCGGAATGACCAGCGAATACTTGGGCTTCAGAACTGATTGCATGCGTCGATGACACGTTGAACTTCCGTGTCGTCCAGTTCGGGGAAACAGGGCAGCGTCAAGGCAGTGGCGGCCTGAAGCTCAGCGACCGGCAGCCGTACGCCGTCGAAGCTGCCTGCGTGGCAGGGTTGGCGATGATCGGGTACCGGGTAATGGACCTCGGTCTGGATGTGCTGGGCATGCAGGTGCTCACGCAGCGCATCGCGGCGTGGACTGTGGACCACATAAAGGTGGCCGACGTATTCCTCGCCGGCCGTAGCCGGCACGGCGATGTCCGGGTGGCCGATGGCTTCGGAGTAGCGATTGGCTATTTCGCGGCGCCGATCGTTCCAGCCGTCCAGCAGCGGCAACATCAAGTCCAGCATCCTCGCTTGGATCTCATCCAGGCGGCTGTTGCGGCCGCCGCCGAGTTCGTTGCTGTATTTTGCCGACCAACCGTACTGCCGCAGCTGGCGTGTGCGCTGCGCAAGCGCAGGATCGGACGTGACCACAGCGCCGCCATCGCCCAGCGCGCCGAGGTTCTTGGTTGGATAGAAACTAAAGGCTGCGATATCGCCGAAACTGCCGGCGGTGCGGCCGTTCCTGCGTGCGCCGTGCGCCTGGGCGCAATCTTCCACGACCGCAATGCCATGTTCCCGGCAGAGGCTGACTAGCGCCTCGATTGCGGCAAGCCTGCCGTACAGGTGCGTAACGATCACGGCCTTGGGCGCGTGCTCGGCCAAAACCGCGGCAAGCTGCTGCGGGCACATCGTGGAGCTGGCGGCCTCCACATCGACGAAAAGCGGGTGCGCGCCACACGCCAACACGGCCGTAGTTCCGTACATCGCCGCGTTGGCTGTGACGGCCACCTGGTCTCCAGGGACGACGCCAACGGCCTTCAGAGCCAATTCGAGCGCGTCAGTGCCGTTGGCGACACCGATGCAGTGCCCTGCGCCGCAGTATGCGGCGAAGGCGCTCTCGAAACGATTCACGTTCGGTCCCAATACGTAGTAGCCGCTGCGAATGACCTCGGAGGTGCTCGCGATGAGCGCGGCTTCTAGGGGGCGAGTATGTCGGCTCAGAGAGTTGACGGGGATGATGGGCGTGTCGGGCATAAAAGAGTGCTTGAGGCGCTGATGACAGGGAACGCGCTGCCACCGATGCGTGGCTACCGCGATCACTGGGCGTTGGAAGCGGCGGCGGGATCGGCGGCAGCCGGCGGGGGACAGGTCGGCCCGGCGATCACGACGCGATCCAATTCGGCTTGATCGGATTTATTGCGCAGGACGAAGACCGTTCCGGAATAGACCCAGGGCCCGGTGTCGGCCTCGCCGGCCGGTCCGCCGGCAGCGAAGATCTTGGAACTCTTCCCTTCGCCTACCAACAGCTCCGTCTGGGCTATGGCCGGATTGGCGCTGGCATTCCAAGCCAGCTTGACCTCGGCGCCGCTGTCGCAGGACGCCTCCCCGGGTGTGGCGGTCAACAGGTTGTTCGTGCCCTTGACCGATGCGGCCGCAACAGGCGCTTCTGCGATCGCGGCCACCACCGGCACCTCGGGTTGGGCGGCCGTGGTTGAGGGGCCGGGCGCGCTGTTTTGGGAGCAGCCGGCAGCAACGGTCAGTGCAAGCACCGAGAGGACAGATAGATGCTTAATATTCATAGTGTTGCGCCCTCTTTGATCCTAAGGTGGCGAAGCGACCTGTGCTAGGTCGCCCGCCAGTATTGGCCGTAATGCGCGAAAGTTCTAGTTGCGGCCCAGTTGAGTCACCAACTCCGGTAGCAACTGGAACAAGTCGCCGACCAGGCCGATGTCGGCGATCTCGAAGATCGGCGCATCGCCGTCCTTGTTGATCGCGACGATGGTGCCGGCGTCCTTGATGCCGGTCAGGTGCTGGATCGCGCCGCTGATGCCGATGGCGACGTAGAGCTCCGGGGCGATGATCTTGCCGGTCTGGCCGACCTGCAGCTCGTTGGGCACGTAGCCGGCGTCGACCGCGGCGCGCGAGGCGCCGACGGCGGCGCCGAGCTTGTCGGCGAAGTCGTAGATGATCTTGAAGTTGTCGGCCGAGCCGACGCCGCGGCCGCCGGAGACCACGCGCTTGGCGCTTTGCAGGTCGGGGCGATCGGACTTGCCGGCGGCCAGGCCGACATAGCGGGTGTGGGCGGGCAGGGCCGCGTCGACCGTAACCGCTTCGACCGCGGCGCTGCCGCCCTTGCCGGCTTCCGGCCAGGAGGCGGTGCGCACGGTGGCGACCACGGTGTGATCGGCCGGCGCTTCGACGGTGACGATGGCGTTGCCGGCGTAGATCGGGCGCTTGAAGGTATGGCTGGCTTCCACCGCCATCACGTCCGAGACCTGGGCCACGCCGAGCAGGGCCGCGACGCAGGGCATCAAATCCTTGCCGAAGGTGGTGGAGGGGCCGAACACATGGCTGTAGCCCTGCGCCAGCGCGACGATCTGCGGCGCCTGCACCTGCGCGATCGCGTTGGCGTTGGCGGCGTTGGCGACGGTCAGCACCTTGGCGACGCCGGCGATCTGCGCGGCGTCGGCTGCGACGGCGGCCGGGTCGGCGGCCAGCACGACCACGTCGATGGTCTCGGGCTTGAGCGCCTGCGCGGCGGACACGCACTTGGCGGTGGAGGCGTTGAGCTTGCCGTCCAGATGTTCGGCGACGATCAGTACCTTGCTCATCACAGCAACCCCTTCTGCTTCAGTGCGGCGACCAGTTCGGCCGCGTCCTTGACCATCACGCCGCGGCTGCGCTTCGGCGGCGGGGCGTAATGGGTGGTCTTGAGGGTGTCGCCGGTGTCGACTCCGAGGTCGGCGAAGGCGATCGACTCCATCGGCTTGCTCTTGGCCTTCATGATGTCGGGCAGCTTGATGAAGCGCGGCTCGTTGAGGCGCAGGTCGGTGGTGACCACCGCCGGCAGATCGACTTCCAGCGTTTCCAGGCCGGCGTCGACTTCGCGGGTGACCGTGGCCTTGCCGTCGGCAACCTCGAGCTTGGAGGCGAAGGTCGCCTGCGGGCGGCCCCACAGCGTGGCCAGCATCTGGCCGGTCTGGTTGGCGTCGTCGTCGATGGCCTGCTTGCCCAGGATCACCAGGTCCGGCTGCTCCTTCTCGATCAGCTTGAGCAGGGCGCGCGCGGCGGTGAGCGACTGGATCGGCTGGTCGCTGACGACGTGGATGGCGCGGTTGGCGCCCATCGCCAGGCCGTTGCGCAGGTGCGCCTGGGCGTCGGCGGGGCCGATCGTGGCGACCACGACCTCGGTCGCGATGCCCTTGTCGCGCAGACGCAGCGCTTCTTCCAGGGCGATTTCATCGAAGGGGTTGGCCGACAGCTTGACGCCGTCGGTGACCACGCCGGAGCCATCCGGCTTGACCTGAATGCGGACGTTGTAGTCCACCACGCGCTTGTAGCCGACGAGGATCTTCATCGTGCGGGGGTTCCTTGGGGGTGCCCGTTGGGAGGTGCACGGCCCGGAGGCCGAGAACCGCCAATTCTAGCGGAGACCGCTCGCGGGCGCAGGGGGGCGGGGCCGGCCGCGGCTCCCCCGGGGCTCGCCGAACTACGCCTAGCGTGCAGCCAACGTGCGCCGATCCGTACGGATTACGACACAGGCGTTCGGTCCGCCACGGTCAGGATCTGGCGCCCGAGCCAGTCCGCGCCCGCCGCCAGCACGAGCGGGCTGGCGACCGCGGCGGCTTCGACGCAGACGAATCGCGCGTACTCGCCCGCGCCCAGATCGCCCAGGCCGGCGGCGAGCGCGGCGCCGGGGTTCCAGACCACGGTGTCGGCGAAACCCTCGGCGTCGATGCGCAGGCCGCGTTCGCCGTCGAGCAGGCGCAGGCCGCCGGCCGTGTCGGGATAGAGGCGATCGATCTCGCCGTCGAAGCGCAGTTCGGCTTGGTCCTGGACGGCGGATGCGCCGGCGCGGGTGGCATCGCGGTAGGCGCGGCCGTGCAGGCCCTGGAGGCGCGCCGCGGCCAGATCGTCCACGCTCAGGTAGCTGTGCAGCGCGGCGGTGAACGCGAACGGCTGCCCCCCGGTGTTGCGCACGCGCAATGCGATCGCCAGTGCGTCGACGCCCAGCGCCAGCGTCAACTCGGCCTCGAACGACGCCGGCCACAGCGCGCGCGTGGCCGCGTCGTCGCGCAGCAGGAAGCGGCCCGCGCCCGCCGGCGTCCATTCGCGCACGCGCGCGAAACCGTGGCGCGGGCCGGGGCCGGCATCGGAGAACTGCGGAAAGATCACCGGCACGCCGCCGCGGATCGCCTGGCCCGGAACGAAGTTCGCGCGTGGGCTCAGGTACAGGCGTTCGCGGCCGCGGCAGGTCCAGGACAGCAGCTGCGCGCCGTGCAGGGTCACCTGCGCACTGGCATCGGCCGGCCCCTGCAGCCGCACCCGCGTCGGCCCGCCGCTCATGCCGCCACCGCGGGGCGGCGGGCCCGGGTGACTGCAGCCTGAGCGGCGGACGCCGCCGGCGCGCCGCCACCCCGGCGGCGCGCGCCCCCGATCCGGTACCCTTCACGAGGTAACCCCAGTGCGGAGTCGAAATGCTTCACCCGGTCATCCTCAGCGGCGGCAGCGGAACCCGATTGTGGCCGCTTTCGCGACAGAACCAACCCAAGCAGTTCCTGTCGCTGATCGGGGACCATTCGCTGTTCCAGGAAACCGTGCTGCGCGCGAGCAAGCTGCCCGACGCGCAGGCCCCGATCACGGTCTGCGCCGACGACCACCGTTTCATGGTCGGCGAGCAGTTGCAGGCGATCGGCGTGCGCAGCGGCGGCATCCTGCTGGAACCGGTCGCGCGCAGCACCGCGCCGGCGATCGCGGCCGCGGCGCTGCACGCGCTGGCCGGCGACGCCGATGCGCTGTTGCTGGTGATGCCGGCCGATCATCTGATCGAGGACGAGGCCGCGTTCCGCGATGCGGTCGCCGCGGCGATGCGCCTGGGCGACGAGAGCTGGCTGGTCGCGTTCGGCATCCGCCCCGACTACGCCGAAACCGGCTACGGCTACATCCTGCGCGGCGAGGCCCTGGGCCCCGACGGCTACCGCATCGAGCGCTTCGTCGAGAAGCCCGATCAGGCCACCGCCGAGCGCTACCTGGCCGAAGGCACCTACGCCTGGAACTCGGGCATGTTCCTGTTCCGTGCGCGCAGCTATCTGGACGAGCTGGCGCGGCTGGCGCCGGCGATCCACGCTGCCGCCCAGGCCGCGTTCGCCAGCGCCGGCGCCGATCTGGATTTCCTGCGCCTGGGCCAGGACGCGTTCGCGTCCAGCCCCAGCGACTCGATCGACTATGCGGTGATGGAAAAGACCGACCGCGCCGCGGTGGTGCCGGTGAGCTGCGGCTGGAGCGACATCGGCTCCTGGTCCTCGCTGTGGTCGGTGGCCGAACGCGATGCCGACGGCAACCGCCACGAAGGCGACGTGATTTCGGTCGACACCCGCGACAGCCTGGTGCGCGCCTCCGACCGGCGCATGATCGCCACCCTCGGCGTCGAGGATCTGGTGATCGTCGACACCGCCGACGCCACCCTGGTCGCGCGCAAGGACCGGGTCCAGGACGTCAAGATCATCGTCGACCGGCTCAAGGCCGCCGGCCGCCAGGAGCACCTGTTCCACCGCAAGGTCTACCGGCCCTGGGGCAGCTACGATTCGATCGGCGTCGGCGAGCGCTTCCAGGTCAAGAAGATCGTGGTCAAGCCCGGCGCCGCGCTCAGCCTGCAGAAGCACCAGCACCGCGCCGAGCATTGGATCGTGGTCTCGGGCGTGGCCGAGGTCACCTGCGACGACAAGGTGTTCGAGCTGCGCGAGAACGAGAGCACCTACATCCCGCGCGGCAGCGTCCACCGCCTGCGCAACCGCGGCAGCGAACCGGTCGAGCTGATCGAGGTGCAGTCGGGCGGTTATCTGGGCGAGGACGATATCGTCCGGCTCGAGGATGTGTACGGGCGCTCTTGAGGCGCCCGCCTTTTCGCATAAGCGAGCTTAGGGCGTCGCGGCCAGACGTTCGCGCAAGCGCGCCACGAAGCGATCCGCGCTGCCGTCGGCGTACGGAAAAAACAGCGAGGGCTCGCACAGCTCCAGTTCCAGCAGGCAGGGCCTGCCGCCGCCGTCGCGGATCAGGTCGACGCGCGCGTAGGCCAGTGGCGCGTCCAGTTTCAGCGCATCGCGCGCCGCGGTCAGGACCGCCTGCGCCAGCGCCTGTTCGTCCTGGCCGGGCTCGCGCGCGACGATCTGTTCGGGCGCGAACAAGGCCTCGGTGGCGCCGGTGTCGGGGCGCAGCAGCGCGCCCTTGCGGATCGCATGGCTGTAGTCGCCGTCGAAGTAGAGCAGGGCGGTTTCGCCGTCGCGATCGACCGAGGCCAGGTAGGGCTGCAGCAGCACGCTGCGGCCGGCGTCGAGCAGGCGCGCGATGTGGTTGGCGGCGGCGAACTCCTGCGAGCGTGCATACCGCTGGGTATCGCGCGAGCCGGCGCTGACCGCGGGCTTGACCACGAATTCGGCGGCCTGCGCGTGCTCGGCCAGAAAGGCCTGCAGCGCCGGCAGGGGCTCGGCCTCGGGCTCGACGAAGGCGCTGGGCACCACCGCCACGCCGCGCGCGGCCAGGTCGGCCAGATAGTGCTTGTCGGTGTTCCAACGCACCACTGGCAGCGGATTGAGCAGGCGCGATTGCGTGGCCACCCGTTCGCACCAACCCAGGAACTCCGGCAGGCGCTCGGTGTAGTCCCAGGGCGAGCGCAGCAGGGCGGCGTCGTAGCGTGTCCAGGCCACGCTGGGGTCGTCCCAGGCGCGCACCTCGGCGGCCAGCCCGGCGCGGGCGCAGGCTTCGATCAGCGGCACCATATCGGTGTCGGTTCCGGTAGCGGCGATGGCGGTGACCAGGGCGATCTTGCTCATGGCCGGAGTCTAACGTCGGGCCACGCCACTGGACGAGTGACCATTGCCCTAAGGTCCGGTGGGGGCGGGCGGCCGGGCGCGTTAAACTGCGCCATCCCGCAAAGGAGTTCCCCCATGGCCGAGGCCATTGCCGCGACGCGCAGCGCCGGCGCCGCGAAGAACAAAGTGTTCCCCACCGCAGACGAAGCGCTGCGCGGACTGGTCGCCGACGGCCAGACCCTGGCGGTCGGCGGCTTCGGACTGTGCGGCATCCCCGAGGCCCTGATCGCGGCGCTGCGCGACAGCGGCGTCAAGGGCCTGACCGCGATCTCCAACAACGCCGGGGTCGACGGCTTCGGCCTGGGCCTGCTGCTGGAGACGCGCCAGATCCGCAAGATGATTTCGTCCTACGTCGGCGAGAACAAGGAATTCGAACGCCAGTTCCTGTCCGGCGAGCTCGAGCTGGAGTTCAACCCGCAGGGCACCCTGGCCGAGCGCCTGCGCGCCGGCGGCGCCGGCATCCCGGCCTTCTTCACCCGCACCGGCTACGGCACCGTGGTCGCCGACGGTAAGGAGACGCGCGAGTTCGACGGCCATCATTATGTGATGGAGACCGCGCTCAAGGCCGACGTGTCGCTGGTCAAGGCCTGGAAGGCCGACAAGGCCGGCAACCTGGTGTTCCGCAAGACCGCGCGCAACTTCAATCCGGCCTGCGCGATGGCCGGCAAGGTCTGCGTGGCCGAGGTCGAGGAAATCGTCGAGATCGGCGCGATCGATCCCGACCACGTCCACCTGCCCGGCATCTATGTCGATCGCATCGTGCTCAACGCGATGCCCGAGAAGCGCATCGAGCAGCGCACCGTGCGCGCCTGACGCGCGGCGCTCACCGACGATTCGACGTTACGACTCTTTCAAGGAATTCGACATGGCTTGGACCCGCGATCAAATGGCGCAGCGCGCCGCGCAGGAACTCACCGACGGCGCCTACGTCAACCTCGGCATCGGCCTGCCGACGCTGGTGGCCAACTTCATTCCCGAGGGCATGGACGTGTGGCTGCAGTCCGAAAACGGCCTGCTCGGCATCGGCCCGTTCCCCAGCGAGGCCGAGGTCGACGCCGATCTCATCAACGCCGGCAAGCAGACGGTGACCGCGCGCGCCGGCGCCAGCTACTTCGGCAGCCACGACAGCTTCGCGATGATCCGCGGCGGCCACATCGACCTGGCGATCCTGGGCGCGATGCAGGTCACCGACAAGGGCGACCTGGCCAACTGGATGGTGCCCGGCAAGATGGTCAAGGGCATGGGCGGCGCGATGGACCTGGTCGCCGGCGTCAAGCGCGTGGTGGTGCTGATGGAGCACAGCGCCAAGAACGGCGAGCACAAGATCCTGCCCGAATGCACCCTGCCGCTGACCGGCCTGGGCGTGGTCGACCGCATCATCACCGAACTGGCGGTGATGGACGTGACCGCCGAAGGCCTGGTGCTGGTGGAATCCGCGCCGGGCGTGAGCGAGGACGAGCTGCGCGAGAAGACCGGCGTGGCGTTCAAGCGCGCGGCGTAGGCACAAAGACTGGTGGCTGTGGCATCTCCAGAGCCGCGGCTCGCACTCCCCGGCCCGGCGCGCCGACGGTCGATAACGGCCGACCGGAGGTCGGGGACTTTCCACCTCTGATCGGAAACAGGCCGGGCTCGGGTGTCTGAACAGGAGGTATTGGGACACCTGGCACGATTTGTATGCGCGTTTTTGCAGGGGACGATTGAACGTCTACGTCAATCGAAGGCAAGATGCAGTCCCGATTCCGTACAACTCGGCGACTTCGATGCGCATCACAGTCCTGCTTACTGCCTTGGCTCTTTGCTGTGCAGGATGCACGCAAGCTCCAGATACACCTTCGGACGCGCAAGTCGCTAGTGCTGGCGCCCAGGCTCACAGCGCCTGGGGCGGAATGTCCGCGCTGCCGCGCTCGGTGGCGACCGTTCCCGGCTTGGGCCATAAGGCGGGGACTTTCGCTAGTCTCGCCGATCGCGGCGACCTGGTGGGCTATCCCTCCAAGAGCGTCGTTCGTCGCGATGGCGCTTACACCTGGCACCGTGCCGATATCAGCGAAGAACACGCCGTGCGCTCGATCCTGAGCGGTAGCCTGCAGGTCACCTCGCCGTCCGGCGAGAATCTTGATTTCGAATACGAGCGCCATGTCGAGCACCCGTCCGGCGACTGGACCTGGGTCGGCCGGCTCAAGAACGGCCAGTCCTCCGAGGAGGCCATCTTGACCTTCGGCGAGCGTGCCGCCTTCGGCACCATCGCCCAGCGCGATGGCAAGGCGCCGCTCAAGTTGACGATACGCGATGGCGTGACGTGGCTGGTCGAAACGGATCGCTCGAAGCTCGCCCTGATCGATAACCCGGCAACGCGACCGAAGGGGCCGGACTTCCTTATTCCGCCGAAGCTGTCGTCTGGAGCAGCCAGCGGCCCGGCGGCCGCGCCGATGGCGGCCTCCGCTCCCATGGCCGAGAACGCGGAACCCGCATCGGTCACCGTCGTCGACGTGCTGCTGGGCTATACCAACGGCTTCGCGTCCAACTTGGGCGGCCAGTCCCAGGCGATTACGCGCCTGAACAACATGGTCGAAATCACCAACCAAGCCTACGTCAACAGCCAAGTAAACGCCCGTGTGCGCCTGGTGCATGCCATGCAGGTCAATTTTGCGGACAATACCGACAACGGCGACACGCTGGAGAAGCTGACCGGTTACAAGAGCGGCACCGGTTGGATCCCCGCGGATCCGGCATTCGCAGCGTTGCGCGCGGCGCGGGATCAGTACGGCGCCGACCTGGTGTCGCTGGTTCGCCGGTTCAACACTCCCGAGAACGACGGTTGCGGTATCGCGTGGCTGATCGGTGGCGGGCAGTCGGGCATCGACAGCGGCGACGAGCCGTTCGGTTACTCGGTCGTCAGCGACGGTCAGGATGACGGTACCGACGGGCGCCGTTACTTCTGCCGCGACGAAACCCTGGCGCACGAACTGGGCCATAACATGGGCTCCCAGCACGATCGTGCGACGGCCACCGACAATGGCGTCCTCAAGTATGGAGCGTATCCATACTCGTTCGGCTATAAGACGGCGGCGGGCAGCGGCAACTTCTATACGGTTATGGCCTATGGGGAATCCGGCCAAACCTCTTACCGCGTGTTCTCGAATCCCCGCATCACGTTCTGCGGCGGGTTCGCTTGCGGTGTGGCGGACAACTCCGACAACGCACGCAGTCTGAACCTGACCACCCCCATCATTGCCACGTTCCGGGCTGCCGTTAACCGCATAGCGGTGCGCAACGACTTCAACGGCGATGGCAAGTCCGATCTCTATTGGCGCAATGCCGTCAGCGGCCTGAACGATCTATGGCTGATGGATGGCATCGGGCGCAGTGCGACGTCCACGGTCTATCGCGAATCGAGCACTGCATGGAAGGTGGTCGGTTCGGGCGATTTCAATGGCGACGGCTTCGCCGACGTGCTGTGGCGCAATGCCACGAGCGGCCAGAACTACATCCAGCTGATGAACGGCAATAGCGTAGTCGTGGGCGGCTATTCCACTTCCGTGCCCGACCAGAACTGGCAAGTCGTCGCGCTCGGCGATTTCGACGGCGATGGACGCACCGATCTGTACTGGCGCAACAAGGTCACCGGTTACAACGATCTATGGTTGATGGACGGCATCAGCCTCAGGTCTGCCTCCACCGTCTACCGTGAGGCCAATATGAGTTGGACGGTAGTCGGCACCGGCGACTTCAACGGCGACGGTAAGGCCGACCTGTTCTGGCGTAACCAGGCCAATGGCCAGAACTATGTGCAGTTCATGTCGGGCGCCAGCGTGTTGAGCGATTCCGGCTACACCGCCGCGGTGCCGGACCTGACTTACGATGTGGTAGCCATCGGCGACTTCAACCGCGATGGCCGCAGCGATCTGTACTGGCGCAACAAGGTCAACGGCGAGTGCTATATCTGGACCATGAACGGCACCGTCGCCGCCGGCGTCGCCTACGTCTACCTAGAAACCGACCAAGCCTGGCAGATAGTCAGCAGCGGCGACTACAACGGAGATGGCCGCGCCGATATCTTTTGGCGCCATTCCGGTAACGGCCAGAACTACATCCACCTCATGAACGGCACCTCGATCTTGCCAGGTTCGGGCTGGGTCGTCGCCGTACCCGATACGAACTGGAAGGTCATCGGCAACGGTGCCGGTACTTGAGGCGCGTCAAGGCGTCGCAACGAAGTGGATCAGGTAACTCCTCGCGAACCCAAACCGGATTGGCGGTGAGGGACGTGAATGATGCAGACGGCCTGGCGATGGTGGAAACCGCGCCGGACGTGAGCGAGGACGATCTGCGCGAGAAGACCGGCGTGGCGTTCAAGCGCGCCTGAGCGACCGTTAGCGGCGTAGGCGCCGCAACGAAAAAAGCCGCCTCCGGGCGGCTTTTTTCGTTGGCCGACCGGCACCGGTTACTCCAACACGACCGGCGGTGGATCGGGGAAGTGCGTGCGCAAGCGTTTCCACAACGTCATTCCGGCTTCGGCTCCAGCACTATCGCAACTGCGCGATCGGGCGTGGCAACGGCCATGCACGCAGGCTTCAAGAAACACGGTCTGACAGTCGAGACAAAGCTCGCCACGTTGCGGCGCGGTCCAGAGCGAAGGAGCGCTCCAGGTGGCGCGGACATCGTCCAGTTCCGATTTGCGCACGATCAGGCGACTGGGGTGACGACGCAGCTCGCGCGGGAACTGCCATGCGCCCGGTAGCGGTTCCGGCGGCGGCGGGTTCGCGTCGGCGGTGACCACATCCATCCATTCGCCCGACGAGCTCATCACGATGCTCCAGGCCTTGCGATCCTCAACGAACCAATGGTCGCCGATCACCGCGGCGTAGGTTTCCGCGGGTCCGTAGAGACGGTCGTTGCCGCAACGCTCGATCAAGGCAAGCGCTTCGCCGCGCTGGTGTTGGCCGTAGGGGCCGGTGTAGAACTGGCTGCTACCAGTGCGGGCGTAGCGGGTGCGATCCAGTGCCAGCCCATGGCCACGACGGCGGCCAGTGCCAGGGTCCACAGCGCAACGCGCGAGGCGCGGATATTCACCTTAGAGATTCTGGTAATTCGGCCCCGAGCCGCCTTCCGGCGTGACCCAGGTGATGATCTCGTAGGGGTCCTTGATGTCGCAGGTCTTGCAGTGCACGCAGTTGGCGGCGTTGATCTGCAGGCGCTTGCCTTCGGCTTCCTCGACGATCTCGTAGACGCCGGCCGGACAGAAGCGCGTGCAGGGGTTGCCGTATTCCTCGGCGCAGCGGGTCACGCAGATCGAGGTGTCGGCGACCTTGAGATGCACCGGCTGGTCTTCGTCGTGCTCGGTGGCGGCGAAGTAGACGCCGGCCAGGCGATCGCGCGGGGCCAGGCTGCGGTCGACGTAGTCGCGCTTGGGTTTTTCGGCCTCGTCGAGTTTCTGCAGCGAGGACCAGTCGGGCTTGTTCTTCAACGTCCACGGCGACAGGCCGCCGGTGACGGTTTCCCAGGCCGCGTTGAGCATGCCGAACCACAGACCGCGCTTGAAGGCGGGCTTGATGTTGCGGACCTTCTTGAGCTCGTCCATCGCCGGCGAGGCGCGCAGTTTGGCGTCGTAGCCTTCCGGCGCGAGTTCGGACGCGGCCAGGTGCTCGGCGGCGAGCATGCCGCTGCGGATCGCCTGGTGGGTGCCCTTGATCTTGGGCACGTTGAGCAGGCCGGCGGTGTCGCCGATCAGCAGCGCGCCGGGCATCTCGACCTTGGGCAGGGACTGCCAGCCGCCGGTGACGATCGCGCGTGCGCCGGCCGAGACCAGGTTGCCGCCTTCCAGCAGGGGCTTCACCGTCGGGTGATTCTTCCATTGCTGGAAGGCTTCCCAGGGCTTGTAGTCGGGATCGCGGTAGTCGAGGCCGCTGACGTAGCCCAGGGCGATGCGGCCCTTGTCCAGGTGGTACAGGAAGCTGCCGCCGTAGGTGTGGCTGTCGGCGGGCCAGCCGAAGCTGTGCACGACCTTGCCGGGGGTGACCCGGTCTTCCGGCACCTGCCACAGTTCCTTGATGCCGATCGAATAGCCCTGTGGGTCGCTATCGGCGTCCAGGCCGAAGCGCTTGATCAGGCGCTTGGTCAGATGGCCGCGCGCGCCCTCGGCGAACACGGTGACCTTGGCGCGGATGTCGATGCCGGCGGTGTAGCCGGGCTTGTGCGATCCGTCCTTGGCCACGCCCATGTCGCCGATGCGCACGCCGGCCACGCGGCCGTCGGCGTCGTGCAGGGTCTCGGAGGCGGCGAAGCCGGCGTAGATCTCCACGCCCAGGGCCTCGGCCTGCGGCGCCAGCCAGGCGCAGGTCGCGCCCAGGCTGACGATCACGTTGCCATGGTGGTTGTTCATGCCCGGCGGCACCGGCAGGCGATGCGCGCCTTCCTTGGTCAGCAGCCAGAACTCGTCCTGGGTGACCGGCACGCAGATCGGCGGCGGGTTGTCGCGCCAGTTCGGCAGCAGCGCGTCCAGCGGGCCGGTCTCGATCACCGCGCCGGACAGGATGTGGGCGCCGATGGTGCTGGACTTCTCGATCACGCAGACCGAGATATCCGGGTTGATCTGCTTGAGGCGGATCGCGAACGACAGGCCGGCCGGACCGGCGCCGACGGTGACGACGTCGTACTCCATGACGTCGCGCTCGACCTGCGCGGGGTTGGGGCTGTGTTCGCTCATGCTGGCTCTCCGCTTGCTGAGGCTGGAATTGTCGCGGGTTTGGGCCGCCAGCTCAAAGCCGATCCGCGCCCGGGCCCGGGAACGCGGCGGCGACGGTATGCTCGACGGCGCCTCCCTCTGGCCCCTGCGTATGACCGGCCCCGCCTCTCCACCCGCGAAGGATGCGCGCTTGCCCGCCGGGCCGCGCCTGTTCCTGGCCGGGGTCGACGCCGCCCACGACGCCGTCTACGAGGCCCAGCACGCGCTGCTGGACGAGGACGAACGCGCGCGCCTGGCGCGCCTGCGCCTGGCGCCGGTGCGGCGCGAGGCCCTGGTCGCGCGCCTGCTGCTGCGCCATGCGCTGTCGGCCTGCCGGCCGCGGCCGCCGCAGGACTGGCGCTATCTGCGCGGCGTCTACGGGCGGCCGCGGGTGGCGGACGCGCCGGAACTGAGCTTCAGCCTGTCGCACTGCGCCGGCCTGGTCGGCTGCCTGGTCGCGCCGGGTGGGCGCGTGGGCCTGGATCTGGAGCCCGCTGCGCGCGACACCGCCGAGCTGTGGAACGCGCGCACGCTGGCGCCGGATGAGTTGGCCGCCTTGCTGGCGCAGGCGCCCGAGCGCCGCGACCAGGCCTTCCTGCGCAGTTGGACGCTGAAGGAAGCCTATGCCAAGGCCAGCGGCCGCGGCTTGAGCCTGCCGTTCGACCGCATCGCGTTCGCGCCCGAGGGCGCGCCGCGGCTGCGGCGCGAGCGCGCCGCGACACCGGCCTGGCGGTTCTGGAGCTTTGGCCTGGACGGCGCCTACCTGGGCGCGATCGCGCTGCGTCGGCGGCGGCTGGCGGCCACGGCGATTATGGTGGAGACGGTGGCGGCGCTGCCGTACGCGGGGCGTGAGCTGGGGCGGGTGCTGCGGACGGGGGAGTTTTAGCGGGCGGTCGCGGCTGTCGCTCCGGCTTTACTCACCGCCGCGCAGCCCCGCGCGGATGCTCGCTACGCTCATGCTCATTGCCGCTGCTGAGGATCCAGCCGCCCAGGTCGCGGGTGATCGCGGCCAGGGCGCCGTCGAACGCCGTGACCACGTCCGGCACCGCGGTGGTGGCGGCGCGTTGGCTCTGCACGAAGGTGCGTGCGGCGGCGATCTTCTGGTCGCTGTTGTGCAGCAGCTTGGCGCTGACTTCGATGGTGGCCGAGGGCAGCGCTTCGCCGTTGTAATCGGATTCGAAACGGCGCAGGTCCAGCACCAGCTTGTAGTCGGCGGCCACGCCCGTGCCCTGGCGCGCGACCGCGCCGATCCGGCCGGAGTCCTCAAGCGCGCGCAGCAGCGCGTCCTGCAGCATCTCGCCCGGCGGCTTGGCCCAGCCGGCGCCCTTGTAGACCTGCATCTCGTTCGGGCTGGGCCGCACCGCGATGCGCAGGCTGTCGATCATGCGCGCCGAGGTCGGCGGGGTCAGCGACAGCTGCCAGTCGGCCTGGGGCCAGGAGGCGTCGGCCTGCACGCGCGGGTCGGGCGCGTAGAGGGTGGAGCGCTCCTTGGGCTTGTCGCCCAGGATCGAACACGCGCTCAGCGTCAGCAGCAGGCCCGCGCCGGCGGCGCGGCGCAGCAGCGCGTAGGAAGGACGGGGCGGAGTGGGGCGGGTCATTGCGGCTCGAACTCCTTCTGGGCGTCGCGGCCGAGCAGGTAGCGGGTCGGATTGCTGTCGATGCGGTCGCTGATGCGGCGCAGGTCGCGCACCAGCACGCGCAGTTCGGCCAGGGTCGGGCCGAGCTGGGCCAGGCCGTCGTTGGCGAAGCTGCTGATCGCGGCGCGGTTGTCGTTGAGGATGCCGTTGGCGCCGTTGGCGGCCGAATCCAGCCGGGTCAGGGTGCTGTCGAGCTTGGCGATCAGGCCCGGCAGTTTGGCGACCAGTTCGCGATCGACGTTCTTCACCGCCTGGTTGGTGGTGTCCAGGGTCGCCGACAGCTGTTCGCTGGATTTGCGCGCGTTGACGATCAGCGCGCGCAGGTCCTCGCGCTGGTCGGCGATCGAGCCAGTCATGGCCTCGATGTTGGACAGCGTGTTCGACACCCGCTTGACGTTGTCGTCGCTGAGCACCTGGTCCAGGCGCGCGACCAGGCGGTTGGCGGTGTCTGCGATGTTCTGCAGGGCCGAGGCCTCGGTCTGGATCACCGGGATTTCGCGGCGGTCGACGTCGGCCAGGGCCGGGCTGCCGGGGCTACCGCCGGTGAGCTGGATGATCGGGCTGCCGGTGATGCCGGTCAGCGACAGCTTGGCGCGGGTGTCGGCCTTGATCGGCGCGTCGGCCTGCAGGCGCAGCTGCGCGATCACCCGGCGCGGGTCGTCCGGCGCCAGCCGCAGCAGTTTCACCGTGCCCACCGAGATGCCGTTGTATTGCACGGTGCTGCCTTCCGACAGGCCGGTCACCGGCTCGTTGAAGATCACCGCGTACTCGCGCCAGCTCTTCTCGGACGAATATTTGGCGGCCCACAGCGCGAACAGCAACAGGAACAGCGTCGCGATGATCGTGAACGCGCCGATGAGGACGTAATTGGCCTTGGTTTCCATCAGGCACCTGAGACGATGAGACCCTGCGGGCGGTCCGTGACGGACATCATGCCAGCATGGGGTAAGTGAACGCGGTGAAGTGCAGCAGGTTGAAGCCGAAATGGGTCAGCATCGCGGCCTGCAATCCGCCGCGGCGATAAGCCAGGCCGTAGCCGGCGCCGGCCACCGTGGCCAGCAGCGCCCAGGCCCAGCCGCCGGCCAGGTGGACCAGGCCGAAGGCGAGCGCGGCGACCGCGATCGCGGCCGCGTCGCCCCAGCGCCGTTCGCGCCAGTAGCGCGTCAGGCCTTCCTGCAGGTAGCCGCGGAACAGCGCTTCCTCGGCCAGGGTCACCAGCAGCAGGTTGTTCGCGGCCCACAGCAGTCCCCAGCCCGGCCACTTCGGTGCCCACGCGACCTGGCCGAGCGCGAAGGCCAGGCCGAGGCACAGCGCGGCCACGCCCAGGCACGCCGGAAGCGCCGCCTTGAACCAGTCGGCGAACGGGCGTTCGCGCTGCACGCCGGCCCAGACCAGCACCAGCCAGAAGCCGACCAGGGGCTTGTCGAGATTGAGGTACATGCTGAATTCGATCGCATCGGCAGTGAGCCGGGTCGGCGCGATCGCGAGCGGGTTGTGGAAACCCGGTGCCACATGAAAGCCAAGCGCCAATGCGACCAACACGAAAAATATGTGCCCAGCGATGCGCAGCGCCGGCTTGCGCGCGGCCCCGACCATCCAGCCGGCCAGCGCCAGCAGCGCCAGCGCGATCAGGGCGCGGACATCGAGCTGGCCGAGCGCGAAACCGGCTGCGCCGGCCACCGCGAGCAAAGCCAGGCTGGCCACCCGCAGGCGCGGCCACCACAGCAGCAACGAAGCCAGCGCGAGCGCGGCCCAGGGCAGGTGTGCGATAGGGGCGAGTGCGGGAGAGAGCGTGGAAAACAAACCTGGGCGTCCTTGCGTGGTCCGGTGTCAGTGTTCGGCGGCCGCGTAATTGTCGCGCGCGACCTGGGCGGCGCGTGCGCGCGGGCCATGGAAGTATTCGTGCGCCCAGGGGTGGTCGAGCTGCTCGATCTCGGCCATCGGCGCGCAGGCGATCACCTTGCGGTCGGCGAGCACCGCGATGCGGTCGCAGATCGCGTACAGGGTGTCGAGATCGTGGGTGATCAGGAACACGGTCAGCCCCAGCGCCTGCTGCAGGGTGCGGATCAGGCGGTCGAACGCGGCCGCGCCGATCGGGTCCAGGCCGGCGGTGGGTTCGTCCAGGAACAGCAACGGCGGATCCAGGGCCAGCGCGCGCGCCAGGCCGGCGCGCTTGCGCATGCCGCCGGACAGTTGCGAGGGCAGTTTGTTGATCGCGTCCGCGGGCAGGCCGGCCAGCTTGACCTTGAGCAGCGCCAGTTCGTAGCGCAGGGTGTCGGGCAGGTCGCCGTGGTACTCCTTCAGCGGCACCTGCACGTTTTCGCCCACGGTCAGCGAGGAGAACAGCGCGCCGTCCTGGAACAGCACGCCGGTGTTGCGTTCGATCTCGCGCCGGCGCGCCGGGTCTTCGCTGCGCGCGTCTATGCCGAGCACCTCGATGCGGCCCTCGTCGGGACGGCGCAGGCCCAGGATCGAACGCATCAGCACCGACTTGCCGGTGCCCGAGCCGCCGACCACGCCGAGGATCTCGCCCGGCTTCACGTCCAGGTCCAGGCCGTCGTGCACGGTCTGCTCGCCGAAGCGGTTGACCAGGCCGCGCACGCGGATGATCGGGCTGTCGGCGTCGATGTGCTCGCGCGGGTCGTCGATGGCCTGGCTCAAAATCCGACCTCCATGAACCAGATCGCGGCGAAGGCGTCGATGACGATCACCAGCGAGATCGCCTGGACCACGCTGGAGGTGGTGCGTTCGCCCACCGATTGCGCGGTGCCCTCGACCTGCAGGCCCTCCAGGCAGCCGATCAGGCTGATCAGCAGGGCGAACACCGGCGCCTTGGACAGGCCGACCAGGAAATGCCGCAGCTCCATGGTCTCGTGCATGCGCGCCAGGTACTGCTGGGGCGGGATGTCGAGGTTGTAGGCGCCCACCGTCAGGCCGCCGAGCAGGCCGAAGATCATCGCCACGAAGGTCAGCAGCGGCAGCATCACCAGCAATGCCAGCACGCGCGGGATCACCAGCAGGTCGATCGGGTCCATGCCCAGGGTGCGGATCGCGTCGACTTCCTCGCGGCTGACCATGGCGCCGATCTGGGCGGTGAAGGCGCTGGCGGTGCGGCCGGCCAGCACGATCGCGGTCAGCAGCACGCCGAACTCGCGCAGGAACGAGATGCTGACCAGTTCGACCACGAAGATGGTGGCGCCGAAGTCGCGCAGGATGGTCGCGCCCAGGAAGGCCACCACCGCGCCGACCAGGAAGCACAGCAGGGCGATCAGCGGCACCGCGTCCAGGCCGACCTGCTCCATGTGGTGCACGGTCGCGGTCGGGCGGAAGCGGCCCGGGTCCTTGAACAGACGCAGGATCTTCACCAGCGTTTCGCCGAAGAAGGCGATCAGCGCCAGCACTTCCTTCCAGTTGTCGGTAACCGCGTAGCCCAGGCGCGCGAGCGCGGCGTAGACGCCGTACTCGCGCTTCTTCTTCGGGCGCTCGTCGGCGACGTCCTCGATCGCGCTGACCAGGGCGCGGTGGTTGTCGTGGAAATCGAAGCCGTCGAAATCCAGCTCGCGCCGGCGCGCGAAGCGCATCAGCTGCAGCACCCCCACCGAGTCCAGGCGCTCGACGCCGCTGGCGTCGAGCGTGGTCGCGTCCTGCGGCGCGCCGTGCAGCGCGGCCGAGATCGCGTTGGCGTTCTCCAGCGTCCAGCGCCCGGATAGCCGCAAGCGCGACGGCGTCTGGGCGTCGGCGGCGATCTGCGGCGTGTGCGTGGACGGTGCGGTCATAGGTTCTCCGGCGGAGGATACAGGCTAGAAACGGCGAGGTGAGGGTGGCGTGCGTGCGCGCCGCCCGTCCGTGGGCTGACTCCGCATGCACCCGCGCTGCCCATGCGGCATGCCCGCATGCGATGCTTTCGCGCATGTCGACACCTGCTTCCGAAAGCGCGCCCCCCGCCCCCCTGAGCGCGACCAGTTACGCCGCACGCATCGGCTTCGTGGTCGAGCTGGCCGAGCGCCTGCACGCCTACGGCACCACCGCGCAGCGCCTGGAGGGCGCGGTGTCGGCGGTGGCGCAACGGCTGCGCCTGGAGTGCGAGCCCTGGTCGAATCCGACCGGACTGATCCTGACCTTCAGCGACCCCAACCGCCCGCCCGGGGAAAGCGACACCACCCGCGTGATCCGGCTGCCGCCGGGCGAGAACGACCTCTACAAGCTCAGCGAAACCGACCGCATCGCCGAGGACGTGATGGCCGGGCGGCTCGACCTGGCCGCCGGCCACGCCGCGCTGGAGGCCCTGGACCGTCCGCGCAGCGCACGCTGGCGCGCGATGCAGGTGGTTGCGTTCGGCCTGGCCGCGGCCGCGGTCGGCGGGCTGCTGCGCCTGCCCTGGCCGGACATCGCCGTGGCCGGTGTCAACGGCCTGCTGATCGGCCTGCTGATCGAGTGGTCGGGCGCGCGGCCGCGCTTCAAGGAAGCGCTGGAGGCGGTGGCCGGCATGGTCGCGGCCATGCTCGCGGTGCTGGT
Source organism: Lysobacter sp. CCNWLW3 (assembly GCF_036697405.1). Classification (NCBI taxonomy): domain Bacteria; kingdom Pseudomonadati; phylum Pseudomonadota; class Gammaproteobacteria; order Lysobacterales; family Lysobacteraceae; genus Lysobacter; species Lysobacter sp. CCNWLW3. The sequence goes on from NZ_JBAHWA010000002.1 coordinate 333,556, forward strand.
GGCCAGTTTCCTGGTGCCCCTGAACCAGAACACGGTGATCATCGCCTCGCTGATCGTGCTGTTGCCCGGCATGGCGCTGACCAACGCGGTCAACGAGCTCACCAGCCAGCACCTGGTCTCGGGCACGGCGCGCTTCGCCGGCGCGCTGACCACGGTGGTCAAGCTCGCGGTCGGCACCATCATCGCGCTCTACCTGGCCGAGCTGGTCGGCCTGGAGCCGGCGATCCAGGCCTCGCGGCCGCAGCCGGCCTGGGTCGAATGGTGCGGTCTGGCGGTGGCCTCGTATGCGTTCGCGGTGCTGTTCCGCGCCCACCGCAGCGATTATCCGAAGGTGATGGCGGCCGCCGCCTGCGGTTATCTGATCTCGCGTTTCGCCGGCGAGGCCTGGGGCAGTCCGGCCGGCATTTTCCTGGCCGCCCTGGCGTTGACCGCGGCCGGCAATGCCTACGCGCGCTGGGGCAACCGGCCCGGCGCGATCGTGCGCGTGCCCGGCATCATCATGCTGGTGCCCGGCAGCGTGAGCCTGCGCGGCCTGCTGACCCTGATCCAGCAACAGGACATGGAGGTCGGCCAGACCGCGGTGCTGGCGGTGATCAACATCCTGCTGGCCCTGATCGCCGGCCTGCTGTTCGGCAATCTGCTGCTGCCGGCGCGACGTAATCTGTGAGGGGCCGGGAATGGGGATTCGAGATTCGAAAGAGCCTGAAGCGCTTTCAAGCTCCTGCTAATCCCGAATAACCAACCCCGAATCACGCATCAAAAAGCCGGCATTAAGCCGGCTTTTTGATGATTTACTTGATCAGGAACTCGTCGAGCTTGCGGCCGTTGCCGGTGTAGGCGGCCAGCCAGCGCGGCTGCTTGCCGCGGCCGGTCCAGGTTTCGCCGGTATTGGCCGGGTTGCGGTACTTCGGCGCGACCTTGCCCAGCGGCTTGCGCGCCTTGCGCGCGGCAGCCGGCTTGGCCGCGCCCGCCTTGGCCGCACGCGGCGCCGCGGCGGCGCCGAACAGCTCGGCGATGTCGTAGCCCTCGGCCTTGGCCAGCTGGGTCAGCCGCTTGCGCACGACCGCGATCGGCTTGCGCTTGTTGAGCGTGGTCTTGCGCTTTTTCGCCTGCGCGATCAGCGATTCGAGTTCTTTCGCGGACAGCGAGTTCAGATCGATCGACATGGGGGGCTCCGGTGGAATATCGGGTTGGATTATCGGCCGGTCCATGGCGTGCCGGGCCATATTAATCCGACCGGCGCGGCCGAGTAAATCTCCCGGGGGTATCCCGGGAGATTCTAGGCCGGATAATCCGGCTCAGGCCGACCCGGTCAGGCGCGCGAACAGGCGCTCGCGGTCGAGGTTCTCGGCCTCGGCGGCGCGGCGCTGGCGGTATTCGTAGGTGCCGGCGGCCAGGCCGCGCTCGGACACCACGATCCGGTGCGGAATGCCGATCAGTTCCATGTCCGCGAACATCGCGCCCGGGCGCAGGCCGCGGTCGTCCAGCGCGGTTTCGACGCCGGCCGCGTTGAGGTCGCGGTACAGCGCGGCGGCGGCCTCGGCCACGGTGGAGTCGTTCTTGGGGTTGATCACGCATACCACCGCCGCCCACGGCGCCATCGCCTCGGGCCAGCAGATGCCGGCCTCGTCGTGGTTCTGCTCGATCGCCGCGGCGACGATGCGCGACACGCCGATGCCGTAGCAGCCCATGGCCGGCACCGCGGCCTTGCCGGTCTCGTCGAGCACGTTGAGCTTCATCGCCTCGGCGTACTTGCGGCCGAGCTGGAATACGTGGCCGACCTCGATGCCGCGGCCGATGCGCAGCGTGCCCTGGCCGTCGGGCGAGGGGTCGCCCTCGACGACGTTGCGGATGTCGGCGACCTCGTCCGGTTCGGCCAGGTCGCGGCCCCAGTTGACGCCGGCCAGGTGGTAGCCGTTGTCGTTGGCGCCGACCACGAAGTCGGCCATGGCCGCGACGCTGCGGTCGGCGACCACGCGGATTTTCTTGGGCGGCGCGACCGGGCCGAGGAAACCGGGATTCGCGCCCAGGTGCTCGAGTATCTCGGCCTCCGTGGCCAGGCGGTATTCGCCCAGGCCGGCGAGCTTGCGCAGTTTGATTTCGTTGACCGCGTGGTCGCCGCGCACCAGCGCCAGCGCGAACTGGGGCTGGCCCTCGGCGTCGGCGCCGACGACGGCCACCGACTTGACCGTGCGCGCCAGCGCCACGCCCATCAGCGCGGCCACTTCCTCGCAGGTCTTCTGGGTCGGGGTATCGACCTTGCGCAGGGTTTCGCCGGCCGCGGCGCGCGCGCCCGGCGACAGCGCTTCGGCCAGCTCGACGTTGGCGGCGTAGTCGGAACCGTCGGAGAACGCGATCGCGTCCTCGCCCGAATCGGCGACCACGTGGAATTCGTGCGAGGCGCTGCCGCCGATCGCGCCGGTGTCGGCGAACACGGCGCGGAACTGCAGGCCCAGGCGAGTGAAGATGCGGCCGTAGGCGTCGTACATGTTGCGGTACTCGCGGCCCAGGTCCTCATCGCTGAGGTGGAACGAGTAGGCGTCCTTCATCAGGAACTCGCGCGCGCGCATCACGCCGAAGCGCGGGCGGATCTCGTCGCGGAACTTGGTCTGGACCTGGTAGAAGTTGACCGGCAGCTGCTTGTAGCTGGACAGCTCGTTGCGGGCGAAGTCGGTGATGACTTCCTCGGCGGTGGGCGCGTAGCAGTACTCGGCTTCCTTGCGGTCCTTGAGCTTGAGCAGCTGGCCGCCGAACTTCTCCCAGCGCCCGGTTTCCTCCCACAGCTCGCGCGGCTGCACGGTCGGCATCAGCACCTCGATCGCGCCGGCGGCGTCCATTTCCTCGCGCACCGCGCGCTCGACCTTGCGCAGTACGCGCAGGCCCAGCGGCGACCAGGTGTACAGGCCGGCGGCGAGCTTGCGGATCATGCCGGCCTTGAGCATCAGCTTGTGGCTGACGATTTCGGCCTCGGCGGGGGTTTCCTTGCTGGTATGGAGATGGAACTGCGACAGACGCATCGGCGGGATTCGAAACCTGAGGGAAGCCCCCATTCTGCCGTGCGCGCGGGCGTCGCGCGAATGCGCGGGTTCAGTCGCGGTCGCCGTGGACTTCGATGCCGGCCTGCGGCTCGCGCGACAGGCGCTCGTAAGGGCGGCCCTTGGGCGGCCGTTCGCCGATATGCAACTGGCCGGCGGCGTCGCGCCAGCGGTACAGCGGCGGGTCGGCGGTTTCGGCGCGGGCCTGGGCCTGCGCCCGTTCGCGACGGGCCTGGCCGGGCTCGTCCCGGGCCGCCCACCAGGCCAGGCCAGCGCCGAGCGCGATGCCCGCGACGATGGCCCAGCCCAGTTTCACCGCGGCTTAGGCCTGCGGGGTGGCGGCCGCGGCGGCCGGCTTGCAATAGGCGGCGATCGAGGCCTCGGCCAGCTTGACCTGGGCGGCGCGCTGTTCCGGGGTGAAGGCGGCGTCGGCCTTGCCGTCCTTGTCGGTGTCCAGGCCGATCGGGGCGTTGCTCTGGAGCTGCTTGAGGTTGTTGCGCGCGGTGGTGCACTCGGCGCTTTCGCTGGGCTTGGTCTGGGCCAGCGAGGGCGCGCCGGTCTTGTGCTGGATCTGGCGGCCCTTGACGTTGCCCTGGTTGGGCGGCGGCGAGTCGGAATAGTGGGTGACGCCGTTGGCGTCCTTCCACTGGTAGACCTCGCCCGCGGCGGCCGGCAGGGCCAGCGCCAGCAGGGCGGCGGCCAGCCACGCATGGCGCGACGGGGAGGGGGTGGGAATGCGGGTCGGGCAGGGCATGGTCGGCTCCGGGCAGGTCGGTGCTGGACGGTGGCGGGAATGGGTACAACGGGGGGAACGCCGATTGCAGCACCGCGACGGCGCACAGGCAAGCGCTACACTTCCGTTATGGAACCTACGCCTACGCCACGACCGCGCGGACGCGGCATCTATTTGCTGCCGAATCTGTTCACCACCGGCGGCCTGTTCGCCGGCTTCTACGCCATCATTTCCGCCACCCAGGGCCGCTACGGGGACGCCTGCATCGCGATCTTCATCGCCGCGATCCTGGACGGGGTGGACGGCCGGGTCGCGCGCCTGACCAATACCCAGAGCGAGTTCGGGGTCCAGTACGACTCCCTGGCCGACCTGATCAGCTTCGGCCTGGCGCCCTCCCTGGTGATGTACCACTGGGCGCTGGAGGCGATGAAGCACGACGGTCCCATGCCGGGCAAGATCGGCTGGATCGCCGCCTTCCTGTACGCCGCCTGCGCCGCATTGCGGCTGGCGCGCTTCAACTCCCAGGTCGGCCAGGTCGACAAGCGCTGGTTCATCGGCCTGGCCAGCCCGGCCGCGGCCGGCCTGGTCGCCAGTTTCGTATGGACCTGCGACGAGCTGGGCTGGACCGGCGAGGAACTGCGCTACGTCGCGCTGACGGTGACCGTGATCGCCGGCCTGCTGATGGTCAGCCGGCTGCGCTATTTCAGCTTCAAGGGCGGCGGCCCCAAGCACGACCGGGTGCCGTTCCTGGCGATCCTGGTGGTGGTGGTGGTGGTGATCGCCATCGCGATCGATCCGCCCAGCGTGCTGCTGCTGATCTTCGCGCCCTATGCCTTGTCCGGACCGGTCTATGCGCTGTACCGGCGCGCGCGCCGGCTGCCGCCGGCCGAAACGGGGACCGGCACGTGAGCCTGTGGAGCGCGCAGCAACGCGAATGGCTGCAGGCGCTGGGCCATCCGGCGCTGGCGCTGGCGGGCGCGCCGGAAGCCGCGCCGCCCGCGCGCCAGGATCCGCGGGCGGTGTCCGCGCGCACCGACGTAGAGCCGCGCGCGTCCGCGTCCGAGCGCAGGCCCGAACGGCCTGCGGAACGCGCCACGACCGCCACGACCGCCACGCCCGCCACGCCCGCGCGTAGCGGCGACGACGCCCTGCTGCGCGCGGTGCTGCGCGCGGCCGGCCGCCGCCCCGATGCGCCGCCCGACGAAGCCGTGCTGAACCTGTACGACGCCGCGACCCTGCGCGGCTACCCGGCCGCCAAGCGCGCGCTGTGGCCGCTGTTGCGCAGCCTGCGGCGAGGCTCGCGTCGATGAGCGCGCAGGCCGTCGAACGCGAATCGCCGGCCGCGGCCCTGCGGCCGATGCGCGAGGACGACCTCGACGCGGTCCATGCCATCGAGATCCGCGCCTACGAATTCCCCTGGACCCTGGGCATCTTCCGCGACTGCCTGCGCGCGGATTACCCGTCCTGGGTGCTGTACCGCAACGAGCGCATCCTGGGCTATTTCCTGATGAGCCTGGCCGCGGGCGAGGCGCACGTGCTCAACGTCTGCGTCGCGCCCGAGCAGCAGGGCCACGGCTACGGCCGCCGCCTGCTGCACGCGCTGCTGCAGATCGCGCGCGGCCGCGGCGCCGAGCGGGTGTTCCTGGAAGTGCGCCCGTCCAACCCGGGCGCGATCGCGCTCTACCATGCCGAAGGCTTCAACGAGATCGGCCGCCGCCCGCGCTACTACCCGGCCCGCGACGGCCGCGAGGATGCGCTGGTGATGGCGATGGAGCTGTTCGCGGACGAGGGCTGATACCGGCTGCCGACACACCGTGGCCTCGGGGGTAGGAGCGGCGTAAGCCGCGACCACGAACCCACGGCCAGGACGAGGTCGCGGCTTACGCCGCTCCTACCCCAAAGCACAGCGAGCCCTCGCGACGCAGCCGCGCGCTTCCTGTGGGAGCGGCGTAAGCCGCGATCGCGCGCATCGCCGGTGCGGTACGCCTTGCCGCGCCCTACGGATCGAGATAGAGCTCGGCCGGAAGCCCGATGAAGGCCGGTGCGCCCAGCGTCGAGCCGGCGAGGTCGGTCTCCTGGTTGAGCGCATTGTCGACCGCGGCGATCATCGAGCCGCGTGTGGCGATGGCCTGGAAGCGTGCGCGCGGCCCTTCGTGAAACATGCGTGCCGCGGCTTGCGCGGCCAAGGCGAACAGCGGCTCGCGCTCCCATGGGAAGACGTGCCAGCGCCCGTCCGCGGCCTGGGCCTGGAAACCGTCGGGCATCGCCACTTCGGCGCAGGCCGGGATATGCGCGATCAGGAGCAGGCCGAACGCTTCCGGTACCACGTCGACCAGCCTGCGCGCGGTCGTCGGGTCGCCGGCCAGGACCAGCATCTGCGCTTCGATCTGGTCGTCGGAACGCTCGCCCTCGCCGAATACCGCGATCGCCCGCTCGACCAAATCGGGCGACAGCGTCTGCAAGGGCAATACGGCGTGGCCGCGGCGCGCGCCCAGCCAGCCGAGCAGGCGCCGCAGCATGCCGGCCTCAGCCCAGCTTCGCGCGCTGCGCCTGCAGCGCTTCGAGCTGCGCGCGCCAGTCGCCCAGGCGCTTGCGCTCCTGCTCGACCACGGCGGGCGGCGCGTTCTGGACGAAGGTCTCGCTGGCGAGCTTGTTCTCGCACTTGCCGATCTCGCCTTCCACGCGCTTGATCTCCTTGTCCAGGCGCACGCGTTCGGCGCCCAGGTCGACCAGGCCTTCCAGCGGCACCAGCAGGGTCAGGTCGCCGACCACGCCGGTCGCGGCGGCCGGCGATGCGGCGCCGGCGGCGAGGAATTCGACGCGTTCCAGGCGGTTGAGGAAGCGCAGCTGCGAGTCGAAGCGTGCGGCGCGCGTACGATCGGCGTCGTTGCCGCCCGACAGCAGCAGCGCGACGGTCTTGGACGGGGCCACGTTGAGCTCGCTGCGGATCTTGCGCAGCGCGCTGACCATCGCCTTCAGCCATTCGACGTCGGCCTCGGCGCCGGCGTGGTCGGCGCCGAAATCCGTGGCCCGCGGATACGGCCGCAGCATGATCGTGGCGTCGGCGATGCCCAGCTTGGGCGCGACCTGCTGCCACAGCTCCTCGGTCACGAACGGGATCAGCGGGTGCAGCAGCGACAGCAGGCGTTCGAGCACGTACAGCAGGGTGTGGCGGGTGCTCTGCGCGGCGGCCTGGTCCTCGCCCAGCAACGCCGGCTTGGCCAGCTCCACGAACCAGTCGCAGAACTCGTTCCAGGCGAACTCGTACAGCGCCTGCGCGAGCAAGTCGAAGCGGTAGGCGGCGAACTGGGTTTCGGCCTCGGCCGAGACCCGCGCCAGGCGCGACAGGATCCAGCGCTCGGCGTCGGTCTGCGGATCCGGGGCGCCGCTGAAACTGGCGTCCTCGGTGTTCATCAGCACGAAGCGGGTCGCGTTCCACAGCTTGTTGCAGAAGTTCTTGTAGCCCTCGGCGCGGCCCAGGTCGAACTTGATGTCGCGGCCGGGGCCGGCCAGCGCGGTCATGGTGAAGCGCAGCGCGTCGGCGCCGAAGGCCGGGATGCCGTCGGGGAATTCCTTGCGCGTGGCTTTTTCGATCTTCGGCGCGTCCTGCGGCTTCATCAGGCCGGTGGTGCGCTTGGCGACCAGGGCCTCGGCGGTGATGCCGTCGATGATGTCCAGCGGATCGAGGATGTTGCCCTTCGACTTCGACATCTTCTGGCCGTCCTTGTCGCGGACCAGGCCGGTGATGTAGACGTCGCGGAACGGCACGCGGCCGACCAGCTCGTCGGTCATCATGATCATGCGCGCGACCCAGAAGAAGATGATGTCGAAGCCGGTCACCAGCACGCTGGTCGGCAGCGCGATGTCGAAGCCGAGTTCGCCCATCTTGTCTTCGTTCGGCCAGCCTTGCGTGCTGAACGGGAACATGGCCGAGGAGAACCAGGTTTCCAGCACGTCCGGGTCTTGAATCAGCTCGATCCGGTCCTTGGCCTTCTCGTAGTTGTCGCGGCCCAGCGCGTCGAGCAGCTTGGCGTGGGCGGCCGCTTCGGCTTCGGCCTGCGTGCGGGCGACGATCTCCCCGACCAGCGGCGTGAAATCCGATTCGCCCGAGCGGACGGCCCAGGCGGGGATGCGATGGCCCCACCAGAGCTGGCGCGAAATCGTCCAGTCCTGGATGTTCTCCAGCCAATGGCGGTAGGTATTGATCCAGTTCGCCGGTACGAACTTCACCTCGCCCGACTCGACGAGTTCGAGGCCGCGCTGGGCCAAGGTATCCATCTTCACGAACCACTGGTCGGTCAGATACGGCTCGATCACCTGACCGCTGCGGTCGCCGCGCGGCACCTGCAGGCGATGGGGCTTGATCTCGATCAGCAGTTCGGCGACATCCAGGTCCGCGACGATCATCTTGCGCGCTTCAAAGCGGTCCAGGCCCCGATACGCTGCCGGGATGTACTTCTCGACGATCGCCGTCATGCCTTGTTCGGTGAACAAGGAAAAATCGCCGGTGTATTGAGCCTGCTGCGGCGTGCAGTTATCCAGGTCGATCCTGGTGAAATTCTGATCGGCGGACGACAGCACGTGCTTGAGCGCGGTCGGGCCCGAAGTCGTCCAGACCGACGCATCGGGCGCGAAGATATTGATCGACAGCAGCGAATGGCGCTGGCCCACCGCGTAGTCGTTGAAGTCGTGGGCGGGCGTGACCTTGACCACGCCGGTGCCGAACGCGCGGTCGACGTAGGCGTCGGTGATCACGGGGATGCGGCGGCCGGTCAGCGGCAGATCGACGAACTTGCCGTGGATGGCCGTGTAGCGTTCGTCCTCGGGGTGCACCATCACCGCGGTATCGCCCAGCATCGTCTCCGGGCGGGTGGTGGCCACCACCACGTAGTCGCGGACTTCGCGCAGGGTTTCGTTGCCGTCGGCGTCGCGCTCGACGTACTCGTAAGTCGCGCCATCGGCCAGTGGATAGCGAATCGACCACATGTGGCCGTTCTCTTCCTCGTTGGCCACTTCCAGGTCGGAGATCGCGGTCTTCAGCACCGGGTCCCAGTTGACCAGGCGCTGGCCGCGGTAGATCAGCCCCTTCTCATGCAGGCGCACGAAGGCTTCGGTGACCGCGTCCGAGGCCATCGGGTCCATGGTGAACACGCTGCGCGACCAGTCGCCGCTGGCGCCGAGGCGGCGCATCTGGCGCTCGATGGTGCCGCCGGAGTGCTGCTTCCAGTCCCAGACCTTTTCGATGAACTTGTCGCGGCCCAGCGAATCGCGGGTCTCGCCCTTGCCTTCGATGGCTAGGTTGCGGCCGACCACCATTTCCGTGGCGATGCCGGCATGGTCGGTGCCCATCTGCCACAGGGTGCGATAGCCGCGCATGCGGTGATAGCGGATCAGCGCGTCCTGCAGGGTGTGCTGGAAGGCGTGGCCCATGTGCAGGGTGCCGGTCACGTTGGGCGGCGGCAGCAGGATCGTATACGCGGGGCCCTCGCCGCACGGCCGGAATACGCCGCTGCTCTCCCACTGCTCGTACAGACGGGCTTCGAACTGCTTGGGGTCGTAGCTGGGGGCGAGGGACATAAGAGCCGGGATTCGGGATTGGGGATTGGGGATTAGGAAGAGCGAAGGCCGGACGCGGTGGGGTTTTTCGAATCTCGAATCCCCAATCCCGAATCCCGGCCTTCGTCACATATCGTGTTTCTTGAGTTCGAGGCCGCGCGACTGGTATTGCTTCCAGCGCTCGCGCAGCGGGCCGCGCGCCTCGGCGTCGGCGGGCACCACTTCCAGCACCCGGTCGAAGCCGTCCGGGACCGCGTCGTCGCGCAGGTTGATGACCAGCGGGCGCATCGCCGCGTCGGCGTCCGGCGCGCTGATCAGCACGTCGGCTTCCTCCTCGTCGACGTCGGCGCCGGCGATCTGGTGCGGGATGAAGACGTCGTCGCCCATATCCCACAGCAGATCGTCCAAAGCCTCGGCCTGGGCCGCGTCGCGGGCCAGGATCAGGGTCGGCAGGCCGGCGTCGAACGCCTTGCGCGCCAGCTCGCTCACCAGCCGCAGCGGTTCCTCGCGGAAACGCGCGGTGGTGATCAGATAGAAGTCGGCGCGGGGCATAGGAGCCGGGAATCGGGAATGGGGAGTCGGGAATCGTAGAGGCAGGAGGCGATGGCTCGGTGGTGATCGGCAGGAGCGAGCTTTGCTTCTGCCGATTCCCTATTCCCGATTCTCAATGCCCGCCTCGCTCGAGCAGCCACTGGCTCAGCAAACCGACCGGACGGCCGGTGGCCAGGCCGCGCTTGCCCTCGTCGTTGGCCACGCCGGCGATGTCCAGGTGGGCCCAGCGCTGGCCTTCGGTGAAGCGGGCCAGGAAGCAGCCGGCGGTGATCGCGCCGGCCCAGCGGCCGCCGATGTTGTAGACGTCGGCGAAGGTCGATTCGAGCTGGGTCTGGTATTCGTCCCACAGCGGCAGGCGCCAGGCGCGGTCGAACACTTGCTCGCCGGCGCCGAGCAGCTCGGCGGCGAGGTCGTCGTCCTTGCTCATCAGGCCGCTGGCGTACTTGCCCAGCGCGACCACGCAGGCGCCGGTGAGGGTGGCCACGTCGAGCAGGGCCTGCGGTTCGAAACGCTGCGCGTAGGTCAGCGCGTCGCACAGGATCAGGCGGCCCTCGGCGTCGGTGTTGCCGACCTCGATGGTCTTGCCGGACATGCTGGTGAGCACGTCGGAGGGGCGGTAGGCGTCGGCGTCGGGCATGTTCTCCACCGCCGGCACCACCACCACCAGGTTGATCGGCAGCTGCATGCCGACCGCGGACACGAAGCTGCCCATCACGGTGGCCGCGCCGCACATGTCGAACTTCATTTCCTCGATGCCGCCCTGGACCTTCAGGTTGATGCCGCCGGTATCGAAGGTGATGCCCTTGCCGACCAGCACATAGGGCTTGGCGTCGCCGCCGTTGTTGTACTTGAGCACGATCAGCTTGGGCGGATTGGCCGAGCCGCGCGCGACCGCCAGCAGCGAGCCCATGCCCAGCGCCTGCATCTGCTCGCGGTCCAGCACTTCGCAGCTGGTGGTCGGGAAGCGGGCGGCGAAAGTCTGGGCCTGCTCGGCCAGGTAGGCCGGGTTGCACACGTTCGGCGGCAGGTTGCCCAGCTCGCGCGCGAACGCGACGCCGGCGGCGATCGCCTGGCCCTGGGCCAGGGCGGCGGCATCGTCGCCGCTGATCGCCAGCTTGCGCAGGCCGGGCTCGTCCCGGCTCTTGTTGAGCGCGGCCTTGCCCAGGGTGGCGGTGTAGCGGTAGCAGGCGTGATCGGCGGCGATCGCGGCCTGGCGGATCGCCCAGGCGCTGTCGCGGCCGGCGACCGGGGCCTCGGACAGGGTGAAGACCGCGTGTTCGACCGGACCGGCCTTGAGCGCGCGCGCCGCGTCGGCGGCGGCCTTGAGGTACTGCGGCACGCCGAACTTGCCGGCTTCGCCCAGCCCGATCACCAGCACGCGCGGCGCCACCACGCCGGCCAGGTCGTGCAGCAGGGTGGTCTTGCCGGTCTTGCCGCTGACGTCGCCGCGCTCCAGCAGGGCGCTCAGGCGGCCGCCGCTGGCAGCGTCCAGGGCCTGTCCGGCGGCGGTCAGGGTCTTGTCGGCATAGGCGCCGACCACGATGCAATCGGTCTTGACGGCGGCGGGCGCATCGCGGTTCAGGTCGAATTCGAGGGTCATCCAACAGATTCCCAGGTAGAAGTGCAGCTAAAGGAAGTGAGTTCCGTACAATCGGGCGGCTTCCGGTGGGCTGGACTTGCGCGCATCGCGCCGGCTGCAGCCGTCCCATGCCGTCGAACGAACCCCCGAGTTTAACGCAAGCCCGCCCCTATGCCGAAGCCAGATGCCCAAGCTTGACCGCTATTTGCTGAGCGAATTCGCCCAGGCCACCTTCGCCACCCTGGTGGTGCTGCTGATCGTCGCGGTGGGCGGGGCCTTCACGGACGTGCTGCAGGACATCGCTCGCGGCCGGGTCCCGGCCGGGATGATGCTGGCCCAGCTGGGGCTGGTGCTGCTGAAGTGGTTGCCGCTGATCCTGCCGCTGGCGCTGATGCTGGGCCTGATGCTGGGCGCCGGCCGGCTCTACCGCGATTCGGAAATGCCGGTGATCGCCTCGATCGGCGTCGGCCCGCGCCGCCTGCTCAAGCCGCTGCTGATGCTGGTGCTGCCGATCATGCTGGTGGTGGGCGCCTGCTCGCTGTGGCTGGGGCCCTGGGCCGAGCGCGTGTCCAAGCAGATGATCAGCGAAGCCAACCGCAACCTGATCGTGGCCGGCCTGGAGCCGGGCAGCTTCACCGAACTGCCGGGCGGCAAGGGCGGGGTGATCTACGTCGGCGCCATGTCCAACGACGGCAGCCGCTTCCAGCGCGTGTTCGTCTATCGCCAGAGCGAGGACCGCCGCGAGATCACCACCTCCAACGACGGCGTGCTCAACGTCGACGAGCAGGGCAATCGCTACCTGACCCTCAACAAGGGCTTCCAGGTCGAGGGGCCGCGCAACAACGAGCTGGATTTCCGCATGATGCATTACGCCAGCAACGAGCTGCTGCTGCCGGCGGGCGAGACCAAGTTCGACCCCAAGAACCCCGAGCTGATGTCGACCCCGGCGCTGCTGGGCGATCCGCGCCGCGAGGCCGGCGCGCAGCTGCACTATCGCCTGGCGCCGATGCTGCTGACCCTGGCCTTCGCCCTGATGGCGGTCCCGCTGGCGCGCAGCATGCCGCGCCAGGCACGCTACGGGCGCATCCTGATGGGCTTCCTGGCCTATCTGATCGGCATCAATCTGATGATCGCAGGCACCGGTTGGCTGGAGAGCGGCAAGATCTCGCTGCTCCTGGGGCTGTGGTGGCTGGTGCTGCCCATGCTGGGCCTGGCCTTGTGGCTGTACTTCGGCGACGGCCGCCTGGGCCGCGCGAGGGCGCTGGCATGAAGCCCTTCCCCAAGATCCACGACCTCTACGTCGGCCGCGTCGTGCTGGGCACGGTGCTGCTGACCTGGACGGTGATGATCGGCCTGGACGTGATGCTGGGCTTCGTCAGCAGCGAGCTCAGCGACGTCGGCAAGGGCAACTACGGCCTGACCCAGGCCCTGACCTACATGGTCTACACCATCCCGCGCCGCGCCTACACCCTGTTCCCGACCTCGGCGGTGATCGGCGCGCTGATGGCGCTGGGCCAGCTGGCGGCGACCTCCGAGCTCACCGCCCTGCGCGCGGTCGGCCTGTCGCGCCGGCGCCTGAGCCTGGCCGTGGCCGGCGCGCTGGCGACCCTGACCCTGCTGATGGTGGTCAACGGCGAAACCCTGTCGCCGTGGGCGCAGCGCAGCGCCGAGGCGCTCAAGGCCTCGGCCAAGTCCAAGAACATGATCGTGGCCCAGTACTCGGGCCTGTGGGCGCGCGAAGGCGATTTCATCCTCAACGCCGGCGGCGGTCAGGACCGCAGCAACGGCAAGGACACCTGGCTGGAACTGCGCGACGTGTTCTTCTACGAGTTCGCCGAGGACGGCCGCCTGAAATCGGCCGCGATCGCGCACATCGCCGAACACCGCCCGGGCGGCTGGGTGCTGCGCGACGTCACCCGCACCACTTTCGGCGCCAAATCGGTGACCCAGACCCATGTGGCGCAGGAGCGCTGGGAGTCCAAGCTGGACGGCGCGGCGCTGATGGCCGGTTCCGATCGCCCGCGTTACCTGAGTTCTGCGGCCCTGGCCGCGGCGATCGACTACCGCGAACGCAACGGCCTGGAGGCGGGCGAGTTCGAGGAGCACTACTGGGGCCGCTGGTTCTACCCGATCAACGTGCTGGCCCTGTGCCTGGCCGCGATTCCGTTCGCCTTCGGCGCGCTGCGCAGCGGCGGCATGGGCAAGCGCTTGTTCATCGGCATCGTGTTCGCGCTCGGCTTCTGGCTGCTGCAGACGCAGTTCGTGAAGCTGGCCAGCGTGTACAAGTTCGACTTCCGCCTGGCCTATCTGATGCCGACGGTGATCATGGTCGGCGTGTCCGCCTTCCTGTTCAAGAAACGCTCGGGTTGACGCGCCGGCGTCGCCCGCTGGCCCCACGAATCGCTTTCTCTCCCCCAGGCTCCCTGCAGGAGCGGCGCAAGCCGCGACCGCGAATCGCGGCTGCGTCGTTGGCTTCGTCTTGCGCGAGCTTTCTGTGGGAGCGGCGTGAGCCGCGATCGCGAACTCCGGCTACGGCGCCAGCTAGGCGTTGGGGTGGATCTGCTGCTGCCCTCGCTTTGCGTGCTTGGCCGGAAGGTCAACGGCTTGCGCCCACTGCGCCACGAGTCACTATTCTCCCGCCCAAGCTCCTTGTAGGGGCGGCGCAAGCCGCGACCGCGAATCGCGGCTGCGTCGTTGGCTTCGGCTTAGGCGAGCTTTCTGTGGGAGCGGCGTGAGCCGCGATCGCGAACTCCGGCTACGGCGGTGGTCTGGCGCGCTGGGAGATGTGCCGTTGCTCTCGCTCTGCATGTTTGCCACGAAGTTCAACGGCTTCCGCCCGCTGCGCGTGCGGGTCACTTTCTCTTGCTAGCCCAAGAGAAAGTAACCAAAGAGAAGGGCTAGCGGGACCAAACCTCCCCTGCGGGTTCAGTGCTGGCGCCGGGATTTTTCGAATGGACATCCTTGTCCATTCGAAAAACGGCGCGCGTCCTGCGCGCCGCCCTTCGGGTCTACGGTTGTTCGCGTGGGTGCGGGGCTATGGATTCCAATGCCGGGGCAACGGCAACGGCAACGGCAACGGCAACAGCAACGGCAACAGCAACAGCAACGGCAACAGCAACAGCAACGGCAACAGCAACAGCAACGGCAACAGCAACAGCAACGCGGCTGCTGGTGCGCTGCCGCGAACGACGCCGGCCGTAGGATGTGGTGAGCCGCAGGCGAACCGCATCGTCGCGCGGTTACGGCGACAAGCGTCGCCCGATCATTTCTTCGGCAGCCGGATCAAGCGTGTCCCACTGGCGCGGTCGTGCCAGGTGAGGCGGTCGCGGTCCAGCCAGGCCCACCAGAAGCCCGCGCCAGCGGCCAGCAGCGACACGCTGCCGACGCCGTAGCGGATCAACAAGGCCGTCCAGGTCGGCGTGCCTCCGTCGGCGCCGATCAGGCACAGGCGCCAAGGGCGCATGCCCAGCGTCTGGCCGCCGCGGCGCCAGCTGATCGTGGTGTAGGCGCCGGTGAGCAGCCAGCACACCAGCCACAGCAGCCACTGCAGGGCGCTGAACGGCGCGATGTTCTCGTGCACGTCGTGCCCGGACAGGGTGTAGCCGACCGAGAACAGCACCGAAGCCAGCATCCACAGCGCCAGCACCGGCCAGAAATCGTAGAACAGCGCCAACAGGCGCCAGAGCACGAGGGCGTCGGGGCGGGCGGGCATGGCGGGGGTGGTGCGTTCGGTCATCGCAACAGGATAGCCGCCGCGCGCGCGGTCGTAGCGCGACGCCTGCGGCCGCCCGCGATCCCAATGGCGCGGATCGGGCTTGCGTCGGCGCGCCCGGCTGAGGGACGCTGCGGCGATGACGTCGCCGAAAACCCGCAAGACCACGCCCGCCGAACGCCGCAGCCTGGCGATGTCGTTGCCGCCGCTGCCCGACGCCGACGAGGCTGCGATCCAGGCATTCCTGGATGCGATCTGGGCCGAAAGCGGCCTGGCCCAGCAGACCCTGGACAGCTATCGGCGCGACCTCGCGGGCCTGGCGCGCTGGCGCGGCGGCCGCGGCGGCGGCCTGGCCGGCGCCGATCGCGCGGCTTTGTTCGACTACCTGGCCTGGCGCACCCAGGAGGGCTATTCGCCGCGCAGCAATGCGCGCCTGCTGTCGGCGCTGCGCGCCTTCTACGCCCTGCGCCTGCGCCGAGGCGAGCGCGCCGACGATCCCACCGCCTTGCTGGAGCCGCCGCGGCTGCCGCGTTCGCTGCCCAAGGCGCTGGCGGAAAGCCAGATCGAGGCGTTGCTGGCCGCGCCCGAGACCGACACGCCGCTGGGCCTGCGCGATCGCGCCATGCTGGAGCTGATGTACGCCGCCGGCCTGCGCGTGAGCGAGCTGGTTAACCTGGTCGCGACCGCGGTCAACCTGCGCCAGGGCGTGCTGCGCGTGACCGGCAAGGGCGGCAAAGAGCGCTTGGTGCCGTTGGGCGAGGAGGCCCAGCACTGGCTGGAGCGCTATCTCGCCCAGGCGCGCCCGGTGCTGGCCGGCAAGCAGGCCTTGAAGGCTCTGTTCGTGGGCGGCGCGGGCGAGGAGGGCGCGCCGACCCGGCAGCAGTTCTGGCTGCTGGTGAAACGCTACGCCGCGGTCGCAGGCATCGATCCGGCCAGGATCAGCCCGCATGGCCTGCGCCACAGCTTCGCCACCCACCTGCTCAACCACGGCGCCGACCTGCGCGCCCTGCAAATGCTGCTGGGCCACAGCTCGCTGTCGACCACGCAGATCTACACCCTGGTGGCGCGCGAGCAGCTCAAGCAACTCCACGCCAAGCATCATCCTAGGGGGTGAGGCCAAGGCGCTTGCGCGGCACTGCCGCGCGCCTTGGCCGAACGCCTGGCGCGCTGCGCCAGGCCGGGGGAGCCACTCCGAGCCCCAGCATCGCCACACCCAAGCGCACCACTGCCGCGCGCCTTGGCCGAACGCCTGGCGCGCTGCGCCAGGCCGGGGGCCACTCCGAGCCCCAGCATCGCCTCCCAAGCGCTCCACTGGCTCGCGCCTTTGGCGAAGGCCCGGCTCGCTGCGTCGGGCCGGCTCGCCATACAGCCCGCCGGCATTCCCCGGCCAAAGGCCGCTTTCCCCCCAATTCCCCGTCTTCCCAAGTTCCCCAAAACGCCAACCCCGTCGCGCTAGCGCCGCCGGGGCCGGGGCCGGCCACCGACCCCGGCGCGCGCCCCGTGCGACAATCGTTGAACCACACCTTCTCCGCGCGGTCCAACGCCCGGTGAACCAGCCAAGGACCCGATCGATGAAGTACGCCCTATTCGCCGTGCTCGGAGCGCTCAGCCTGTCGGCCTGCGCCGAGGCTCCCAAGCCCGCCGCCGATACCGCTCCGGCCGCGGCCGCCGCCAGCGCCAAGCCCGCCGCGGCCAAGGCCGCCGCCGGCACGCCGGACGCGCGCGCGATCGAGGCGATCCGCGTGCTCAATTCGCGCGTCACCGTCGAGCGCGTCGGCGCCGCGCCGATCCCGGGCTTCCGCGAGGCGATCGTCGCCGGCCAGGTGGTCTACGTCAGCGACGACGGCCGCTACCTGTTCCTGCCGGGCTCCGGCGGCGCGCTGTTCGACACCACCGCCAAGAAGAACCTCAGCGAAGTGGCCTTGGCCGGCATGCGCAAAGAGGCTTTGAAGGCGATCCCGGCCAGCGAGCGCATCGTGTTCGCGCCGGCCAATCCGAAGTACACGGTGTCGGTGTTCACCGACGTCGAGTGCGGCTACTGCCGCAAGCTGCACAGCGAGATCGCCGAGTACAACCGCCAAGGCATCGCGATCGAGTACCTGGCCTTCCCGCGCGCCGGCATCGGCAGCCAGGACTACAACAAAATGGTGTCGGTGTGGTGCGCGCCGGATCGCCGCAAGGCCCTGACCGACGCCAAGAGCGATCATTCGGTGCCGAACAAGAACTGCAGGAACAGCATCAACCAGCAGTACGACGTGGGCCAGCGCGTGGGCCTGACCGGCACCCCGATGATCCTGGCGGCCGACGGCACCCAGCTGGGCGGCTACGTGCCGCCGGCGGCGCTGCGCGAAACCCTGGACAAGCTGGCCGCCGACGGCAGCGTCAAGCCGGCCGCGAACGGCCCGGTGGACGCCGTGCCGGCTGCGACCACGGCCGGCGGGGCCTGAGCCCGCCGCCCCGGCCCAGCGGCCGGGCGCCGCAAAACGATGCCGCCGCGAGGCGGCATCGTCGTTTCTGGGTCCCGGCGGGGCCGCCGGGCCGGCCGGATCGCATTCGCGGCAAGGAAAACGGCGCGGGTGCGGGCGCTTGGATACAATACCGGGCCCGACGTTGCACGGTTCCCCGGACATGATCGTCCTCGAGGGCCTTTCGGCCCTGTCTCCGTTCCGCCGCGAACGGCTCCAAGCCCGCCTGCAAGCCATCCACCCCGAAGTCCGCCTGATCGACGCCTGGCCCGTGTATTGGGTCCGGCCCGACGCTGGCGCGCAGCCGGATGGCGAAACCCTGCGCCGCATCCTGCAGGCCGAACCGGACGCCGCCGCGCGCGCGGAAGGCGCGGTCTCGCGCTATGTCACCCCGCGCCTGGGCACCCTGTCGCCCTGGGCCAGTAAGGCCACCGAGCTGCTGCGTGGCGCCGGGCAGCCGGTCGCGCGCGTGGAGCGCGGTACCCGCTACGACCTCGCCGGCTGGCCGGCCGATGCCCCCACCCAGGGCGCGTTGGCCAAGGCCCTGCACGATCCGATGACGCAGTCGCTGCTGGAAGCGCGCGACGACGCGGCGGCGCTGTTCGCGGTGCCGGAGCGCGGCGAGCTGGAGCGCATCGGCCTGGACGGGCTGGAGAACGCCAACCTGCGTCTCGGCCTGGCCCTGGCGGAGGACGAGATCGCCTACCTGCGCGAGCGCTACGCCGCGCTCGGCCGCACGCCGTCCGACGTCGAGCTGATGATGTTCGCGCAGGCCAACTCCGAGCACTGCCGGCACAAGATCTTCAACGCCTCCTGGACCATCGACGGCCGCGAGCAGACCAGCTCGCTGTTCAAGATGATCAAGCACACCCACGCGCAGACGCCGGAAAACACCCTGTCGGCGTACAGCGACAACGCGGCCGTGGTCGAGGGCTATCCGAGCCGGCGCTTCCGCCCGCAGCCGGGCAGCCAGGCCTATGCGGCCGAGGCGGAAACGCCGTCGGCGTTCTGCATCAAGGTCGAAACGCATAACCACCCGACCGCGATCGCGCCGTTCCCGGGCGCCAGCACCGGCAACGGCGGCGAGATCCGCGACGAAGGCGCGACCGGCCGCGGCGGCCGTCCCAAGGCCGGTCTGTGCGGTTTCAGCGTCTCGCACCTGCGCATTCCGACCCTGCCGCAGCCCTGGGAGGGCGAGCGCGCGCTGAATCCGCGCATGGCGCCGGCGCTGGAGATCATGCTCGACGGCCCGATCGGCGCGGCCGCGTTCAACAACGAGTTCGGCCGCCCCAACCTGGTCGGCTACTTCCGCAGCTTCGAGCTTGCCGAGGGCGCGCATGCGCGCGCCTACGACAAGCCGATCATGCTCGCCGGCGGTCTCGGCGCGATCGACCGCGTCCAGGTCGCCAAGCTCGGCCTCAAGCCCGGCCACGCCGTGATCGTGCTCGGCGGCCCGGCGATGCTGATCGGCCTGGGCGGCGGCGCCGCCAGTTCGGTCGCCTCCGGCGACAGCGCCGAGGACCTGGATTTCGCCAGCGTCCAGCGCGACAACCCGGAAATGGAGCGTCGCTGCCAGGAAGTGATCGACCGCTGCGTCGCGCTGGGCGCGGACAATCCGATCGACAGCGCCCACGACGTCGGCGCCGGCGGCCTGTCCAACGCGATCCCGGAACTGCTGCACGACTCCGGCCTGGGCGGCGTGATCGATCTGGCGCGCGTGCCCAGCGACGACCCCTCGCTGTCGCCGATGCAGCTGTGGTGCAACGAATCGCAGGAACGCTACGTGCTCGGCCTGCCGGCCGACCGCGTCGAAGATTTCGCCGCGATCTGCGAACGCGAACGCTGCCCGTTCGCGGTGGTCGGTTACGCGACCGCGGAAGAGCGCCTGGTGGTGGGTTACGGCGCGACGGTCGAGACGGTCTACGGCGCCAACGCCGAAACCGAGGCGCAGTGGCCCATCGATCTGCCGATGGACCTGCTGTTCGGCAAGCCGCCGAAGATGCACCGCGACACCCGCCGGCCGCCGGCCGCGCCGTGGCCGGCGCTGAACTGGAGCGGCCTGGACCTGCATCAGGCGGCGCTGCGCGTGCTCGCGCATCCGACCGTCGCCTCCAAGCAATTCCTGGTCACCATCGGCGATCGCAGCGTCGGCGGCCTGACCGCGCGCGATCAGATGATCGGCCCTTGGCAGCTGCCGCTGGCCGATTGCGCGATCACCCTGTCGGGCTTCGAAGGCTACGTCGGCGAAGCGATGGCGATCGGCGAGCGCACGCCGCTGGCGCTGCTCGATGCCGGCGCCGCCGCGCGCATGGCCGTGGGCGAGGCCATCACCAATCTGTGCGCCGCGCCGGTGGAATCCCTGAACCGGATCAAGCTGTCGGCGAACTGGATGGCCGCGGCCGGGCATCCGGGCGAAGACGCGCTGCTGTTCGACGCGGTCAAGGCGGTGGGCCTGGAGCTGTGTCCGGAACTCGAACTGAGCATCCCGGTCGGCAAGGACTCGCTGTCGATGCAGGCGCAGTGGCAGGCCGACGGCGTCGCCCACAAGTCGGTGTCGCCGGTGTCGCTGATCGTCAGCGCGTTCGCGCCGGTGGTCGACGTGCGCCGGCAGCTCACTCCCTTGCTCGCCCGCGAGCCCGACAGCGAGCTGTGGCTGATCGGCCTGGGCGCCGGCAAGCAGCGTCTGGGCGGCTCGGTGCTGGCGCAGTGCCATCCGCAGGCGACCGGCGCGGCCGACGCAGGCGGTCTGCCGGCATTCTCCGCACAGTCGGCCGACGGCGACCGCGACGACCTGGGCGTGCCCGATCTGGATCACCCGCAGCGCCTGCGCGATTTCTTCGAACTGATCCGCGACGCGCGCGAAGCCGGCCTGCTGCTGGCCTACCACGACCGCAGCGACGGCGGCGCCTTCGCCACGCTGTGCGAGATGGCGTTCTGCTCGCGCCTGGGCCTGGACATCAGCCTGGACGGCTGGGGCGAGGACCCCTTCCGCACCCTGTTCAACGAAGAACTCGGCGCGATCGTGCAGATCGCCGACGAGGACCGCGCCGAGTTCGCCGACCTGGTCGCGCGCCACGGCCTGATCGACTGCGCGCAACGCATCGCCAAGCCGGTGCTGAGCCGGGTCGAAGGTGCGGCCGCCGCGCCCGCGATCCGCGTGCGCGAGGACGGCGCGACCCTGGCCGAATGGCGTTGGGACGAACTGTTCGATGCCTGGTGGTCGGTCAGCCACGCCATGCAGAAGCTGCGCGACAACCCCGATTGCGCCGACGAGGAGCGTGCGATCGCGCGCGACTTCGCCGCTCCGGGCCTGAAGCCCAAGCTAACGTTCGATCCGGCGGACGACGTCGCCGCGCCGTTCGTGAACCTCGGCGCGCGTCCCAAGGTCGCGATCCTGCGCGAGCAGGGCGTCAACGGCCAGATCGAGATGGCCGCGGCGTTCGACCGCGCCGGCTTCGAAGCCTTCGACGTGCACATGAGCGACCTGATCGCCGGCGGCGTCTCGCTGCAGGACTACAAGGGCTTCGCCGCCTGCGGCGGTTTCAGCTACGGCGACGTGCTCGGCGCCGGCCGCGGCTGGGCCACTAGCGTGCTCGAACGCAGCGCCCTGCGCGACGCCTTCGCCGCCTTCTTCGCGCGCGAGGACAGCTTCTCGCTGGGCGTGTGCAACGGCTGCCAGATGCTGGCCCAGCTCAAGCCCATCATCCCCGGCGCCGAGCATTGGCCGCGTTTCCTGCGTAACCGCAGCGAACAGTTCGAAGCGCGCCTGGGCCTGCTCGAAGTCGCCGAGTCGCCGTCGCTGTTCTTCCGCGGCATGGCCGGCTCGCGCATCCCGGTGTCGGTGGCGCACGGCGAAGGCCGCGCGAGTTTCGACAGCAATCTCGATCAGAGCGCCGCCGACATTTCGCTGCGCTATATCGACGGCGAAGGCCGTGTCGCCGAGCGTTATCCGCTCAACCCCAACGGCTCGCCCGACGGCATCGCCGGCCTGACCTCGCGCGACGGCCGCGCCACCATCCTGATGCCGCACCCCGAGCGCACCCTGCGCAGCGCCAATCTGAGCTGGGCGCCGCGCGACTGGACCGGCGACTCGCCGTGGCTGCGCATGTTCCGCAATGCGCGGGTGTGGGTGGGGTAAGCGCTGGCGGTAAGCTGCGATGCATGAGAAGGGCGTCCGAAAGGGCGCCCTTTTTTTTGACCGTCGCTCGGGCGGGTTCTCCTGCTAGATGCCCTTCTCATGCGGGCATTCGACTGCGCACGTTGCGAGTAGCGGCAACGATTGCTTCCGATCAGACGATGCCGCGGCGTGGCCTGCGCCAAGCCGTGCCCGCGCTGCGCCGAGCCGTGCTTGGCATGCATAGCCGCTCACACTTTCGCCGCGAACCGATCGCGAGGTCTCGATTTCTCGAGGAATCGCTCGTGCGATCAAGCGTGCGCGCACTGCGCCGAAGCGAACGCATCCGCGCATTCTTCGGGCCGACAATGCATCCACTACGACCGGGCGATCACGACCGGTCTCACAGCGGGCCATCGGCCCCGGGTCGAGGGGAAGACCGTGCGATATCTGATCGGTGCATTGCTCACGCTTACGTCGTGCGCGGTTTACGCGCAGAGGGCGCCGTGGGAGGAATACGACAAGCTCATCAAGTCGGCGCAGACCATCAAATCCGAAGGGCCGACCTTGTTCGGCGATTCGGTGAATCTCTACACCGGCGCGACGAGCTTCGCGACCACGGATGTGTCGATCCCCGGCAACTTCCCGATTCCGGTCGCGCTGGGCCGGCGCTTCGCCCACGCGACCGACGCGCGCAATCGCCCGTTCGGCGATTGGGATTGGGACGTGCCCTACATCAGCGGCACATTCAGCCGCGCGGAAGGCTGGGTATTGGGCGCGGCAGCGACCACCGCGACTGCCAATCGTTGCTCCTCGCCGACCAGCCTGGAGACGGCACGCCCGCCGACGGTGAAGATCCAAAGCGACACGCCGATCCGCGCGCCAGCGGTGCAGCCCTGGGAGTACTGGAGCGGCTACCGCATGGTGGTGCCCGGCGGCGACCAGGAACTGCTGCTGGCCACCGCCGAAACCCGGCCGCGCCCCACCGACGGCGGCAGTTATCCCTGGGTGACCAACAAGCACTGGCACCTGTCCTGTCTGTCCAGCCTGCAGAGCGGCCAGGCCGGCGAAGGCTTCCTGGCGCGTTCGCCCGACGGCACCCGCTACCGCTTCGACTGGATGGTCGCGCGTGCGTCCGACGACCTGCTCAAGCCGGTCACCGCTGACGGCACGGTGCTGCAGCGCCCGGTCCCGCGCGACGAGATTCGCTTGTATCCGACCCGCATCGAAGACCGCTTCGGAAACTGGGTCGCCTATCAGTGGAGCGGAGCGCAGCTGCAGTCCATCACTTCCAGCGACGGCCGCCAATTGTCGTTTACCTGGGAAAATCTCAACGGCTACGACCGCGTGGCCAAAGTGGCCACCAACACCGGTCGCGAATGGCGCTACGGGTACTCGGCCTATTCGCAGCTGACGTCGGTGACGCTGCCGGACAACAGCAGCTGGAGCATCGATTTCCACGCGCTGTGGGGCAACCCCTATTACAGCAACGAGCCCGAGCCGCAGATTCCCGGCGGCCAGACCCGCCTACAGGACAAGGCCTTGAACTGCAGTTGGATGCGCGCGTTGGTGCCGCTGACCCGCAGCGCGTCCATCGTTCACCCCTCGGGCGCGCGCGGCGAGTTCGTCTTCCAGACTATCCGCCACGGTCGTCAGCACGTGCCATTGGATTGCATGGCGCCTCCGGACATGAGCGCGCGACCGGAGCCGGACTACCAGCCGACCGAGGACGCCTACACCGCGATGGTGCCCGCGCGATTCGACGTGCTGGCCGTGCGCAGCAAGACCGTGACAGGACCGGGCCTGCCGGGATACACCTGGATCTACGACTACACCACGCCCATCGGCAGCTGGGAGGGTACCTGCGCGAACTGCGCCGCTACCAAGACCACCACCGTTACCAGCCCAGGCGGCCAGCGCACGGTCAACACCTACGGCGTGGTGTTCAACGAGAACGAGGGCCAGTTGCTGCAGGTGGAGACCTATTCGGGCAGCACGTTACTGCGCAGCGCCACCACCACCTATTTGAGCAACGCCGCCGCGCCGCAACAGGCCTTTGCCGATCGTATGGGCCAGAGTCCGCAGATTCGCCTGGACTCGTTCTCGTCCGAGCGCCAGCGGCCGCAGATCGCCGGTTCCATTCAGCAGGACGGGGTGCGTTTCGACACGGCGAATGAAACATTCGACGAGTTTGCGCAGGCTACCCGCGTCGGCCAGTCGAATACCTTGGGCTATACCCGTACGGATCTGACCGACTACTACAACGACAAGACGCTGTGGGTGATCGGCCAGGTCGCCAAGCAGACCAACGCCAATACCGGCGCCATAGTCTCTCGCACCGACTACCACGCGGCCAGCGCGCTACCGCTGCGCCACTACGCCTACGAAAAGTTGCAACAGGCCCTGGGCTATCACCCCGACGGTACCCTGGCCAGCGTGACCGATGGCCGCAACCTGACCACCTCGGTGGCGGACTGGAAGCGGGGTTCGCCGCAAACGGTGAGCTTCCAGGACGGTACCCGCAAGCTCGCCTCCGTGGACGGCAACGGCTGGTTGACTTCGTTGGCCGATGAGAATGGTTACGCCACCGGCTACGGTTACGACGCGATGGGTCGAATCACCCGTATCACGCCGCCCGCCGGAGACGAGGTGGCATGGAACGCGACGACCGTGATGTTCGAGCAGGTCGGTAACGCCGAATACGGCCTGGGCGCGGGGCACTGGCGCCAAACCGTGACCACCGGCAATCACGTCAAGGCCAGCTACTTCGATGCCTTGTGGCGTCCGGTGGCCGAGAGCGAACACGATGCGGCCGATGTGGCGGGTACGGCGCGTTGGAACGCCAAGCGTTACGACGAGGAGGGGCGTGCCGTTTTCGCATCATATCCGCGCAATCCTCACGTCGACGGATGGATCAACTTCGATGACGCGTCGTTGAAGGGCACGCGCAGCAGTTTCGATGCGTTGGGCCGGCCGACCAGCACCGTGCAGGACTCGGAGCAGGGACCGCTGACCAGCCGCGTCGACTATCTGACCGGCTTTCGGCGCATGACGACCGACGCGCGCGGTATCAAGGCCATCGAAAGCTTCCAGGTCTATGGGCAACCCAGCTACGAGCAGCCGGCGGTGATCGACGCCGCGGTGGATACGGCTGACAAAGCCCGCACCACCATCGTTCGCGACGTGCTGGGCAACACCAAGCAGATCGTGCGCGGCCCGGGCAGTTGATCCGGCGTTTCGATCAGGGGACCGCGATACGCGATGGCGCGTCGTGGACGCATAGGACAAAGGGCCGGACGGCCTACAGGTCGGTTATGGATAAGATTCGCGATGTGACGGAGCAGGCGCTGGCGAAGACGCCCGCCCGTAGTCCGATGGAACTGCTGCTGTGCCTGCTGGTGGCCCTGATACCAGGCCTGGCTGCCGCCGGCGCTGGGCCCACGCTGAGCTTCAGCTACCCGGCCGCGCCGGAGATGAACTTCGCCGCGCCGGCCAACGTCAAGGTGCTGTTGAACGCGACGTCGGGCTGCGGCCCGATCAACATCTTCGTCACGGGCCCGGGATTGGATACCTCCGTCACCAACGGTCAGGTGCTCAATAACTTGCCGCCGGGACGGTATTTCATCGACGCTTCGTTCGAGATGTGCGACCGCCGCTGGATCGACCCGGTCAACGCCGGGCGCGCCTTCAACGTGCTCGGCGGGTCGATCACGGCGTCGCCGCAGACCTGCACCATTCCCTGGGGCGGCAACGCCTGCTACACCACGATCAACTGGAGCTCGAACGCGGCTAATGCCGAGGTCTGGTACTCGCTGCCGGACGGCAGCATCATGACCCGTTGGGCCAGCGGGCAGAATGGCTCGGCTAACGGGGGCATAGACAGCCGGGGGCTGCGCTTCCACCTGAAGAGCGGCGATCTGACCTTGGCTACCGTGGACGTAGCTGCGGTACCGACCAACAACAGCTCCCCCGCGGTCAATCTGACCGGTCCGGGCAACAACTACGTCTACCAGACCGGCACTCCGATCGCGTTCACGGCCTATGCTTCTGATCCGGACGATGGCGTGCAGCGCGTCGAGTTCTTGATCGACGGCGTCAAGATGGGCGAAGACATCAGCGCGCCTTATGAGCTGCATTGGACCGGCATCGAGGGCGGTCACAGCTTAGTCGCGCGCGCGTTCGACACCCGTGGCTACCACACCGACTCGGCGGCCATGTGGATCATCGGAAACGGCCCGCCCAGCATCGCCCTGACCAGCCCTGCCAGCGGTACCCAGGCGGGTATTCCAGCCAGCTTCCTGCTGCGAGCGACCGCGTCCGACGTGGACGGAGTCAACCGGGTGGAGTTCTACGCCGACAACCAGCTGGTCAATACCGACAACGCTGCGCCCTACGAATATACGTGGTCGGGCGCGAGCGTCGGTCCGCACACAGTGCACGCGATCGCCTACGACAATCGTGGCTTGTCTGCGCGTTCGGTCGCCGCCAACGTGACCGTTTCGCCGCCGGCCTCTGGCCCCACTGGATTGACGCGCCAATACGTCTACGACCAGTACCAGCAGCTGTGCAAGATTATCGAGCCGGAGACCGGTGCCACGGTCATGACCTACGACGAGGCCGGTAATCTGGCCTGGTCGGCGGCCGGCTTGAATCTGCCGGACCCGAACAACTGCAATCTGGCCGAGGCCGAACAGTCCGGCCGCAAGGTGGCGCGAAGCTACGATAGCCGTAACCGCCTTGCCACGCTGGCCTTCCCCGATGGTCGCGGCGACCAGGTCTTGGCCTATACGCCGGACGGTCTGGCGCGCGAGGTGACCACCCGGAACGACGGCGCCGGCCAGGGCGCGGTGGTTAACAGCTATGCCTACAATAAGCGCCGTTTGCCCACGTCCGAAACGATGACGCAGCCGGGCTGGTACAGCTGGTCAGCCAGCTATGGCTACGACAGCTACGGCAACCGCAATCGCGTGGTCATTCCGGACGGTCAGCCGATCACCTACGTCAACAACGCGCTGGGTCAGGCCACGTCGGTGGGGTCCAACTGGGGCACGCTGGCCGGCAGCATCAGCTACTACCCTAATGGCGCGATCAAACGCTTCGTCTACGGCAACGGCGTCGTCCACTCGATGGCCCAGAACGAGCGGCTGTTGCCTGCGCGCGTGACCGATACCGGCGTGTTCGATCAGAGCTACGCCTACGACGGCAACGGCAACACCACGGCGATTCGCGACGTCAATGCGGTGAATGGGGTGTACAGCGGCAATCGCGACATGCTCTATGACAACCGCGATCGCCTGGTGCAGGCCCATCTGCATTGGTTGACGGTTCGCGGCTTTGGCTACGACGCCCTGGACAACATCCGGTACAAGAGCAACTTCAACGGTGCGACCACGGCCACGGACTACTACTGGTACGACGACAAGAACCGCGTGACCAACTTCCGCAATGATGCGGGCGCCACCACACTGGGTCTGGGCTACGACGATCAAGGCAATTTGAAGAACAAGAACGGGCAGGAGTACGACTTCGACTTCGGCAATCGCCTACGCAAGGTCGTCGGCAAGGAGACCTACCGCTACGACGCCCATGGACGCCGCGTCTCGGTCACCGGCCGCCCGGACACTACTTCCACCCTGTCGTTCTACGGCCTCGACGGACAGGTGTTGTACCGCGAGGAGCACCATGACGGCGAAGCTCAGAACGATAGCCATCCCGAACTCAACGTGCCGCATATCTATCTGGCTGGCAGCTTGCTGGCGACGGTGGAATGGAGCCGCGCGACGGGCGTCGGCCAGCTGAAGTACCAGCACACCGACGCGCTGGGCAGCCCGATCGCGGTGACCGACCCAGCCGGTACTGTGGTCGATCGCACCCAATGGGAGCCGTATGGCGGCGCGATCAACAAGCCGAACTACAACGGCGTGGGCTATACGGGTCATGTGATGGACGGCGCGACCGGGCTGACTTACATGCAGCAGCGCTACTACGATCAGAACGTGGGGCGGTTCCTAAGCGTCGATCCGGTAACGGCATATGAGAACGGCCCCGAGCAATTCAACCGTTACGCTTATGTGCATAACAATCCGTATTCGTTCTTTGATCCGGATGGCCGTGACGCGGAGGAGCGCACCGACTGGACATCCATGAGCGCGCATCCCACGCTGGTCTCGGCGCTTAACTCGGGGGCAGAGGCGGTCATTAGTAGTGAGAATAGGAAGGCGGCGGCGGAGTCGGTCGCCAAGCAGATCACGGAAGCCATAACGAAAAATCCCAATCAGGATGCACCGCTGGATGCCGGCCAGCTAGGCGTGCTTGCCAGCTGGACCATGATCGAAGTGGCGAAGTTTCAGGAGAAATACGGTTCGTATGGCGAGATGTCGACGCCGAGGTTCATGCATTTGATCAGTGGTCCAGTGGGCGACAGCATATTCATGAACAATGTATGGGCGCCGCACATGTTCAGTGTTTCCGGGATGCCTGGGGGGTATGGAGGCCGTCATTTGGGCGCCAGTATCAATTACATGATGCAAGGCATGGCTTGGAACGCTGGCGGCTACTCGAAAGCTCAAATGAATGCGGCGATAAGAACGTGGAACACGGGCCAGGGCGTGTTCGGAGACGGTTCCCGTAATTTCCGGCAGATCCCCCACGCCATCCGGTGGGCCGAGTTCGGCTACGACTACTATTCCGCGCGTTCAAAAGTCGACGTCCCGTAGTGCGCAACGTTTTCGCTGGATATGCCGAGCGGGGTCCGGCATCGGCACGCGACCCCGCTTTGCTACTGCGTTGGAATGCCAACCGAAACTGCTAAAGTCCGGGTTCACGCGCAGGAGGGTGACGTGAACGCAGTAGCCACCAATATGGGGTCGCCCGGGGCTCCGGAACCCGGGCCGTCCGCCGCCGAGGCCGGGGCCGGAGGCCCGCAGGCCGCGGTCGACGCGGCCATCGTCGAGGCCCTGCTGGCCAAGGGCCGGCTCAAGGAGCCGGACCTGGCGCGGGCGCGCCGTTTGCAGGAGGAAACCGGCGGCAGCCTGTTGGCGCTGCTGGCCCGGCTGGGTCTGGTCTCCGAGCGCGACCACGCCGAAACCGTGGCCGCGGTGCTGGGGCTGCCCCTGGTCAGCGTCAAGGACGCACCGGAATTACCTCCGGAAGGTGTCGCCCTGACGCCCAAATTCATGAAGCAGTTCGCGGTTTGCCCGGTCCGCGAGACCGAGCAGGCGGTCGAGGTGCTGATGGCCGACCCGCAGGACGTCTACACCCTGGACGCGCTGCGCCTGGCCACCCAGCGCGACATCCGCCCCTACGTGGCGCTGCGCTCGGAGATCGGCGACCTGATCGAGCGCTGGCACGGCCAGGGCCGCAGCGCGATGGGCGCGATCGTCGAGACCGCCGAGGGCGAGGGCAGCGGCGACCTGGACGACGTCGAGCACCTGCGCGACCTCGCCTCCGAGGCGCCGGTGATCCGGCTGGTGAACCTGGTGATCCAGCGCGCGGTCGAACTGCGCGCATCCGACATCCACATCGAGCCCTTCGAGAACCGCCTGAAGGTGCGTTACCGCGTCGACGGCGTGCTGGCCGAGGGCGAGAGCCCGCCGGCCAACCTGACCGCGGCGGTGATCAGCCGCATCAAGATCATGGCCAAGCTCAACATCGCCGAGCGCCGCCTGCCGCAGGACGGCCGCATCATGCTGCGCGTGCAGGGCAAGGAGCTCGACCTGCGCGTGAGCACGGTGCCGACCGCGCACGGCGAGTCGGTGGTGATGCGACTGCTGGACCGCGAAACCGTGGTGTTCGACTTCCACAAGCTGGGCTTCACCGACAACTTCCTGCCGCAATTCCAGAAGGTGCTGGACCAGCCGCACGGGATCCTGCTGGTGACCGGCCCGACCGGTTCGGGCAAGACCACCACGCTGTACACGGCGCTGAGCAAGCTCAACACCAGCGACGTCAAGATCATCACGGTCGAAGACCCGGTCGAATACCAGATCGAGGGCATCAACCAGATCCAGGCCAAGCCGCAGATCGGCCTGGATTTCGCCCATGCGCTGCGTTCGATCGTGCGCCAGGACCCGGACATCATCATGATCGGCGAAATGCGCGACCTGGAGACCGCGCGCATCGCGATCCAGTCCGCGCTCACCGGCCACTTGGTCTTGAGCACGCTGCACACCAACAACGCCGCCGGCGGCATCACCCGCCTGCTCGACATGGGCGTCGAGGACTATCTGCTGACCTCGACCATCAACGGCATCCTGGCCCAGCGCCTGGTGCGCCGCCTGGAGCCGACCCACGCCGAGAAATACCCGGCCTCGCCGGAGGAGATCGAGAAGTTCAACCTGCGCCGCTACCAGCCGCACGGCGAGGTCTACCTGTACCGGCCGCGCGGCTCCGCGCTGGCGCCGACCGGTTACCACGGCCGCACCACGATCATGGAGTTCCTGGTCATGAACGACGAACTGCGGCGCGCGGTGATGCGCCACGCCGGCATGGGCGAGATCGAGCAGATCGCGCGCGAGGCCGGCATGCGCACCATGTACGAGGACGGCATCGAGAAGGCCCTGGCCGGACAGACCACGATCGAAGAAGTACTGCGCGTGACCGAGGACGCGTGACCGCGTCGGGGCCGCGCGCCACCACCACAGGGGAAGGCGCATGAACAACGCAACGGTAAGGATATCGGGCCTGTGCCTGCTGGCGGCCGCGCTGACGCTGGGCGGCGCCGCGCAGGCGGCGGGCAAGCCGGCGGCCAAATCGCTGGGCAAGGACGCGCTGCCGGCCGGCTTCGCGGTCGGCAAGGGCCAGCCGCCGCTGACCCTGAAAGTCGAGGTCGCCGACGGCAAGGCCAGCGGCACGGCGGTGAGCGACGCCGCCCAGGCCAACGTCACCGCCAGCGGCAGCGCCGACGGCGGCGAGACCATGCTGACCATCCGTCACGACCTGGCGGTCGCGCTCAAGTTCGACCTCTACATCTCCTCCGACGGCGAGCGTTTCGAATACACCAGTTCATGCGCGGTGACGCCGGGCATTTCCAGTTTCGAGATGTGGTCGCGGCCGATCCGCGCCTTCGCGCTGGGCAACCCGCGCGTGGTGCCGGCCGGCCGCATGGCCTGCGACTGAGCCGCCGCCGCCGATGCCCCTGTACCACTACAAAGCGCTCAACGCCCGCGGCGAAATGCTCGACGGCCAGATGGAGGCGGCGACCAATGCCGAGGTCGTGCAGCGCCTGCAGGAGCAGGGCCATCTGCCGGTCGAGGCCAAGCTCGCCAGCGAGTCCAGCGGCGCATCGGTGTGGAAGGGGCTGTTCAAGCCCAAGCCGTTCGCGGGCGCGCGCCTGGTCCAGTTCACCCAGCAACTGGCGACCCTGCTGGGCGCCGGCCAGCCGCTGGATCGCGCGCTGACCATCCTGCTGGAATTGCCCGAGGACGAAGCGGCCAAGCGCACCGTCACCGACGTGCGCGATGCGGTGCGCGGCGGCGCCTCGCTGTCGACGGCGCTGGAGCGCCAGCACGGCACCTTCTCGCGCCTGTACATCAACATGGTGCGCGCGGGCGAGGCCGGCGGCAGCATGCACGAGACCCTGGCGCGCCTGGCCGACTACCTGGAGCGCAGCCGCGCCCTGCAGGGGCGGGTGATCAATGCCCTGATCTATCCGGCGATCCTGGTGGTGATGGTCGGCGCCAGCCTGTTGTTCCTGCTCGGCTATGTGGTGCCGCAGTTCGCGGTGATGTACGAAAGCCTGGACGCGCCGCTGCCGTTCTTCACCAAGATCGTGCTCAGCGTCGGTCTGTTCGTGCGCGATTGGTGGTTCCTGCTGGTGGCCGCGCCGGCGGTGGCGGTGTGGTGGTTCGACCGCAAGCGCCGCGATCCGGTGTTCCGCGAGGCGCTGGACGGCTGGCTGCTCAAGCGCAAATTCGCCGGCGCCCTGGTCGCCAAGATCGAGACCGCGCGCCTGGCGCGCACCCTGGGCACCCTGGTGCGCAACGGCGTGCCGCTGATGACGGCGCTGGGCATCGGCCGCAACGTGATGGACAACCGGGTGCTCGCCGCCGACGTCGAAGCCGCGGCCGAAGAGGTCAAGAACGGCGTCGCCCTGTCGACCGCCCTGGGCAAGGGCAAGCGCTTCCCGCGCCTGGCCCTGCAGATGATCCAGGTCGGCGAGGAGTCGGGCGCGCTGGACACCATGCTGGTCAAGACCGCCGAGACCTTCGAGCACGAAACCAGCCTGGCCCTGGACCGCATGCTGGCGGCGATGGTGCCGGTGATCACCGTGGTCCTGGCCGGCGTGGTCGGCACCGTGGTGCTGGCCGTGCTGACCCCGCTGTACGATCTGACCAATGCGATCGGCTGAACGCGGGGCGGCGGAATTGCGACGGAGTTCCCCGTTCAGGCTCGCGCCTGGCGGTCCGGATCGGCGCGATTCCGCCGTTTTGAACGCAAGCTGTACCGCTTCCCGCGCGGCTGTTCCGGCGTCGGGATCGCGGCACAGAATCGAGCTGGACCGCGCCGCCCCGGAACCGTTCCGGCGTGCGGCGGTCGAATCGGAGCCCGGGGGCAGCGGGACCGCCTCTTCTGTGTACCCAACCACCTACGGATGAACGAAATGCGAAATCCCCGTTCCCTGCGTCGCCCGTCCGCCGCCCTGCAGCGCGGCATGAGCCTGATCGAAATCATCATCGTGATCGTGCTGATCGGCGCGGTGATGACGGTGGTCGGAGCCAAGGTGTTCGGCGCCAACGACAACGCCAAGTTCAAGCTCGCCAAGACCCAGGTCCAGACCCTGGCCGGCAAGGTCGAGTCCTTCCAGATGGACACCGGCCGCCTGCCGTCCTCGCTGGACGAACTGGTCAAGGCGCCGTCCGACGCCAGCGGCTGGCTCGGCCCCTATGTGAAGGACGTCGACCTCAAGGACCCCTGGGGCCATCCGGTCGAATACCGTTCGCCCGGCGAAGGCCGCGACTTCGACGTGGTGATTCTGGGCAAGGACGGCAAGCCCGGCGGCACCAGCGTCGACGGCGACGTCAAGTACGAGTAAGCCGCGCATGAGGCTGTCGCGGCATCGCCCTTGCGCACCCGTGAGGGGCCACCGGGGCTATGCCGCGGCGCGGGCGGTCGTGGCGCCGCGCCGCGCCGCGCGCGGTTTCACCCTGCTGGAAATGCTGCTGGTGATCGCGCTGATCGCCGCGATCGGCTTGCTGGCCGCGTTCGCGTTCACCGGCGGCATCGCCGGCATGCAACTGCGCAGCAACGCCAAGGAGCTGGCCGCCCAGTTGCGCTACACCCGCACCCAGGCGATCGCCACCGGCCAGAAGCAGACCTTCACCGTCGACCCCACCGCGCACACCTGGAGCGGCGCGAACGGCCGCGCGGGCGAGATTCCGAAGTCGCTGAAACTGTCCTTCATCGGCGCGCGCCAGGTGCAGCCCAGCGAAGGCGAGGGCGCGATCGTGTTCTTCAACGACGGCGCCTCCACCGGCGGCCGCATCCAGCTCAGCGCCAAGCGCGCGGGCTGGAACATCGACGTGGCCTGGTTGACCGGCGAAGTGAAGCTCAAGCGCGTCGAGGCGCGGCGATGAGCGCGGCGATGCCGCGCCGTGGCGGCTGGCGCGCGCGGCGCGCGGCGCGCGGCTACACCCTGATCGAAGTCATCATCGCCTTCGCGCTGCTGGCGCTGGCGATGACGCTGTTGCTGGGCACGCTGTCGGGCGCGGCGCGGCAGGTGCGCTGGTCCGGCGACGCCGGGCGCGCGGCCCTGCACGCGCAGTCGCTGCTGGACCAGATCGGCGTGGCCGAGCCGCTGACGCCGGGCCAGCAGAGCGGCGATTTCGAGGAAGGCCGCTACCGTTGGACCCTGGGCGTAGCGCAGTGGCGCGATCGCGCCGTGGCCGCGACCCAGCAGCCGGTCGACGTGAACGGCCCGCAGTTGTTCGAAATCACCCTGGCGGTGGAGTGGGGCGACGGCGGTCCGGCGCAGCGCTTCCAGTTGCGCAGCCTGCGCAGCGCGCTGCCGGGCACCGAGGCGGTGCTGCCATGACGCGCGCGCCGCGCCGGTCCGCCGCCGGTTTCACCCTGATCGAGATCCTGCTGGCGACCGTGCTGTTGGCCGCGGGCGTGGCGCTGGCCTTCGCGACCCTGTCGGCGGCCACCCAGACCGCGACGCGCGGCGAAGCCATCGCCCAGCGCAGCGAGCGTCAGCGCGCGGTCGAAGGTTTCCTGCGCAAGCGCCTGATCGCGACCCGCCCGGTCGCGTTCGGTTTCGATCAATCCAGCGCCTTGCCGCAGCGCTTCATCGGCGAACCCGACCGTCTGCGTTTCGTCGCCGATCTGCCCGACTACCTCGGTCGCGGCGGTCCTTATCTGCACGATTTCGCGATCGAATCCGACGGCGACCAGGCGCGCATCGTGCTGTCGCTGTCGATGGTGCTGGCCGGCCAGACCATCGAGGAAGAACAGCAGCGTCCGCCCGAGCTGCTGGTCGAGGGCCTGAAGTCGGCGCGCTTCCGCTATCGCGCGCTGGACGAGACCGGCAAGCTCGGCGACTGGCAGGAACGCTGGCAGGCGGTGGAGCAACTGCCGCTGATGGTCGAAGTCACCCTGACCGACCTCGACGGCCGCGACTGGCCGCCCCTGGTGGTGTCGCTGCCGCTCGCCGCCAGCATGGCGCGCGGCGTAGTGCCGGGGACGATATGAGCGCGTGCGGCCCGATCGCGCAGCGCAAGGACCGCGGCGCCGCGCTGCTGCTGGTGCTGTGGCTGATCGCCATGCTGACCGCGCTGGTCGGCGCGTTCGCGCTGTCGGCACGGGTCGAGAACCTGCAGGGCCGCGTGCTGATGCGTGGCCTGGTTGCGCAAAACGCGGCGCGTGCCGGCATGGAATTTGCGCTGACCCGGGTCGGCCAGACCGATCCGCGCCTGCAGTGGCGGCCGGACGGCACGGCGTATCGCTGGTCCTATGCCGGCGCCGAGGTCGAAGTGAAATTGATCGACGAGAACGGCAAGGTCGACCTCAATCAGGCCGATCCGGCGCTGCTGACCGCGCTGATCCAGGGCGCCGGCGGCGTCGAGCAGCAGGCCGACGCGGCGCGGCTGGCCTCGGCGATCGCCGATTGGCGCGACCCCGACCCGCTGACCCAGATCGCCGGCGGCGCCGAGGACCCGGACTACGCCTCCGCGGGGCTGCCCTATGGCGCCAAGGACGCGGAGTTCGAAAGTGTGGCCGAAGTCGAGCAGATCCTGGGCTTCACGCCCGCGCTGTATGCCAAGCTCGAGCCCTACCTGACCGTCTACAGCGGCCGCGCCCAGCCGGATCCCGCGTTTGCTGCGGCACCGGTGCTGGATGCGATGGGCCTGAACGGTGCCGATGTGGTCGCCCAGCGTGGCCGCCGCAACCCGGATGGCACAGCGATGCCGGGCGGCGGCGTTCCCGGGCAGTTGCCCGGTCTCGTCGGCGAAGGCAGTGGCACCTATAGTATCGACAGCCGCGCGCGGCTCTCCGATGGCCGCGAGTCGGTGTTGCGGGTAGTCGTGCGCGCCGGAGGCGGTGCCGTGCCTGGCATGGCCTATACACCGTTGCGCTGGGAGGAGGGAGCTTCGCCACGATGAACTCGCAAGTCGAAAGCCGGCCGGGAAGCTGGCAGACGGACAATCCGTTGCGACGCCTGGGCAGCCGTTTGATGCCCGGCGCGGGCGGTTTCCTGTCGTGGTGGGGACGCAACCTCGCCGCCTGGCTGCCGCTGCGCGCGCGCCAGGCCCTGGGCATGGACCGCGGCCGTCTGCTGCTGCAAGTGCAGGGCGATGCCTTGTCGCTGCGTTTGCAGCGCGGCGCCGAACTGCGCGAACTGGGCGTGCTGCCCGGCCTTGCGGCCTATGCCGATCCCGCCGCCGCCGAGCTGGCCGCGCTGGCCGGGCCGAACGCGGTGGTCGCCCATATCGGCGACCCGCTGGCGCCGCTGCTGCCGTCCGGCCTGGCCGATCTGCCGCGCTGGCTGCTGCTGCCGGCCGCGAGCAGCCTGCGCCGCCGTCTCGCCTTGCCCGCCGCCGCGGCCGAACGCCTGCGCGACGTGGTCGGTTTCGAGATCGACCGGCAAACTCCGTTCACCGCCGACGCGGTCGCGTTCGACGCGCGCGTGCTCGCGCGCCGCGACGCCGACGGCCAGCTCGATGCCGAACTGGTCGCGGTGCCGCGCCAGGCCCTCAACCCGCAACTGGCCGCGATCGGTCCGCTCGCCGACAGCCTGGCCGGCGTCGACGTCGCCGGCGCCGACGGCGTGCCGCTGGCCGTCAACCTGCTGCCGCCCGCGCAGCGCCGCAGGCACAGCGATCCGTTCCGATTCTGGAACCTGGCCCTGGCCGCGGTCGCGCTGGTCGCCATCGCCGCCACCATGTGGCAGCTGCTGGCCAACCGCCGCAGCGCCGGCGACGAGCTGGAGCGGACCATCGCCAGCCACGCCGTCGCCGCGCGCAATGCCGCGGCGCAGCGCCAGGAGCTGATCGCGCTGATCGAAGGCCAGGCCTTCCTCGACCGCACCCGCGCCGAGCGCCCGAGCACGATCGAACTGATCGACGAACTCAGCAAGCGCCTGCCCGACAGCACCTACCTGGAAAAACTCGCGATCGAAGACAACAGCCTGTTGCTGATCGGCCTCAGCCGCGAAGCCTCGTCGCTGATCGCGCGCCTGCAGGGCACGCAGCTGTGGCGCTCGCCGGCGCTGACCGGCGCGGTCCAGCCGGATCCGACCAGCGGCCGCGACCGCTTCACCCTGACCGCCGAGATCGGTCCGCCGCGAGCGGAGGCCGCCCGTGGCCAATGAACTCAAGGTCTGGGGCATCGAACGCGACCGTTGGGTGGCGCTGGGCCTGCTGCTGGCCGCGCTCGCCTTGGCCTATGCGGTGCTGGTGCACCCGTGGTGGACGGTGCCGATGCTGGAAGCCAACGAACGCCTCGACGGCCTGAAGGAGCGCGAGCTGCGCCAACGCATGCAGTTGCAGCAGGCGCCGCAGGTGCAGCAGCGCCTGCAGCAGGTGCGCCAGCAACAGGCCGGGCTGCCGGGCTTCCTGCCCGAGGCGTCGGCCGAACTGGCCAGCGCGGCGCTGGTGCAGCGCCTGGAGAACGTGGTCGCCCAGGCCAGCCCGGGCAACCGCAGCTGCCGCATCGACAACCGCTCGCCGCTGGCCGACAACAGCCGCCGCGACCGCTACGCGCGCGTGGTCGTGCAGGTGCGCCTGCGTTGCGGCACCGGCGAGACCGCGGCCGTGCTGCATTCGCTGGAGACCGGTTCGCCGCGCCTGTTCGTGGGCAACCTCAACCTGCTTTCGGCGCGCGGCTATTTCGTGCCCGGCACCGGCCGGCCTTCGTCCGACGGCGGCGTCGACGTGAGCTTCGATCTCTACGGCTATCTGCGCCCGGGCCCCGCCGCCGCGACGCCTGCGCCCAAGACCGCCACCATGCCGGGGGCCGCCGATGCGCCTTGACGCCGCCAGTCCCCGTACCTGGTTGCTCGCCACGGTGGCCGGCTGGGCCGTGCTGGCCTGGCTGCTGGCCCTGGCCGGCATGGGGCGTCAGACCCGGTTGCTGGACGACGACGGCAGCCTGGTCCAGGCCTTGCCGCAGTCGCGCGCGCCGGCCAAGCCGCGCATCGGTCCGCTGAGCCAATACAACGAGATCGCGGCGCGTCCCCTGCTGATGGACGATCGCCGCCCGCGCGCGTTCTTCGTCCAGGGCAAGGGCGACGAGACCGCGCAGGCCAACACCTTCGACTACGTGCTGACCAGCGTGCTGATCACGCCGGACCTGAAGATGGCGATCCTGCAGCCGGCCGACGGCAGCGAGTCGGTGCGGGTCAAGCTGGGCGAAGTGCCCGAATCGCATCCGGCCTGGCGCCTGAGCGCGCTGGATCCGCGCAAGGCGGTATTCGAGGGCCCCGAGGGCCGGCGCGAGATGGACTTGCGCGTGTACGACGGCCAGGGCGGGCAGCCGCCGACCGCGGTCGCCGTGCCGCCGCCGCAGCCGCCGAATCCGAACGCGCCCGGTACGCGCGCACCGCCTCCGCCGCCGCAACCGCAGCCGGTCGCGCGCAGCGCCACCGCCGTGCCGACACCGCAGTCGACCAATCCGCCCGGACAGATCGCACCCGTTACCAACAGCAATACCGTCATAAGCCCTGCCGGCAGCGAACCGATGACCGAGCAGGCGCAGATGGAAGCCATCCGCAAAAGGATCGAGGCGCGTCGCGCCCAATTGCGGCAACAGCAAGCCCAGCAACCCCCGGCCAAGACGCCGTGAGAGTGAACGCATGAAGCTACGTCACAACCCAACCGCGTCCCGCGCCATCGTCGGTCTCGCCATCGCCAGTTTGTTGGCCGGCTGCGCCAGCGGGCCGGTCCCGAGTGTCAGGCGCGATGCCGATCCTGCGGCCCTGTCCGGCAAGGCCGGTACCGCCGGCACCTCATCCGGCGATGGCGTCTCGTCGCAACCGCTGCAAGATGACAATCGCGGCCCGCGCCCGCAGATCCGGCGCGGCAGCGGCCAGGTCATCAACCGCAGCGCGGCGGCGGAGGCGCCTCCCGGCATCGGCGCCACCAGCGGTTCGGCCACCTTCAATTTCGAAGGCGAGTCGCTGCATGCGGTGGTCAAGGCCATCCTCGGCGACATGCTGGGCCAGAACTATGTGATCGCGCCCGGCGTGCAGGGCACCGTGACCCTATCCACGCCCAAGCCGGTCAGCCCGGCCGCGGCGATGAACCTGCTGGAAATGGTGCTGGGCTGGAACAACGCGCGCCTGGTCTACAGCGGCGGCCGCTACAACGTCGTGCCCGCCGACCAGGCCCTGGCCGGCAACGTCGCGCCCAGCACCAATCCGGCCTCGACCGCGCGCGGCTTCGAAGTGCGCACCGTGCCGCTGCGCTACATCTCGGCCACCGAGATGGAGAAGATCCTCAAGCCCTATGCGCGCCCCAACGCGATCATCAACGTCGACGGCGCGCGCAACGTGATCAGCGTCGGCGGCAGCCGCGCCGAGCTCGAGAACTACCTGCACACCATCGAAATCTTCGACGTGGATTGGCTGTCGGGCATGTCGGTGGGCGTGTTCCCGCTGCAGTCGGGCAAGGCGACCAAGGTCGTGGCCGACCTGGAGAAGGTGTTCGGCGAGCAGAGCAAGTCGCCGGTCGCGGGCATGTTCCGCTTCATGCCGCTGGAAGGCGCCAACGCCGTGCTGGTGATCAGCACTCAGGCCGATTACCTCGACGACATCCAGCAGTGGCTGGAGCGCATCGACGGCGCCGGCGGCGAGATGCAGCTGTTCACCTACGAGCTCAAGTACATCAAGGCCAAGGAGCTCGCCCAGCGCCTGTCTGAAGTGTTCGGCGGCGGCCGCAGCGGCGGCGGCGATTCCGGCGGCGGTTCGCCCTCGCTGATGCCGGGCCTGGATCCGGTCGAGCTGCAGGACGGCGCCAACGGTTCCACCGCCAACATCGGCGGCAAGGACAGCGGCACCGGCGGCACCGGCACCGGTGGCGGCGGCGAGATGTCGCTGGGCTCGCGCCAAAGCGGCAACGGCAGCGTCACCCTGGAAATCGACGGCGCGCGCGTGGGCGTGGCTGCCGTAGAGGAGACCAACTCCTTGCTGGTGCGCAGCAGCCCGGGCGCCTGGCGTTCGATACGAGATGTGATCGACAAGCTCGACGTGATGCCGATGCAGGTGCACATCGAGGCCCAGGTCGCGACCGTGCAGCTCAAGGGCGACCTGTCCTATGGCGTGAACTGGTTCTTCGAAAAAGCGGTCACCGACAACGGCCTGCCCGACGCGGTCGGCCGCACCACCTGGAGCACTCTGGCCGGCAGCATCAAGCCGGTGACCGACGGTACCGGCGGGCTGGGCTGGACCTTCCTCGGCCGCAATGCCGCGGCCGTGATCAGCGCGCTCGACGCCGTCACCGACGTGCAGTTGCTGCAGTCGCCTTCGGTGCTGGTGCGCAACAACGCCGAAGCCACGCTCAACGTCGGCAGCCGCATCCCGATCTCCTCGGTCACGGTCAATCCCGGTTCCAGCA
The DNA here is from genome assembly GCF_036697405.1 of Lysobacter sp. CCNWLW3. Taxonomy (NCBI): domain Bacteria; kingdom Pseudomonadati; phylum Pseudomonadota; class Gammaproteobacteria; order Lysobacterales; family Lysobacteraceae; genus Lysobacter; species Lysobacter sp. CCNWLW3. The sequence goes on from NZ_JBAHWA010000002.1 coordinate 373,349, forward strand.
ACGACAACACCTACAGCCAGGTCCAGTACCTGGACACCGGCATCATTCTCAAGGTGCGTCCGCGCGTGAGCAAGGACGGCATGGTGTTCCTGGACATCGTCCAGGAGGTCAGCAGCCCGACCGGCAACCCCGACCGCAACGGCAACGTCCGCATCGACACCCGCAAGCTCAAGACCGAAGCCGCGATCCAGAGCGGCGACACGGTGCTGATGGCCGGCCTGATCAGCGATCAGCTCGGTCGCGGCTCCTCGGGCTTTCCGGGGCTGAGCCGGATTCCGGTGATCGGCGGCCTGTTCGGGCGCCAGTCCTCGGTCAACGAGCGCCTGGAAACCATCATCCTGCTGACCCCGACCATCGTCCGTAACCCGCAGGAAGTGCGCAACCTCACCGACGAGTACGGCCGTCGCTTCCGGGCCATGGAGCCGCTGCAGCCCAAGCGCCGCAAGCCCTGAGCCCGGCGCCCGCCTTGACGGATCCGCGCGCGATCGCGGATCGTCTGCGCATGCTCGAGCTGCCCATCGTCGTGGTCCCGGTCGGCGTCGACGACGACGCGCTGGACGCCTGCCTGGCCGCGCTGGACGCGTGCACGCCGCCGGGCACCCGGGTCTGGCTGGCCGACGACGCCCAGGCCGGCCCGCGCGGCTATGCCATCGTCGAGCGCTGGATGGCGCGCACCCCGCTCAAGGCCGATTACACCCGCCGCCAGCGCCCGATCGGCGAGGCCGCGCACCTGGGCGAGGCACTCGCGGTCTGCGGCGACGCCGACGTGGCGGTGCTGGCGCCGGATTCGATCCCCGCGCCGGGCTGGCTCAGCCGGCTCGCGGCCTGCCTGAGCACCGACGGCGCGATCGCCACCGCCACCCCCTGGAGCAACGCCGGCGAGGCCGCGTCCTGGCCGCGCATCGGCGAGATCGAGGCGGTGCCCGCCGACCTGGAACGGCTGTCGCGCGCGGCCGCCGGCATGCCGGCCCTGTACCCCGAGCTGCCGGCCGCGGTCGGTCACGCGGTGTTGCTGCGCGGCAGCGCGCGCAAGCGCGCGGGCGGCCTCGACGGCGCCAGCTACGGCTCCTGGTACGCGGCCCTGACCGATCTGTCGCTGCGCCTGTCCGGCCTGGGCTGGCGCAATGCGCTGTGCGACACCGCCTTCGTCGCCCGCCGCGGCGAGGGCGGCCCCTGCGACGGCGACATGGACCATCTCGCGGTGCGCTGGCCGGACTGGCATGCGCGCCTGGCGGGTTTTTTGATGAGCGATCCGCTACGCGGTTCGCGCGAACGACTGGCGGCGCTGCTCGACGGCGTCGGCCCACCGGATCCGCAACGTGACCTCTTCACCTGATTCCATCCCGCGCGCCGGCGCCGCGACCGACGACGGCATCGCCGCGATCGTGGTCAGCTACCAGAGCGCGGCCACCATCGACGACTGCCTGACGCGACTGCGCGCCGCGCAGGGCGTGAGCGCGATCCGCGTGGTCGACAACCATTCCAGCGACGGCACCCTCGACATCGTCCAGCGCCACGCCGCCGGAGACGCGCGCGTGCGCTTCATCGACAACCCCGACAACCCCGGTTTCGGGGTCGGCTGCAATCAGGGCGTGGACGATCTCGGCGACGCGCCGGCGGGCTGGCTGGCGTTCGTCAATCCCGACTGCCTGCTCGAAGCCGATGCGCTGGCGCGCTTGCGCGCCCTGGCCACGCCGCTGGGCGATGCCTTGCTGGGCGCGGATCTGGTCGACGACGAGGGCGTGCGCGACGGCGCCGCGCGCCGCAACGACCCCGACTTCGCCGGCATGTTGGCCGGCGCGCTGCGGCGCGCGCCCGCCGCAGCGCTCAATCTTGCGCCCGACGACAGCCAGGCCTTGCAGCGCGTGCAGGCGGTGTCCGGCGCGCTGATGCTGATGCCGCGCGCCTTGTTCGCGCGCATCGGCGGCTTCGATCCTGGCTACCGCCTGCATGCCGAGGACCTCGACCTGTGCCGGCGCGCGCGCGAAGCCGGCGCCACGGTCGCGGTCGCCAACGGCGTGCGCGTGCTGCACGTGCGCGGCGTATCCAGCCGCTCGCGGCCGCTGTTCGTGGAGTGGCACAAGCACCGCGGGCTGTGGCGCTACTTCCGCAAGTTCGAGTACGCGCGCCGCGGCGCGTGGACGCGCGCGGGAGTGTTCGCGGCGATCTGGCTGCGGTTCCCGATCGCGGCGCTGCGCGCATGGTTGCGCTGAGTAGCGGTGAAGCAAATCCCCCTCAGTCCCCCTTTTTCAAAGGGGAAGCGAAGCGGCTCGCTTTTGAACTTGCTCCCTCCTTTGAAAAAGGGTGAAGCCGTGCGTTTACGGACCGCAGGTTCGTGCGCGGCTGAACGCCAGCAGGCTATGCCTGCTGGCCGGGCGGGTTGGGGAGGATTTGCTTTTGACGCCAGTCCCGGAAGCGAAGAGCAAATCCCCCTCAATCCCCCTTTTCCAAAGGGGGAAGCGAAGCGGCTCGCCTCGGGCCTTGCTCCCTCCTTTGAAAAAGGGTGAAGCCGTGCGTTTACGAGCCGCAGGTTCGTGCGCGGCTGAACGCCAGCAGGCTATGCCTGCTGGCCGGGCGGGTCGGGGAGGATTTGCGCTAGATCTCCAGCAGATCGCGCCCCACGATCAGCTCGCCGCCGAAATGCGGCGCCACCGCCTCGCGCCACACCGCGTCGGTCAGCGACGGATCGCCGCCCGGCACGAAGTGGTTCAACACCAGGGTCTTCACCCCGGCCTCGCTGGCCAGGCGCCCGACCTGCTCGGTGGTGGTATGGCTGTCGAGCAGGTGCTGACGCAGCCGCGCCGCCTGCGCTTCGCTGGCGATCAGGCGCTCCAGCGCCGGCAGGTACATGACCTCGTGCACCAGCACGTCGGCGCCGCGCGCCAGTTCGACCAGGGCCGCGCTGGGACGGGTATCGCCGGAGAACACGATGGAACGGTCCGGGCCGTCGAAACGGTAGGCGAACGCAGGCGCGACCGGGGGATGCTCGACCAGCGCCGCGGTGACCTTGACCCGTTCGTCGCGCATCACCACGCCGCCGCGGCGCAGCTCGTGCGCGCGGATCATCGGCGCCAACGGCGGCCGGCCCTCGTCCGCGATGCGGGTGCGGATGTCGCTGTCGTTGAGCTGGAGGAACTGCCGGGTCATGCGCTTGAGCGGCGGAGGGCCCCAGGTGTCGACCGGATGGCGCAGATCCGCGGCCCAGGCCAGCCACAGCAGGTTGCCGTAGTCGGCGTTGTGATCGGAATGGTGATGGGTGATGAAGACGTCGCGGATCGCGCCCAGCGACAGCCCGGCCAACGCCATCTGCCGCGCGACGCCGTTGCCGCAGTCGACCACGTAGACCGCATCGTCGATCACCACCGCGCTGGCGGGCGCGGCGCGCAAGGCTTTCGGCGTAGGTCCGCCGGCGCTGCCGAGCAGGATCAGGCGCGTGCGTTTGCGGGCGACGGACGCGGTCAGCGCGGGAGCGGCGGGCCAGGCGCCCGCGGCCAGCGCGAACGGAGCGGCGGCGAGCAGGCGACGACGGGTGGCGTTGGCGGGGCGGTCCATGGAGGCAAGCCTAGCGCGAACGCGACGGGTCGTTTGTGGGGAGCGAGTAACGAGTAGCTAGGAACTAGTAATTAGGAACCAGTAGGCGGTGACGGTCGCCCGCGACTCGTTGCTCGTTCCTGATCGCTCGTTACCGCTTCACCGGTAAGCATTGATCTCGTCGCGCAGCGACTTCGCCGCCTGCGCCGCGGCCTGTGCGTAGTCGGCGCCGCCGGAGGCGTACAGGATCGCGCGCGAGGAGCTGACCATCAGGCCGGTGCCGTCGGCGGTCTTGGCGTTCTTGACCACCGCCTCGACGTCGCCGCCCTGGGCGCCGACGCCGGGCACCAGGAAGGGCACCTCGCCGACGATCGCGCGCACTTCGCGCAGCTGTTCCGGCCAGGTCGCGCCGACCACCAGCGCGCAGTTGCCGTGCGCGTTCCACTCGTGCGCGACCTTGTGGGCGACGTGCTGGTACAGCGGGCGGCCGTCGACCACGAGGTCCTGCAGATCGCCGGCGCCCGGATTGGAGGTGCGGCACAGCACGACCACGCCGCGATCGGCGCGGTCGAGGAAGGGCTGCACCGAATCCCGGCCGAGGTAGGGATTGGCGGTGACCGCGTCGGCGTGGTAACGGTCGAAGGCTTCGCTGGCGTAGTGCTGGGCGGTGCTGCCGATGTCGCCGCGCTTGCTGTCCAGGATCACCGGCACGCCCGGGTGGGCGGCGTGGAGGTGGGCGATCAGGCGCGCCAGCGCGTCCTCGGCGCCGAGCGCGGCGAAGTGCGCGATCTGCGGCTTGAACGCGCAGGCGTACTGCGCGGTGGCGTCGGCGATGTCGCGGCAGAACCCGAACACCGCGTCGGGATCGGCGGCGAAGCGCGCCGGAAACTTGGCCGGCTCCGGATCGAGGCCGACGCAGACCAGCGAGTCGGCCTGTTGCCAGCGTAGACGCAGTGCCTGCATGAAACTCATGACGCGGTTCCTTGTGATGTTGGCGGAGGACCGGCAGCGATGATCGGCGGGCTAGAGGAAGTCCAGTAGCCAGAATCCCTGCTTTCAGGTAACGATGATCGGCTCGCCCGACGTCACCACCACGGTATGTTCGAACTGGGCTGCGTAACCGCGCCGGCAGCGCATCGCCCAGCCGTCGTCGCTTTCGTCGGTCTGGGTGCAGTGGGTGGCCAGGAACGGCTCGACCGTAATCACCATGCCATCGTGCAGGCGGCGCGTGTCGCTTGGGTCGTAATAACCCGGGATCGTGCCCGGGTCTTCGTGCAGGGCCCGGCCGACGCCATGGCTGGCGAGATTGCGGATCACCCGGAAGCCGCGCTTGGCGGCCACCACCTCGATGGTGCGGCCTATGCTATTGAGCGGCCGGCCGGCGCGCAGCTGTGCGATGGCGGTGTCGCGGGCTTCCAGTGTGGCGTCGAGCAGTTTGCGTTGCGCCGCACTCGCCGTGCCAACCACGAAGCTGCCGCCGGTATCGGCGAAGTAGCCATCGAGCTCGGCCGAGACGTCGATGTTCACCAGATCGCCATCGCTCAGCACGCTGTCGTCGGGGATGCCGTGCGCGGCTACGGCGTTGATGCTGATGCAGGTAGCGGCGGGGAAGTCGTAGGTCAGCGCAGGCGCGGAACGCGCCCCGGCTTCGCGCAGCATGCGCGCGCCGATCGCATCCAGGTCGCGCGCGACGACACCGGCGACCGCCGCTTCACGCATCGTCGCCAGGATCGAAGACACCAGTGCGCCGGCGCGGCGCAGTCCTTCCAGTTCGTAGGCGTGTCTGATGGTCATGCGCGGTTTCCTAGGACGTGGCCTGGCCAGGGTAGTGCGGGCCGATAAAGCGACGGGACCGTTACCGGTCCCGTCGCGGGCTTCACTTAAGCGCCTTGAAGCGCAGGCGGTGCGGCTTGGCGCCTTCCTCGCCCATGCGGCGCTTCTTGTCTTCCTCGTACTCGCGGTAGTTGCCCTGGAAGAACTCGACGTGCGAGTCGCCTTCGAAGGCCAGGATGTGCGTGGCGATGCGGTCCAGGAACCAGCGGTCGTGCGAGATCACGAAGGTGTTGCCCGGGAATTCGAGCAGGGCGTCTTCGAGCGCGCGCAGGGTTTCGATGTCCAGGTCGTTGGACGGTTCGTCGAGCAGCAGCACGTTGCCGCCCTGCAGCAGGGTCTTGGCCATGTGCAGGCGGCCGCGTTCGCCGCCCGACAGCGAGCCGACCATCTTCTGCTGGTCCTGGCCCTTGAAGTTGAAGCGGCCGATGTAGGCGCGCGACTGGATCTCGATGCCGTTGATGTTGAGGATGTCGAGGCCGCCGGAGACTTCCTGGAACACGTTGTGGTTGCCGGTCAGCGCTTCGCGGCTCTGGTCGACGTAGGCCAGCTTGACGGTCGGGCCGGTCTCGATGGTGCCCGAGTCCGGCAGCTCCTTGCCGATGATCATCTTGAACAGGGTCGACTTGCCGGCGCCGTTGGGGCCGATGATGCCGACGATCGCGCCCGGCGGCACGCTGAAGCTCAGGTCCTCGATCAGCAGGCGGTCGCCGAACTTCTTGTTGACGTTCTTGAACTCGATGACCTTGTTGCCCAGGCGCTCGCCCGGAGGAATGAAGATTTCGTTGGTTTCCTGGCGCTTCTGGTAATCGACCGACTGCAGTTCCTCGATGCGCGCCAGGCGCGCCTTGCCCTTGCTGCGGCCGCCCTTGGCGTTGCTACGGGCCCACTCGAGTTCCTTCTGGATCGCCTTCTGGCGCGACTTTTCCTGGTTCTCTTCCTGCTTCAGGCGCTCGTCCTTCTGCACCAGCCAGTCGGTGTAGTTGCCCTTCCACGGGATGCCGCGGCCGCGGTCGAGTTCGAGGATCCACTCGGCGGCGTTGTCGAGGAAGTAGCGATCGTGGGTGACGGCCACCACGGTGCCGGTGTAGCGGGCGAGGAACTGCTCCAGCCATTCGACCGATTCGGCGTCGAGGTGGTTGGTGGGTTCGTCGAGCAGCAGCATGTCGGGCTTCTGCAGCAGCAGCTGGCACAGCGCGACGCGGCGCTTCTCGCCGCCGGACAGGTTGCCGACCACGGCGTCCCACGGCGGCAGGCGCAGCGCGTCGGCGGCGACTTCGAGCTGGTTCTCCAGGGTGTGCGCGTCGCCGGCGGCCAGGATCGACTCCAGGCGCTGCTGTTCGGCGGCGAGCTTGTCGAAGTCCGCGCCTTCCTCGGCGTAGGCGGCGTAGACCGCGTCCAGCGCGGCCTGGGCGTTGATGATCTCGCCCAGGCCGACTTCCACCGCCTGACGCACGGTATGGGCCGGATCCAGCTGCGGCTCCTGGGCCAGGTAGCCGACCTTGATGCCGTTGGCCGGGCGCGCTTCGCCGGTGAAGTCCTGGTCGACGCCGGCCATGATCTTCAGCACCGTCGACTTGCCGGCGCCGTTCAGGCCGAGCAGGCCGATCTTGGCGCCCGGGAAGAACGACAGCGAGATGTCCTTGATGATCTGGCGCTTCGGCGGCACGGTCTTGCTGACGCCGTTCATGGTGTAGATGTATTGCATGCGGACTCCGAAGCATGGGCGCGCCGAGCCGGGCCGGGGATGGCCGGAGGGGCGAGGCGGGAAGCGGTAATTATCCCGCAGGCGCGGGCGGGGTTCCAGCGCGGGGCGGGGCGACGTTCATCCGGTTTGGCCAGGGGCGGGCGCGAACCGCCTGCTGCCGGAGCGGCGCGAGCCGCGGATTCGCCCCTTCGAGCGTCGGCGAGGACCGCCTCCTGAGGCGGCGAGTGTCGTGGGAAAGCGGCGAACTCGGCAGGCCCGGGTTGCCGGGCCTGCCCGGGCGCCGATCGCGGCTCACGCCGCTCCCACGAGGGGAGCCTGCGGGATTGCCCGGCTTACAGCCAGATCACGAAGCCGATCGCGGCCAGCACCAGGGCGTACTTGAGGGCGTAGTACAGGGTCTTGTTGCGCTCGCGCAGGCCCTTGGCCTTCAGGCGCAGGGCGTAGAAGTACTTGAACAGCCGGTTGATGCCGCCGGTCTTGTCGCCTTCCATGTTCGGCGAGGCGCCCGCGGCGATGAAGTTCTTGGCCACGAAGCGGTTGAGGCCGCGCGCCCAGGCGAAGCGCATCGGCCGCTCGATGTCGCAGAACAGGATGATGCGGTTGGCCTGCGAGCCGTTCTGGGCCCAGTGGATGTAGGTCTCGTCGAACATGGTCCATTCGCCGTCGCGCCAGCTGTAGCGCTGGCCGTCGACGTCGATGAAGCAGGCATCGTCGTTGGGGGTGTCCAGGCCCAGGTGCAGGCGCAGCGAGCCGGCGAACGGGTCGCGGTGCGGGCGCAGCTCGCCGCCCGGGGGCAGCTCGGCGAACATCGCGGCCTTGACGGCCGGGATCTGGCGCAGCAGCTCGGTGGTGCGCGGGCACAGCTCGGCGGCCGAGGGATGGGCCTCGTCGTACCACTTCAGGTAGAAGCGCTTCCAGCCGCGCCGGAAGAAGGAGTTGAAGCCGACGTCGTTGTAGCCGTCGGCGGCCTTGATGTGCTGCAGCTCGCGCAGGTGCAGCGCTTCCTCGCGGATCTCGCGCCAGCGCGCGCGCAGGGGCTCAAGCTCGGGGAAGTGCCGGTCGGGCTCGATGAAGGGCTTGGTCGGCACCCGCGAACAGGCGTACATCAGCACGTTGATCGGGGCCATGAAGGTGGAATGGTCCAGCAACTGCCGTCCCAGACGGTGGCGTACCTTGCCGCGCAGGTGCACGTACACGGCGCTGGCCAGGAACAGGAAGACGAAGACCCATTTCACGGTCGGGACATCCAGCAAAGCGGTGGGGTGGGGTGGGGGAGCGGTTTTCGGGCGCTCCGGGGCCTGCGGGCCCATCATGGCGGTTGGCCGCCATACGCCCCTAGGCTAACATTTCGGCTCTTGCGTCAAGCCTGCCCGAAGGTTAACGCCGGCTCAGGCCCGCCCCGACGCCCCTCTCCCCGTCCGTTTCTCCCCCTCCGAGGCCGCGAATGTTCCCCAGCCAGACCCGTATTGCCGGATTCGACGACGAGCTTGCCCAGGCCATCGCCGCCGAAGCGCGCCGCCAGGAAGACCACGTCGAACTGATCGCTTCGGAGAACTACGCCAGCCCGCGCGTCCTGGAGGCCCAGGGCAGCGTGCTGACCAACAAGTACGCCGAGGGTTACCCGGGCAAGCGTTATTACGGCGGCTGCGAATACGTCGACGTCGCCGAGCAGCTGGCGATCGACCGGGTCAAGCAGCTGTTCGGCGCCGACTACGCCAACGTCCAGCCGCATTCGGGCTCGCAGGCCAACCAGGCGGTGTACTTCGCCCTGCTCAACCCCGGCGACACCATCCTGGGCATGAGCCTGGCCCATGGCGGCCACCTCACCCACGGCGCCAAGGTCAACGCCAGCGGCAAGCTGTTCAACGCCGTCCAGTACGGCGTCGACGATCAGGGCCTGATCGATTACGACGAAGTCGAGCGCCTGGCCCTGGAGCACAAGCCCAAGATGGTCGTGGCCGGCTTCTCGGCTTATTCGCAGGTGGTCGACTGGGCGCGCTTCCGCGCCATCGCCGACAAGATCGGCGCCTACCTGTTCGTGGACATGGCCCACGTCGCCGGCCTGATCGCCGCCGGCGTCTACCCCAGCCCGGTGCCGCACGCGCACGTGGTCACCTCCACCACCCACAAGACCCTGCGCGGCCCGCGCGGCGGCATCATCGTCGCCAAGGACGCCTCCGAGGACCTGGTCAAGAAGCTGCAGAGCATCGTCTTCCCGGGCATCCAGGGCGGTCCGCTGATGCACGTGATCGCGGCCAAGGCCGTCGCGTTCAAGGAAGCGCTGGAGCCGGAGTTCAAGGACTACCAGGCGCAGGTCGTGAAGAACGCCCAGGCGATGGCCAAGACCATCATCGCGCGCGGCTACAAGATCGTCTCCGGCGGCACCCAGAACCACCTGATGCTGGTCGACATGATCGGCAAGGGCATCACCGGCAAGGCCGCCGAGGAAGCGCTGGGCAAGGCCCACATCACGGTCAACAAGAACGCGGTGCCGAACGATCCGCAAAAGCCGTTCGTGACCTCGGGCCTGCGCATCGGCACCCCGGCCGTCACCACCCGCGGCTACAAGGAAGCCGACTGCGTGGCCCTGGCCGAGTGGATCTGCGACGTGCTCGACCACCCCGCCGACGAAAAGGTCATCGCCGGCGTGCGCGAGAACGTGACCAAGCAGTGCGCCCAGTTCCCGGTGTATGGCTAAGGCCGGTCTCCGGCTGGCGCTGGTCGGCTGGCTTGCATGCCTGAGCGTGCAAGCGGCCGAGGCGCCGCCGGCCGGGAAAGAGCAGCCGCCGGCGATCGAGTACAGGACGCTGACGCCGGCCGAAGCCGCCCAGGCGACGATCGTCGAGATGAACGCGCCCGCGCCGCCGCCGCCGCCGGTCTTCCGCGAAAACATCGGCATGACCGAGACCTACTACATCCCGATGTGCGAGACGCCCGCGGGGGCCGGGCCGTATCGGACGAACTGGCGCGAGATCTCGGACTTCCACGCGCGCAACCGCGTGCCGTGGCGGTCGGAGGCGGATCGCGGCAAGGCGCAGGCCGCCTACACGCAGGACGGCAGCCGCGCGCCGGAACCCAACAACCACCCCGAGGTGGTCTACCCAGCCGCCGCCGGCGACAAGGTCGGCGAGGTGGTGGTCAAGGTCATCATCGATGCCAAGGGCCGCACCCGCGACGCCATGGTGATCTGCAGCAACGACCCGCTGTTCCATGCGCCCGCGCTGGCGTTCGCCAGGAAGGTGACCTACGCGCCGGCGCTGCTCGATGGCCGCCCGGTCGCGGACTACGGCAACGTGAGCATGCGTTTTTACCCGGACGGGCCGCAGTACGGGTTTCGGCGGCACAAATGATCGACTCCGATGCCTTCGAAGCTCAGGCGACCGTCGGGCGGTTGAGCCGGAATCGCCGCACGCGGGCTGCGCTCGGTCTGGGCTTGCTGCTGGCTGCGGCCGGCGCCCAGGCTGGCCAGGATGCGGCGCCGACGCGTCCGCCCATCGTGCGCCAGGTGCTCGAGCCCGTGCCGCCGGACCGACTGCCGACGCCGGTGCCGCCCGCGCCGCCCGGATCGTCGGTCCCCAAATACGCCATCGCCTTCAGCGACGACGGCGATTTCTACCTGTGCGGATACGGCAGCGCGGTCCATTACGCATCCGAGTACCTGGCCTTCGAGGCCGAGCACCGCCCGCGGAGCGTCGACGAGCGCGAGGGCTATTCCCCAGCGCGCGAGTCGGACATCCCGCAGCCGGAGCTGCCGCCCGCGCATCTGCGGCCCGGTTACGTGATGCTGCGCGTCGCGGTGGCGCCGGACGGCAAAGTCCGCGACGCCCTGGTCGCCTGCAGCAGCGACGTCTACTTCAACGATGCGGCCCTGGCCGCAGTAAGATCGGCGACGTTCGTTCCCGCCAGCTCCCGCGGCGTCCCCGTCGCCAGCGTGGAGTCGGTCGAATACTGGTACCCGCGGTTCTGAGCGCATGAACACCGCGAAGGCCGACCTCCCGCTGCTGTCCAGCCAAGGCTAATCCTTTGCATTGCCCCTTCTGCCAGCATCAGGACACCCGCGTGATCGATTCGCGCGTGTCCGACGACGGCGCCACCATCCGCCGCCGCCGCGTCTGCGAGGCCTGCGGAGAGCGCTTCAGCACGCTCGAGACGATCGAGCTGAAATTGCCGATGATCATCAAGGGCGACGGCCGCCGCGAAGCCTTCGACGCGCGCAAGCTGCGCGTGGGTTTCGACCGCGCCCTGCAGAAGCGGCCGGTGTCGGAGGAGCAGATCGAAGCGGCGGTGCGCGCGGTGGTGCACCAGTTGCGCATGACCGCCGAACGCGAACTGCCTTCGCGCCGGGTCGGCGAGTTCGTGATGGCCGAGCTGCGCAAGCTCGACCACGTCGGCTACGTGCGCTTCGCCTCGGTCTACCGCTCCTTCGAGGACGTGGCCGATTTCCGCGAGGAGCTCGACCGCCTGGAACGCGACATCCCGGGCGACGCGCAGTTGCCTTTGCTGGGCGAGGACGAGCCGCGTCCGGACAAGAAGAAGCGTTGAGCCCGAGCGCGAGCCCCCCGTTACGCGCCGAAAGGAATTCGCGCATGTTGAATGCATTGAGATTCTCGCTGCTCGCCCTGAGCCTGCTCGCCGGCGGGGCCCAGGCCGCCGATCCGATCGAGGATCGGCAGCGTGCGGCCCTGGCCGGCCGCTACGTTCTGGAAGACGCGCCCGACGCGGCCTCGGAGCTGCTGCTCAAGCCCGACGGACGTTTCGAATGGAGCCTCAGCTACGGCTTGATGGTCGAATCCGCCAGCGGCCAATGGAACGTGGGTGCGGACCGCATCGTGCTGACCGCGCAGGCGCCGGTGCGCGACAAGCCCGCGTTCTCGCTCGACCAGTCCCTGCCGTGGCGTGCGGACGCGCAGAAGCGACTCGACGAATTCGCGGAGGAACGGCGCGAGGCGCTGATCGAGCAGGCCTGCGGTTTCGTGAAGACCTATCGGCTCGGGCTCGGGCTGGGCGAACTGGCCGCCATCGCGGACGTAAGCGCTGCGGGCGATCCCGCGGGGCGCGGCGAGGCCGAGGCCGCCCTGGCACCGGCGCTGGCGGCGCTCGAACAGGCGCGGCTGGCGTTGGAAACGGCGGGGGGCGCGGCGATCGAGGCGCAGGCCAGACAGCCCGAGCGCCGGCCGCCGCCGGTCATGTCGGCGTCCGAGGCCGCCGCCGCCGCCGCGGACGCGGCCGCGAATGAATCCGCCCTGCAAGGGCAAGCGCAAGCCGATGCCGTGCCCGTCGCCGAGATGGAAGCGGCGGAGCGGGCGACGCAGGCCTACCTGCAGCGGCTGCAAGCGGTCTGGCGCCTGCATGCGATGGCCGGCCGCCGCGCGCCCGAGCTGCGTCCCGCGGTGTTCGACTCGGGGCGTTGCCTGCCGCCGTCCGAGGCGGACGAGCCAGGCGGCGGTTACGCGATCATCGTCGGCGACCCGCAGCGCGGCCAACGCGCGCAGGGAATCGGCGTGGGCTTCGTGTATTCCGATGGGCGCACGGAGCGCACCGAGACCGGCCCCAGCGGTTGGGCGCTGGCGGTGCAACGCCCAGGAGCGCGCCTGCGGCAGGTGATCCTGCAGGCTCCCGATGTCGAGGCCGAGACCCTGGCGCTGGACGAAAGCCGGGGCCGCATTTTCGCGATCCGACTGGACAGCGCGGCGGCGATGCCGGTGCCGTTCGACCAGATCATCCTGAGCCAGGTAGACGGCGATCTGATCGCGCCACGGGTCCCCGGCCGCTATGTGCGGCATTGACGGTTTGCAGGAGCACGCAATGCACGATGAACTCCCCGGGCGGTGCCCGCCAACGGAAACGAGGACGCCTGTCGACGCGGCGACCGGACCAGGTCCCGCGCGAATCGGGTTTCATGCGCGCGCGCTCGCCCTGATCGTGTACGCAACGTTGCCGGCGACTTCCGTCGTCGCGGCCTGCCTGCCCGCCGACGCCAGCCTGGCGGCGCGCTACGCCTCGGTGGCGGACGCGCCGGTGAGTCTGAGCCTGAGCCAGGACGGCCGCTTCCGCGTGTACGACCTGCCGGCGTCGGCGCCGGCGCCGGAGGTGACGGGCTGCTGGCGGCGCGAGGGCGACCGTGTGGTGTTCGCGCCGGGCGCGGACCAGGACGGAGAGGGCATCGAGCGCGTGATGCCCGAGCCCCTGACCCAGGCCGATCTGGCGGCGGTGCGCGGCGACGGCATCGAGACGCTCGCGCAGGCGGTGGACGCGGGCTTGCTGCCGGCCGCGCGTGCGTGGGCGCATCAGGCGCGCCAGGCCGGCGAGCCGGTGCGGGTGAAGGTGTTCGAGTCCAAGCTCGGCCTCGCGGTGGGCGAGGTCAAGCTGGTGCTGCGGCTGGCCGGCGGCCAGCAGATCGAGGCGAGTCCCGGCTCGGGCGACGGCGAATTCGAAGCCGCGTCCTTGCCCGCCGGCGCCGCCGTGACCGCCATCGGTCTGCGTTTTCCGCGCGAACCCGAGCGCATGCGCTGGCTGACGACGACCGATCCGACCAAGCTGCTGTACCTGATCGATGTCGACGCGCTGGCCGTGGGCGTGTTGCCGGGCGGCCCCTTGACCCTCATCGTGCAAGCCGACGGCAGCCTGCGTTCGGACACGCCCGACCGCATCCATTTCAAACGCGAACCATGACCGCTACTTTCACCGCCACCGATCACGTCCACATGGCCCGCGCGCTGCGTCTGGCCGAGAAGGGCGCCTACACCACCAAGCCCAATCCCATGGTCGGCTGCGTGATCGCGCACGGCGACGAGGCGGTGGGCGAGGGCTGGCACCAGCGCGCGGGCGAGCCGCATGCCGAAGTGCATGCGCTGCACGCGGCCGGCGCGCGCGCGCGCGGCGCCACCGCTTACGTCACCCTCGAACCTTGCGCCCACACCGGCCGTACCGGTCCGTGCAGCGAAGCGCTGATCGCGGCCGGCGTCGCGCGGGTGGTCGCGGCGATGCGCGATCCCTTCCCGCAGGTCGACGGCGCCGGTTTCGCCAAGCTGCAGGCGGCCGGCATCGAGGTCGCCAGCGGTCTGATGGAAGCGCAGGCGCGCGCGCTCAATCGCGGCTATTTGTCGCGGATCGAACGCGGCCGGCCGTGGTTGCGGGTCAAGCTGGCGACCAGCATCGACGGCCGCAGCGCGCTGGCCAGCGGCGAATCCAAATGGATCAGCGGCGAGGCCTCGCGCCTGGACGTGCAGCGCTGGCGCGCGCGCGCGGGCGCGATCGTCACCGGCGCCGGCACCGTGCTGGCCGACGATCCCTCGCTGACCGTGCGCCTGGGCGACGACACCGCCTTCGTGGCGCCGCTGCGGGTAGTGCTGGATCCGGGCCTGGCCACGGTCGCGCGCGGCCGCGTGCGCGAGGGCGACGCGCCGACCCTGTACCTGCACGCGCCCGACGCCAAGCCGCCACGCGAGCTCAGCGCTCAGCACGCCGCGGTGGCCGTGCGCGAGGGCCGTTTCGATCTGGACGCGGTGCTGCGCCTGCTCGCCGAGCGCGGCGTCAACGAGGTCCAGCTCGAAGCCGGCGCCACCCTGGCCGGCGCCTTCCTGGCCGCCGGCCTGGTCGACGAAGTGCTGTTGTACATGGCGCCGGTGCTGCTGGGACAGAACGCGCGGCCCTTGTTCGACGGCCTGGCGATCGAGGCGATGACCGAGAAGCTGCGTTTGACCATCGTCGAGTCGCGCCGCATCGGCGACGACGAGCGCCTGCTGCTGCGTCCGGACGCCATCCGCTGAGGCCCCGCGCATGAGCGATACCGGCTTCAAGGACCATTTCTCCGCCGTCGCCGGCGCCTACGCGGCGGCGCGACCCGAATATCCGGACGCTTTGTTCGAGGCGCTGCGCGCGGTGGTGCCGGCCACCGCGCGGGTATGGGAACCGGGTTGCGGCAGCGGCCAGGCCACCCGCGGCCTGGCCGCGCGCTTCGCCTTTGTGCATGCCAGCGACCCCAGCGCGCAGCAGATCGCCCAGCATTGGGCCCAGGCCGGCGCCGGGCGTGTCGAACTGGCGGTCGAGCCCGGCGAGCGCACTGCGCTGGCCGACGCCAGCGTGCAGTTGGTCGCGGTCGCCCAGGCCCTGCATTGGTTCGACCGCGAGGTCTTCTTCCGCGAATGCGCGCGCGCGCTCGCGCCGGGCGGCGTGCTCGCGGCCTGGGGCTACGGCGATTTCCTGGCACCGGAAGGCATGCTGGAGCCGGTGGCCGCGTTCCGCGCCCAGATCGAGGACCACTGGCCGCCGGAGCGGGCCCAGGTCGACGCCGCCTACGCCGGCTACGCCTGGCCGTTTCCGGCCCTGCCGGCGCCGGCGCTGTGGCTGGAGGCCGAGTGGTCGCTGCCGCGTTTCCTGGGCTATCTGGGCAGCATGTCGGCGACCGCGCGCTGCCGCGCCGCCACCGGCGAGGACCCGGTCGCGCGCCACGCGCCGGCCCTGGCCGCGGCCTGGGGCGAGTCGGAGGACCTGCGCCTGGTGCAGTGGCCGCTGTTTTTGCATTTGCGGCGGAAGCCCTGACGCGGGTTCGGAGGCTTTCTTTAGGGGCTGCCTTGCTGTTCTCGAAGCCAATCCGCCTCAACCCCCTTTTTCGAAGGGGGAAGACCAGCCCCGAAAAACCGTTCTTGCTGTTCGCCCCTTTGGAAAAGGGGGCAGGGGGGATTTGCTTTCAAGCCCCGCCAAACCCGGAACACTCCGTCCGACCGGCCGTCTCCACCCCCGGTGCTAGAATGCGCGGGCCGGTTTCCGGCACCACAACGTAACGTCTTCAGGGCGGGGTGAGATTCCCCACCGGCGGTAGGCGCAGGGTCGAACAGCCCCGCGCGAGCCCGCGAGCGCCTCCGGCCACGCCGGAGGGTCAGCAGATCCGGTCGGATGCCGGAGCCGACGGTCACAGTCCGGATGAAAGAAGACGGCTTTCGCATGGCGCGCGTCGCCGTGCGCTTGCCTCGTGCCTTGAGGCGTTTTTCGCTCACCATCATGCGGGAAACGTTTCATGTCCAAGTTCCACCCTCGCCACCGCGCGCTCGCCCTCCGGGAGACGCGCTGATGTTCACCGGCATCATCGAAGGCGTCGGCACGCTCGCCGGCCGCCAGAACCTGGGCGGCGACGTGCGCCTGCGCGTCGCCACCGGCAGCCTCGACTTCGCCGAACCCAAGCTGGGCGAGAGCATCGCGGTCAACGGCGTGTGCCTGACCGCGATCGCGTTCGGCGCCGACTGGTTCGAAGCCGACGCCTCCACCGAAACCCTGGCCCTGACCACCCTGGGCGGCCTGCGCGACCGCGCCATGCTCAACCTGGAGCGCGCCATGCGCCCCAGCGATCGTCTCGGCGGGCATCTGGTCAGCGGCCATGTCGACGGCGTCGGCCGCGTGCTGGAGGTGCGCGAGGACGCGCGCGCGCAGCGCTGGCGCTTCGCCGCGCCGGCCGCGCTCACCCGCTACATCGCCAAGAAGGGCTCGATCTGCGTCGACGGCGTCAGCCTCACCGTCAACGAAACCGACGCGCAGGGCTTCGAAGTCGCGCTGATCCCGCACACCGTCGCCCACACCGCCTTCGCCCAGACCGCGGTCGGCGATGCGGTGAATCTGGAAATCGACCTGGTCGCCCGTTACGTCGAGCGCCTGCTGGGCCAGGCACAGGAGACCGGCGCATGAGCTTCGCCAGCATTCCCGAACTGTTGGAAGAGATCCGCAACGGCCGCATGGTGGTGATCGTCGACGACGAGGACCGCGAGAACGAAGGCGATCTGATCATGGCCGCCGAACTGGTGCGGCCTTCGGACATCAACTTCATGGTCACCCACGCGCGCGGCCTGGTCTGCCTGTCGCTGATGCGCGAGCGCTGCCTGCAATTGGGGCTGGGGCCGATGGTGCGCGACAACACTTCTTCGCACCACACCAACTTCACCGTCAGCATCGAGGCCGCCGAAGGCGTCACCACCGGCATTTCGGCCTACGACCGCGCCCACACCGTGCGCACCGCGGTGCGTCCGGACGCCAAGCCGGCCGACCTGGCCCAGCCCGGCCACATCTTCCCGCTGATGTCGCAGCCCGGCGGCGTGCTCAACCGCGCCGGCCACACCGAGGCGGCCAGCGATCTGGCCATGCTGGCCGGCCTGGAGCCGGCCGGCGTGCTGGTCGAGATCCTCAACCCCGACGGCAGCATGGCGCGGCGCCCGCAGCTGGAGGCGTTCGCGGCCGAGCACGGGCTCAAGATCGGTTCGATCGAGGAGCTGATCCGTTATCGCTTGGCCACCGAACACACGGTGGAACGCGTCGACGAGCGCGAGATCGAGACCGAATACGGCCCGTTCCGCCTGATCAGCTACCGCGACCGCCTCAGCCATGCGCTGCATTTCGCGATGCTGCGCGGCCAGCCCGATCCGAAGCGGCCGACCCTGGTGCGCGTGCACGTGCAGAACCCGCTCGCCGACGCGCTGCATTGGCGGCGCGCGGACTTCGGCCCGGCGGTCGGCGACGTGCTGGCCGCGATCGCGCGCGAGGAGCGCGGCGCGCTGGTGCTGCTGGGCGACGCTTCCGGCGCCGACGCCCTGCTGGCGCGGGTGCGCGAGCAGCCGGCGGCGCACGAGGCCGAGCCGGTCGCGGCGACCAGCCAGGGCCATACGCTGGCCGAATGGCGCCGCAACGGCGCCGGCGGCCAGATCCTGGCCGATCTCGGCCTGTCCCGCCTGCGCGTGCTCGGCACGCCGCGGCGCCAGGTCGGCCTGGCCGGTTTCGGCCTGGAAGTCGTCGAATACGTCGATCCGGCCACGCTGGGCTGAGCCTCGAAGGCCCGCGCATGCGCCGTTCGCGGTCGCATGCGCGCGCTGCGGCCGCCATGGCCAGGCCGATTCGTCGGCACTGGCCGCCCCAGCCGCTAAACTACCCCTTTCGTCCAGACGGTCCCCCCCATGTCCCATTACGAAGGCGATCTGCGCAGCCCCGAAGGCGCGCGCTATGCCGTCATCGCCAGCCGCTGGAACCCGCGCATCACCGATACGCTGGTCGCCGGCGCGCGCCGCACCTTCGCCGAACACGGCGTCGCCGAGGACGCGATCGACGTGATCCGCGTGCCCGGCGCCTGGGAACTGCCGGTGGTCGCCGCACGCCTGGCCCGCGCCGGCGCGCATGCCGCGGTGGTCGCGCTGGGCTGCGTGGTGCGCGGCGACACCCGCCACTACGAGCAGGTCGCCGACGGTTGTTCCGAGGGCCTGATGCGGGTTTCGCTGGATTACGGCCTGCCGATCGCCAACGGCGTGCTGGCGGTGGAACGTCATGAGGATGCCGAGGCCCGCGCCGGCGGCAGCCACGGCAACAAGGGCGAGGAATGCGCATTGGCCGCATTGGAGATGGCGCACCTGCTGGTGCAGGCGCCGTTCAAGCAAGCATCACAGGAGCAGACGCGATGAACCGCCGCCGCCACGATGGCATCGACCCGGTCGCCCGTTCGCGCGCCCGCCGCCGCGCGCTGCAGGCCGTCTACGCCTGGCAGCTGTCCGGCGCGCGCGTCGAGGACGTGATCGCGCAGTTCGCCCACGAGCAGGCCCACGAGGTCGCCGACCTGATGTACTTCGAAGACCTGGTGCGCGGCGTCGACAAGTATCAGGAAGAGCTGGACGTCGCCCTGGCGCCTTTCCTGGACCGCGACATCGAGCAGGTCGATCCGATCGAGCGCGCGGTGCTGCGCATCGCCGCCTACGAACTGCGCCGCCGCCCGGACGTGCCGTATCGCGTGGTCCTCAACGAGGCCATCGAAACGGTGAAGCGTTTCGGCGCCGAGCACGGGCACACCTACGTCAACGGCGTGCTCGACCACGCCGCCGCGGACTGGCGCCCGGTGGAAACGCAGGCGCCGCGCGCCAAGTAAGGCGCGCCCGCCGCGAGCCGCCGCGATGGCCGAATTCGACCTGATCGCGCGCATCCGCCAACGCGTCGCCACGCGCGACGACGTCGTGCTCGGCATCGGCGACGATGCCGCCGTGCTGCGCGCGCCGGCCGGCCGCGAGCTGGTGGTGGCGATGGACACGCTCAACGCGGGCGTGCATTTCCCCGCCGAAACCGCGCCGGCCGATATCGGCTGGAAGGCGCTGGCAGTGAATCTGTCCGACCTGGCCGCGATGGCCGCCGAGCCGGCCTGGTGCACCTTGTCCTTGTCATTGCCGCAGGCGGACCAGGCTTGGCTGGACGCGTTCCTGGACGGTTTTCTCGGTCTGGCCGCCTTGCACGGCGTCGCCCTGGTCGGCGGCGATACCACCCGCGGCCCGTTGTCGGTGTGCGTGACCGTGCACGGGCTGGTCGAGCCGGGCCGCGCGCTGCGCCGCGACGGCGCGCAGGTCGGCGATACGGTCTGGGTCAGCGGGACGCTGGGCGATGCCGCCGGTGCCTTGGCGCAGTGGCGCGAGGGGGCGGCGATGGACGGGTTCCTGCGCGAGCGTTTGAATCGGCCGACGCCGCGTCTGGCTTTGCTGCCGGCCTTGCGTCTTGCGCATGCGGGCATCGATGTGTCGGACGGCTTGCTGGCCGATCTGGGCCACGTCTGCGCGGCCAGCGGCGCTGGCGCGCTGGTCGAGGTCGATGCGCTGCCGGCCTCCGATGCCTTGCGCGCGAACTTCGACGCCGAAACCCGGCGCCGATTGCAGGCGGCCGGCGGCGACGATTACGAGCTGTGCTTCACCGCGCCCGATGCCGCGCGCGAAGCGATCCTGCGTGAAGCGGCCGATGCCGGCGTGGCCGTGACCGCGATCGGACGCGTGGTCGAAGGCGAGGGCGTACGCGCTGGTCGGGCCGACGGTTCGCCATGGCAGTCCACGCGCGACGGCTACGACCACTTCCGCACGTAGGGTGCGGTGAGCGCAGCGAACCGCACCGCGCGTCGCTCCATGCGGCCGCGATGATGCGGTTCGCTACGCTCACCACATCCTACGAACGCGGTGTTTCCATAGAAGGCGACGATTCGCGCCGCTGCCTGCGGTAGCGATGATGCGGTATGCCGTCGAGTGCAAGCTGGGGTGTGGTGAGCGCAGCGACCGCACCGCGCGCACCTTCAATCCGGTAGCAATTTGCCCGGGTTGAGGATCCCGTCCGGATCGAACACCGTCTTCAGCTGCCGCATCAACGCCAATGTCGGCGCATCGATCGCCTGCGGCATGAACTCGCGCTTGGCCAGGCCGATGCCGTGCTCGCCCGAGAGCGTGCCGCCCAGGGCCAGGGCCAGTCCGAACACCCGCGCCATCGCCGCGTTCGCGCGTTCGCTTTGCGAGGCGTCGGCCGGGTCGTAGAGCAGATTGACGTGCAGATTGCCGTTGCCGGCATGGCCGAAACAAACGATGGGCAGGGCGAACTCGCGCGCCAGCGCCTGCACGCCGTCGACCAGTTCCGGTATGCGCGACACCGGCACCACCACGTCTTCGTTGATCTTGCCCGGCGCCAGCGTGCGCAGCGCCGGCGACAGCGCCTTGCGCGCGGCCCACAGTTTTTCGCGCGCGGCCTCGTCGGCCGCATCGTCCAGCGCCAGCAGGCCTTCGCCGGCGGCCGCGCGTTTCAAGGCTTCGATCGCCTGCGGCAGCGTGTCCGCGTCGCCGTCGGCCTCGACCATCAGCAGGGCGCCGGCCTCGTGCGGCAGGTCCGCGCCGCCGACGTCGCGCGCCAAACGCAGGGCGTCGCCGTCCATGAATTCCAGCATCGACGGCGTGACCGGCTGCGCCATCAATCGCGCCACCGCCTGCGCCGCGGACGAGACGTCGCGGTAGATCGCGCGCAGGGCGCGCCGCTGCGGCGCCGAAGGCGTGAGCCGCAGGCTCGCTTCGACGATCAGGGCCAGGGTGCCTTCGCTGCCGACCAGCAAACGGTGCAGGTCGTAGCCGGTCGAGCCCTTGGTGGTCGCGGTGCCGCAGACGATAAGCTCGCCCGCGCCGGTGACCGCGGTGATCGCCAGCACGTTGTCGCGGCTGGCGCCGTACTTGACCGCGCGCGGGCCGCCGGCGTTGCAGGCCAGGTTGCCGCCGACGGTGCTGAATGCCGCGCTGGTGGGATCCGGTGGCCAGAACAGGCCGTGCGGCTTGAGCGCGGTCTGCAGCTCGCCGTTGAGCACACCGGGCTCGACCACCGCGCAGCGATCGCCGGGGCGGATGGCGAGGATGCGGTTCATGCGTTCGAACGAAACCACCACGCCCGCCGCGACCGGCACCGAGGCGCCGGTGGTGTTGGTGCCGCGCCCGCGCGCGACCACCGGCACGCGGTGCGCGCGGCAGGCGCGCACCAGCGCCTGCACCTGCTCGCGCGTGCGCGGCAGCGCGACCGCATCGGGCAGCGCTTCGCGGCGCGAGTTGTCGTAGGCGTAGGCCAGGCGTTCGCCGGGATCGGTGAGCCAGCCGTCGCCGAGCAGTTCGGCCAGCGTGCGCGCGAGCTCGGCCGGCAGCGCGCTCATGCCGGCGCGGCCTGGCGCCGACGCGCGATCAATGCCAGCGGCGCGGCCAGCAACAGGCTCGGCAGCCACACCCATTGCAGTTCCGACCACAGCACGTGCAGGCCGCGCAGGCTGAAGAAGCCGGCGCCGATCGGCGAGACCTCGATCGGCCGCCACGGCGCGAAGATGCGCGCGTCCGACCACGGCCACCACAGGGCGACGCCGAGCCCGCCGTCGGTGAGCGCGTCCAACAAGGGATGCGAAGCCACGCACAGCGCCAGCCACAGCGCGGCCCACAGCGGCGGCGCGCGCAGCCAGCGGCTGGCGAGCGCGCCCAGCGCGCCGATCGCGGTGGCGAAGGCGAAGGAGTGGCTGGCGCCGCGATGGCCGAAGTCGTCGGCATAGGCGATGCCGAGCTTGAACGCGGCCACGTCGGCGTCGGGCAGCATGGCCGCGATCGCGCCGGCCACCAGCAGCCGGCGGTCGACCCGGCGCGGGCCCAGGGCCCAGCCCAAGGCCAGCGGTACCACGGCGTGACTGATGATGGTCGGCATGCGGCGTCAGATCTCGTCGGCACGGAAGGCATCGCGCAGCCAGTTCAGGCGCGGAGCGCTGGGATCGCCGTCGGCTTCGATCACGTCGAAGCGGCAAGGCGCGTTGCGGTAGGAACGGTGCGCGGCAAGGAAGGCCTGCGCGGCCTGGACCAGGCGCCGGCGCTTGCCGGCGTCGACCGAGGCCGCGCCGCCGCCGAAGGCCGCGCTGCGGCGGTAACGCACTTCGACGAACACCACGCAGTGCTCGCGCGCGCTCGGGTCCAGCATCACCAGGTCGAGCTCGCCGAAACGGAAGTTGGCGTTGGCGGCGATGTCGCGCAGGCCCTGCGCGAGCAGATGTTCGCGCGCGGCGGCTTCGACCGCCGCACCGCGGCTGCGTCGATCCGTCGGCGCGGGCATGGCGCGGCGCTTACTGGCGCGCCACGTCGCTCAGCGAAACCGCGACGCCGCTGCTGAAGGTCGACCACGCTGGCGTACGCATCACGTTGCCGAAGCCGTCGATGCGCAGGGTGCCGGTGGCGCCGGTGACCTGGCCGTCGGCCGAGGTCGCCAGGCGTTCCAGATAGGCCGACAGCAGCCAGGCGTCGTAGCCGAACGCGAACAGGCGCGCGGCCGGTCCGCGCGCGGTCGGCAGGGTCTGGCCGGCGGACGCCGCCGCGGGCAGGCCGCGCACGCCGCGCGTGGTCCAGGCTTCGGACGGGAACACGATGCCGTCGAGCACGCGGTCCTGTTCCGGCTTGCCGGTGCCCGAAAGCACGTAGGAGGTCGCCACGCGCGGCTTGCCGCCCAGCCCGGCCAGAGCCAGCTTGGGCATCAGCGTGCGCGCCGAGGCGCCCTTGACCGCCAGGAAGATCGCATCGACGCCGCCGTCCTTGTTGGCGAAGGGCGCGAAGTCGGCGGTGCCTTCGCCGACCACGTCGGTGACCGCGGCGCCGCGTTCGTTCAAGCGCGCGCGCAGCGAGGCGACCGCACGGCTCTGGCCGTCGTCGCCGCCGCCGACCACGAGCACGCGGCGCGCGCCGCGGCCGAGCAGGTAGTCGGCCGCCGCGATGCCTTCGTCTTCGGGCGACAACGAAAAACTGGCGTTGCCCGACGGCGGCGCGACCGTGCCGCGGTTGAGGGCGAGCACCGCCACCGGCAGCGTGCCCTTGCCGAACAGCGCGCTGACCTCGTCGCGGCCGAGCGGGCCGACCACGAAATCGTTGCCCTCGGCGGCGGCCTTGTCGTAGGCGGCCAGGGTGCCGCCGGCGGTGCCGAGGGTGTCGTAGAAGACCACGTCCGGGCGGCGGCGGTTTTCGCCGTAGTAGCCGGCCAGGAAGCCGTCGCGCACCGGCGAGGCGGCGGTGGCCAGGCCGCCCGACAGCGGCAGCAGCACCGCGATCTTGTTCGGCGGACGGTAGCCGTCGCTGTCGGCCGGCGGACGGTTGGCGCTGAAGCGCCAGCCTTCGCCGCGGTCGAACGGACGCGGCAGCGGCAGGCCGCGGCGCAACAGGGCGCGGCCTGCGTAGTTGTAGAGCGGGTCGCCGGCCGGCAGCGCGGCGGCTTCGCGGGCCAGGCTGTCGTTGTCGAGCTGGTTGAGCAGGCGCTCGATCTGGCTGTCGTTCTCGCTGCGCGCCGCGCCGCCGAGGGCGGCGCCGTTGCGCGCCAGCTCGCTGGCCTGCACCACCAGCGGATGGCCGGCGGTGCGCGCCGGCGCCGGGCCGGTATGGGTGGTCACCGTGCCGCAGCCCGCCAGCGCCAGGCCCAGCGCCAGGGCGGCGAAGGCGAACCGCGCGCCGCGCCAGCCGATCCGGCCGGCAGCGGTAGGCGTAAGGGTGGATCCTGCGATCTCGAGCTGAAGGCGCATCGGCTTGCTTCCCGCCGCGACGCGGCGTTCCTTGGGGGACCGGTTAGGATTCTACCCGGCCCCGACACGGAAGCACGATGCACAGCCCCGGTACCCTTCACATCGTTGCGACCCCGATCGGCAACCTCGGCGACCTGTCGCCGCGCGCGCTGGAAACCCTGCGCAGCGTGGCCGCGATTTGCGCCGAGGACACCCGCCATACCCGCCAGTTGCTGTCCCACTTCGGCCTGGAGCGGCCCCTGCTGGCCCTGCACCAGCACAACGAAGACGCGCAGGCGGCGCAGCTGATCGCGCGCCTGCAGACAGGCGACAGCCTGGCGCTGGTCTCCGATGCCGGCACGCCCCTGGTCAGCGACCCCGGTTTCCGCCTGGTGCGCGCCGCGCGCGCGGCCGGCATCCGGGTCTCGCCGGTGCCCGGCGCCTGCGCCGCGATCGCCGCGCTCAGCGTGGCCGGGCTGGCCTCGGACCGGTTCGCGTTCGAGGGCTTCCTGCCGGCCAAGGCGTCCGCGCGCCGCGAACGCCTGGCCCGGCTGGCGGCGGAGCCGCGCACCCTGCTGTTCTACGAATCCGCGCACCGCATCGAGGAAGCGCTGGCCGACATGGCCGCCGCATTCGGCGACGAACGCCCGGCGGTACTGGCGCGCGAGCTGACCAAACTGTTCGAGACCGTGCTCGACGGCAGCCTGGCGCAGTTGCGCGAGCGCGTCGCGGCCGATCCCAACCAGCGCAAGGGCGAGTTCGTGGTGATGATCGAGGGCGCCGGCGAAGACGCCGATGCCCAGATCGTCGAGGGGCGCCGGCTGTACGCGAAACTCAGCGAATACCTGAAGCCGTCGCAGGCGGCCAAGCTCGCCGCCGAACTCAGCGGCGCGCCGCGCAAGGCCTTGTACGGCGGCGATTGAGGTCGGCGCCAGCGGCGATCGTCGGGTGAGCCGGCCGGCTTCGTCCTGAGCGGCGCGGGTTCCTGGTCCGCATGGGCGAGGCGCGATGCCGTCGCAGGGCGCAATGGCCGACGGGCTGGCGGCCGCCAACGGCGTGGAAGCCGGCCGCTGCTCGCGGCCTTTCGCTTCCTCGCGCGGGCTAATCCGTTTGCGCCGGGTCAGCCTGGGTCAGCGCGGCGACCAGGCTGTCCATCAGCTCCGGACCGGCCAGCACCTGGAAATTCCAGATGTCCTCGGATACGAAGATCGGCAGGCCGTTGAGCAACAGCACCCGCTCGCCGCCGTCGAAACCCAGCATCCGCTCCAGCTCGGTTTCGGTTTCGCGGATCGCGCGATAGGCGGCCCAGAAGCTGTCGTGCAGTCGCTGTTCGCTCCAGTCGGGCAGGCGCCGGGCCAGGTCCTGGGCGCCGATCAGGCCGTGACGGCGCAGCATGCCCAGCGGATACAGCGGGTAGCGGTCTTCCGGATCGTCGCTTTGCATGGGGTCGCAGTTCGCTCCTTGCCTGAATGTTTGCGCCGCCTCGTGCCTTTGATTCAGCCGCGGCGCGGCGGCCCGATGCCGCACGTGCGACAATACGCGCGGCGGAGTCGGCCAGGCAGTCGCGTCATCGGATCGCAAGATCGGGTGCCGAGGAAAGTCCGGGCTCCACAGGGCACGGTGCCAGGTAACGCCTGGGCGGCGCGAGCCGACGGAAAGTGCAACAGAGAGCAGACCGCCGAACGGCGTCGCAAGACGCGCGTGGTAAGGGTGAAACGGTGCGGTAAGAGCGCACCGCGAGTCCGGCAACGGACCGGCACGGCAAACCCCACCGGGAGCAAGGCCAAATAGGGAGACTATGCCGCGGCCCGCGGTGTCTCCGGGTAGGCTGCTTGAGCGTAGCGGTGACGCTGCGCCTAGAGGAATGACTGCTCACGACAGAACCCGGCTTATGGCCGGCTCCGCCGCTTTTTTAGACGCCGAGGGCGTCTAAAAAAGCCCCAAAGTTTTCGGAGAAAACTTTGGGCCCCAGGCTATCGCTTCCAATCCCCGCCGCTTCGCGGCGCCCCCTTACTAAGGGGGCTCTCCATATCGAGCGGCGTCGCAAGGGGCGGCCGCTTCCTGTGGGAGCGGCGTGAGCCGCGATGCATTTCGTGCTGCGCACGAAATCCCAAACTTGCTGCGCAAGTTCGGGCCCCGCTATGTGCTTCCAATCCCCGCGGCTATCGCCGCGCCCCCTTAGTAAGGGGGCTCCCCATATCGAGCTGTGTCGCGATGGGCTGCTTTCTGTGGGAGCGGCGTGAGCCGCGATGCACTTCGCGCTGCGCACGGAATCCCAAGCTTGCTGTGCGAGTTCGGGGCCCGCCATGGGCTTTCAATCCCGCCGCTATCGCGGTGCTTCCTTACTAAGGGGCTCTTCACTGGAGCGGAGTCGCGGTAATGGGGGCTCTTGGCTGCCGCGGCTGGCCGCATGACCCCCATTCAGAATTCGGCTGCGGGGGCGCTGGCGTCGGGGCGTCGCCTTCGGATCGCCGGCTCATCGTCCCAATTTGGATGTTGCGGCGCAGCAGGCCGGCTGCCGGGCCGCTGCAGATTGCGACGGCGGTCAAACTAATCGCCAGAATCTCAAAATATGAGACGAAACAAAGGTTAGTGGATAAGTCTTGAATAAAGTTCTGAAGATTGCCGCAAGCCATTGATGCGCCTAGCGAAATTCAGTCTCAAAAGTTGTTGACAACCTTGTGCGCAGTGCTAAGGTGGGCATCCGAGGGAAAACCGGGTTTTTTGTGGTTTTTTCGGAGGCTTGGCCGCCGGTTGGTGGCCAGTACGCAGGTGATCCGTCGCGAGGCGGACCTAACCAGGCGACCCGTCCGGTAGAGAGGGGCGCCGCACAAGGTGGGCAATGTTCCAGGGCGAAACCGCCATCACGATCGACGACAAGGGCCGGCTAGCGGTGCCCACCGCTTACCGGGACCTCGTCGCGCGCGATTGCGGCAACCGTCTGGTCATCACCTACAACCCGTTCGAGGCCGGCAGCCTCTACCTCTATCCGCTGGCGATCTGGGAACGCGTGCGCGACCAGGTCAACGCGCTGCCCAAGGCCAAGAAGGTCAACCGCAACATCCAGCTCAAGCTGGTCGGCGCGGCGTCCTTCGTCGAGCTCGACGGCAACGGCCGCATCACCGTGCCGGCCAGCCATCGCGCCGCCGTGGGCATAGAGAAGAAGGCCGTGCTGCTGGGCATGGGCGACAAATTCGAGTTGTGGAGCGAGCAGGCGCATCACGCCCAGATCCGTCAGACCATTACCGACGACGATCTGAGCGACGAGCTGCTCGACCTGCAGCTGTGACGGGCGGTGGCATGGAGCGCCCGGGTGCGCGGTCCGGCCACCTCCCCGTGATGTATCGGCAGGTCCTGGACGGCCTGCGCATCGACGGGAGTGGGACGTACCTGGATGGGACGTTCGGCCGTGGCGGTCACGCGCGCGGCGTACTCGATCAACTCGGCGCCGGAGGCCGGCTGCTGCTGATGGACAAGGATCCCGAAGCGATCGCCGTCGCCGAACGCGAGTTCGGCGCCGATCCGCGCGTGGCGATCTTCCGCGGCAGCTTCGCCCAGCTCGCGCATTGGGACGCGACCGCCGCCGGCCTGGACGGCGTGCTGCTGGACCTGGGCGTGTCCTCGCCGCAGCTGGACGTGGCCGAGCGCGGTTTCAGCTTCGGCAAGGACGGCCCGCTGGACATGCGCATGGACCCCGACAGCGGCCAGAGCGCGGCGCAGTGGCTGGCCGAGGCGTCCGATCGCGAGATCGCCGACGTGCTGTGGACCTACGGCGAGGAACGCCAGAGCCGCCGGATCGCGCGCGCCATCGTCGCCCGCCGCGGCGAGCAGGCGCTGACCCGCACCGCCCAGCTGGCCGATCTGATCGCCTCGGTGGTGCCGCGCGGCGGCGACAAGATCCACCCGGCCACGCGCAGCTTCCAGGCCATCCGCATCCACATCAACCGCGAGCTGGCCGATCTGGAGGCCGGGCTCGACGGCGCGCTGGCGCGGCTCAAGCCCGGCGGCCGCCTGGCGGTGATCAGCTTCCACTCGCTGGAAGACCGCATCGTCAAGCAGTTCATCCTGCGCCACAGCAAGGCGCCGCCGGCCAACCGCCGCATGCCGGTCGAGATCGCGTTCACGCCGACCCTGCTGGCGGTGGACGGCGCCCAGAAGGCGCTGAACGAAGAGACCGCCGACAACCCGCGCGCGCGCAGCGCGGTATTGCGCGTGGCCGAAAAGCTGGGGGTGGCCGCATGACCTTGCGCCTGCTCCTGACCGTGCTGGTGGTGGCCAATCTGGCCTCGGCCCTGGCCGTGGTCTACGCGCGCCATCAGCACCGCCAGTACTTCGTCCAGATCAACAAGCTCGACCGCGAACGCGACGAGCTCAATATCGAGTTCGGCCGCCTGCAGCTGGAGCAGGCGACCTGGGCCGAAAGCAACCGCATCGACCAGGTCGCGCGCGACCGGCTGGGCATGAAGTTTCCGGAAGGCCCCGAAACCGTGGTGATCAAGCCATGAGCCGGCGCGACGATCATCGCAGCGGCCCGCTGGACCGCCTGTTGGGCGAGCGCGGCAAGCGCCAGGGCCCGTACTCGCGCGGGTCCTCGGATCGCGGCGCCGGCAAGCCGCGCGGCCGCGCCCGCTTCGACCTGCGCAACCGTCTGCTGATCGTCGGCGGCGCCCTGGGCCTGTGCGCGGTGGCGCTGGTCGGGCGCGCGTTCTATCTGCAGGTGATCGGCAACGATTTCTATCGCCAGCAGGGCGACGCGCGCGCGCTGCGCGAGATTCCGATCCCGACCTCGCGCGGCATGATCACCGACCGCAACGGCGAGCCGCTGGCGGTGTCCACTCCGGTGGAGTCGATCTGGGGTAATCCCAAGGAGCTGCTGAAGAATCCGGCGCGCCTGCCGGAGCTGGCGGCCGCGCTGGGCGTGCCCACCGACTACCTCACGCGCAAGCTCAGCCAGCGCTCGGGCAAGGAATTCCTGTACCTCAAGCGCCGGATCAATCCGGACGAGGCCCATCGCATCCTCGCGCGCAAGATTCCCGGCGTGTTCTCGCAGCGCGAGTTCCGTCGCTTCTACCCGCAGGGCGAGGCGATGGCGCACGTGCTGGGCTTCACCAACATCGACGACCGCGGCCAGGAAGGCCTGGAACTGGCCTTCGACGATTGGTTGCGCGGCAAGCCCGGCGCCAAGCGCGTGATCCGCGACGGCGCCGGCCGCATCATCGAGAACGTCGACCTGGTCAAGTCGGCCGAGCCCGGCCACGACCTGACGCTCACGATCGACCGCCGCATCCAATACCTGACCTATCGCGAACTGCGCCGCGCCCTGCTCGAAACCGGCGCCAGCAGCGGTTCGGCGGTGGTCCTGGACGTGGATACCGGCGAAGTGCTGGCGATGGCCAACCTGCCGACCTATAACCCGAACCTGCTGGGCTCGGGCAATCCGGATACGCACCGCAACCGCGCCGTCACCGACGTGGTCGAGCCGGGTTCGACCATGAAGCCGATCACCATCGCCGCGGCCCTGCAGGCCGGCCGGGTCACGCCCAACACCATCGTCGATACCCGACCGGGCTCGATGCCCAACGGCCGTTACCGCATCAACGACACGCACAACTACGGCGTGCTGACGGTCACCGGCGTGATCACCAAGAGTTCCAACGTCGGCGCGGCCAAGCTCGCGCTGCCGCTGCCGAACGACTACTACTACCAGTTCGTGAAGGGCTTCGGCTACGGCAGCAAGCCCGAAAGCGGCTTCCCGGGCGAGTCCTCGGGCGTGCTGATGCCGCCGGACCGGTGGAGCGGCACCACCAAGGCGACCATGTCCTACGGCTACGGCCTGTCGGCGACGCCGCTGCAGATCGCGATGGCCTACGCGGCGATGGCCAACGGCGGCAAGCTGATCGCGCCGACCTTCGTGCGCGGCCAGCGCAACGAGCCGCGCCAGGCGCTGGACCCGAAGATCTCGGCCGAGGTCATGCGCATGATGCAGACCGTGACCGAGCCCGGCGGCACCGCCAAGACCGCGGCGATCCTGGGCTATCACGTCGCCGGCAAGACCGGCACGGCGCGCAAGTTCAGCGGCACCGGCGGCTATTCCAACAAGTACATCTCGCTGTTCGCCGGCGTGGTGCCGGTCAAGCGCCCGCGTTTCGCCATGACCGTGGTCATCAGCGAGCCGGATCCGTCGATGCGCGGCTATTACGGCGGCTCGGTGTCCGGCCCGGTGTTCCGCAACGTCATGGACGGCGCGCTGCGCCTGATGGACGTGGCGCCCGACGACATCGACACCTGGCTGGCGGCGCAGTCGGCGGCCGAGGCCAAGCGCCTCAAGGCCAACGGCGGCAAGCCCAGCGGGCCGGTGCTGCCGATCGACGCCGAAAGCGTGAGCGAAAACATCGAAGAACTGCCCGCCGACCTGCCGCCGGTGGCGGCGGGCGCGATCGCGCCGATCGGAGCCGGACGATGAACGCCGCGCGCCGTGCCATGCCGCTGACCGAACTGCTGCCCGACGTGGCCGCGGTGCCGGCCGGCCTGAGCGTCACCGGACTCACCCTGGACAGCCGCGCGGTGCGCGCGGGCGACGCCTTCGTGGCGATCGCCGGTTTCGGCGCGCACGGGCTGAAGTTCGTCGCCCAGGCGCGTGCCGCCGGGGCCAGCGCGATCCTGTTCGAACCGCCCGCGCCGGACGAGCTGCCCGCGCCCGACGACGCCATCGCCGTGCCCGGCCTGCGCGCGCGTCTGGGCGAGATGGGCGATCATTTCCACGGCCGCGCCAGCGCCGCGATGAGCATGGTCGGCGTGACCGGCACCAACGGCAAAACCTCGACCGTGCAGCTGCTGGCCCAGGCCTGGCACCTGCGTGGCCTGCGCTGCGGCACGATCGGCACGCTGGGCGCCGGCCTCTATGGCCAGATCGTGCCGACCGGCTTCACCACCCCACTGGTGCTGCAGCTGCATGAGCTGCTGGCCGACATGCACGACGCCGGCGCCCAAGCCGTGGCGATGGAAGTCAGCTCGCACGCGCTCGACCAGGGTCGCGTCGACGGCGTGCACTTCGATGTCGGCGTGTTCACCAATCTCACCCGCGACCACCTCGACTATCACGGCGACATGGCCAGCTACGGCGCGGCCAAGGCGCGTCTGTTCGCGTGGCCGGGCCTGCGCGCGGGCGCGATCAACCTCGACGACGCCTTCGGGCGCGAGCTGCATGCGGGCCTGCCGGCGTCGATACGCGCGATCGGCTTGAGTTCGCGCGGCGCCGCCGGCGCCGATCTGCGCGCCGAACGCCTGAGCCTGGACAACCGCGGCATCGGCTTCGATCTGGTGGTCGCAGGCCAGGCGCATGCGGTGGCCTCGCCGCTGCTGGGCCGCTTCAACGTGGACAATCTGTTGGCCGTCGCCGGCGCGCTGTACGCGCTGGGCGAGGCGCCGGCGCAGATCGCCGCGACCCTGTCGCAGCTGCAGCCCATCCACGGCCGCATGAACCGACTCGGCGGCGCCGACGGGCGCCCGCTGGTGGTGATCGACTACGCGCACACCCCGGACGCGCTGGAGCAGGCGCTGGCCTCGCTGCGCGGCCACGCGCGCGCGCGCCTGATCTGCGTGTTCGGCTGCGGCGGCGAACGCGACCGCGGCAAGCGCCCGCAGATGGCCGCGATCGCCGAGGCCGGCGCGGACACGGTGGTGGTCACCGACGACAACCCGCGCCGCGAGGACGGCGACGCCATCGTCGCCGACATCGTCGCCGGCTTCGCCCATCCCGAACGCGCGATCGTGTTGCGCGACCGCGCCGCCGCGATCGCGCGCGCGATCGCCGACGCCGGCGCCGACGACATCGTGCTGGTGGCCGGCAAGGGCCACGAGCCTTACCAGGACATCGACGGCGTGCAGCACCCATTCGACGACACCGAAGTCGCGCGCGCGGCGCTGGGGGCTGGCGCATGAAGGCGCTACGCCTGTCCGAGATCGCGCGCATGACCGGCGGCCGCCTGCACGGCGAGGATGCCGTGGTCGCGTCCGTGGTCACCGACACCCGCGCCCTGGCCGATGCGCGCCAGGCCCTGTTCGTCGCACTCAAGGGCGAGCGTTTCGACGGCCACGACCATGTCGCCGCCGCGGCCGCCGCCGGCGTGGCCGGCGCGCTGGTCTCGCGCGAGATCGACGCGGCCGTGCCGCAGGTGGTGGTGGCCGACACCGAGCGCGCGCTGGCCGCCTTCGCCGCGGCCGTGCAGCGCGAGCGCAGCGCCACCGTCACCCTGGCGATCACCGGCAGCAGCGGCAAGACCAGCGTCAAGAACCTGACCATCGCGATCCTGGAGCGCGCCGGCCGCGCCTATGCCACGCCCGGCAACCGCAACAACGAGATCGGCATGCCGCTGGCGGTGCTGGCCGCGCCCGAGGACGCGCAGTACGCGGTCTACGAGATGGGCACCGGCGCGCCGGGCGACATCGCCTACCTGACCGCGATCGCGCCCGCGCGCGTGGCCCTGGTCAACAACGTCGCGCCGGCGCACCTGGAGCGCATGGGCAGCCTGCTCGCGATCGCCGACACCAAGGCCGCGGTCTACGACTCGCTGCCGCCGGACGGCGTGGCGGTGATCAACGCCGACGACGCGTTCGCGCCGTATTTTGCCGAGCGCGCGCACGGCCGCCGCCTGATCCGCTTCGGCCTGGACGCCAGCGCCGACGTGAGCGCGCGCGATATCCGCCTGGGCGAGGAGGGCTCGCAGTTCGTGCTGACCGCGCCGCAGGGCGAGGCCGCGATCGCGCTGGCCATTCCCGGCCGCCACAACGTGCGCAACGCGCTGGCGGCGGCTTCGCTGGCGCTGGGCGCGGGCGTGGCGCTGGAGACCATCGCGGCCGGCCTCAACGCCGCGCGCCCGGTGTCCGGGCGCCTGGTCACGCACCGCCTGCGCAACGGCGCGGTGTTGATCGACGACAGCTACAACGCCAACCCGGGCTCGCTGGCCGCGGCCATCGACACGCTCGCCGACGCCACCGCGCACGGCCGCACGGGCGAGGGCTGGCTGGTCCTGGGCGACATGCGCGAACTCGGCCCGGACGGCGCGGCGATGCACGCCGAGGCCGGGCGCCGCGCCAAGGGCGCCGGCCTCAAGCGTCTGTTCGCGCTGGGCGCGCTCAGCGCCGAGGCGGCGCGCGCGTTCGGCGAGGGCGCCACGCATTACGACAGCCATGAAGCGCTGGCACAGGCGCTCGCGGCTGAGCTGCGCGAGGGTGTGCGCGCGCTGGTGAAGGGGTCGCGCGGCAGCGCGATGGATCGAATCGTGACAGCGCTGCTGGCCAGCGACGCGTCGCCGAATGGGGAGGAACCGACGCATGCTGCTTGAATTGACGCGCTGGCTGGAACAACTGCAGAGCCTGTTCGGCCTGTTCGGCTACCTGACTTTCCGCGGCATCCTCAGCGCGCTGACCGCGCTGGGGCTGTCGCTGTGGTGGGGCCCGGCGGTGATCCGCAAGCTGGCCCAGTACAAGGGCGGCCAGCCGATCCGCAAGGACGGGCCGCAGTCGCACTTCTCCAAGGCCGGCACCCCGACCATGGGCGGCGCGCTGATCCTGATGACCGTGCTGGCCTCGGTGCTGCTGTGGGGCGACCTGCGCAACCGCTACGTCTGGCTGGTGATCGCGGTGATGCTGGCGTTCGGCGCGATCGGCTGGTACGACGACTGGATCAAGATCGTACACCGCGACCCGAACGGCCTGAAGTCGCGCTGGAAGTACCTGCTGCAGTCGATCTTCGGCCTGGCCGCGGGCGTGTTCCTGTACTAC
This sequence comes from Lysobacter sp. CCNWLW3, assembly GCF_036697405.1. Classification (NCBI taxonomy): domain Bacteria; kingdom Pseudomonadati; phylum Pseudomonadota; class Gammaproteobacteria; order Lysobacterales; family Lysobacteraceae; genus Lysobacter; species Lysobacter sp. CCNWLW3. The sequence continues at coordinate 407,008 of NZ_JBAHWA010000002.1, forward strand.
ACCGCCGACGCCCCGGCCGCGACCACCTTCTACATCCCGATGCTGAAGTCGATCGCCCTGCCGATGGTGGGCGTGACCTTCATCGCGATCGCCTACTTCTGGATCGTCGGCTTCTCCAACGCGGTCAACCTGACCGACGGCCTGGACGGCCTGGCGATCATGCCGACCGTGCTGGTCGCCTGCGCGCTGGGCGTGTTCGCCTACGCCTCGGGCAACGCGGTGTTCTCCAACTATCTGCAGATTCCGCAGGTGCCGGGGGCGGGCGAGCTGGTGATCATCTGCGCGGCCATCGCCGGCGCCGGCCTGGGCTTCCTGTGGTTCAACACCTATCCGGCGATGGTGTTCATGGGCGACATCGGCGCGCTGGCGCTGGGCGCGGTGCTGGGCACCATCGCGGTGATCGTGCGCCAGGAACTGGTGCTGGTGGTCATGGGCGGCGTGTTCGTGATCGAAACCCTGTCGGTGATGATCCAGGTGGCCTCGTTCAAGCTCACCGGCAAGCGCGTGTTCCGGATGGCGCCCATCCACCACCACTTCGAGCTCAAGGGCTGGCCGGAGCCGCGCGTGATCGTGCGCTTCTGGATCATCTCGGTGGTGCTCGTCCTCGTCGGCCTGGCGACCTTGAAGGTGCGCTGATGAACGACACCGCCGCACGCCAGGCAACCCGCCTCGACGCCATCCACGGCCGCTACGATCCGTGGCTGTTGGCGGTGTCGTGCGCGCTGGCCTGCGTCGGTCTGGTGATGGTCGGCTCGGCTTCGATCGGCATCGCCGACGGGCTGGACGTGGGTCCGTTCTACTTCCTGGTCAAGCACGCGATCTTCCTGGCCGTGGGCCTGGTCGCGGCGCTGTGGCTGATGCGCACCGAGCTCAAGACCCTGGAGCAGTACAACCAGGTCCTGCTGCTGGTGTGCCTGGTGCTGCTGCTGGCGGTGTTCGTGCCCGGCATCGGCAAGAGCGTCAACGGCGCGCGCCGCTGGCTCAACCTGGGCGTGTCCAACTTCCAGGCGGTGGAGGCGGTCAAGCTGCTCTACATCCTGTGGCTGGCGAGCTACCTCAAGCGCTTCAGCGAGGACATTTCGGCGACCTGGATGGCGATGCTCAAGCCGATCGGCGTGGCGGTGATCCTGGTGGCCCTGCTGCTGCTGCAGCCCGATTTCGGTTCCTCCTCGCTGATCCTGGCGATCACCGCCGGCATGCTGGTGCTGGGCGGCGTGAACATGCCGCGCATGTTCGGCCCGGTCCTGATCGGCTTGCCGGTGCTGGCGATCGTCGCGATCGCCGAGCCCTACCGGGTGAGCCGGCTGACCTCGTTCCTGGATCCCTGGTCGGATCCGTTCAAGACCGGCTACCAGCTCACCAACGCCTTGATGGCGGTCGGCCGCGGCGAATGGCTGGGCGTGGGCCTGGGCGCGTCGGTGCAGAAACTGAACTACCTGCCCGAGGCGCATACCGACTTCATCCTGGCGGTGATCGCCGAGGAATTCGGTTTCGTCGGCGTGTGCGCGGTGGTCGGCATGTATGCGCTGCTGACCGGGCGCGCGCTGTGGATCGGCCTGAAGTGCGTGGAGATGCGCCGCCACTTCTCCGGCTACGTCGCTTTCGGCATCGCCCTTTGGCTGGGCCTGCAGAGTTTCGTTTCGATCGGCGTGAACCTGGGCCTGCTGCCGACCAAGGGCCTGACCCTGCCGATGATCTCTTCCGGCGGTTCCAGCGTGATCATGACCTGCGCCGCCCTGGGCGTGCTGCTGCGCGTGTCCTACGAACTCGACCGCGCCCAGCGCCAGGTCGCGCGCCTGCGCAACGAAGCCGCGCAGCCGTCCAGCGGCGTGCCGGCGACCGCGAACCCGCTGCCGGCCGGCGTCGCCGCCGAGCCGGTGCGCGGCACCAGCCGCCTGCGCCAGCGCGCCGAACCCAGCCTGGGGAGGACGGCATGAGCGTGAACAACGCCGCCACCGACTCCGACCTGCATCCGGTGATGATCCTCGCCGGCGGCACCGGCGGGCACATCTTCCCAGGGCTCGCGGTCGCGCATGCGCTGATCGCGCGCGGTGCCCCGGTGCTGTGGCTGGGCGCCGACGGCGGCATGGAAACCCGCCTGGTGCCGCAGCACGGCATCGCGATCGACACCATCGCCGTGCGCGGCATCCGCGGCAAGGGCGTGGGCGCGTTGCTGGCGGCGCCGTTCAAGGTGCTGGCGGCGGTGCGCGCGGCCGCGCAGACCCTGCGCGAGCGCCAACCGCGCGCGGTGATCAGCTTCGGCGGTTACGCCGCCGGGCCCGGCGGCATCGCCGCGCGCCTGGCCGGGATCCCGCTGATCGTGCACGAGCAGAACCGCGCGCCCGGCATGACCAACCGCGTGCTGGCGAAGTTCGCCCGGCATGTGCTGACCGGTTTCCCGGACACCTTCGCCAACGGCCGGGAAGAAGTCGTCGGCAACCCGGTGCGCGCCGAAATCGCCGCGCTGGCGCCGCCGGCCGAGCGCTACGCCGGCCGCGGCGGTCCGCTGCGCCTGCTGGTGCTGGGCGGCAGCCAGGGCGCGCGCGCGCTCAACGCCGCGGTGCCCAAGGCGATCGCCGGCCTGCGCGGGCGCCTGAGCTACGAAGTGCGCCACCAGTGCGGCGAGAAGCTGCGCGAGGACGCGGTGCGCGCCTACGCCGAGGCCGGCGTGAGCGCTTCGGTCGAACCCTTCATCGCCGACATGGCCGCGGCCTACGCCTGGGCCGATCTGGTGATCTGCCGCGCCGGCGCGCTGACCCTGGCCGAGCTGTGCGCGGCCGGCGTCGGCAGCGTGCTGGTGCCGTTCCCGCAGGCGGTCGACGATCACCAGACCAAGAACGCGCAGTACCTGGTCGACCGTGGCGCGGCCCAGCTGCTGCCGCAAAGCACCGATCTGGCCGAGCGCATCTCGGCCACCATCGAAATTCTCGGCGAGCGCGAGGGCCTGTTGCAGATGGCCATCGCCGCGCGCGCCCTGGCCAAACCCGACGCGGCCGAACGCGTCGCCGACATCGTCCTGGAGCAATCGAACATGAGGAAGCCGGCATGAGTACGGCCCTGCGCCGCCGGCTGCAGCACACGGGCGATCTCGCCAAGGCCTTCCCGCGCGTGCATTTCGTCGGCATCGGCGGCACCGGCATGAGCGGCATCGCCGAGGTCATGTGCACCCTGGGCTATCAGGTCTCCGGCTCGGACATGGCCGACAACGCGGTCACCCGCCGCCTGGCCTCGCTGGGCATCGCGGTGCACCGCGGCCACGCCGCCGCCAACGTGCTGGGCAGCGACTGCGTGGTGGTGTCCAGCGCGATCAAGCGCGACAACCCGGAGCTGATGGAAGCGCGCGCGCAGCGCATTCCGGTGGTGCCGCGCGCCGAGATGCTGGCCGAGCTGATGCGCTTCCGCCGCGGCATCGCGGTCGCCGGTACCCACGGCAAGACCACTACCACCTCGCTGGCGGCCAGCGTGCTCGGCGAGGGCGGCATCGACCCGACCTTCGTGATCGGCGGCCAGCTGCTCGCCGCCGGCGCCAACGCGCGCCTGGGCGGCGGCCAGTGGCTGGTGGCCGAGGCCGACGAGAGCGACGGCAGCTTCCTGCGCCTGAACCCGCAGATCGCGATCGTCACCAACATCGACGCCGACCACCTGGAGAACTACGGCGGCGACTTCGCCAAGGTCCAGGCCGCGTTCGAGGAATTCCTGCACCGCCTGCCGTTCTACGGCCTGGCGGTGCTGTGCATCGACGACCCCAAGGTCGCCGCGCTGGCCGCCGAGACGCCGCGCCATGTCATGACCTACGGCTTCGACGAGGCCGCCGACGTGCGCGCCGAGGACGTCGAGCAGCACGGTCCGAACATGCGCTTCACCCTGTGCCTGCCGGACGCGACCCGCACCGCGGTGACCCTGGCGCTGCCGGGCCGGCACAACGTCCAGAACGCGCTGGCCGCGGCCGCGGTGGGCTGGCAGCTGGGCGTGCAGCCCGACGCGATCGCGCGCGCGCTGCAGAACTTCGCCGGCATCGGCCGCCGCTTCAATCTGCTCGCGCAGCTGCGTACCGCCAAGGGCGCGACCGTGCAGTTGGTCGACGATTACGGCCACCACCCCAAGGAACTCGAAGCCGTATTCGCCGCCGCGCGCGGCGGCTGGCCGGACAAACGCCTGGTGGTCGCGTTCCAGCCGCACCGCTACAGCCGCACCCGCGATCTGTTCGACGAGTTCGCCGCGGTCTTGTCCAGCGTCGACGCGCTGGTGCTGACCGAGGTCTATCCGGCCGGCGAGGCGCCGATCGCCGGCGCCGACGCCAAATCGCTGGCGCGCGCGATCCGCGCGCGCGGCCGCATCGATCCGGTGGTGGTCGGCGGCGCGGCCGAGCTGGCCGCGGTGCTGCCCGATGTCCTCAACGACGGCGACCTGCTGCTGATGATGGGGGCCGGCGACATCGGCCACGCCGCGCAGCAGATCGCCAGCCAAGGTTTCCAGGGAGAATCCAAGTGAGTTCGCAGTTCGCCCCGCTCCGCGTCACCGATCCGGCCGTGTTCGGACGCGTCGCCGTGCTCATGGGCGGCACCAGCGCCGAGCGCGAGGTGTCGCTGGATTCCGGCCGCGGCGTGCTGGAGGCGCTGCGCTCGCGCGGCGTCGACGCGTTCGCCGTCGACGGCATCCCGGCCCTGATCGAAGCGATCCAGTCCGGCCGCGTCGATCGCGTGTTCAACATCCTGCACGGCAACAAGGGCGGCGGCGAAGACGGCGTGCTGCAGGGCGTGCTGGAAGCGTTCGGCGTGCCCTACACCGGTTCGGACGTGCTCGGCTCGGCGCTGGCCATGGACAAGATCCGCACCAAGCAGGTGTGGATGGCCGAAGGCCTGCCGACCCCGCGCTACAAGCGCATCGCCAAGGGCGAGGACGTGCACGCGGCGGCGCGCGAGATCGGCCTGCCGGTGATCATCAAGCCGTCCAGCGAAGGCTCCAGCGTGGGCGTGTCGCGGGTACTGGCCGACGCCGACATCGACGAGGCCGTGGCCCTGGCCGCGCGCTACCCCGGCGAGATGCTGATGGAGCAGATGGTGATCGGCGACGAGCTCACCGTGGCGGTGCTGATCGACGGCGACGGCTACACCGCGCTGCCCTCGATCCGGATCGTGCCCAAGGGCCCCTGGTACGACTACCACGCCAAGTACATCGCCGACGACACCCAGTATCTGTGCCCAGGCCTGGAAGGCGAGGTCGAGGACGAGATCCGCCGCATCGCGATGCGCGCCTTCGTCGCCGCCGGTTGCAAGGGCTGGGGCCGGGTCGACGTGATGCGCGACTGCGCCAGCGGCCAGCTGTATCTGATCGAGGTCAACACCGCGCCGGGCATGACCAGCCATTCGCTGGTGCCCAAGGCGGCGCGTCAGGTCGGGATCGAGTACGACGAGCTGTGCTGGCGCGTGCTCGAGGCGACGGTGCAAGGAGGTGCAACGGCGTGAACGCCATGCTGCGCCTGATCGGTTGGCTGCTCGCGCTGGCGCTGGTCGCGCTGCCGGTGGTCGCCGTGCTCAACGGCTGGATCGGCGCGGGCCAATGGCCGCTGCGCAAGCTGCGCGTGACCGGGCAGTTCGATCGCGTCGACGAGGCGCTGCTGCGCAGCACGCTGCTGCCTTACGCGCGGCGCGGCTTCTTCGCGGTCGACCTGGCCTCGGCGCAGGCCGCGGTGGCCAAGCTGCCCTGGGTCGAACACGCCGAGGTGCGCAAGCGCTGGCCGGACGTGCTGGAAGTGAGCGTGGCCGAGCACCGTCCGTTCGCGCGCTGGGGCGCCGACCGCCTGCTGTCGGAGCAGGGCCGGCTGTTCCCCGCCAAGGGCATCGAGGTGCCCAAGGGCCTGCCGCAGTTCGCCGGTCCGGAGACGCGCGTGGCCGAGGTGGTGGCGCTGTACAACGAGTCGCGCGCGATGTTCGCGCCGATCGGGATGGAGGTGCAGCGGGTCGAGATCGACCAGCGCGGCAGTTGCACCCTCGGCCTGGTCAACGGCGCCGCCCCGGGCGGCACCGAAGTCGTGGTCGGTCGCGAGCAGGCGCGCGCGCGCTTGTCGCGCTTCGTGCGGTTGATGCCGCGCTTGCTGGCGCAACGGGTGCAGATCCTGGCCCGCGCCGACCTTCGTTACACCAATGGTTTCGCGCTGTCGTGGGCGCCGGTCACGGCCCCCACGCCCGCAACGCAACAGCAGCAGGAAAAGTCATGAATCGCAAAGGCGACAAATCGCTGATCGTCGGCCTCGACATCGGCACCTCGAAGGTGGTCGCGCTGGTGGGCGAGTACTCGCCCGGCAACCCGATCGAGGTCATCGGCATCGGATCGCACGAATCGCGCGGGCTCAAGCGCGGCGTGGTGGTCGATATCGAGTCGACGGTGCAGTCGATCCAGCGCGCGATCGAGGAGGCCGAGCTGATGGCCGGCTGCGAGATCCGCTCGGTCTACGCCTCGATCTCCGGCAACCACGTGCAGTGCCGCAACTCGCAGGGCATCGCCCCGATCCGCGACGGCGAGGTCACCTACGGCGATCTCGACCGCGTGCTGGAAGCGGCCAAGGCGGTGGCGATCCCGGCCGACCAGAAGATCCTGCACGCGATCCCGCGCGACTACGTGCTCGACGATTCGCAGGAGGGCATCCGCAATCCGGTCGGCATGACCGGCGTGCGCCTGGAGGTGCACGCGCACCTGGTGGTGTGCGCGCAGTCGGCCGCGGCCAACATCAGCAAATGCGTGCAGCGCTGCGGCCTGCAGGTCGACGACCTGATCCTGAGCGTGCTGGCCTCCAGCACCGCGGTGCTGACCAGCGACGAGCGCGAACTGGGCGTGGTCCTGGTCGACATCGGCGCCGGCACCACCGACATCGCGGTGTTCGTGCAGGGCGCGATCGCGCACAGCGCGAGCCTGGCGATCGCCGGCGACAAGGTCACCGAGGACATCGCTCACATGCTGCGCACGCCCACCCCGGAAGCCGAGCAGATCAAGGTCCGCTACGCCTGCGCGCTGGCGCAGATGGCCACCGCCGAGGAATCCATCCAGGTGCCCAGCGTCGGCGACCGCCCGCCGCGGCGCATGCCGCGCCACTCGCTGGCGCAGGCGGTGCAGGCGCGCTACGAGGAGATCTTCGAAATGATCCAGGCCGAGCTGCGCCGTTCGGGTTTCGAACAGCACGTGCGCGCGGGCATGGTCCTGACCGGCGGCGCGGCGAAGATGGAAGGCGTGGTCGAACTGGCCGAGGAAATGCTGCAGATGCCGGTGCGCGTGGGCATTCCGCAGCACGTGACCGGGCTGGGCGAGGTGGTCGGCAACCCGGTCCACGCCACCGGCGTGGGCCTGTTGCTGATGGGCAGCCAGATCGAACACCCGCGGCGCAGCTCGGTGATTCCGACCGGACGCGCCGGCAGCTTCTTCAACAAGATCAAGAACTGGTACCGCGGCGAGTTTTGAAAGCCGGGATTCGGGATTTGGGATTTGAGATCGGTTAGAGCGGCGGGCGAGAAGGCGGCGAGCGAAAGATTTGCAACACGTTCCAAAAACGGCAGTGCACCAAAAACGTCGGTGGTGAGGACGAAAGGCGAGGGGCCCGCTTCTGCGAATCCCCAATCCCCAATCCCCAATCCCGGCACTTATAAGAGGACGAGGACATGGCACATTTCGAACTGGTTGAAAAAATGGCCCCGAACGCGGTCATCAAGGTCGTTGGCGTGGGCGGCGGCGGCGGCAACGCCGTGGCGCACATGGTCAGCGGCAACGTCGACGGGGTGGAATTCATCACCGCCAACACCGACGCCCAGGCGATCAAGAACTGCGGCGCCAAGCTGCAGCTGCAGCTGGGCAGCAACGTCACCAAGGGCCTGGGCGCGGGCGCGAATCCGGAAGTCGGCCGCCAGGCCGCGCTGGAGGACCGCGAGCGCATCATGGACGCGCTGACCGGCGCCGACATGGTGTTCATCACCGCCGGCATGGGCGGCGGCACCGGCACCGGCGCCGCGCCGGTGGTGGCCCAGCTGGCCAAGGAGATGGGCATCCTGACCGTGGCCGTGGTCACCAAGCCGTTCCCGTTCGAGGGACGCCGCCGCATGCAGGTCGCGCTCAAGGGCATCGAGGAGCTGTCGCACCACTGCGATTCGCTGATCACGATCCCGAACGAGAAGCTGATCACCGTGCTCGGCCGCAACGCGACCATGATCCAGGCCTTCCGCGCCGCCAACGACGTCCTGCTGGGCGCCGTGCAGGGCATCGCCGACCTGATCGTGCGTCCGGGCCTGATCAACGTCGACTTCGCCGACGTGCGCACCGTGATGAGCGAGATGGGCCTGGCGATGATGGGCACCGGTTCGGCGCGCGGCGACGATCGCGCCCAGGCCGCGGCCGAGTCGGCGATCCAGAACCCGCTGCTGGACGACGTCAACCTGTCCGGCGCCAACGGCATCCTGGTCAACATCACCGCCGGTCCGGACTTCACCATGGCCGAGTTCGACGAGGTCGGCCGCACCATCGAAGGCTTCGCCTCCGAGGACGCGACCGTCGTCATCGGCACCGTGCTCGATCCGGACATGCAGGACGAGGTCAAGGTCACCGTGGTCGCCACCGGCCTCAACCGCGTCGCCGCCAAGCAGTCGGTGCGCGGCCAGGGCTACGACCGCGAATCGCAGCGCGCGCCGATCCAGCTGGTGCGCAACGCGACCACCGGCCAGCCCGAGTTCTCGGCCATGGACGAAATGCCGTCCTCGCCGATGCCCAGCTTCGGCGGCAGCCTGCGCGGCGGCTCGCGTCCGATCGAGACCTCGGCCCCGGCCGTGGCCGACTTCGGCAACGACAGCAGCTACCTGGACATCCCGGCGTTCCTGCGCCGCCAGGCGGACTGAAAGGCGAGGAGTGAGCGTAGAGGAGTGAGGAGAGAGTAAGAGCGGCTTTCGCTCGCTTCTCACTTCTTTCAGCTCACTCCTGCTGTCAGATCCCGGGTCGGATTCGTCCCCTGGCCCGGGGGCAATACTCCGCCGCGCGCTCCGGTGCGCGGCGTTTGGACCGGTCGGCCCGTCCCTAGGCGGGTCGGCCGGTCGGTTTCTCGACCGGAACGCCGGTAGGACACTGCGTCCTTTCCGTTCAGGTTCAGGAACCTGCGTGCTACCCTTGCGCGGTTTCGACCCCGTCCCGATAGTGGATGGCGTCGGCCGCCAGACCCCGATACCTTCAAGACCGGCCGTTCCCCCCAAGAGCCAGGTGTCCACCGATCCATGTTGCGTCAGCGCACCCTCAAGAACGTGATCCGCGCCACCGGCGTGGGCCTGCACAGCGGCGAGAAGGTTTTTCTCACCCTGCGTCCGGCCCCGGTGGACAGCGGCGTCGTGTTCCGGCGCGTCGACCTGGACCCGGTGGTGGAGATCCCCGCGGCGGCGCAGCTGGTCACCGAGACCGTGCTGTGCACCGGCCTGACCCAGGGCGCGGGCAAGGTCATGACCGTCGAACACCTGCTGTCGGCCCTGGCCGGCCTGGGCATCGACAACATCTTTATTGAATTGTCCGCGGCCGAAGTGCCGATCATGGACGGTTCCGCCGGTCCCTTCGTGTTCCTGCTGCAGTCGGCGGGCATCGCCGAGCAGGAGGCGCCCAAGCGCTTCATCCGCATCAAGCGCCCGGTCGAGGTCAGTCACGGCGACAAGGTCGCCCGTTTCGAGCCTTACGAGGGCTTCCGCCTGGGCTTCACCGTGGTGTTCGACCACCCGGCCATCCCGGCCTCGCAGTCGCGCGCGGAAGTGGAGTTCTCGACCGAGAACTACGTCCGCGAAGTCAGCCGCGCCCGCACCTTCGGCTTCATGCGCGACCTGGAGTACATGCGCGAGCGCAACCTCGGCCTGGGCGGCTCGATGGACAACGCGATCGTGCTGGACGAGTTCCGGGTCCTGAACGACGACGGCCTGCGCTACGCCGACGAATTCGTGCGCCACAAGATCCTCGACGCGGTCGGCGACCTGTACCTGGCCGGGCACCCGATCATCGGCGCCTACGAGGGTTACAAGTCCGGCCACGCGCTCAACAATCAGCTGGTGCGCGCCCTGCTGGCCGAGCGTTCGGCCTGGGAAGAAGTCACCTACACCGACGCCGACGCACCGCCGGTGGCCTACGGCGTGCCGGTCACGGCCTGAGCCTGCCGCCCGTCCCGGCAAAGCCTGGGGACACAGGGTGCACAAAGCATGACCCCAACGTGCGACGGATCACAGACGTGAACGTCCGGTGACGCTTTAACTAAATTTTAACGGATTTTTTCCGTTTCTTTAGTGTGTTCTTAACAAATTCAAGGGTTTAGGCCGTTAGCATGCCCCGACCCGGCCTCATAGCCGGCGGCGGCACGGACCGTGCCAGCCGTCGAACGGTGGTCAGGCGGCGTCATCCGAACCCGATGGATCGGGTTCCTTGAGCGACGCCAGGGCGTCCGCCAATGCCTTTTGCGCGTACGCCGACATGGGTAAGGCTTTCCGGCTCTGTTGCACAGGCACAGCCGCCGGCGCTGTCGTTTTGACGATCAGTTCAGCTGCATCCAGCCCGACGGAACGGGCCGCGTCGAGTAGTTCCGGAGCCGCGAGCCGCAGCTTGGCCCGCCACACCGGAGCATCGACGACAAATACGAGCTTGCCGTTCTCGAAGTTAGCCAGCCGCGCGTGCGCGGCCAGCGAAGGCGGCAAGAGGGGGCGTAACCGTCGGTCCAGACCGTCCAGCCAGAGCGCTCGACGGATCGGGTTCCCCGCCGGCTCCGCGAGCAGCGCTTCGAGCGCGTCGCGAGGGGTCGAGGGGGGGCGCGTTGGTGGTTTGGACTTGGAATCAGACATAGAACAAATGACCTATCAAACCATCGTAAACAAATCGCGGGCGCAGCTGGGGACCTTCTTCCAGCACGTCGGCCACTTCGGCGGACGCCGTCCTGCCGTCGCGGTCGCTCTGCTCCTGGGTACCGGCGTGGCGCTGGGCGCCGGCGCCGGTATCGCCGATAACGCCATGCTGCGCGCCCAGGTGCGCGACCAGCAGGCCCAGATCGACGCCACCCGCCGCGATGCCCAGCGCGAGATCAACGCCCTGGCCGCCCGCATGGGCGAGCTGCAGGCCGAGGCCAACCGCCTCAACGCGCTCGGCGAGCGCCTGACCCGTATCGGCCAGCTGCAGGACGGCGAGTTCGACTTCAACAAGCCGGTCGGCCAAGGTGGCGCCGGCCCGGTCCGGGACATGCCCAAGGCCGAGTTATCGATCGGCATGGCCAAGCTGGACGGCCAGTTCAAGGCCTCCGGCGAGCAGCTGTCGGTGCTGGAATCGCTGCTGTTCAACCGCCAGCTCGACATGAACGCCGTGCCTTCGCGCGCGCCGATCGCCAACAGCTATATCACGTCCGGCTTCGGCGGCCGCGCCGACCCGTTCAACGGCGGCAGCGCCTTCCACAAGGGCATCGACTTCGAAGCCGACGTCGGCGACCCGGTGCTGGCCGTGGCCGACGGCGTGGTCAGCTATTCCGGCGTGCGTTCGGGCTACGGCAACGTGGTCGAAGTCGACCACGGCAACGGCTACGTGACCCGATACGCGCACAACTCGCGCCTGCTGCTCAAGGTCGGCGAACTGGTCCGTGCGGGCCAGGAAGTGGCCAAGGCCGGCTCCACCGGCCGCTCCACCGGCGCCCACGTGCATTTCGAGGTCTGGGAGAACGGCCGGGTCGTGAACCCGGTCAAGTTCTTGAACCAGCAGTCGCCGCTGCGGGGGTGAGGAAGGCCTGCTTGCGAGCCACTGGCTCGCAGGCCTGACGAACGCCCGCCGCGCTGCGGCGGGCTGGGTGAGTAGGGCCGGTTTGCGAGCCACTGGCTCGCGGCCCGCCGAACGCCCGCCGCGCTGCGGCGGGCTGGGTGAGAAGGGGCGGTTTGCGAGCCACTGGCTCGCGGCCCGCCGAACGCCCGCCGCGCTGCGGCGGGCCGGAGCCTCACCAGAGTCCCTGCGCCTGTTCGAAGCACGACTGCCAACAACGGCGCCCACGGGCGCCGTTGGCGTTTCCAGGCCCCGGCACCCATGAATGCGGGACCCGCCGCCGGCCGCCGTTCCCCCTTGCAAGCGCCGGGGCGCGGCCCAAGCTAGAATGAGCGTTGGCTTAAGACCAGGCTCGATGCGATCGGGGCGCCAGGCGCTCCGATTCCGTCTCTGGACCTTCCTCAATCGGGAACTCGCCGGCGGTTAAGCGTTCTTAACGCGTTCCGCCCTCGGATTCCTGTTCCGCTTCACGGACCCGTTCATGCTCAACAGCCTGCTTACCCGCGTTTTCGGCAGTCGCAACGATCGCCTGCTGCGCCAACTGCAACGCTCCGTCGTCAAGATCAACGCGCTCGAACCGGAGATGGAAAAGCTCTCCGACAGCGAGCTGCAGGCCAAGACCCCCGAATTCCAGCAGCGCATCGCCGCCGGCGAAAGCCTGGACAAGCTGCTGCCGGAGGCGTTCGCGGTTTGCCGCGAGGCGTCCAAGCGCGTGCTCGGCATGCGCCACTACGACGTGCAGCTGATCGGCGGCATGGTCCTGCACCTGGGCAAGATCGCCGAGATGCGCACCGGCGAGGGCAAGACCCTGGTCGGCACGCTGCCGGTCTACCTCAACGCGCTCGAGGGCAAGGGCGTGCACGTGGTCACCGTCAACGACTACCTGGCGCGGCGCGACTCGGCCTGGATGGGCCGGCTGTACAACTGGCTGGGCCTGAGCGTGGACGTGGTCTACCCGGGCATGGCGCACAGCGACAAGCACGCCGCCTACGCCGCCGATATCACCTACGGCACCAACAACGAATTCGGCTTCGACTACCTGCGCGACAACATGGCGCTGTCGAAGGAAGACCGCTTCCAGCGCGGTCTGCATTACGCGATCGTCGACGAGGTCGACTCGATCCTGATCGACGAGGCGCGCACGCCGCTGATCATTTCCGGCCCGGCCGACGAGTCGCCGGAGCTGTACATCAAGGTCAACCGCATCGTGCCGTCGCTGATCCGCCAGGAGAAGGAAGACGGCGAGGGCGACTACTGGGTCGACGAGAAGGGCAAGCAGGTGCACCTGTCCGAGTCCGGCCAGGAACACGCCGAAGACCTGCTGCGCCGCGCCGGCATCCTGCAGGGCGACGAAGACAGCCTGTACGGCGCCAACAACCTCAGCGTCGTGCACCACCTCAATGCGGCGCTGCGCGCGCATGCGATCTACCAGCGCGACGTCGATTACATCGTGCGCGACGGCGAAGTGGTGATCGTCGACGAGTTCACCGGCCGCACCCTGGCCGGCCGCCGCTGGTCGGACGGCCTGCACCAGGCGGTCGAGGCGAAGGAAGGCGTGCCGGTCCAGCGCGAGAACCAGACGCTGGCATCGATCACCTTCCAGAACCTGTTCCGCATGTACAAGAAGCTGGCCGGCATGACCGGTACGGCGGACACCGAGGCCTACGAGTTCCAGAGCATCTACGGCCTGGAAGTGATCGTGATCCCGACCCACCGGACCATGGTGCGCAAGGACCATCCGGACCAGGTCTTCCTCAACCGCGCCGGCAAGTACCGCGCGGTGCTCAACGAGATCAAGGACGCGCACGGCCGCGGCCAGCCGGTCCTGGTCGGCACGACCTCGATCGAAGTCTCGGAAATGCTCAGCCAGCAACTGCGCGAGGCCGGCGTGCCGCACGAGGTGCTCAACGCCAAGCAGCACGAGCGCGAAGCCAACATCGTGGCCCAGGCCGGCCGCCCGGGCGCGATCACCATCGCCACCAACATGGCCGGCCGCGGTACCGACATCGTGCTCGGCGGTTCGCTGGAAAGCGAACTGGCGGAGCTGGCCGCGCAGAACGAAGGCCAGCCGGTCGACGAGGTCACCCACGCGCGCCTGAAGGCCGAGTGGCAGCGCCGCCACGACGCGGTCAAGGCCTCGGGCGGCCTGCATATCGTCGGCACCGAACGCCACGAATCGCGCCGTATCGACAACCAGTTGCGCGGCCGCGCCGGCCGCCAGGGCGACCCGGGTTCCTCGCGCTTCTACCTGTCGCTCGAAGACAACCTGATGCGCATCTTCGCGGCCGACTGGGTCCAGCGCGTGATGGCGCGCATGGGCCTGAAGGAAGACGACATCATCGAAAGCCCGCTGGTGACCAAGCAGATCGCCAACGCGCAGCGCAAGGTCGAGGCCCACAACTTCGACATCCGCAAGAACCTGCTCGACTTCGACGACGTCAACAACGACCAGCGCAAGGTGATCTACGGCCAGCGCGACGAGCTGCTGGAAGCCGACAGCGTGCAGGACAACGTCGACGGCATCCGCGAGGACGTGGTCGCCGACTTGGTCGCGCGCTACGTGCCGCCGAATTCGGTCGACGAGCAGTGGGACCTGCCGGGCCTCGAGGCCGGCATCGCCGAGGAATTCGGCGTGCAGTTGGACATGGTCGATTTCGCCCGCAGCCACGACGAGCTCGACGCCGAGGGCGTCGCCGCGCGGGTGGTCGAGGCGGTCAATCAGCACTTCGCCGATCGCGAGGTCCAGCTCGGCGCCGAGACCATGCGCATGCTGGAGAAGCACATCATGCTCAACGTGCTCGACCAGAACTGGAAGGAGCATTTGGCGCGCATGGACTACCTGCGCCAGGGCATCCACCTGCGCGGCTACGCCCAGAAGCAGCCGAAGCAGGAGTACAAGAAGGAAGCCTTCGAGCTGTTCTCGGACATGCTGGAGAAGGTCAAGCGCGAGGTGGTGACCCTGCTGTCGCGCGTGCGCATCCGCAACGAGGAAGAGATCGCGGCGATGGAAGCGCAGGAGCGCGCCCAGGCCGAGGCCCAGGCCCGGCAGATGCAGTTCCAGCACGCCAGCGCCGGTGGTTTCGGCGCCGACGAAGAGGCCGCCGAGGTCTCCGAAGAGGCCTTCGCCAACGTCGGCCGCAACGATCCCTGTCCCTGCGGCAGCGGCAAGAAGTACAAGCACTGCCATGGGCAGCTGGCCTGACAAGGCCGGGAATAGGGAACCGGGAGTCGAGAGGAGCAGGACGGAAACCGAGCCTGCTCCTCCGGACGAAACGGCCAGCGCGCACGGCTTCGCCGATTCCCCATTCCCGACTCCCCATTCCCGCGTAGTGGAAGTCGTCGCCGGCGTGATTCGCGACGCGCGCGGCCGCATCCTGCTCACCCGCCGCACCGAAGGCCGCGACCTGGCCGGTCTGTGGGAGTTTCCCGGCGGCAAGCGCGAGCCCGGCGAATCGCCCGAGGCCGCGCTGCAGCGCGAACTGCACGAAGAGTTGGGCATCGACTGCGAGGTCGGCGCGGCCCTGATCGAGGTGCCGCAGGCCTATCCGGACAAACGCCTGCGCCTGGACGTGCGCGAACTCAAGCACTGGCGCGGCAGCGTGCGCGGCCGCGAGGGCCAGGCCCTGGTGTGGGTGCCGCCAGCCAAGCTGGCCCGCTACGAAATGCCGCCGGCCGACCGTCCCGTGGTCGCAGCGTTGCTGCAGCCCGATCGCTACCTGGTCACGCCCGCGCCCGGCGCGGACGATGCGAGCTGGCTGGCGGCCTTGGAACTGGCGTTGGCGTCCGGCGTCCGCCGGATCCAGCTGCGCGCGCCCGATACCGCGCCCGAGCGCTGGCGCGCCTTGGCCGCTGCTGCGGTGGCGCGCTGCCGCGCCGCCGACGCCGAGGTTCTGATCAACGGCGACGCCGAACTGGCGCGCACCTTGGCGGTCGGTTTGCACCTGCGCGCGGCGCAGCTGCGCGAACACGAGCAGCGACCCTTGCCGGCGGGGCTGCCGCTGGCCGCTTCCTGCCACGACGCCGACGAGCTGCGCCGCGCCCAGGCCCTGGGCTGCGACTTCGCGGTGGTCGGCGCGGTCCGCGCCACGCCCAGCCATCCGGGCGCGCTAGGCATCGGCTGGGAAGGGTTCGCGGCCCTGCGCGAGGCGGTTTCGCTGCCGATCTACGCGATCGGCGGCCTGGGCCCCGAGGACATCGCGCCGGCGCGCGCGCACGGCGCCCAGGGCGTGGCCGCGATCCGCGGCCTGTGGCCCGGCGCTGCCGCGATCGCCGCGGCCTGAGCGCAAGACCGGCAAACAGCGTCCGTTGCAGGAACCGTGCCGCGATCCGGGGCCAGCATCGGCGCCGTTCGCACGCGGTTCTTCCCGCCTGTGGGAGCGGCATAAGCCGCGATGCGAGCGCCCAGGTCGCCACAACTCGGGCGCGGAACCCGCCGCCTGTAAGAGCGGCGTAAGCCGCGATGCGAATGCCCGCGTCGTCGCCTGAGAGAGCGATCGCCCTTGAGGCAATCAGCCCGCGGCCAAAGCCCGATAACGCCGATCCAAGGCCGCGATCTGCCGGTCCAACGCCTCCAGCGGGCCGTCGTTGACGATCACGTCGTCGGCGATCGCCAGCCGCGCCGCGCGCGTGGCCTGGGCCGCGATCATGCGTTCGGCCAGCTCGGCCTCGACCCGGTCGCGCGCCATCACGCGCGACCGCTGGACCGCGACCGGCACATCGACCACCAGGATGCGCTGCAGCCAGGGATAGGCCTCGCGGCCGCCGCCTTCGGCGAGCAGCGGGATCGCGGCGATCGCATAGGCGCCGGGCGCGCGCTCGCACTGCGCCAGCAGCAGGGCGCGCACGCGCGGATGGACGATGGCTTCCAGGCGCCGGCGCGCATCGGGATCGGCGAACACAAGGCGCCGCATCGCGGCCCGGTCCAGGCCGCCCTGAGCGTCCAGCACTCGATCGCCGAACGCGGCCACGACTTCGGCCAGCCCGGCCGAGCCGGCTTCGACCGCCGCGCGCGCGGCCACATCGGCATCGGCCACGATCACCCCCAGCGCTTCGAAACGCCGCGTCACTTCGCTCTTGCCCGAGGCCACGCCGCCGGTCACCCCGACGCAGAACGCGGCCATGGCGGTCAGCGCAGCCCGGCGTAGCGCATGTAAGCGCCGACCAGTTGCTCGCCCCAGAAGAACACGATCCAGCCCGCGATCGCGAGGTAGGGCCCGAACGGAATCGGAGTCGCCTTGTCGCGCCCGCGCGCGGTCAGCCAGATCGAGCCGATGATGGCGCCGACCAGGGACGACAGCAGGATGGTCGGCAGGATGCCCTTGAGCCCGACCCAGGCGCCGATCGCGGCCAGCAGCTTGAAGTCGCCGTGGCCCATGCCTTCCTTGCCGGTCAGCTGTTTGAACACCCACCATACCGACCACAGGCTGAGGTAGCCGGCGATCGCGCCGAGCAGGGCCGGCTTGGTGCTGAAGTACAGATTGTCGGAACTGGCGATCAGCCCCAGCCACATCAGCGGCAGGGTGAGCTGGTCGGGCAGCAGCTTGGTGCGGAAGTCGATCCCGGACAGCGTGATCAGGAAGGTGCTGAACACGATCGCGCCGAAACCCTGCCAGCCGAAGCCGAAGCGCCACACGCAGGCCAGCACCGCCAGCATGGTCACCAGCTCGACCAACGGGTACTGCGGCGAGATCGGGGTCTTGCAGTGACGGCAGCGCCCGCGCAGGAACAGGTAGCTGAAGACCGGGATGTTCTCGTACCAGCTCAGCTGGTGCTTGCAGTGCGGGCAGTGCGAGCGTTCGACCACGATGCCGGGAGGCGGCGGGTCGTAGATCTCCGGCAGCTCCAGGATCTCGCGGGCGTCGCGGTTCCACTGCCATTCCAGCCGCTTGGGCAGGCGCAGGATGACCACGTTGAGGAAACTGCCGACCAACAGCCCGAAACCGGCCGCGAGCGGAAACCCGAGGCCGGGGTTCTGATCCAGGAATGCCATGCGCGAAGGATAACCCCGGGTCGGTCAGATCGTCGCGGCGAGCTTGAAGATCGGCAGGTACATGCCGATGACCATGCTGCCCACGATTACGCCCAGCACCATCATGATCAGCGGCTCGAGCAGGCTGGACAGCGCATCGACCGCGTTGTTGACCTCTTCCTCGTAGAACTCCGCGACCTTGAACAGCATGGTGTCGAGCGCGCCGGCCTCTTCGCCGATCGCGGTCATCTGGATCACCATGTGCGGGAACAGGTTGACCTGCTTCATCGACATGTTGAGCTGGTAGCCCACCGCGACGTCGTCGCGGATGCGGCGCACGGCGGTCTCGTAGACCACGTTGCCGGTGGCGCCGGCGACGGTGTCCAGGGCCTCCACCAGCGGCACGCCGGCCTTGAAGGTCACCGCCAGCGTGCGCGCGAAACGCGCGATCGCCGAGTTGTGCAGGATCTGCCCGACCACCGGGATCTTCAGCATCATGCGGTCGAGGAAATGGGCGAAAGCCGGAGACCGGTTCTTGGCCATGATGAAGCCCACGCCCGCGCCGATCACCAGCAGCAGCACCGCCCACCAGTACGCGATCATGAAATCGCTGGCGCCGATGATCATCAGGGTGAACGCAGGCAGCTCGGCGCCGAAGCTCTCGAAGGTCTTCTGGAACTGCGGCACCACGAAGATCAACAGGATCGCGCTGACCAGGATCGCCACGGCGACGACCGTGGCGGGGTAGAACAGCGCCTTCTTGATCTTGCCCTTCAGGCTCTCGATGTTTTCCTTGTAACTGGCGACGGTGTCGAGCACCGTTTCCAGCACGCCCGCCGATTCGCCGGCCTTGACCAGGTTGCGGTAGAGCTCGTCGAACTGGACCGGGTGCTTGCTCAGCGCCTCGTGCATCGACGAGCCGCCTTCGAGGTCGGCGCGGATCGTGTTGATCAGCGTCTTCATCTTCTGGTTCTTCTGGCCGCCGGCCATGATCTCCAGCGAGGTCACGATCGGCACGCCCGACTTCATCATGGTCGCGATCTGGCGGCTGAAGATGGCGATGTCGCGCGGCGTGATGCGTTTGCCGGCGCCGCCCAGGAACGGCTTGCCCTTGGGCTTGACCGTGCCGGGCGTGATGCCCTGGCGGCGAAGTTCGGCGCGCAGCATGTTGGCGTTCTTCGCCGCCTGCTCGCCCTTCATGACGACGCCGCGCTTGTCCTTGCCTTCCCAGACAAAGATTTCGAGCGGATTGGGGCGGCGGACGGGGGTCTGCTGCTTGGTCGCGGTGCGGGTCGCGGACATGGTTTAGTCCTTGGTAACGCGGTTGATTTCGGAGAGGCTGGTGACGCCGTTCCTGACCTTCATTAACGCCGATTGGCGCAGGTCGCGGACGCCGGACTTCAATGCGGCGGCGGCGATCTGCATCGCATTGCCGCCTTCCAGCACGATGGCCTGGATCTGTTCGGTCATGGGCATGACCTGGTAGATGCCGGTACGTCCCTTGTACCCCTCGGTGCAATCCGGACAGCCGGCGGGCTCGTAGATCTTCAGGCCGCCGACGATCTCGTCGTGGCTGAAGCCTTCGGCCAGCAGCGCGTGTTCGGGCAGGTGAACCTCGCGCTTGCAGTCGTGCAGGCGCCGGGCCAGGCGCTGGGCGATGACCAGGGTCACCGACGAGGTGATGTTGTACGGCGCCACGCCCATGTTCATCAGGCGCGCGATGGTCTGCGGCGCGTCGTTGGTGTGCAGGGTCGACAGCACCATGTGGCCGGTCTGGGCGGCCTTGATCGCGATTTCGGCGGTCTCCAGGTCGCGGATTTCGCCGACCATGATCACGTCCGGATCCTGGCGCAGGAAGCTGCGCAGCGCGGCGGCGAAGGTCATGCCGCGCTTCACGTTCATCTGCACCTGGTTGATGCCCGGCACGCGGATTTCGACCGGGTCCTCGACCGTGGAGATGTTGCGCATGTCGTCGTTGAGGATGTTCAGCGCGGTGTACAGCGACACCGTCTTGCCCGAACCGGTCGGGCCGGTGACCAGGACCATGCCGTAGGGCTTGACCACGGCACCGACGAACAGCTCCTTCTGGTCTTCCTCGTAGCCGAGCTTGTCCACGCCCAGGCGCGCCGCGCTGCCGTCGAGGATACGCAGCACGATCTTTTCGCCGAACAGGGTCGGCAGGGTGCTGACGCGGAAGTCGATCTGCTTGGTCTTGGACAGGTTGAGCTTGATGCGGCCGTCCTGCGGCACGCGCTTCTCGGCGATGTCCAGCTGCGCCATGACCTTCAGACGCGCGGCGATGCGCGGGCTGAGCTTGACCGGCACCTTGGCGACCTGCTTGAGCAGGCCGTCGATGCGCAGGCGCACGCGGTATTCGGTTTCGTAGGGCTCGAAGTGGATGTCCGAGGCGCCGCGGCGGATCGCGTCCACCAGCACCTTGTTGACGAACTTCACCACCGGAGTGTCGTCGCCCTTGGCGTCGACGCCGCTGTCGCCGGCCGCGGTCAGGTCGTCGTCGCCGCTGCCGACGTCGAGCGACTCCAGGCCTTCCTCGTTGACGCCGTCGCCGAGCGCGTCGGCCGACTCCAGCCACTGGTCCAGGCTGCGCCGGATCGTGTCCTCGTCGACCAGGATGGCCTCGATCACCAGATTGGTCTGGAACTTGATCTCGTCCAGGGCGCGGGTGTTGGTCGGATCGGCCAGGCCCACGAACAGCTTGTTGCCGCGCTTGAACAGCGGCAGCACGGCGTGCTTGCGGACCAGCTCCTCGCTGACCAGCTTGATCGCCGATTGCGAGGCGTCCAGCGTGGCCGCGTCGAACAGCGGCACACCGAACTCGATCGAGTTGGCGGCCGCCAGCTGACCGGCCGAGACCAGGCGCTTTTCGGACAGGTAGGTTGCGATCGGCTTGCGTTCGCTGCTGGCCGTGGCCATGGCCTCGCGGGCCGCGGTCTCGTCCAGGGCGCCGTCCAGCACCAGACGCCGGGCAATGCCGGTGATCCCCACCAAGTTGGCGGTAGCGACGCTAGACATCGCAGTCCTCGGTTTTTCCCCAGGCCGACTTTACCCCAATCCGTGGGCCACGCGAGCGGACAACGGTCGCCTTTTCGCTCGCCGGAAGCCCACGCAGGCCATATTGCGGGGCTCGAACGGGCATTGGACCGCGTCGCCGGTGAACGGTTCAGCGATGCGCGATCAGGGCCTCGAGCCGGGTCAGGCGGGCCTGGCCGGCGCGGTCGTAGGCACGCGTGCGCTCGGCCAACTGCCCGAGCACGCGTCGGGCGCAGTCGGTCCGGCCGTTCTTTACGCAGGCCTGGACCAGCAGGTCGCCGATCTCGGCCGCGGCCTGCGGCGACCATGCCCGCTGCGCCTGCGCCTGGGCCTGCGGCCAGCGGCCCGCGCGCGCGTACAGCAGGGCCGCGACGAAACGCAGTTGCCGTTTGGGCGTGGCCCGTTCGGGTTGCGCCGAGGCTGCGTCGAGCAGGCTCTCGACCGTGGCGATCGCCTGCGCGTCGCCGATGCGCGGGCAGCGCCCCGGTGCCGACGCCTGCGCGAGCAGGTCGGCGACCAGCACCTCGTCCAGGGTGATCTGGGGCTGGCGGTCGGCGAGCGCGCGCTGCAGCTGCGCCGGATCGGGGTCGCGCCCGCCGAGGCAGGCGATCGAGACCAGGTCGATGCCGGCCAGCATGCGCCGGCGCGGCAGCGGGCTGCGCAGCAGCGTGCCCATCTGGGCCATGGCCAGGTCGTAGCGGTTCGCGCTGAGGTCGATGAAGGCCTGGGTCTGGCGCGCGCGCAGCGAGCCGGGGTGGTGGAGCAGGGCGTTGGCGACGATGTCGGCCTTGCTGCGCCAGGTCGTCACCCGGCCCTGCGCGGACCAGGCCAGCAGGGCGCAGACCGCGACCAGGGCCAGCCCGCCGAAGTATCGGCGCCGCGGCTGCGCCTGGCGTGCCGGCAGCAGCGCGAACAGGCCCATCGCCGCCAACGCCAGACCGATCGAGGGCAGGTAGTTGCGGTGTTCGTAGTACATCTCCAAAGGCAGCAGGCCCGACTCGACCGAATGCGCGGCGAGAAAGAAGAACCAGCCGGCGAAGACGCTGGGCGCGCGCTTGCGCAGCGCGATGGCGATCGCGCTCAGGCCCAGCAGCAGCGCGATCGCCGCGGCCGTGGTCGCCGGCGCGAACAAGCCGGTGGACACCGCGACATCGTCGCGGAACAGGGTCATCCGCTCGCCGCGCGGCAGCAGCAGGTTGCCCAGGTACTCGCACAGCACGCGCGCCTGGGTGAGCAGACGCTGGAGCGGGTTGAAGTCCCATTCGGCATAGCCGCCCAGCAGCGCGTCGGGCACGAACGCCAGCATCGCGAGCACGGCCGCGGCCGGCAGCGCCAGGAACAGGGCGAAGAACAGTTTGATCGACGGCGGTCGCGGGCCGCGGAAATACGCCAGTTCCAGTACCAGGCACAGCAGCGGCGCGATCGCCGCGTTCTGCTTGCTGAGCACGCCGGCGGCCAGCAGCAGCGGAAACACCAGGAACAGCAACAGCCAGGCCGATCGCGGCCGCCCGTCGGCCAGACGCCGACGCGCGACCAGGTAGGCCAGGGTGGCGCCCAGCGCGAACAAGGCGCTGAGTTGGGCCATGCGCTGCACCGCGTACAGCACGGTGCTGACCTGGATCGGATGCAGCAGCCATAGCGCGACCGCGGCCGCGGCCAGCAGCCGCGCCTGCGGCGCCAATGCGGCATCCTCGTCGAGCGTGCGGCGCAACAGCCGGAACGCGACCAGGCCGCAGAGCAGGTGCAGCAGCAGGTTGCCGATCTTGTAGGACAGCGGGCCGGGACCGCCGAGCCCGGCGGTGAGCAGGAAGCTGAGCATGGACACCGGGCGCGAATCGATCAGTCCGTCCTGGCCCAGCACGACCTGCCGCCAATCGAGCTGGCCGTTGTACCAGGGCCGCAGCGGCGCCAGATTGGCCGCATCGTCGAACAGGAAGGGCCCATTCAGGCCGTTCCAGTACAGGGCCACGGTGGCCACGGCCGCGCATAGCAGCAGCCAGCGCGCGGCGTCCCAGCGCGCCGCGGTGCCGCTCAGGTCGGCGCTCAGCGCCTTACTCAGCGACATGGAGTCGAGCGCTCGATGCAGGCGCGTCGCGACGGCGGCCGCTGGTGCTCGCGCGCATCGGTTCAAGGATGATCGCCACCGTTGCGGTGGTCGCTGCAGCGGTCATGGCGTGTCCGGTCGAGTCCCCGTGACGACTTTAACGCATACGAGTGCGGCGGCTGCGGCGCCCACCGCGATCTGTGGCGATGCGCACGGCCCGGCGTACGCGCGTCTCATTAGCGCTGGGGCGCGGCCAGCATCTGGCGTATCGCGGCGAGTTCGGATTGGCCGAGACTGTCGTAAGGCTTCATGCGCCGTTCGAGCTCGGCGAGTACTCGCAGTGCGCCGTCGGTGGCGCCGCGCGCGGCCAGGATCTTGGCCAGCAGCGCGCCCGTCGGCAGGTCGCCGCTGGCGGCCCAGGCGATCTCGGCCTGGGTCTGGGCGGCGGCCAGGTCGCCGACGCTGGCGTAGACCTCGGCCGCGAGCAGGCGGGTCAGCCACTTCGGCCGCGACGACTCCGGCTGAGTCGGCGTGGCCGCCAGCGTGCGCACCACCGTGTCGGCGAATTCGCGCGCTTCGAAGCCGCAACCGCGCGCGGCGTTGAAACGGCCCAGCAGCCGCAGCGCCTGGATCTCGAAGACGGTGGAACTGGGCGGCGCCTGGGCGGCGATCGCGTCGAGCGCCGCGCGATCGGCGGGCAGGCCGGCGCGGCAGCGCGCGGTGATCAGGTTGATGCGGCCCAGCCGGCGCCGGCGCGGGTCCGGGCTCGCGGCCAGCGACTCCATCAGCGCGATGTTGCCGCGCAGATCGCCGCGCGCGAGCAGTACGCCGCTGAGGTCGTAGAGCGCGCGCAGCGAATGCGGATGCTCGCGCACGCCTTCGGTCGCGATCGTGTCCATGCGCTGCCAGACCGACACGCGCGAGGACGTGATCGTCGCCAAGGCCGCGATCGCCAGCGCCGCCGCGCCCAGCAGTTGCAGCCGATAGCCCGGCCGCGAGCGCAGGCGCTGCGGCAACAGCGCGGTGAGCCCCACCAGCGCCAGCGCCACGCCGACCAGGGGCAGATAGTTGCGGTGCTCGTAGTACAACTCGACCGGCAAGAAGCTCGACTCCACCGCATGCGCGGCGAGAAAGAAGAACCAGCCCAGGCAGGCGCTGGGCGCCGAGGCCCGCCAGAACCAGGCCGCGACGCTGATCGCGATCAGGGCGACGATCGAGCTGAGCGTGGAGATCGGCGAGAGCAGGCCGGTCGAGGCGGCGAAGTCGTCCGTGTACAGGCCCAGCGCCGGCCCGTATGGCAGCGCGATATGGCCGAGGTAGGCCATCAGCGCGCGCGGTTCGCTCATCAGCCGCTGCGCCAGGCTGAAGTCCCATTCCGAATAGCCGCCGAGCAGCAACTGCGGCGCGAACGCCAGCGAGGCCAGCGCGACCAGCGCCGGCGCGAACAGGAACAGGCCGAAGAACGCCTGCACGGGGCGCGCCGCGGCGCCGTCGCGCTTGAAGCAGGTCCACTCGATCGCCGCGCAGATCAGCGGCGCCACCGCCGCGTTCTGCTTGCTGAGCAGGCCCAGCAGCACCAGTAGCGGGAAGGTCAGGAACAGCTTCGAGCGCGCGGGCCGCAGTTGGCCCGCGGCGATTTCCTGGCGCGCGACCAGGTAGACCAGCACCGCCGCCAGCACCAGCAAGGTGCTCAGCTGCGCCATGCGTTGCACCGAATACAGCACGGTGCTGACTTGCAGCGGGTGCAGCAGCCACAGGCCGCTGGCGATCGTCGCCAGCAGCGGCGCCTGCGCGCTCAGGCGCGGATCCAACGCCAGCAGGCGGCGCAGCAGTTGCCATACCAACAGGCCGCACAGCAGGTGGACGACGAGGTTGCCGAGCTTGAACGAGAACGGCTCGAATCCGCCCAGGGTGGAGGTCAGGGCGAAGCTGGCCATCGCGACCGGCCGCCCCGCCAGCGGCGAACCGCGGCCGAGCACCGCCTCGGCGAAGCTTGCCTGGCCGGCCAGCCAACGCTGGATCACCGGGAAGGTAACGCCGTCGTCGAGCAGGAAGGGGCCGCTCAATCCGCGCCAGTAGATAGCTGCCGCGGCCAGCACCAGCAGGGTCAGACCGATCGCGGCCAGGCGCGCGTAAGCGACATCGGTCGGTGCCGGGACGGCGGAAGCGGGCGGTGCGGAGGAAGCGTCGAATCGCATGATCGGCGGCACCGAGGTAGCCGACCCGCCGCCGCAAGGCGCGTAGTGGGCGTGGTGTGGACGGGGTTCGTGTAGCGGCGAGGCGATCCTGCGTCATCGCCTTTCGCGCTGTCCAGCGTCGGGCCGCGAATGCGCAAACCCGGCCTCAAACGCGCCGACGGCCGCATTGCGCGGCCGTCGGGTGCTGCCGATGCTGGAGCGAGCTCTTAGCCGCGGCACTCGGCCGGCAGCTGCGAGTCGTTGTCCTGACCGCTGGCGGTGCAGGTCCACTCGATGCGGCCGCTGTTCTGGGTGCTTTCCGGATCCAGTTCGAAGGTGGTGACCGGGCCGCCAGTGCTGCGCGTCACCGAACGCACGGTGCCGCCGGGCTGGACCACCACCGAAGCACAGTAATCACTGCCGGTGAAGGTGAAGCCGGTGCTGGTCGCGGTGATGTTGTCCAAGCCTTCGGCGGAGTGCGCGGTTTCGGACACCGCGAGCTTAGCGGCCGCGGAAATGTGCAGGCACTCGGCATTCTTGGTGCGGATCGAATAGTCCTGGTAGGCCGGCAGCGCGATGGCGATCAGAATGCCCAGGATGGCGATCACGATCATGAGTTCGATGAGGGTGAAGCCCTCGGCGTGACGCTTGTTCATGGACCCTCTCCAGTGAGCTCGATTCGGGTCGGCACCGTCGGAGTTGCGTTCCGCAGCGGCATCGATCCCCCCCCTGAATCAGTACTTGAGCAAGGAGCATGCCAAGTCCGCGCTTGTGACGGCGGTCATATTTGTGACGCCATTCAGCTCGCTGCCCCAGGCTGCCGTCGGGATCGCAGCGCCTGCAGCGTCGGCATATGACGCTGCCTGGCAACTTCCTGCGGCCGCTCGTCGCGGACGAACGGAAAGCGGCCGCGGCGCGTGCCTATGGGGCCGGGCCGGCAGCGGTTTCGGTCGCGCTTCGCGCCGCGCTGCGGCGACGCCGGTCGTCTATCGCCTTGCGCAGTTCGCGCAGGTATTTCTGGCCGATCCCATCGTAGGGCCGGGTCTGCGCCTTCAGGCTGGCATAGGTGCGTTCGGCCTCCGCCAGCTTGCCGTTCTGCACGTATAGACGGACCAGCATTTCGCCGACCGCGAAATCGGCGCCCGGCTGCCAGGCCAGCGCGGCCTGAGTCTCGGCTTGCTGCCATCGACGCGCGCGCGCATAGAACTCGGCCGCGATCGCCCGGGTCACCCACTTGGAACGCAGGTGCTCGGGCTGCGCGTGGGCGGCGTCGAGCAACTTTTCGGTGGTCTGCGCCATGTCCAGCAGACTGACCTCGCCGCAGCCCTTGCCGGCGATCTTCGCCATCTGCATCAGCGTTTGCGACTCGAAGATCGTCAGCTGCGGCTGCGCGTCGGAGAGAGCGCGTTGGAGCAGGGCGCGATCGGCCTTGCCGTCGCGCAGGCACTGGGTGGTGATCAGGTTGAGGTTGGCCATCAGACGGTTGCGCGGCGTCGGGCTCTTGGCCAGCTGCGTCAACAGACGTTCGCTTTCGTCGTACTTGCCGCCCAGCAAGGCCAGGGTCGACAGGTCCAGATGGGCGCGCATCGAATCCGGATGGAACTTCAGCGCTTGCATCACGATGGTGTCGTAATGGCGCCAGACCAGGGCGCGGCCGAGCGTGGCGAAGGCCAGCACCGCGGCCAGGCCGGCGACCGCGAGCAGGGCCAGCCGATTCGGGCCGGGTGCCGGTTCGGCGCGACGCGGCGCCAGTGCGCCCAGGCCCGCGACCGCCAGCAGGATGCCGATCGAGGGCAGGTAGTTGCGATGCTCGTAGTACATCTCGATCGGCAGGAAGCTCGACTCCACGCCATGCGCGACCAGGAAGAAGAACCAGCCGGCGAACAGGCTGGGCGCGCGCTTGCGCAGCGCGATCGCGGCCAGGCTGATCGCGGCCAGCAGCAACAGCGCCAGCAGCGTCGAAGGCGGCGACAGCAGGCCGGTCGAAGTCGCGAAGTCGTCGGTGTACAGGCCCATGCGCGGCGCATACGGCAGCAGCAGGGTGCCGAGATAGTCGGCCAAGACGCGGGCCTGGGTCAGCAGGCGCTCGGCCAGGCTGAAATCCCACTCGGCGTAGCCGTCGAGCAGACGCTCCGGCGCGAGGGTCAGCAGGGCGACGGCACCGGCCATGGGCAGGACCAGGAACAGGCCGAAGAACGCGAGCACGGGCTTGGGGCGCGGGCGGCCGAAGTAGGCCAGTTCCAACACCAGACACAAAGCGGGTGCGACCGCGCCGTTCTGCTTGCTGAGCAGCGCGGTCAGCATCAGCAACGGGCACAGCAGGAACAGCCATGCGATCGCGGCGCGGCCGCGGCCGTCGGCTAGCTGCCGACGCGCATGCAGATAGGCCCACAGCGAAGCGAGCACGAACAGCGTGCTGAGCTGGGCCATGCGTTGCACCGCATAGAGCACGGTGCTGGCGTGCAGCGGGTGCAGCAGCCACAGCGCGGCCAGCAGCCCGGCGATCAGGTCGGCGTGCGGGGCCAGGCGTCCGTCGCGGGCGAGCGCGCGGCGCAGCACCTGCCAGCCGAACAGGCCGCAGATCAGGTGGACGATGAGATTGCCCAGCTTGTAGGAGAACGGCGTGTCGCCGCCCAGCCAGCCGCTGAGCATGAAGCTGAGCATCGAGACCGGCCGTGCGTACAGCCAGGAGGCGTTACCCGGCACCACTTCCTGCCAGGAGGCCTTGCCGGCCAGCCAGCCGTGCAGGGCGCCGAAGGCCGCGTTGTCATCTAGCACGAAGGGGCCGGTCAGGCCGGGCCAGTAGATCGCGGTGGTGACCAGCATGGCGGCGAATAGCAGCAAACGAACGCGCATGCGAGGCCGGCCTTTCTTATGGGTTGCTGAGGCTAACGGCGTCGGCCAGCGAAGCGCAATGGCGAGGCTCGAAAAAAAAAGCCCCGGCGAACCGGGGCTTTGATTTGAATCGTAGAGCTCAGACTTACGGGATGCGGCACTCGGCCGGAACCTGCGAGTCCGGAGCGGTCGAGCGGCAGGTCCACTCGATGCGGCCCGACCCAGCGGCCATGGCCGGGGTCAGGGTGTGCACGGCGTCGGCGGCGGCGCCGGTCGAGCGGGTGGTCATGCCGATCACACCGTTGGCACCGACTTCGACACGGTTGCAGTAGTCGCTGGGCAGGAACGAGTAGCCGGTGTTGGTGGTGGTGACCAGACCCAGCGAACCACGGTCCTGAGCGGTCTCGGACACGGCCAGCTTGGCGGCGGCGGCGACGTTCAGGCACTCGGTGTTCTTGGTGCGGATGGTGTAGTCCTGGTACGCCGGCAGAGCGATGGCGATCAGGATGCCCAGGATCGCGATGACGATCATCAGTTCGATCAGGGTGAAGCCTTGCTGGTTGTTCTTCATTGGTGTTTCCCCTAGGAGTGGTGAACTTCACGTGCCTGCTGGCCCGGCTTGGCGGTCCGTCGGCTTGCCGTGCGTTACTGCACGTGCGGTGAAAGCTTACGCACAACCCATGCCAACAAGGACAACTTAAGTCTCTAAAAGACTGCCTTGCAGGTGCCTACACGTCGAATGAGAGCGCAGTCGCAGTTAATTGGTGAACGACGGCAGGCACGGAGAAGTCACATTGGGGAATATTCTTCAATCAGGCCAAGATATGGCGATAAATATTATTTCTAATCCTGGTTAGGATTTGCATTTTTTAGAATGCAAAAAAAGCCCCGGCGAACCGGGGCTTCCAAATGGCAGATCTGGCTAGCGGCTTATTAGCGGCATTCGGCCGGAACCTGCGAGTCCGGTGCGTTGGAGTTGCAGTCCCATTCGATGCGGCCCGAGCCGGCTGCCATTTCCGGGACGAGCGTGTGGGTCGCATCCGTGGGGGCGCCGGTGCTGCGGGTGACCATGGTGATGCTGCCGCCGTCTTCGACCGTGACCGACTTGCAGT
This sequence comes from Lysobacter sp. CCNWLW3, assembly GCF_036697405.1. Lineage (NCBI taxonomy): Bacteria > Pseudomonadati > Pseudomonadota > Gammaproteobacteria > Lysobacterales > Lysobacteraceae > Lysobacter > Lysobacter sp. CCNWLW3. The sequence goes on from NZ_JBAHWA010000002.1 coordinate 435,982, forward strand.
AGTCGCTCTGAACGAACGAGTAGCCGGTGTTGTCTTCGGTGACCCCGCCCAACGAACCACGGTCCTGAGCGGTCTCGGACACGGCCAGCTTGGCGGCGGCGGCGACGTTCAGGCACTCGGTGTTCTTGGTGCGGATGGTGTAGTCCTGGTACGCCGGCAGAGCGATGGCGATCAGGATGCCCAGGATCGCGATGACGATCATCAGTTCGATCAGGGTGAAGCCTTGTTGATTGTTTTTCATGGTTTTTTCCCTAGGAGTGGTGTGTGTCACGTGCTTGCCGGCGCGGCCCGGCGATCCGTCGTCTGCCGCGCTTGAGGCCCGTGCCCTAGGTGTCACGCACAACTCGTGCCAGCCTGTTTAGGACCGAAAAATTTCTAAAAAGAAAATTCGGTCACAGTTGGAGCCGCTCCCGGAGGCGAGCGAGCTGCCTTTTTTTGTCAGTCGCCGAGGCTGTGGTGACCATTTGCGTCACATCCGTCGCCGAGCCCCGGCGCTAGCGCCGGCGGCCGACGAGGAGGCGGGCGCCGACGGTGGCCGCGGCGGTGACGGCGGTCGCAGCTCGACGGTCGCCGCATCGCAGGCCGGGGGTGAACTTGCATACTAGGTGCGCAGCATCGACCCCTGCGCCCGCTACCGCATCGCGGACACGGCACGCGCAGGCGCCGCATCGATGCCCGTACGCCTTGGGGGCCGAGTGATCCGCGAAATCCTGATGATCGTGTTTGTGGCGTGCTCGACCCTGGGCAGCCAGTTGTTGATCAAACGCTCGCTGCTGCAGCTGGCCGTGCGCAGTCCGGACCTCAAGGGCTTCGACTGGCTGATGGCCGCGGTGCTGTCGCCCGGGGTGCTGTCTGCGGTCGCGATCCAGGGCCTGGGCTTCGTGATCTGGGTGGTGGTGGTCAGCAAGGTCAAGCTCGGTCTGGCCTTCGCGATCAACGGCGCGTCCTTTTATATATTGATGGCGGTGGTGAGCTGGTGGCTGTACGGCGAACGCCTGACGCCGGTGCAGTGGGGCGGCATAGTGCTGGTCTCGACCGGCGTGCTGATGCTGTCGTCGATGGGGCAAAGCGCCTGAGCCTGGCCGCCATGTCCGAGCCGCTGCATTCCTTCGTCGTTCCCGCCTACGGGCGTTCGCCGCATCTGCGCGCGTGCCTGGACTCGTTGCGCGCGCAAAGCCTGCCCTCGCGTCTGCACCTGGCGACCTCCACGCCCTACGAGGGGCTGGTCGAGCTCGCGCACGAATACGGCGCCACGCTCGCGGTGCACTCGCCCAATGCCGGCATCGGGCGCGACTGGAACCAGGCCCTGGCCCAGGCCGACACGCCCTGGGTCACGGTCGCGCATCAGGACGATATCTACTTGCCCGAGTTCACCCGCCGCACCCTGGATGCGGCCGCGGCGCACCCGCATGCGGCGCTGCTGTTCACCGGTTACGCCGAGTTGCTGGGCGACAGCGAGACGACGCGCGACGCCACCGCGATGCTGCGGATCAAGCGGGTGCTGCTGGAGCTGGCGTTCCTGGGGCGCGGCGCGATCGCGCGGCCGGGCGCCAAGCTGCGCGCGCTGCGCTTCGGTTGCCCGATCCCGTGTCCGTCGGTGACCCTGGCGCGCGGTGCGGCGCCGCTGCATTTCCGCGAAGACCTGCGCGTGAACCTGGATTGGGACGCCTGGGTGCGGCGCGCGCGGGAGCCGGGCGCGTTCGTGTACATTCGCGAGCAGTTGATGCTGCATCGCATCCATCCCGGCAGCGAGACCAGCGCGGGCGTGCGCGATGGGGTGCGCGCGGCGGAGGACCAGATGATGTTCGATTCCCTGTGGCCGCGGCCGATCGCACGCACCTTGGCGCGCGCCTACCGTCTGTCCTACCAAAGCGCATGATGAGCCAGCTAGCCGAACCGATCGCCGCCGCCGCGCTGCCTGGGCTGGAGCCCGCGACCGATGCGCCGCGGATCGCCGTGGTCGTGCCCTGCCACCGCGTGCGCGCCCATATTCTGGGCGTGATCGAGGACGTGCCGGCCGCGGTATGGCGCATCTACGTGGTCGACGACGCCTGCCCCGAGCAGTCCGGCCGCTACGTCGAGAGCGAATGCCGCGATCCGCGCGTGCGGGTGCTGTTCAACGAGGTCAACCTGGGCGTGGGCGGCGCGGTGATGGCCGGTTACCGCAGCGCCGTCGCCGACGGCGCCGACGTGGTGGTGAAGATGGACGGCGACGGCCAGATGGCCGGTGCCGCCCTGCCGCAGCTGGTCGGCCCGATCCTGCGCGGCGACGCCGATTACACCAAGGGCAACCGCTTCTACGACCTGGCCCAGATCGGCCGCATGCCCAAGCTGCGCATCTTCGGCAACGCCATGCTGTCGTTCATGACCAAGATCTCGTCCGGCTACTGGGACGTGTTCGACCCGACCAACGGCTATACCGCCATCCACGCCAAGGTCGTGGCCAAGCTGCCGCTGAAGAAGATCAGCCGGCGCTACTTCTTCGAGACCGACATGCTGTTCCGGCTCAACATCATCCGCGCGGTGGTGGTGGACGTGCCGATGGACGCGCGTTACGGCGCCGAGACCAGCAACCTGCGTATTTCCAAGATCCTGTTCGATTTCCTGTTCAAGCACCTGCGCAACACCTTCAAGCGCGTGTTCTACAACTATTTCCTGCGCGATCTGTCGCTGGCTTCGATCGAGCTGGCGCTGGGCTTACTGTTCGTGCTGGTCGGTACCGCGCTGGGCGCGAAGTTCTGGTTCGAGTCCTTCCTGACCGGCGTCACCGCCTCGGCCGGCAGCGTCATGCTGGCGGCCCTGCAGGTGATCGTCGGCATTCAGCTGGTGCTGGGCTTTCTGGCCTACGACATCGCCTCGGTGCCCAAGCGCACCCTGCACCCGCTGCTGCCCTCCGGCGACGAATGAGATGAGCGGCGAGTTCGACGAGCGCTATACCGCCTACCAGACCGACCGCAGCGCGCTGCGGCGCGTGGTCCGGCGCATCTACCTGCGCAGTGCGGCGGCGCAGTTGCGCGGACCCACCCTGGACTTCGGCTGCGGCGTCGGCGAGTTGCTGGAACGCCTGCCGGCCGGTTCCAAGGGCCTGGAGTACAACCGCGCTACCGTCGCGCATTGCCGTGCGCGCGGCCTGGATGTGGATTGGTACGACGGTTACGCCGACGATTGGAGGCTGACGCCGCTGAGCGGTCAGCGTTTCGAGTCGATGGTGATCAGCCACGTGCTGGAGCACTTCGACGGTCCCGGCGCGATCGCGTCGCGGCTGCTGCGCGCGGCGCGCGAACTGGGCGTGCGGCGGGTGCTGGCGATCGTGCCGGGGCGCGCCGGCTATCGCATCGACGACACCCATCGCACCTTCGTCGATCGTCAGATGCTGGCCGATCCCGCGCTCGCGGCCGGCAGCGGTTTCGCCCTGCAGCGGGCGCGTTACTTCCCCGGCGACCTGCGCAAGATCGGCGACTGGTTCCCGCACCACGAGCTGCAGGCGCTGTTCGTCCGCCGCGATTGAACACGCCGCGCCGATGCGCGGCGGGCGGGCCTCAATCGATCCCGAGCTTCTTGAGCTTGTAGCGCAACGCGCGGAAGGTAATGCCCAGCGCGGCGGCGGTGCGGGTCTTGTTGTAGCGGTTTTCCTGCAGCGCCTGCTGGATCGCGGCGCGTTCGATTTCCTCGATGTACGAGGGCAGGGCGCTGGTCGAGGTGTCGCGTGGATTGAGCGTGCGCGGATCGACGCCGGCCGAAGGTGCGGCGGGCGTCGCCGGCGCGCCGGCCACGGGCGCGGGCGCCTGGGTCGACAGGCGCGGCAGGCGCAGGTCGCTGGCGTTGAGCAGTTCGCCCTCGGCCAGGGCCAGGGCGCGCTCGAGGATGTTCTCCAGTTCGCGCACGTTGCCCGGGAAGGCGTAGGCGCGCAGCGCTTCCAGGGCGTCGTCGCCCAGGCGCGGGATCGGGCGGCCCTGGGCGTTGGCCAGGCGCTCGAGCACCTTGCTGGCCAGGCCGGGCAGATCGTCCAGGCGTTCGCGCAGCGGCGGCACGCGCAGCTCGATCACGTTGATGCGGTAGTAGAGGTCCTGACGGAAGCGGCCGTCGGCGACCAGCGCGGCCAGATCCTTGTGGGTGGCCGAGAGGATGCGCACGTCGACCACGACTTCGGCCTGGGCGCCGACCGGACGGATCGACTTTTCCTGGATCGCGCGCAGCAGCTTGACCTGCATCGGCAGCGGCAGCTCGGCCACTTCGTCCAGGAACAGGGTGCCACCGTCGGCGGCCTGGAACAGGCCGGGCTTGTCGACGTGGGCGCCGGTGAAGCTGCCTTTCTTGTGGCCGAAGAATTCGCTTTCCATCAGTTCGGCCGGGATCGCGCCGCAGTTGACCGGCACGAACGGGCCGCTGGCGCGGCCGCCCTCGGCGTGGATGGTGCGCGCGACTAGTTCCTTGCCCACGCCGGACTCGCCGGCGATGTAGACCGGGGCCTGGCTGCGCGCCACCTTGCCGATGGTCTGGCGCAGCTTGGCCATGGCCGGCGACTCGCCGTACAGGCGCGAGGCGACCGTGTCGGCGGTGCTGCGGCGGCTCTCGTTCAGTTCCAGCGCGTGCCGGACCAGGTCGCGCAGCACGGTCAGCTCGACCGGCTTGGCGACGAAATCGAAGGCGCCGGCCTTGAGCGCCTCGACCGCGGCTTCGACGTTGCCGAAGGCGGTGATCATGGCGACCGGGGTGTCCGGGTGCTTCTGGCTGATCTCGGCGATCAGCTCCAGGCCCGACCCGTCGGGCAGGCGCATGTCGGTGAGGCACAGGTCGTAGCGATTGCGGGCCAGCTGGCTGCGCGCCTCCGAAACGCTGGAGGCGGTATCGCAACGCAGGCCCATGCGGCCCAAAGTCATGACCAACAACTCGCGAATATCGCGCTCGTCGTCGATCACCAGTGCACTACGAGTTTCAGCCATTGCGTCCTCCGCCCGACACGATAGCTTAAGGGTGGGTCACGGCCAAGCCGGGAGCGTGCGCCAGGTCACGCCGGCAGCATCGCGTTGATGCCGGAGAGGTGGATGCGGAAGCAACCGCCGCCGCCCGGCATGGGCACGTAGTCCAGCGAGGCCTGGTTGGCCCGGCACAGCTCGCGCGCGATGTACAGGCCCAGTCCGGTGCCGTGGCTGGAGGTGGTGAAGAACGGCCGGAACAGCCGCGCGGCCACCGATTCGGGGATGCCCGGGCCGCGGTCCAGCACGTCGATCACCGGCACCGCGCCCGCGTCCAGGTAGGCGTGCACCGTCACCCGCGCCGGTTCGCCGGGCATGCGGCCGTAGGTCAGGGCGTTGTGCACCAGCACGGTCAGGGCCTGGTGCAGCTGGCGCGGATCGACCAGGGCCGGGATGCGCGGCTGGGTCGCGGTCGCGCGCAGGCTGTCCAGTTCGATCGGGTGGCTGGTGTTGTACTCGTCGACGAACTGGCGGTTGAACGCGACCAGGTCGACGTGCTCGGGCTTGGCCGGTTCGCGCCGCGCCATGCCCAGCACGTTCTCGACGATGCCGTTCATGCGGGTGCCCTGCTGGCGCACGATCTCGAGCAGGCGGCGGTCGGCGACGGCGATGTCGCGCGACTCCTCCAGCAATTGCACGGCGTAGCTGATCGCGGCCAGCGGATTGCGGATTTCGTGGGCGAGGCTGGCCGAAAACCGGCCCAGCGCGGCCAGGGTGATCGATTCGGCGCGGCGGGAGACCAGCGAGGTGTCGTCGAGGAAGATCAGGGTCTGGTCGCTGCCGGCGAGCAGGCGGGTGAAGCGCGGCACCACCTCGGGCTGGTCGGGCGCCATCTGCAGCGGGGTCTCGTCCGGGACCGCGTCGGCACGCCAGCGCCCGAGCCGGCGCGCGAGCTCGGGCGAGGCGATGGCCAGGTTGCGGTGGCTGTGGTCGGAGTGCTCGCCGGGGTCGCCCAGCAGCAGCATCGCGGCCTCGTTGGCCAGGCGCAGGCGGCCTTCGCCGTCGACCAGCAGCACGCCGGTGCGCATGCGCCGGATGATGAGTTCGTTGATCTCGGCGTAGTTGGCGGCCTCGGCGCCGCGGCGCTCGGCCAGGGCCGAGCTGGCGCGCATCTCGCGCCCGAGCAGGCTGGTCAGGGTGGCGATGGCCATGAAGCCCAGGGCGAACATCACCGGCTCGCCGACCACGCGTTCGCTGCCGTTGCCGACCAGCTCGCTGAAGGCGTATTCGCCCAGCAGCAGGGCCACCGCGATCACCGCCATGCTCAGGCCGTAGCGCATGCGCAGCAGCAGGGCCGCGGCGCCGACGTTGAACACCAGCATCAGGGCGATGCCGGTGCCGGCCGCGGGCAGGGCGTGCAGGGCCAGGATGCCGGCCAGCAGGTCGACGGTGATGCCGATCAGGGCCTGGGTGTGGAGGTCGCCGCGGCGCCCGGACACGAACAGCAGCATCGCCGCCAGCATGTAGCCCAGGACCACGGCGCGCGCGAGCAGGGGCAGGCTGGGGGCGCGGATCAGGACCTGGGCCGGCCCGAACACCAGCAGGGCCAGCAGGGCGGCCTCCAGCAGCCGGTACAGGGTGAAGAAGTACAGCTCGCGGCGCAGCGCGTGGTCGGCATCGGTGGCGGCGACGGGGGCGAGACCTGACGGCAAGCGGCTGTCCCTAGTCCGGGTGGAATGGCGCCGAGTATGCGCGAAAGCGCCGGGATCGCCCATGCGCCCGGGCCCGCGCGAAATCGCCCCGGCGGCGCCCGCGGCCCGGTACGGCGGGCTTTGCCTGGCTTGGCGGGGGCGGCCCCGGCCGGGGCCGGTTTTGCTCGCTCCGCCGCGATGGGCGACAATGCGGCCCCCTCGCGCTGGCCCGCCCAGCGGTCCGCTGTTCGCGCGGGACGTCTTTCACTCCCCTCGGTGACGCATGAATTTTCACGAATATCAGGCAAAGCAGCTGTTTGCCGACTATGGCATTGCGGTGCCGGCCGGGCGCGTCGCGCGCACGCCGGATGAGGCCGTCGCGGCCGCGAAGGCCATCCCCGGCGACCTCTGGGTGGTCAAGGCCCAGATCCACGCCGGTGGCCGCGGCAAGGCCGGCGGCGTCAAGCTGGCCAAGAGCTATGACGAAGTGAAGCAGTACGCCACCGCCATGCTCGGCACCAAGATGGAGACCTACCAGTCCGCTGGCGTCGCCCTGCCGATCGATACGGTGCTGATCTCCGAAGGCACCGACATCGCCAAGGAACTGTACTTGTCGGTGCTGGTCGACCGCTCCACCAAGTCGATCACCTTCATCGCCTCCGCCGAAGGCGGCGTCGAGATCGAGAAGGTCGCGGCCGAGACGCCGGAGCTGATCAAGACCCTGCACGTGAACTACATCCAGGGCCTGCAGCCCTACCAGTGCCGCGACCTCGGCTTCGGCCTGGGCCTGAACGCCAAGCAGGTCGGCCAGCTGACCAAGATCATGCTGGGCCTGTACAAGCTGTTCAACGAGAAGGACCTGGCGCTGGTCGAACTCAACCCGCTGGCCATCCTCACCAACGGCGACCTCGCCGTGCTCGACGGCAAGATCAACAGCGACGACAACGCCACGTTCCGCCACAAGGACCTGGCCGCGATGCGCGACATCCGCCAGGAAGACGAGACCGAGGTGCTGGCCAGCCAGCACGACCTCAACTACGTCACCATGGACGGCAACATCGGCTGCATGGTCAACGGCGCCGGCCTGGCGATGGCGACCATGGACGTGATCGCGCTCAACGGCGGTTCGCCGGCCAACTTCCTCGACGTCGGCGGCGGCGCCACCAAGGAACGCGTGACCGAGGCCTTCAAGCTCATCCTGAGCTCGGACAAGGTCAAGGCGATCTTCGTCAACATCTTCGGCGGCATCGTCCGCTGCGACATGATCGCCGACGGCATCATCGCCGCGGTCAAGGAAGTCGACGTCAAGGTGCCGGTGATCGTGCGCCTGGAGGGCACCAACGTCGAAGCCGGCAAGGAGCTGCTGAAGAATTCGGGTCTGGCCATTACCCCGGCGGACGACATCAACGACGGCGCGAAGAAGGCGGTTGCCGCCGTCGCCGGCAAGTAAGGGGCCACTGACATGTCCGTTTTGATCAACAAGAACACCAAGGTCATCGTCCAGGGCTTCACCGGCACCCAGGGCAGCTTCCACGCCGAGCAGATGCTCGACTACGGCACCCAGGTCGTCGGCGGCGTGACCCCGGGCAAGGGCGGCACCCAGCACCTGGGCCTGCCGGTCTTCAACACCGTGCGCGACGCGGTCGCCGAAACCGGCGCCGACGCGTCGGTGATCTACGTGCCGCCGCCGTTCGCGGCCGACGCGATCCTGGAAGCGGCCGACGCCGGCATCAAGGTCATCGTCTGCATCACCGAGGGCATTCCGGTGCTGGACATGCTGCGCGTGAAGAACACCCTGGCCGGCTACCCGGACGCGGTCCTGATCGGTCCGAACTGCCCCGGCGTGATCACCCCCGGCGAGTGCAAGATCGGCATCATGCCGGGCCACATCCACCTGCCGGGCAAGATCGGCATCGTCTCGCGCTCGGGCACGCTCACCTATGAAGCCGTCAAGCAGACCACCGACGCTGGCCTCGGCCAGTCGACCTGCATCGGCATCGGCGGCGACCCGATCAACGGCACCAACTTCATCGACGCGCTGAAGCTGTTCCAGAACGATCCGCAGACCGAGGGCATCATCATGGTCGGCGAGATCGGCGGTTCGGCCGAGGAAGAAGCGGCCGAGTACATCGCCCAGCACGTGACCAAGCCGGTGGTCGGCTTCATCGCGGGCGCCTCGGCTCCGGCCGGCAAGCGCATGGGCCACGCCGGCGCGATCGCTTCGGGCGGCCAGGGCACGGCCGCGGGCAAGTTCGCGGCGATGGAAAAGGCCGGCATCACCACGGTCAAGTCGCCCGGCGACCTGGGTGCGGCGATCGCGAAGCGTCTGGCCAAGTAAGCCTGCGCGTTCGGCTGTTATGGAAAGGCCGCCTTCGGGCGGCCTTTTCGCTTTCTGGGAATGCCGGTTGGAGGGGGGGCGGCCCTCACCCCAACCCCTCTCCCGCAGGCGGGAGAGGGGCTCACGCTGTTCGGGTGAGCGCGCGGGAGATGGGCTCAATGCGTAGGGCGGCTGGCGCGTGCGGGAGATGGCGACAAGGCGGGTGCAGTGGGCTTCGTGGCCGTATGGTGCCGGTGACGCATCGGTTTTGAACGCTGGGATTGCCGCGCCCGCGACGCCTTCCCGAATTCCTACCCTTTGCCGCGGCTTAGCCCCTCTCCCGCTCGCGGGAGAGGGGTTGGGGTGAGGGCGGCACTCCCCGATACAGCCCCGCCCCGTAAGCAACCAAGCTGAAGCACCACCTACCTCAAGGAGCGCAAGGATGCGCCCAGGCCAGAAACGCAATTGCGCCCGCCACCTGCGTCGGAGCATGACCGACGCCGAGCTCCGCCTATGGTTCCATCTGCGCAACCGAGCGCTGATGGGCTGCAAGTTCCGCCGTCAGCACCCCATCGGTCCCTACATCGCCGATTTCGCCTGCATCGAGCGCGGACTGATCGTCGAAACCGACGGCGGTCAGCATGCGGATTCGGGCGCCGATCGCGTCAGGACCCGTTTCCTCGCATTCCGCGGCTACCGAGTCCTCAGATTCTGGAACAATGATGTCCTGGCGCGGACCGACGCGGTGCTGGAGCAGATCCATGCCGCTGTGGCCCGCGACGCCGTCAGCCTGAGCTGACCTTCTGCCGACCGAGCACTCATGTCCCAGACTCTCCGCATCGCCCTGGCCCAGTTCGACTTCCCCGTCGGCGCCGTCGAGCGCAACGCCGAACGCATCGCGCAGATGATCGTGCAGGCGCGCGACCAGCACGGCGCCGACGTGGTGCTGTTCCCCGAACTCGCGATCAGCGGCTACCCGCCCGAAGACCTGCTGCTGCGCCCCAGCTTCCTGGCCGACTGCGAAGCCGCGTTGCTGCGCGTTGCCAGCGCCGTGGGCGGCGGCATCACCGCGGTGGTGGGCTGGCCACAGGCGGCCGGCGCGGTGGTCTACAACGCCGCCAGCGTGCTGCGCGACGGCCGTGTCGAGGCGACCTACCGCAAGCGCGAGCTGCCCAACTACGCGGTGTTCGACGAGCGCCGCTATTTCGATGTCGACCCCGACGGCGAAAGCTGCGTGTTCGAGGTCAAGGGCGTGCCGCTGGGCCTGGTGATCTGCGAGGACCTGTGGTTCCCCGAGCCGCTGGCGGCCACCGTCGCGGCCGGCGCCGAGTTGGTGCTGGTGCCCAACGCCTCGCCGTTCGAGCACGACAAGCACGCCCAGCGCGACGCCCTGATCGCCCAGCGCGTTCGCGAAAGCGGCTGCGCGCTGGCCTACCTCAACGTGGTCGGCGGCCAGGATTCGCTGGTGTTCGACGGCGCCTCGGTGCTGGCCGACGGCGACGGCCGCGTGCACAACGCCGCGCGCGCGTTCGAGGACCATTGGCTGGTCGCCGACTACGACGCCGCCACCCGCAAGTTCGCGCCGGTGGCCTGGCCGGAGGAGAACGACGACGGCCGCGACTCGCTGGCCTGGCGCGCGGTGGTGCGCGGCACCCGCGACTACTGCGGCAAGAACGGCTTCGATTCGGTCTGGCTGGGGTTGTCCGGCGGCATCGATTCCTCGCTGGTGCTGGCCATCGCGGTCGACGCGCTGGGCGCCGACAACGTCACCGCGGTGCGCATGCCCTCGCGCTATACCGCCGGCCTGTCCAACGACCTCGCCGCCGAGCAGTGCCGTGTGCAGGGCGTGCGCCTGATCGCGCTGCCGATCGAGAAGCCGTTCCAGGGCTACCTCGATACCCTGGCGGAGACCTTCGCCGGCAAGGCGGTCGACGTGACCGAGGAGAATTTGCAGTCGCGCACCCGCGGCGCGCTGCTGATGGCGCTGAGCAACAAGTTCGGCGGCTTGCTGCTGACCACCGGCAACAAGAGCGAGTACGCGGTCGGCTACGCCACCATCTACGGCGACATGTGCGGCGGCTACGCGCCGATCAAGGACCTGTACAAGACCGAGGTCTACGATCTGGCGCGATGGCGCAACGCGGTCGCCGGCGCGCCGCTGATTCCGCCGGGCGTGATCGACCGTCCGCCCTCGGCGGAGCTGCGCGACAATCAGAAGGACCAGGATTCGCTGCCGCCCTACGACGTGCTCGACGCGATCCTGCTGCGTCACGTCGACCAGGAGCAGTCGCGCGACGAGATCGTGGCGGCCGGCTTCGCCGCCGACACCGTCGACCGGGTGCTGCGGCTGGTGCGGATCAGCGAATGGAAGCGCCACCAGGCCGCGCCGGGCCCCAAGGTCTCGCACCGCGCGTTCGGGCGCGAGCGCCGCTATCCGATCAGCAACGGCTACCGCGGCTGAGCCTCCGGCGGCGCCCCGCCACGTACGCGCCGCAAACGCCTTAGCATTCCACGCTACCCACCAGGATCCCGACCATGTCCAAAGAGATCGTCAATACCGCCAAGGCGCCGGCCGCGATCGGCCCCTACTCGCAGGCCGTGCGCGTCGGCGACACCGTCTACCTGTCCGGCCAGATTCCGCTCGACCCGGCCAGCGGCCTGGTCGTCGAGGGCGATATCGAGGCCCAGGCCCATCGCGTCTTCCTCAACCTCAAGGAAGTCTGCGAGGCCGCCGGCGGTTCGCTGGAGAAGATCGTCCGCCTGGGCCTGTTCCTGACCGACCTGGGCCACTTCGGCAAGGTCAATTCGGTGATGGGCGAGTATTTCAACGCGCCGTACCCCGCGCGCTCGACGGTGCAGGTATCGGCGCTGCCGCGCGGCGTGGCCTTCGAGGCCGACGCGATCATGGTGCTGGACTGAACCCAATGGTTATCGCGGCGATGCGCGGGATGCGCGCATCGCCGCCGGATCGATGCGTCTTCGCGAACGGCGCCGCGCGCCGACGCGGGCCGCGCCGGCTCAGGCCGGCGCGGTCTTGCGCACCGCCGCCTCTTCCAGCAGGCGCTCGCGCGCCTCGCGGGGCGTGGTCTGGGTCAGGCGTTTGAACGCGCGCCGGAACTCGCGCGGGTCCTTGTAGCCGATCGCCGCGGCGATGCTCGCGATCGGGCGCTCGCGCTCGCGCAGCAGGGCGTAGGCCTGATCGATGCGCAGACGATCGTGCAAGGCGTTGTAGCGCGTGCCCTCGGCGCTGAGCTGGCGGCGCAGGGTGCGCTCGCTCACGTGCAACTGCGCGGCGATGTCGGCCAGCTTGGGGTCGGTCGCCAGTTGCGCGCGCAGCAGGCGTTCGACCGCGGCCGTGGTTTCGCCCGGCGCCTGGGTCGCGGGCATCTGCGCGCGCAGCAGCGCCAGCACCTGCTGCGCCGCGATCGGGTTATGGGTGCTGAGCGGGTGGCCCAGCCAGCGCTGGTCCAGCACCAGCCGGTCCTGCGGCTGGTCGAACGCGATCGGGCATTCGAACACCTCGCGGTAGCGCTCGACGTAGTCCGGCGCCGGATAGCTGAATTCCAGCCGCAGCGGTTTCAGCGCCGTTCCGACCAGGCCGCGCGCCAGCGCCAGGCAGCTGGAGAAGAACTCCTCGCAGACGAAGCGGTGGATGGCCGGATTGGCCACGATCATCTCGCCGGCCAGGGCGATCTCGCCCGCTGCGGCCGCGCTTTCGACGAAGCGCATCAGGCTGCCGACCACGGGCGTGAAGCGCAGGCCCAGCGCGATCGCCTCGCCGAAGGTGGCCGCGGTGGTCATCGCCAGCCCGAGCAGGCCGAAGTTGCCGACGTTCTGCTGCGCGCCCAGGTCCAGGCCGATCGAGGGCGGCAGTACCCGCAGCGCGCGCTCGACCACGATCGCGGTCTGGCGGTCGGGCAGGCGCACGCCTGGGTCGTCGATCTGGGCGCGGCTGAGCTGGGTGCCGAGCAACCAGTCGGCGCTGGACACGCCCAGTTCCTCCGCGCTGCGGAACAGGCCCCACAGCAGATTCGGCGACATCAGGGCGATGTCGGTGCGCGGCGCTTCCTGGATCCGGTGCGGCATCGTTCTCGCAACTTGGCCGTTAATCCCCCCTTAGTGTGCCGCAACTGCCCTCACGCGCGCGCGTGACCGCGGCCGAGACTCGTGAATGGAGCGGGGCGCCGGCGGGGGGATGCGGCGCAACCCGAACGCGGCGACGCGCAAGCGCGCCCATACCGACCACACGGGGAGCGCAAGACTCGATGAGCAGACCGATCCTGGCATTGCCGATCCTGATCGCCCTGGCCGCCTGCGGCCGCGACGCCGGGCCGGCGCACGTGCCCAGCGCGCAAGTGGCCGCCGGCGATCCGGCCTACGCCGAGACCCTGCGCACCCGCCTGCTCGACGCCAAGCCCGGCGACGTGATCGAAGTGCCGGCCGGCCGCTACAGCTTCGATCGCAGCCTGAGCCTGCGCGTGGACGGCGTGACCATCCGCGGCGCCGGACCGGACAAGTCGGTGCTGAGCTTCAAGGGCCAGAAGGCCGGCGCCGAAGGCCTGCTGGTCAACGCCAGCAACTTCACCATCGAGAACATCGCCATCGAGGACAGCAAGGGCGACGGTCTCAAGGTCAACGAAGGCGAGCACATCACCATCCGCAACGTGCGCGTGGAGTGGACCGGCGGCCCCAGCACCAAGAACGGCGCCTACGGCCTGTACCCGGTCAAGACCCGCAACGTGCTGATCGAGAACTCGGTCGCGATCGGCGCCTCCGACGCCGGCATCTACGTCGGACAGTCGCGCGACGTGATCGTGCGCAACAGCCGCGCCGAGTTCAACGTCGCCGGCATCGAGATCGAGAACACCGTCAACGCCGACGTCTACGGCAACACCGCCACCAACAACACCGGCGGCATCCTGGTGTTCAACATGCCGGCGTTGTCGCAGCAGGGCGGGGCGATCCGGGTGTACAAGAACCAGGTGTACAAGAACAACACCGCCAACTTCGGCGCCAAGGGCACGCCGGTGGCCAGCGTGCCGGCCGGCAGCGGCGTGGTGGTCAATTCCAACGACGACGTCGAGATCTTCGACAACGACATCAGCGACAACGCCACCACCAACATCATCATCTCCAGCGTCTACTCCACCGGTTACAAGGACGAACAGGCGGCCAAGGATTTCGATCCCTATCCGGAGCGCATCTCGGTCTACGGCAATCGCCTGTCCGGCGGCGGCGACGCGCCCGACGGCTTCGATCTCAAAGCGCTCAAGGTCGCCAGTTACGGCCTTAGCGGCAATCTGCCCGATGTGCTCTGGGACGGCTACCGCAACCCCAAGCCGGCCAAGCCGGGCGACCCGCACCTGTGTCTGCGCGACGTGTCCGGCGTACTCAACGCCGACGGCCCCGGCGGCTACAAGAATCCGAGCAAGGACATGGCGGCCTACAACTGCACCCTGCCCAAGCTGCCGGCCATCGATCTCAAGCGCGGCTAAGCGATGACGGGATTGCGATCGCGCCTTGGCTTGTCGTTGCTGCTGTTGTCGGGGCTGGCCGCTTGCGATCGCGCGCCGGCGCCGGTGCGCTTCCACGCCCAGGGCCAGCCGGCCCTGCTCAGCGAATGGGGCGTGCTGCAAGTGGCCGACCGCCGGCTGCGCCTCAACCAGGGCGTGGTGCCCTACGAGCTCAACACACCGTTGTTCAGCGACTACGCGCACAAGCTGCGCACGGTGTGGATGCCCGAGGGGACATCTGCGCGCTACAAGGCCGACGGCGCGTTCGAGTTCCCGGTCGGCACCGTGGTCAGCAAGACCTTCTATTACCCGCGCGTGCCGGGCCAGGCCGCGGACAGCGAAGTGGTCGCGCGCAGCAACAGCGCCGACGGCGAGTTCCGCGACGGCGCGCTGGACCTGGCGAAAGTGCGGCTGATCGAAACCCGGTTGCTGGTGCGGCGCCAGGAAGGCTGGATCGCGCTGCCCTACGTGTGGAACGCCGAGCAGACCGAAGCCAAGCTGATGCGCGGCGGCGAACTGGTGGCGCTGAGTCTGCAGGCCGCCGACGGCAGCCGCGAGAGCGCGACCTATCAGGTGCCAGATCAGAACCAGTGCGGCGGTTGCCACGGCACCGACATCAAGAGCAAGGCGTTGCAGCCGATCGGGCTGAAGGCGCGTCATCTCAATCGCGAGTTCGACTATGCCGGCGGCCGCGCCAACCAGCTCGCGCACTGGCAGCGGCTGAACTATCTGAGCGAGCTTCCGGCGCAGGCGGACCTGCCGCACGCGGCCGACTGGCGCGCCAGCGCGCGCGCCAGCCTGGACGCGCGTGCGCGCGCCTATCTGGACATCAACTGCGGCCATTGCCACAGCCCCAAGGGGCCGGGCAACACCTCCGGCCTGTGGCTGGATGCGGCCACCGACGAGCCGCTGCGGCTGGGCCGTTGCAAGCTGCCGATCGCGGCCGGCAAGGGCACCGGCGACCGCCGCCACGACATCGTGCCGGGCGATCCGGACGCGTCGATCCTGGTCTACCGCATGGACAGCGACGACCCCTCGGCGATGATGCCGGAGGTCGGTCGCAGCGTGGTGCATCGCGAAGGCGTGACGCTGATCCGGGAATGGATCGCGGCGCAGCAGGGAGATTGCGGCTAGCGTCCGGCGAGGCGCGTGCTGCTGGGGAGGGCGACGGACGTGTCCGGGGGGAACGCGTCGTCCATGTCGAAAACGAGCGTGAGGAAAGATCCGATGCTCTTGCGTAAACACAAGTTGGTCACCGCGATCGCCGCACTGTGCGGCGGTGCCGTCCTCACCTTCGGCGCGCCGGCCACGGCGCTGGCGCAGTCCGCCGCGAACGAGCCGCAGCCGCGCGCCGAGGCCAAGGACCTCGACGCCATCACCGTCACCGCGCAGAGCCGCGAGCAGGAACTGCAGGACGTTCCGATCGCCCTGCAGGTGGTGAGCGACCAGCTCATCGACGACGTCGCCGCCAAGGACCTGGGCGATCTCGACAGCTTCGTGCCGGGCCTGGTGGTGAACAGCCAGCAGCCGACCCAGCCCAGCTTCCAGCTGCGCGGCATCAGCACCGACGACTTCGGCATCGGCACCGACCCGGCGGTCGGCATCTACGTCGACGGCGTCTACGCCGGCCGCGGCGGCGGCGTGCTGCTGCCGTTCACAGACGTGGAGCGCATCGAAATCCTCAAGGGCCCGCAGGGCACCCTGTTCGGCCGCAACACCGCCGCCGGCGCGGTGTCCATCATCACCCGCAAGCCCGGCAGCGAAACCGAAGCCGCCGCGCGCCTGCGCCTGGGTAACGAAGGACGCGTCTACGCCGACGCGATGGTCAACTTGCCCACCGGCGAGGACGCGGCCCTGCGCGTGAACGCGTTGTTCAACCACAGCGACGGCTGGATCCAGGACGCCAACACCGGCCGCGACCTCAACCCGGAGAACAACTGGGCCACGCGCGCCGCGTTCCGGCTGGGTCTGGGCGAGCGCACCACCGCCACTTTGAGCTGGGACCACGAGAACCTGGACCAGCTCGGCCAGGCCACCACCGGCATCGTGCCGCTGCCGCCGCGGCCGGGCCTGCCGACCCTGCCGGTGGACGAGCTGGGCTACCTGGATCCGCGCAAGGTGCCCACCGCCTCCGACGCCGAAGGCAACGAGGAGTCGCGCCGCTTCGACGGCGTCACCCTGATCGTCGACCACGGCTTCGACTGGGGCACGCTGACCATGACCAGCTCCTGGCGCGACTACGACTCGGTCAACCGCGTCGAAGAGGACGGCACCGACCGCAACTACCTCTACGTCGACTCCACCAACACCGAGAGCAACCAAAGCCTGTACCAGGAATTCAAGTTCGCCGGCAGCACCGACCGCATCGACTGGGTCGCCGGCGCCAGCTACTTCAAGGAGGAGGCCGACCAGACCAGCGAGGTCAACGCCCTGACCGACTCGGTGGACACCATCGTCCACAACCTGGGCCTGGCGCCCACGCCCACCGGCTATCTGTTCGGCTACGTCGACCAGCAGCTGGCCGCGTTCGGCATTCCGATCCGGCTGCGCGGCCACCGCTGGAACGAGAAGTTCATCAATACCCTGGAGACCCAGTCCTACGCGGTGTTCGGCGACGTGATCTGGCATGCCACCGACAAGCTCAACCTGACCTTCGGCCTGCGCTACACCCGCGACGAGAAGGACTTCAGCTGGCTCAACAACCCGCGTTCGGCGCCCGAACTGGATGCGGCGCTGGACCAGTTGGAAGCGATGGGCTTCTTCGCCCTGGCCGGCATCCCGCGCGAGACCTTCGTCTTCGACGTGGCCTTCATCGACCCGCCGGCCATGCTCAACAAGGGCGTGACCAACCGCGCCAAACGCTCCTGGAGCGATGTCAGCCCGCGCTTCGTCGCCGACTACCATTTCAACGACAACACCATGGGTTACGCCTCGCTGGCCAAGGGCTACAAGGCCGGTGGGTTCAACTCGCTGCAGATCGGCAGCCGCTTCGACAACGAGGACGTGTGGAACCTGGAGTTCGGCCTGAAGCAGTCCTTCCCCGAGCATCGCCTGCAGTACAACTTGTCGGCCTACTACTACGTCTACGACAACCGCCAGGCGGTGGTGCTGGACATGAGCACCACCATCCCGCGCTTCGTCGTCGATACCTCGGACATGGAAGCCTACGGCGTGGACTTCGATGCGCGCTGGCAGGTCACCGACGGCCTGGGCCTGGACTTCAACGCCGCCTTCATCGACGCCACCTACAAGAACTACGAGTCGATCAGCGGCCTGGACCTGTCGGGCGAGCCCACCGGCGTGCCGCACTGGTTCCTGGCCGGCGGCATGAACTACCAGTGGCACCTGCAGGAGCACGGCGACCTGCGTTTCTCGCTGCGCCACGCCTACCGCAGCAAGAAACGCTGCAACACCGAATCGGTGGCGCAGGGCGACTGCGGGCCCAGCCCGGCGCTGGACCTGGACGAATCGCGCAACCGTACCGACCTGCGCCTGGCCTGGACCGCAGCTAACGGCCACTGGGGTCTGGCCCTGTTCGGCAACAACGTGTTCGACAACCAGTACATCAATTCCCTGGGTACCTACGGCAAGACCGTACTGGGCACCGTCGGCGCGCGAGTGACCGAGCCGCGCACCTTCGGCGTGGAGTTCAACGCGAAGTTTTAAAGGCCGGGATTGGGGATTCGGGATTAGGGATTCGATAGAGCGACCAGCGAGGGCCCGCCCATGGCGGGTCCTTTGCTTTTGCGAATACCGATTCCCGATTCCCAATTCCCGACTCCCGGCCTTTATCCTTGGCCCATGCCGAAAGCCAAGGGCGGGGCGTCCGTCGATCTCCAATTGCAGCCGATCTCCAGCTTGCCCGGGGTCGGTCCGCGCGTGGCCGAGAAGCTCGCCGCGCGCGGCCTGACCAGCCTGCAGGACCTGTGGCTGCAACTGCCGCGCCAGTACGAAGACCGCACCTCGATCACCCCGATCCGGCTGCTGCAGCCGGGTGTGGCGGCGCAGGTCGAAGGCCGCGTCGAAGCGGTCGAGCGTGGATTCCGTTATCGCCCGCTGCTGCGGGTGGCGATCGGCGACGACAGCCGCGGCACCCTGGTGTTGCGCTTCTTCCACTTCCGTGCAGCCCAGGTCGCGCAGTTCCGGGTCGGCGCGCGCGTGCGCTGCTACGGCACGCCCAAGCCCGGGCAGATCGGCCTGGAGATCGTGCACCCCAGCTACCGCGTGCTCGGCGATCACGACGACAGCGCGCTGGGCGAGCAGCTCGATCCGGTCTATCCCGCGATCGAGGGCATCGGCCCGGTGTCGCTGCGGCGCCTGATCGGCCTGGCCCTGGACCGCCTGCCGGACGAGGACGCGCTGGAGCTGCTGCCGCGCGAACTGCGCGAGCGCCTCAAGCTGCCGACCCTGCGCGAGGCCCTGCTGACCGTGCACCGGCCGCCGCAGGACGCCGACGTGGCCGCGCTGGTCGCCGGCACCCATCCGGCCCAGCGCCGCCTGGCGCTGGAGGAACTGCTGGCGCATCACCTCAGCCTGCGCCGCCAGCGCATCGCCCAGCAGGCGCACAAGGCGCGCGCGCTGAAGGGCGTGGTCTTGGCCGAGCGCCTGCGCAAGGCGCTGCCGTTCGCGCTCACCGGCGCGCAGCAGCGCGTGTTCGCGCAGATCCGCGCCGACCTGGCCAAGCCCTCGCCTATGCTGCGCCTGGTCCAGGGCGACGTCGGCAGCGGCAAGACCGTGGTCGCGGCGATGGCGGCGATGATCGCCGTGCACGCCGGCCGCCAGGCCGCGCTGATGGCGCCCACCGAACTGCTGGCCGAACAGCACCTCAACAATCTGCGCGCCTGGCTGGAACCGCTGGACGTGCGCGTGGCCTGGCTGGCCGGCAAGGTCACCGGCCGCGCTCGCGCCAAGGTGCTGGAAGAGGTCGCCAACGGACAGGCCCAGGTCGTGGTCGGCACCCACGCGCTGATGCAGGAGGGGGTGGCCTTCCGCGATCTGGCGCTGGCGATCGTCGACGAGCAGCACCGCTTCGGCGTGCACCAGCGCCTGGCCCTGCGCGACAAGGGCGCCGGCGGCAGCGTCGGCGCCGACGCGATCGTGCCGCACCAGCTGGTGATGACCGCCACCCCGATCCCGCGCACCCTGGCGATGGCCGCCTACGCCGACCTGGACGTGTCGGCGATCGACGAACTGCCGCCCGGGCGCACGCCGGTGCAGACCGTCGCTCTCAGCGAGGAACGCCGTCCGGAGCTGGTGGAGCGCATCCGCAGCGCCTGCGCCGAAGGCCGCCAGGCCTATTGGGTCTGCACCCTGATCGACGATTCCGACGAGGTCGTGGCCCAGGCCGCGCAGACCACCTTCGAGGAACTGTCGCGGCAGCTGGCCGAACTGCGCGTGGGCCTGGTCCACGGCCGCATGAAGGCGAGCGAGAAGCAGGCGACCATGCGCGCGTTCAAGGACGGCGAGGTCGACCTGCTGGTCGCGACCACGGTGATCGAGGTCGGCGTGGACGTGCCCAACGCCTCGCTGATGATCATCGAGAACGCCGAGCGCCTGGGCCTGGCCCAGCTGCACCAGCTGCGCGGCCGGGTCGGGCGCGGCCGCGCGGCCTCCAGCTGCGTGCTGCTGTACCGCGCGCCGCTGTCGGGCCTGGCCCGGCAGCGCCTGGAGACCATGCGCCAGACCCACGACGGCTTCGTGATCGCCGAGAAGGACCTGGAGCTGCGCGGCCCCGGCGAGCTGCTGGGCACGCGCCAGACCGGCCTGGCCGGCTTCCGCGTCGCCGACCTGGCCCGCGACGCCGATCTGCTGCCGCAGGTGCAGGCCCTGGGCGAACGCCTGCTCGCCGACGCGCCCGAGATCGCCCAGCGCATCGTCGAACGCTGGGTCGGCGGCGCCGCGCGCTACGCTTCGGCCTGAGGCCAGGAACCAGTGAAGGCGGTAATAAGCAAGCAGTAGGATCTGCTGACTCGTTTCCACTTGCTTTCCACTACGCTCCCGTCCTGCCAGCCCGAGGGCGGCGGCGCGCGCCGGGCCTCGGCCTGAATGGCCGCGCGGCGCCCGCGGCTGGGGCGGGGTACCTTGCCCTCGCTGGCGAATTCGCGAAATCGGCCGGTTTTGATCGATACAAATTCGCTGCGGCTTGGCCATAATCGGGCTACCCCCTTCGGAAGCCGGCCATGCCCGCCGCCCGTTCCAACGCCGCCGTCCTGCCCGCGCCGCTCGCTGCCGACGCCCCGGCCCAGCGCCGCGGCGAAGCCGTGCTGGCGGCGCAGCCCCCGGACCCGGCATGCTCGCCGGCTATGACGGTCGATCCCCAATGCGCGCGGTTGCGCGATCTCATCGCTGCCGATGTCGGCGGCACCCATGCGCGGGTCGGACATGTGCGCGTCGGCGACGACGGCGCGCTGTCGGTGCTGCGTTTCCGCCAGTACGCCTGCGCGCAGGCGCCCAGCCTGGCGGCGATCCTGCGCGAGTTCGCCCAGGAGGCGCAATTGGTCCCCGAGCACGCGGTGGTCGCCATCGCCGGGCGCCTGGACGGCGATCGCCTGCTCAACAGCAATCTGCCGTGGCCGGTGTCGCTGGAGCGCACCCGGCTGGAGGCCGGCTGCGGACGCCTGGCGCTGCTCAACGATTTCGAAGCGGTGGCGTACGCGGTGCCGCGCCTGGATCCGGCCGGCATGCTGCGGATCTGCGGCGACGATGCCGCCGTCGCGGGCCCGGCGCTGGTGCTGGGCCCGGGCACCGGCTTCGGCGCCGCGCTGTACCTGCCGGGCACGCCCGCGCGGGTGCTGGCCAGCGAAGCCGGTCACGCCGCGCTGGCGGCGGGCACGCCGCGCGAACTGGAATTGCTGAGGCAACTGCTGCAACGCTGGCCGCACGTGGACAACGAGCGCGTGCTGTCCGGCCCTGGCCTGGTCCACACCTACGAAGCGCTATGCGCGCTGGACGCGACGGCGCCGCGACTGGACACGCCGGTGGCGATCACCGCCGCCGCGCAGCGCGGCGACGATGCGCAGGCGGTAGAGACGCTGTCGATCTTCTGCGCGATGCTCGGCAGCCTGGCCGGCGACCTGGCGGTGACCTTCGGCGCGCAGTCGGTGTACCTGGCCGGCGGCATCCCCGCACAGATCGCGCCGTTCCTGTTGGCCAGCGACTTCGCCGCGCGTTTCCGCAACAAGGGCGTGTTCGCCGAGCTGATGGCGCGCACGCCGGTGCGCCTGGTCGAGCACGGCCAGCGCGGCCTGCTCGGCGCCGCCGCCTATTACCTGGAGCGCCACGCCGGCGACTGAACCCGCGCGGCGCGGCGACGACCGACTCCCATCCGAGACCACGCATGAGCACCCGTCGCGACTTCCTCCAGTCCTCCTTGCTGGCCGCCGGCGCGCTGGCCTTGCCGCGCGTCGCGCGCTCGGCGACCGCCAGCGGCGCCAAGGTGGTGTCCACCTGGGATTTCGGCGTCGGCGCCAACGCTGCGGCGTGGCCGTTGCTGGCGCGCGGCGGCAGCGCGCTGGACGCGGTGGAGGCCGGCGCGCGCTGGGCCGAGGCCGATCTGTGCAACCCCACCGTGGGCCGCTGCGGCAACCCCGACCGCGACGGCGTGCTGACCCTGGACGCCAGCATCATGGACGGCGACGGCCGCTGCGGCGCGGTCGCGGCATTGCAGGACATCCTGCATCCGGTGTCGGTGGCGCGCGCGGTGATGGAGAAGACCCCGCACGTGATGTTGGTGGGCGAGGGCGCGCAACAGTTTGCGCTGGCCCAGGGTTTCCCCAAGCAAGCGCTGTTGACCGACGAGGCGCGCAAGGCCTGGCGCGAATGGCTGAAGACCGGCGAGTACCGGCCGCAGATCAACGCCGAGCGCAGGCAGCGCCCCGGCGACGCCAGCAATCACGACACACTGGGCATCCTGGCGATCGGCGCCGACGGCAGGCTCGCCGGCGCCTGCACCACCAGCGGCATGGCCTGGAAGCTGCCCGGCCGGGTCGGCGACAGCCCCATCGTCGGCGCCGGCCTGTACGTGGACAACGATGTCGGCGCCGCCACCGCCTCCGGCGTGGGCGAGGAGATGGTGCGCAACGCCGCCAGCTTCCTGGTGGTGGAGCTGATGCGGCAGGGACGCTCGCCGGCGCAGGCCTGCCGCGAGGCGATCGAACGCGTGGTGCGCAAGCGCCCGCAGGCCAGCAAGCAACTGCAGGTGTGCTTCCTGGCCTTGAACAAGCACGGCGAAGTCGGCGCCTACGCGCTGCATCGGGGCTTCGTCTACGCGGTGCACGACGGCGGCGCCGGACCGCACGAGCGCCTGCGCGAGTCGGCCTCGGTCTACGCCACGGAGCGCAAGTGAGTCGCATCCTGCTGGAGATCGCGGCCAACTCGCTGGCCTCGGCGCTAGCGGCGCAGGACGGCGGCGGCGACCGCGTCGAACTGTGCGAGAACCTCGGCGAGGGCGGCTGCACCCCGTCCTATGCCAGCATCGCGATGGCGCGCGAGCGCCTGCGCATCCCGCTGTACGTGCTGATTCGCCCGCGCGCCGGCGATTTCCTCTACGACGCCCTAGAGCGCGAGCGGATGCGCCGCGACATCGAGCTGTGCGTGCGCCTGGGCTGCGACGGCGTGGCGATCGGCGCGCTGGACGCCGACGGTGGCGTCGACGTGGCCGCCTGCGCCGAGTTGATCGCCGCCGCCGGCCCGCTGGGGGTCACCTTTCACCGCGCCATCGACGCCGCGCGCGACCCCGCGCGCGCGCTGGAGGATGCGATCGCGCTGGGCTGCGAGCGCGTGCTGACATCCGGCGGCGCGGCCGGCGCGCCCGCGGGCGCCGCGGCCATCGCCGCGCTGGTCCGGCAGGCGCATGGACGCATCGCGCTGATGGCGGGGGCGGGCGTCGGGCCCGGCAACGTGCAGGCGCTGCTCGCCGCCACCGGGGTCGGCCAGGTGCACGCTTCGGCCAAGGCGCCGCAACGCTCGCGCATGCGTTGGCGCAACCCGGCGCTGGCGGGGCTGGATCCGGACTGGATCGCGAGCGAACGCGAGCAGGTGGCGGCGCTGCGCCTGGCCTTGGACGCCGGCGACTGACGCAGAGGCGATGCCGTAGGGTGTGGTGAGCCACAGGCGAACCGCACCATCGCGCCAGTCCGTACCCTCGCGCCGGTGCACCTGCCAGCGCGTCCGACCGACCGAAGCGCCCGTGTCGCGGCAACCGACGATCTGCCCCATCGCGCCTGCGCGCCTCCCCGATCCCGCTCACAAAGCCGCGGCCGTCGCCGCGTCCGGATTTGCGGGCATTAAACCCATCCGGCTCAATCACTTAACAGCTCAAGGTTAAAGATTTGTTGCGGCGCAGAATGCAATTCGGCAAAGCCTGTGATGAATTTAGATCGATCCAGCTTCAGGGGGAAAGGGGCGGCCCGACCGGCGTCCCTTTTAAACGATCCGATTTTTAGATCGTGACAAAAGCTGGGGATCTACGCGTGTCCCGTTGCCGCTCACCTTCCGAGATCGCCGTGATGACCCACTCCACGCTTCACCGTAATGCGTTGGCCAGCGCGCTCGCGCTCGCTTTGCTCGCACCGTTGGCCGCGCAGGCCCAGGACGCGCCCCAGGGGACGGCGGCGCCGGACCAGGTAACCGAAGTCGAAAAGATCACCGTCACCGGTTCGCGCATCAAGCGCACCCAGATCGAAGGCCCGGCCCCGGTCACCGTGATGACCGCCGAGCAGATCAAGGCCGAAGGCTTCGTCACCGTCCACGACGCCCTCAGCACCCTCAACGAGGCCATCGGCACGGTCGAGGCCGACGTGCAGTGGGGCTCGCACACGCCCAACGCCAGCCCGCTGAACCTGCGCAACATGGGCCCCAACCGCAGCCTGCTGCTGGTCAACGGCCGTCGCGTCGCCGACTACCCGCTGCCCTACGGCGGCCAGAGCAACTTCGCCAACTACTCCAACATTCCCGCCGCCGCGGTCGAGCGCATCGAAGTGCTGACCGGCGGCGCCTCGGCGATCTACGGTTCCGACGCCATCGCCGGCGTCATCAACGTGATCCTGAAGAAGAACTACAGCGGCGACGAAGTGCGCGTGCGCGGCGGTACCTCCACCGAAGGCGGCCGCGATACCTGGGACCTGTCCTGGGCCGGCGGCAAGACCGGCGACCAGTGGAGCGTGAGTTACGCCCTGCAGTGGACCAAGCGCGATCCGCTGTTCGGCCGCGACCGCCCCGAGATGGACGATTCCGACGACGCCGCGCCCAGCTCCTGGAACACCGAGCAGCGCAAGGTCGGCTTCCGTCCGTTCACCGGCCTGGCCCTGCTCGACGCCGGCAACGGCAACCGCCGCCTGGCCCCGCCGGCCGGCGCCTGCGAGCAGTTCCGCGGCGAGTACTACCGCGCCGACCGCCTGATCTACAACTACGGCAGCAACACCGTCAGCAACACCGGCCAGCTGTGCGGCAAGAGCGCCGACTTCGGCGACTGGCTGCTGCGCAGCGGCAGCGAGGACTGGTCGGCCTATGCGCACGCCACCTGGGATTTCGAGGGCGGCATGCAGGCCTGGGTCAACGTGGCCCTGTACGATTCCAAGGCGCAGTGGGGCACCTCGCCGCCGTCGCTGCAGCTCACCGACGGCCTGGACGGCGGCGCCTTCATCGACGCCAACACCGGCCGCCGTCTGATCGGCGTGCGCAGCTTCACTCCGTTCGAGGTCGGCGGCATGGACAACATGCGCAACCTCAACAAGGAGCAGTCCTGGGACCTGAGCGCGGGCCTCAGCGGCACCGTGTTCGATGGCCGCTTCAACTGGGACGCCTCGGTCGGCCGCTCGCGCTACACCGTGCACGAGCGCATCGCCACCGTCGATTGGGACCAGGCCGAGAACTTCTTCCTCGGCCCGCAGATCGGCACCCAGGGCGGTCTGCCGGTGTACAACTTCAACGAAGCGCGCTGGTGGGCGCCGGTGACGCCGGAGCAATACCGCCAGTTCGGGGTGAACTCGATCAACAACGCCGCGTCCTGGGTCAATCAGGCGCAGGCCTCGATCAGCGGCGACCTGTTCGAAGGCTGGGCCGGTCCGATCGGCTTCGCCGCGGTGCTGGAGGCGGCCAAGCAGGGCTACCAGCTCGACCCCGATCCGCGCGGCAACCAGGACTACTGGGTGCAGAACATCGATCGCGGCGGCGGCGAGCGCACCCGCTACTCGGCCGGCGTGGAATTCAAGGTGCCGCTGCTGGACTCGGTGACCCTGACCGCGGCGGCGCGCCGCGACCATTACGGCAGCTACCACGCCTTCGACTCCGCCGCGCGCCTGGCCATCGGTTCGCAGGCCGAAACCACCTGGAACGCCGGCATCGAATGGCGGCCGCTGTCCAACCTGCTGCTGCGCGGCAGCTACGCCACCAGCTTCCACGCGCCGGACATGCACTTCCTGCTGGCCCAGCCCAGCACCTCCGACGTCGGCATGAGCGATCCGCTGCGCTGCATCCAGAGCGGCTCCTACCTGACCAACGATTGCGGCAGCGGCAACCCCGACGTGTTCTACGCCTTCGGCGCCAACCGCCGCGGTACGCCGGACCTGAAGTCCGAACTGGGCGAGTCGTGGACGGTGGGTTTCGTCTGGGATCCGCTGGACAACCTGTCGCTCACCGCCGACTACTGGTCGATCGATCTGGACGACGAAATCCGCGACCTGCCGCTGGACGTGATCCTCAACGACGAGGCCGGCTGCCGCACCGGCAAGACCGTCGACCCGTCCGTGCCCTGGTCCAACCCCAGCGGCGCGGAGTACTGCTCGACCATCCTGGCGCGCGTGAACCGCGACGCCAACGGCCGCCTGCTGTCGGTGGAAACCGGCCCGATCAACATCGCCCAGCGCAGCGTCGCCGGCGTGGACGCGTCGCTGCGTTATCGCCTGGACACCGCGCGCTGGGGCAACTTCCAGTTCGGCCTGAACTACACCAACCTGGTGTCGATGAAGGAGCAGGTGTACGCCACCGATCCCAACCCGGAGCGTCGCGACCGCGACGTGCGCAGCAAGATCCGCGGCAGCGTCAGCTGGCAGGGCGAGAAGTGGAACTGGACCGTGTACGGCGACCGCATCGGCTCGGTGCCGGGCGTGCGCTATCACTGGGGCACCGATCGCCTCGACAACCCCGGCGGCTGCCGCCCGTTCCCGGACGGCTACGTGCCCAGCGACAGCCTGGACAGCAATTGCACGGTGCCCGCCGGCAGCAGCAACCCCAATGCCGGCAAGAGCACATCGCGCTACTACGGCCGCGTCGGCCCGGCGATCACCTGGAACTTCAACGTCGGCTACAAGGTCACCGATCGCGCCAAGATCAACTTCTACGTCAACAACGTGTTCAACAGCACCGGCTGGAACCACAAGGACCCGTACAAGCTCGACTACGAGTTCTACAACAGCCGTCTGTTCAGCCCGGTCGGCCGCGAAGTCTCCCTGGAGTACGTGTTCAACTTCGATTGATCTCTCCCGCCCCTCCCTCGGGCCCTGGGCCCGGCCGTCCGGCCGGGCTCTTTTTCTCACTCGGGCAGCGGCGCCGTCCAGGCCGCTGTCCGGCCCCGCCTACGGGCCGTAGGCGCGCATCCGGAACGCGTTCGATTTGGGCATCCGCCTCGCCACGACGCTGTTGTTGCTGCTGCTCGCGCCGGCCTGCGCCTGCGCGCAGGCTCCGCTTTCGCAGGCGCAGGCTGCACAGGCGCCCGCGTCATCGGATCCCTCGCCGGCGCTGATCCCGCAGCCGCGGCATTGGCAGCGCGGCGAGGGCGCGTTCGCGCTCGACAGCAGCGTGGTCCTGATCGTGCCCGCCGATACGCGCAGCCGCGAGATCGCGGATTTCCTGCGCCGCGCGCTGGCCGAGGATCACGGCCTGTGGCTGACCGGCCGCGGCGCGCGCGCCGCGCGCGCGATCGAACTGCGCCTGGATCCCGCGCTGGCGGGCGACGAGGCCTACCGCATCGAAGTCGCGCCGCAGCGCATCGTGCTGACGGCCGCGCGTCCGCGCGGGCTGTTCTGGGCGGTGCAGAGCCTGCGCCAGCTGCTGCCGCCGGGGCGCGCGGCGAACATCGAAGTGCCCGCGCAGCGCATCGAGGACGCGCCGCGCTACGGCTATCGCGGGCATATGCTCGATGTGGGCCGCCACTTCATGCCGGTCGATTTCGTCAAGAAGCAGCTCGACCTGCTGTCCTATTACAAGATCAACACCTTCCGCTGGCATCTCACCGAAGACCAGGGCTGGCGCATCGAGATCAAGCGCTATCCCAAGCTGACCCAGGTCGGCGCCTGGCGCGAGGAAGGCGACGGCCGCCGCTATGGCGGCTACTACACCCAGGCGCAGATACGCGAAGTGGTGGAGTACGCGCGCCAGCGCAACATCATGGTGATCCCCGAGATCGAGATGCCCGGGCATGCATCGGCGGCGCTGGCGGCCTATCCGGAGCTGTCCTGCCGCAAGCAGCCGATCGCCGTGCCCGCCAGCTGGGGCGTGTTCGAGGACATCTACTGCGCCGGCGACGAATCCAGCTTCGAATTCCTGCAGCACGTGCTGGACGAAGTGATCGAGCTGTTCCCCGCGCCCTACGTGCACATCGGCGGCGACGAGGCGCCCAAGGCGCGCTGGAAGGAAAGCGCGTCCTCGCAGCAACGCATGCGCGAGCAGGGCCTGAAGAACGAGGACGAGCTGCAGGCCTGGTTCGTGCGTCGCATCCAGCGCTATCTGGCCGGCAAGGGCAAGACCCTGATCGGTTGGGACGAAGTGCTCGACGGCGGTCTGAGCCAGGACGCCATCGTCGAGGTCTGGCGCGGCGACGAGCCGGCCGCGCGCGCGCTGCGCAACGGCAACCGCATCGTCGTGGCCAGTCCGTTCTACCTGGATCGCGGGCTCGGCGATCTGACCCTGGAGAAGCTCTACGGCACCGATTTCGCCGCCGCGCCGGTGTTCGCCGGGCACGCGGCGCAGGTGCTGGGCGCCGAGGCGCCGCTGTGGACCGAGCGGGTCACCCCGCGCAATGCCGAGACGATGTTGTATCCGCGACTGCTCGCGTTCGCAGAGAACACCTGGAGCGGCATCGGCGACTACCAGGATTTCCATCGCCGTCTGAGCCGGCACTATCCCAGGCTGGACGCCTGGCGGGTGAGCTACGGTCCCGAATCCACCGACCTGGTGCGCTATCGCTTGGAGCGCGACCCGACGCGACGGGTGTGGCGCGTGCAGGCGCAACGCGGTTTCTCCGATCTGCGCATCCACTACAGCACCGACGGCCGCGAGCCCGATGCGACTTCGCCCTGGTTCGAGGACAGTCTGGACATCGCCAGGCCCGGCACGCTGAAGCTGGTGCCGTATCGCCATGGCCGCGCCTACGCGCCCAGCCGCAGCTACGCCCTGGTCGCGCACCTGGGCCTGGACCGCGCGCTGAGCTACTCGCTGCCCGCGCATCCGCGTTACCGCGGCAACGCCGACGGCGCGACCCTGAGCGACGGCGTGCTGGCCGGCGACGAGCATGCCGACGGCCGCTGGACGGCCTGGGCCGGCGGCGATGTCGAACTCACCCTGGACCTGGGCACGCCGACCGCGGTACGCGCGGTGTCGGCGCGTTTCCTGCAGCAGACCAACAGCTGGATCCTGCCGCCACGCGGCCTGCGCCTGTCCGCCTCCGACGACGGCCGGCGCTGGACGCCCTGCGCCGAGCTCGCGCTGGACGTGGACGCCGCCGAACTGCGCCAGCGTTACCTCACGCCGCGTCTGGCGTTGCCGCAGCCGACGCGCGCACGCTATCTGCGCTTGCAGATCCAAGGTTATGGCGACCTGCCCGCGGGCCATCCCGGCGCCGGCAGCCCGTCCTTCTATTTCGTCGACGAACTGGTGATCGAATGAGTCGCTCGCATACGCCGCCGCAGGCCGCCCGTTCCGCTCCCACCTTGAGCGCGCGCTTGCGCTGGCTGGGCCTGGCTTTGGCGCTGGCCGGCGCCACGGCGCAGGCGGCGCCCGCGCGCGAGGATCTGGCCGCTACGGTCAACACCTTCATCGGCACCAAGGACGACGGCAACACCTATCCCGGCGCCTCCGCGCCGTTCGGGCTGATCCAGGTCTCGCCGATCGGCGAACACTATGCCGGCTGGCGCTACGACGAGCCCAAGATCCGCGGCTTCGGCCATTCCTTCCTGTCCGGCGCCGGCTGCTGGGAGCAGGGCGGGCAGTTGTCGATGTTGCCGGTGACCGGCCGCATCGCGCCGGGCGGTACCTTCGACACCGCCAAGGCCGACAGCTTCGATCAGCGCAAGTACGCCGCTGCCTACACCCACGAAGGCGAGGTCGGCCAAGCGGGCTACTACAAGGTACGGCTGACCGACTACGGCGGCATCGACGTCGAGACCACCGCGCGCACCCGCGCCGCGGCCGAACGCTATACCTTCGGCGTCGAGGCGGATACCGGGCATGTGCTGGTCAACACCGGTCAGGCCAATAATCGGCATTGGGTGGTCGGCAGCGCGCTGCGCGTGGTCGACGATCGCAGCGTCGAAGGACGCATCACCACCAAGAGCTTCTGCGGCGGCCAGAACTACACCACCTGGTTCGTGCTGCGCTTCGACCGTCCGTTCCGGAGCCAGGGCACCTGGGACGAGGAGGGCGGCCACCCCGGCGGCCGCAGCGCCATGCAGGGCGACGGCCGGCCGGCCGGCGCGTGGTTCAGCTTCGACCTGAAGCAGGGCCGCGCGGTGACCGCGATCAGCGCGATCTCGCACGTCGACCAGCAGGGCGCCTGGAACAATCTGCGCGCCGACGCCATGGCCGGCGACCGCGCCCTGGGATTCGACGCGATGCGCGCGCGCGCGCAAGACGCCTGGCGCCAGGAACTGCGGACGGTGCGCGTGCAGGGCGGCAGCGGCGACGATCGCACGGTGTTCTACACCGCGCTCTATCACACCCTGCTGCAACCGCTGACCGGCAGCGACGCCGACGGCCGCTACCGCGGCTACGACGACGGCATCCACCGGGCCGAGGGCTGGACCTACTACGAGTACTTCTCGCTGTGGGACACCTACCGCTCGCAGAACCAGTTGCTGGCGATGCTGCGTCCGCAGCGCGCGCGCGACATCGCCCAGTCGGTGCTCAAGATCCGCGAGCAGGGCGGCTGGCTGCCGCGCTGGGGCTACGCCAGCTTCGAGACCAATGTGATGACCGGCGATCCGGTCACGCCCTTCCTGGTCGACCTGTGGAAGTTCGGCGCGCTGCGGGGCCGCGAACGCGAGGCCTGGACCGCGCTGCGCGAGAACGCCTTCGGGGTGCCGCCGTTCGGTTCGCGCAGCAGCGGTCGTGCCGGCAACCCCAGTTACCTGCAGCGCGGTTACGTCCAGTACGACCGCACCTTCCCGGTCAAGAGCATGGACGTCGATCCCCACCATGGCGGGTCGGCCACCCTGGAATACGCTTTGGCCGATTGCGCGCTGGCGGGCTTCGCCGAGGCCGTCGGCGCGCCGGCCGACGCGCAGGCGCTGCGCGCGCGCGGCGGCAACTGGCGCAAGCTCTGGGACGCGCAGGCCAAGGACGCCGAGCTGGGCTTCACCGGCTTCCCGCGCCCGCGTTTGGACGACGGCAGTTGGTACACGGGGCCGGACGGGCGCTACAACCCGCGCTCGCACCACGGCTTCCACGAAGGCACCGCCTGGCAGTACCAATGGCTGGTGCAGCAGGACGTGCCCGGGCTGGCCGCGGCGATGGGCGGCGAAGCCGAAGCGCTGCGTCGGTTGGATGCGTTCTTCGCCTACGACGCGCTGGTGGCCGACCCGGCCCATGCCGCGCGCAAGCAATGGGTGGTGGGGCCGTATAGCTACTACAGCCAGTACCGCTACAACCCCAACAACGAACCCGACCTGCACGCGCCATGGCTGTACGCGCTGCTGGGGCAGCCGTGGAAGACCTCGGCGGTGCTGCGTTCGGCGCAGACGCTGTTCACCAACGCGCCCAACGGCGTCACCGGTAACGACGACCTGGGCACCATGTCGGCCTGGTATCTGTTCAGCGCGATCGGCCTGTATCCGCTGATGCCGGGCAGCGGCGAGCTGGTGCTGCACGCGCCGCGCTTCGAGCGGGTCGAACTGGAGCTGGGCGAGGGCAGGACCCTGCGCATCGAGGCGCCGGGTGCCGACGCCCGCGTCCTGCAGTACCCGCAGTCGGTGCGTTTCAACGGCGCGGCGGTCGATCGGGTGTGGCTGGACTGGTCGCGTCTGCGCGACGGCGGCAGCCTGCGCTTCGAGCTGGGCGCCGCGCCCTCGGCCTGGGCCACCGCCGCCTCGGCGCGTCCGGCCGCGGCCTGCGGCGCGCCGGCCGGGAGCGCGCCTTGAGCCTGGCCTTTGCCCCTGTCCCGGACCGCCCGCCGGTCCGCGCCGGCCGCGGCCTGGCCGGCGCGCGCGTTGCCGCCCGGGCCTGCCAACTTGGATCGATCCACTTGGTGAATAATCGGTCGACCGCACGAGTCCAAGGACCCGGGATCTCCGATGACGACCCACAAGCCCGGCACCGGCCGGTCCAACCGCAAGCAGGTCACCGTGACCGACATCGCCCAGGCCTGCGGAGTATCGCGGGCGACGGTGTCGCTGGTGCTGCGCGGCAGTCCGTTGGTGCATGCCGACACCCGTGCGCGGGTGGAGGCAGAGCTCAAGCGGCAGCGTTACGTCTACAACCGCGCGGCGGCGAACCTGCGCCGGCAGACCTCCAGTTCGGTCGCGCTGGTGATCAACGACCTGTCCAATCCCTTCTTCGCCGAGTTCGCCGCCGGCGTGGACGAGGCCTTGGGCGAGGAAGGCTACGTGACCCTGCTGGGCAGCACCGCCGAGTCGCCGCAGCGGCAGTTGGCGGTGCTGGGCTCGCTGGTCGAGCACGGTCCGGCCGGCATCATCCTGTCGCCGGCCGAGCACAGCGACGGCGCGGCGCTGCAGCGGCTGCTGGGCGCGCACACGCCGGCGCTGGTGTTCAACCGCGCCTTGCCGGGCGTGGACTGGGACTTCCTGGCGCTGGACAACGAGCACGGCGCGCGCCTGGCCACCGAACACCTGCTGTCGCTGGGGCACCGGCGGATCGCGTTCTTCGGCGGGCACGCCGATTCCAGCTCGTGCCGGCAACGCCGCCAGGGCTACAGCGACGCGATGCGCGCGGCCGCGATCGAGCCGTCGCCGGACTGGCTGGTGGAATGCAGCCCGACCCGCGTCGAAGCCGCCTCGCGCACCGCCAAACTGTTCGAGCGCGCGCCGGAGGCGAGCGCGGCGGTTTGCTACAACGACACCGTCGCCCTGGGCCTGATGCTGGGCCTGAGCGCGCGCGGCATCCGGCCGGGCGTCGACTTCGCCCTGACCGGATTCGACGACATCACCGAGGCGGCGCTGTCGACGCCATCGCTGACCACGCTGGCGGCGCAGCCGCGCGCGTGCGGGCGCCAGGCCGCCGAGCTGCTGCTGCAGCGCGTGCGCGATCCGGGCGCGTTGTCGCGGCGCGTGATCGCGCCGGTGACGTTAGTGGTGCGCGGCAGCAGCGGAGCCGCGGCCATGTGAGTTCCCTCCTCCGGCGCCGACCGCACGACGCCTCCATCGAGCCGTCGACGCCATGAGCACTCAAGATCCCAACGCGCCGGCGTCCGCCACGCGCAACCGCGCGGCCCTGATCGCGATGACCGCGATCTTTTTCATGTGGGGCTTCATCACCGAGCTCAACGGGGTGCTGATTCCGCACCTGCAGTCGGTGTTCCAGCTCACCCACGCGCGCTCGATGCTGCTGGACTCGGCCTTCTTCGGGGCCTACTTCGTGATGGCGGTGCCGGCCGGGCGGGTGGTGGCCAGAGTCGGCTACAAGCTGGGCATCGTGATCGGCCTGTTGATCGCCGGCGCCGGCGCCCTGCTGGTGCTGCCGGCGGCGCAGGCGGCCTCGTTCGAATTGTTCCTGCCGGCCTTGTTCATTCTGGCCACCGGCATCGTCCTGTTGCAGGTCTCGGCCAATCCCTACGTGAGCCTGCTGGGCGCGCCCGAGCGCGCCGCCAGCCGGCTCAACTTCGCCCAGGCGGTGAATTCGCTCGGCCACACCATCGGCCCCTACGTGGCCGGCCTGCTGATCTTCAGCGCGACCCTGCTCAGCGCCGAACAGCTGGCCAAGCTGCCGGCGGCCGAGCGCGTGCAGACCGTGCAGCCGCTGTACATCGGCGTGGCCGCGGCGCTGATCGTGCTGGCGGCGGCGGTGTACTTCTTCCGCATGCCGGCGCTCACCGAGGCCACCGAACAGGCCGACGCGCGCAAGCACGGTTTCGCCGAGGTGCTGCGCCATCCGCACCTGCGCTGGGGCGTGCTGGCGATCTTCTTCTACGTGGGCGTGGAGGTCACCGTCGCCCATTTCATGGTCAAGTACGTCTCGCGCCCGGAGATCGGCGCGATGAGCGAAGGCCAGGCCGCGCTGTACCTGTCGTACTACCACGGCGCGGCCATGATCGGCCGCTTCCTGGGCGCGGCGCTGCTGATGAGCGCCAATCCGCGCCGGCTGCTGCCGCTGTACGCGGCGATCAACATCGTCCTGCTGCTGGTGACCATGAACACCGTCGGCGGTACGGCGCTGTGGTCGGTGGTGCTGGTGGGCCTGTTCAATTCGATCATGTTCCCGACCATCTTCACCCTGGCGATCGAGCGCCTGGGGCCGATGACCGAGAAAGCCTCCAGCCTGCTGGTGATGGCCATCGTCGGCGGCGCGGTGATTCCGCCGCTGCAGGGCGCTTTCGTCGATCTGCTCAAGGGCGCGCTGGGCGACGAGACCCGGGCGCTGCAATACGCCTTCATCGTGTCCGCGCTCTGCTACGCCTACATCGTCTGGTACGGCCTGCGCGGCTCGCGCCTGCAACCGGCGCTCAACATCCAACAGGGGCAGGATTGAACCGCATGCGCAACATCGTTTGCTTCGGCGAGGCCTTGATCGATTTCCTCGCCCAGCCCGCGCCGGCCGACGACGCGCCGCGCGCGTTCCTGAAATACGCCGGCGGCGCGCCGGCCAACGTCGCCGCGGCGGCCGCGCGGCTGGGCGCGCCGACCCAGTTCGTCGGCATGCTGGGCCGCGACATGTTCGGCGACTTCCTGCTCGACAGCCTGCGCGGCTGCGGGGTGGCCACCGACTATGTGCTGCGCACCGATGCGGCCAAGACCGCGCTGGCCTTCGTCGCCCTGGACGAACACGGCGAGCGCAGCTTCAGCTTCTACCGTCCGCCGGCGGCGGACCTGCTGTTCCGCAGCGAACACTACGCCGCCGACTGCTTCGCCCAGGCCGGTGCCTTCCATGTCTGCTCCAACAGCCTGACCGAGGACGAGATCGCCGAGGCCACGTTGCAGGGCATGGGCCTGGCGCGCGCGGCCGGCGCGCTGGTCAGCCTGGATCTCAACCTGCGCCCGATGCTGTGGCCGCAGGGCGTGCAGCCGCGGCCGCGCTTGTGGCAGGCGCTGGCCGCGGCCGACGTGGTCAAGCTGGCGCGCAACGAGCTGGACTATCTGGCCGAGCCCTACGGCGGCGGCGAGGCCGGCGAACGCGCGGTGCGCGAACGCCTGTTCGCGGGTGCCGCGCGCTGGCTGGTGGTTACCGACGGCGGCGCGCCGATGCGTTGGTACACCGCAGGCGCCGAGGGCGAGCTGCGCGGCTTCCGGGTCAAGGCGGTCGACACCACCGCCGCCGGCGACGCTTTCGTCGGCGGCCTGCTGTCGCACCTGTGCGAACGCGATGTGGATGCGGCCGGACTGCCTGCGTTCCTGGCCGACCGCGCCGCGATGGAGGACGCTCTGCGTTTCGCCGCCGCGGTCGGCGCCCTGGCGGTGACCCGACACGGCGCCTTCGCCGCGATGCCCACCCGCGCGCAGGTGCAGCAATTGCTCAAGGATCAATATGAACACGCTGCCTGAGAACACGCTGCCTCAAAGCGCGCTGCCCCAAAGCGCGCCGCCCGACCCTGCCGCGCCGGACTTCCGTTCCGCCGACTTCCTGCGCGCGCACATCGCGCGCACCATGGCCTTCTATCACCCGCGCTGTATCGACCCGTCCGGTGGGTTCTTCCACTACTTCAAGGACGACGGCGGGGTCTATGAGGCCTCGCACCGGCATCTGGTCAGCAGCACCCGCTTCGTCTTCAACTACGCCATGGCCGCGCGCGAATTCGGCGAGGACGCCGCCTTGCGCGCGCAGTACCTGCAGGCGACGCGCCACGGCCTGCGCTACCTGCGCGAGCGCCACCGCAACCCGGACACCGGCGGCTACGCCTGGACCCTGCGCGACGGCCGCGTGGAGGACGAGACCTACCACTGCTACGGCGTCGCCTTCGTGCTGCTGGCGTACTCCAGCGCGCTCAAGGCCGGCATCGACGAAGCGCGCGAGTGGATGGACGAGACCTGGCAGCTGCTCGAACGGCGCTACTGGGAGCCGCAGCACGGCCTGTACCGCGACGAGGCCGACGCGCACTGGAACTTCAGCGGCTACCGCGGCCAGAACGCCAACATGCACATGTGCGAGGCGATGTTGGCGGCGTTCGACGCCAGCGGCGAGCGCCGTTATCTCGAGCGTGCGCTGGACCTGGCCGAACGCATGACCCGCCACCAGGCCGCCCAGGCCGGCGGACTGGTATGGGAGCACTACGACGCCGACTGGAACATCGACTGGCGCTATCACCTGGACGATCCCAAGCACTTGTTCCGCCCCTGGGGCTTCCAGCCCGGCCACCAGACCGAATGGGCCAAGCTGCTGCTGATCCTGGACCGCCATGTCGAGGCCGACTGGCTGCTGGCGACCGCGCGCCAACTGTTCGATACCGCGCTGGCGAATTCCTGGGACGCGCGACGCGGCGGCATGTACTACGGCTTCGCTTACGAACGGCTGCGTGAGGCCCTGCACGAAGCGGCGGCATCGGAACGCCCGCTCATGGACGGACGGACGCTTGCGCAGGGGCCCGCCTACGTCTGCGACGACGACAAGTATTTCTGGGTCCAGGCCGAATCGCTGGCCGCCGCCGCACTGCTGGCCGCGCGCACCGGCGAGGCCCGCTACTGGGACTGGTACCAGCGGCTGTGGGCCTATTCCTGGGAGCACCTGGTCGATCACCGCCACGGCGCCTGGTTCCGCATCCTCGACGCCGACAACCGCAAATACAGCGACGAGAAGAGCCCGGCCGGCAAGACCGACTACCACACCATGGGCGCCTGCTACGAAGTGCTGAATCTGGTGCGCGGGGGCTGAGACGGGATGCGACCGGCCAGGCTCCTGCACGGATGGAGGCACTCGGCGGCGGTCGTGGCGATCGCCGCGGCGGCGCTGTTCGGCGCGCCCGCGCAGGCGGCGCAACCGGAAGTGCGCAGCCTGCACCAACGCTGGGAATTCCGGCTGCTGCCGGACGATCCGCAGGCGCGCGAACACGCGGCCGCGACGCAATGGCATGCCGCGCGCGTGCCCGGCCACGTCCACACCGACCTGCTCGCACAGGGGCTGATTCCCGACCCTTACGTCGGCGCGCCGGAAGCGCGGCTGCAATGGATCGGCCTGGGCGCCTGGGAGTACCGCAGCCATTTCGATGCGGGCCCGAAGGTTTTGCGCAAGCGTCATGCCGAGCTGGTGTTCGAGGGTCTGGACACCTATGCGGACGTCTACCTCAACGGCGAGCCGCTGCTGTCGGCCGACAACGCTTTCCGGACCTGGCGGGCACCGGTGGCGGGCAAGCTGCGCGCGCGCGACAACGAATTGCGGGTGATCCTGCGTTCGCCGATCCGGCGCCTACTGGCGCGCGTCGAAGCGATGCCGCACAAGATCGCCGGCAACTATCCCTCGCCCTACGGCGACGAACCCAAGGAGTCGATGACCGGCAACTTCGCGCGCAAGCCCGGTTATCACTACGGTTGGGATTGGGGCCCGCGTTACGTCACCGCCGGGGTGTGGCGGGATGTGAAGCTGGAAAGCTGGGACGGGCCGCGCATCGACGATCTGCATTTGCGCCAGCTGCGCGTCGACGCCGAGGTCGCCGAGCTCGGCGCGCAAGTGCAAGTGCGCGCCGACGTCGCCGGCAGCGCGACGCTGGAGCTGGATTGGCTGGACCCCGACGGTCGCCGCGCGCGCACGCTGCGGCGGGCCGTGAGCCTGCAGCCGGGAACGCAGACGCTGGATATGCCGCTGCGGATCGAGCGGCCGCGACGCTGGTACCCGTTCGGCTACGGCGAGCAGGCCTTGTACAGCTTCCGCATGCGCCTGCTCGGTCCCGACGGCCAGCGCACGCAGGCGCAACAGCGCACCGGCCTGCGCCGGGTCGAGCTGCGCCGGCCGCGCGACGCCGCGGGGCAGGGCTTCGCGTTCGCGGTCAACGGCATCGAGATCTTCGCCAAGGGCGCCAACGCGATTCCGTTCGACATGTTCCCGGCGCGGGTGCCGCGCGAACGCCTGCGCAAGACCCTGGAGGACGCGCGCGCGGCCAACATGAACATGCTGCGCAACTGGGGCGGCGGCTATTACGAAAGCGACGAGTTCTTCGATCTGGCCGACGAGCTCGGCCTGATGGTGTGGCAGGACTTCATGTACGGCGGCGGCATGCAGCCGGGTTTCGATCCGGCGTTCCGCGCCAACGCCGTGGCCGAGGCGCGCGACCAGGTGCGCCGGCTGCGCCGCCACCCCAGCGTGGTGCTGTGGTGCGGCAACAACGAAGAGGAAACGGCCTGGAAGGATTGGGGCCACCGCCGCAAGCTGACCGAGGCCGACCCGCGCTTCGCCCAAACCGTGTGGGACGGCTATGTGCAGTTGTTCGGGCGCGACCTGCGCGAGGTGGTCGCGCAGGAGGCCGGCGACGTGCCGTACTGGTCCAGCTCCCCCAGCAACGACCTGGACGAGAAGGCCAACGATTCGGCCCGGGGCGACAAACACTACTGGGACGTGTGGGCCGGTTCCAAGCCGATCGCCGCCTACCTGGACGAGACGCCGCGCTTCATGTCCGAGTACGGCCTGCAGGCCTGGCCGTCGCTGCGTACCGTGGACGCGTTCGCCAGCGCGGCGGAGCAGGGCATCGATGCGCCGGTGATCCGCGCCCACCAGAAATTCCTGGCCGGCGCCGGCAACGAGCGCCTGCTGCACTACATCCGCGCCGGTTACGGCGAGCCGCGCGATTTCGCCGATTTCGTCTACCTCAGCCAGGTCATGCAGGCCGAGGGCATCGAGCTGGCAGCGCTGCACCATCGCGCCAGCCGGCCCCGCACCATGGGCTCGCTGTACTGGCAGCTCAACGATGTCTGGCCGGGCGCGTCCTGGTCCAGTCTGGACTATTACGGCCGTTGGAAGGCCCTGCATTTCCATGCGCGGCGCTTCTTCGCCCCGGTCGCCGCGGCGGCGCTGCGCAAGGACGGGCGCACCGCGCTGAGCCTGCTGTCGGACCGCAGCGAGCCCGCGACGGCGCGGTGGACGCTGCGGGTGCTCGACTTCGACGGGCGCGAGCACCGCCGCGAACAAGGCGAGACGACGCTGGCGCCGCTGGCGGTCACTGCCGCCGGGGCCTGGAGCGATGCCGAGCTGCTGGGCGGCGCAGATCCGCGCCGCACCGCGGCGGTGTTCGAGTTGCAGGTGCGCGGCGAGCCGCCGTCGCGTCGCGTGGTCTATTTCGACGAAGCCAGGTCCCTGGCGCTGGGCGATCCGCAACTGCGCACGCAGTGGCGCCGCTACGGCGACGCCGCGGTATTGACCTTGCAAGCCGATCGCCTGGCGCGTGCGCTATGGGTCGACTTCGAGGGCCTGGACGCCGAGCTGTCCGACAACGCCTTGACCCTGCTGCCCGGCGAAACCGTGCAACTGCGCGTGCGCGCCGACGCCGACCTGGCGCGCCTGCGTCAGGCCCTGCGGCTGCGCTGGCTGGGCGCGCCCTGAGTTCCGCTTCCGTCTCCCGCGCCGTGCGCCGTTGTCGGCATGGCTTCCTCCCGCCTCTGGTGATCCCGATGAAACTACCGCTGCTCGCCTGCCTCTCCGCCGCCGCCCTGGCGGCCGGCTGCGCCCGGCCCGCCGCCGACACCGCCGCGCCCGCGGCCGCCTCGACGGCCGCCGTCGCCGCGCCCGCGCAGGGCGTGGACGCCGCCGAAGCCGCGCGCCTAGCCGAACGGGTGAAGCAAGAGACCCGTCACGCCTGGCAGGGCTACAAGCGTTACGCCTGGGGCCGCGACGCGCTCAAGCCGCTGAGCAAGAGCGGCCACGACTGGTACCCGCATTCGCTGCTGATGACGCCGGTGGATGCGCTGGACACCCTGCTGCTGATGGGCCTGAAGAGCGAGGCCGACGAAGCGCGCGAACTGATCGCCTCGCAGCTGGACTTCGACCGCGACATGTACGTGCAGAACTTCGAGGTCACCATCCGCTTGCTCGGCGGCCTGCTGTCGGGATACCAGATCACCGGCGACGAACGCCTGCTCAAGCTCGCCGACGACCTGGGCACGCGCCTGCTGCCGGTGTTCGACTCCCCCACCGGGCTGCCCTACACCCACGTCAACCTGCGCACCGGCAAGACCCGCGGCAAGCTCAGCAACCCGGCCGAGACCGGCACCCTGCTGCTGGAGTTCGGCATGCTGTCCAAGCTCACCGGCAAGCCGGTGTACTACGACCAGGCCAAGCGCGCGCTGGTGGAAACCTACAAGCGCCGCGACGCCAAGACCGGTCTGGTCGGCTCCTGGATCGATGTGAACAGCGGCCGCTGGACCGACACCGGCTCGC
The DNA here is from genome assembly GCF_036697405.1 of Lysobacter sp. CCNWLW3. Lineage (NCBI taxonomy): Bacteria > Pseudomonadati > Pseudomonadota > Gammaproteobacteria > Lysobacterales > Lysobacteraceae > Lysobacter > Lysobacter sp. CCNWLW3. The sequence continues at coordinate 476,153 of NZ_JBAHWA010000002.1, forward strand.
ACATCGGCGGCGGCATCGATTCCTACTACGAGTACCTGTACAAGTGCTGGCGCCTGTTCGGCGACCAGGAATGCAAGGCGATGTGGGAACAGAGCATCGTCGCGGTCAACCGGCACCTGGCCGACGAAGTGCGCGAGCGCGAGCTGTGGTACGGCCATGCCGACATGGCCAGCGGCCGTCGCACGGCCACCCGCTACGGCGCGCTGGATGCGTTCATGCCGGCGCTGCTGGCATTGGGCGGCGATCTGGATCGCGCCCGGCGCCTGCAGGATTCGGGCCTGAAGATGTGGCGCCTGCACGGGATCGAGCCCGAGTCGCTGGACTACGCCAAGATGCAGGTCGCTTCGCCCGGCTACGCGCTGCGGCCGGAGATCGTCGAGTCGGCCTATTACCTGCATGTGCTGACAGGCGATCCCAAGTATCGCGCGATGGGGCGCGAGTTCTTCGAGGACTTCGTCCGTCATTGCCGCAGCGAAGCCGGCTATGCCGCGCTCAAGGACGTGACCAGCAAGCGGCAGGACGACTCGATGGAAAGCTTCCTGTTCGCCGAGACCTTCAAGTACTACTACCTGCTGTTCGCGCCGGCGCAGACGCTGGACTTCGAGGCGGTGACCTTCAATACCGAGGCGCATCCGCTGCGGCCGGTGCGGGCCGCGGCAGCGGCGCGGTGAAGGCGCGCGCGGCGCTGGCGCTGTGCGCGCTGTGGCTGGCGGCTTGCGCCGGCCCGCTGCGCGCGCCGCCGGCTGCCGCGCCCAATCCGCGCGCGATCGTCTTCTACTACAACTGGTACGGCAGTCCCGAGCGCAGTGGCGCGCGCCTGCATTGGTCGCATCCGGTGCTGAAGCCGCACGCCTCCGATCCGGACGCGCCGGAGATCCCCGGCGGCGGCGACATCGCCGCCGATTACTACCCGGCGCTGGGCGAGTACGACAGCGCCGATCCCGCCTTGGCCGACCAGCACATGCGGATGATCGCCGAGGCCGGCATCGGCGTCGTCGCGGTGACCTGGCTGGGCCGCCAGGACCCGAGCTACCGCAGCCTGCCCGCGCTGTTCGACGCGGCGGCGCGTCACGGCCTGCGCATCTGTTTCCAGATCGAACCGGCGGCGCGGCCGACCATCGCCGCGGCGCGCGCGCAGGTGGTCGCCGCCATCGACGACTACGGCCGGCATCCGGCGTTCTATCGCGATCCCGATAGCGGGCGTCCGCTGTTCTTCGTCTACGACTCCTACCAGCTGCCGGCGTCCGACTGGGCGCGGCTGCTGCGCACGGACGGCGCCGAGTCGCTGCGCGGCGGCGCCTACGACGCCGACCTGATCGGCCTGTGGGTGAACGCCGACGAGGGCGCCTTCTTCCTGAGCGCCGGCTTCGACGGCGTCTACACCTACTTCGCCAGCCGCGGTTTCACCTGGGGCTCGACCCCGGAGCATTGGCCGCAGCTGCAGCGCTGGGCGGACCGCCATGGCCTGCGTTTCATCCCCTCGCTGGGGCCGGGTTACAGCGACCGGCGGGTGCGGCCCTGGAACCGCGCCAACGAGCGCGACCGCCGCGGCGGCGCCTACTACGACGAAATGTTCGCCGCGGCCAGGGCCAGCGGCGCGCGCTGGCTGTCGATCACCTCGTTCAACGAATGGCACGAAGGCACCCAGCTGGAGCCGGCGGTGCCGATGAGCGCCGGCGGCCGCAGCTACCTCGATTACGCTCCGCTGGCGCCCGATCACTACCTGCGCCGCACCCGCCACTGGCTGTCGCGGTTCCCGGCCGCCGCCCGGCCTTAGCGCCGTGAAGCGATCGTGGCGGGCGCCCAGCAGCCCGCCGTTTCGACCCTGCTGCGCCGGTTGCGGCACCCCGGGACAGGCCGCGCCGCCATGCGCATCGAAGCCCCGGACCGCGCTTGCGCAATTCCCGCCACACAAAGCGCCGAAACTCTGGCTATAGTGTCCCGCCGCCAGGAGCGCACCCCCCGGATGCCGGGAGCCCCTCACAACGCGGCCACGCAATGGTTCGGCCCGGCTTTCGAGCGGCTGCACCCCCTGCTGCAAACGCTGCATCGCAGCGGCGGCACCTTGAGCGGCGAAGTCGCGATCTCCACCGGTACCGGCCTGGCCGGACGCCTGGGCCGGCGCCTGGCGCGACGCCTAGGCATTCCCCTGGATCGTCCGCGCCGCGCTTTCCAGGTCCGCATCGTCCACGATGCGCAGGCCATGCAGTGGCGGCGCCGCTTCGAAGGCGGCGCCGAACTGGTCTCGACCTTTCGCCCCGTCGGCCGCTATCCGGACGGGCATTGGCTGGAATCCACCGGCCCGGCGCGGCTGCGCCTGGGCGTGGACCTGGCCGAGGGCGGCTGGCGCTGGCACCTGCTGGGGGTCGCGCTGCGCGGCCTGCCCTGGCCGCGCTTCCTGTTTCCGCGCACCGACGCCAGCAAGCGCGTCGACGACGACGGGCGTTACCGCTTCGCCGTCGCCTTCTCCCTGTTTCCCCTCGGCGAACTGCTGCGCTACGAAGGCGCGCTGCACGCCATCCCGGCCGATCCGGCCGTCCAAGTCGAAAGAGTGGCTACATGACCGACCGCATTCCCCTGCTTATCGATACCGACCCGGGCGTGGACGACGCGCTCGCGCTGCTGATGGCGTTCAACGATCCGCGCCACCAGCTGGTCGGACTGACCATCGCCGCCGGCAACGTCGGCCTCAAGCACACCGTCGCCAATGCCCTGAAGTTGTGCGAGGTCGCCGGCGTCGACGCGCCGGTGTTCGCCGGCACCGCCGCGCCGCTGCTGCATCCCTCGCCGGACGCGGGCTACGTGCACGGCCAGGACGGCTTCGGCGACGTCGGCTACGAGCCCGCGCGCCGCCAGGTCGAGGCCGAGCACGCCGCGCTGGCGATCCTGCGCCTGTCGCACGAGCACGCCGGCAAGCTGCTGTTGGTGGCGCTGGGCCCGCTGACCAACATCGCGCTGGCGCTCAAGCTCGACCCGACCCTGCCCGAGCGCGTCGCGCGCTTCGTGGTCATGGGCGGCGCGGTCACCTGCCGCGGCAACATCACCCCGGCCGCCGAGTTCAACATCTACTTCGATCCGGAGGCCGCGCACATCGTGTTCGAGGCCTTCGAGCGCATCGAGCTGGCCGACTGGGAGGCGGTGATCGCGCACGGCTTCCTGCACGACGACGTGGTCCAGTGGCTCCAGGCCGACAGCGCGCGCGCGCGCTTCTACGAGCGCATCTCGGAGAAGACCCGGCTGTGGTCGGCCGACCGCCGCGGCGCCCACTGGCATGCCGCCGACGCCCTGGCCATGGCCTTCGCGCTGGAGCCCGAGGGCGCCCTGGAGGTGCTGGACCGGGCCCTGGCGATCGAGCTGGACGGCCGCCACGGCCGCGGCGCGACCATCGTGGACTGGCGCGGGGAGGGCGGGGCCCCGGCCCGGGTCGCGATCCTGATGCGCTACGACCAGGAACGCTTCCAGGGCCTGATCCAGCGGGCCCTGGCGGCCGTTTAGGCCGGGACTTGCCTCGGCCTCGAAGGGGCGGCTATAATGCCGCTCTTTCCCGCATCAATTTGTGAGTGCCATGAAGGCAGGTATCCATCCCGAGTACCGCGACGTCGTGTTCCAAGACGTCACCACCGACTTCCAGATCCTGACCCGTTCGACCCTGTCGAGCAAGGAAACGGTCAAGGTCGACGGCGCCGAGTACCCGCTGATCAAGGTCGATATCTCGTCCGCTTCGCACCCGTTCTACACGGGCAAGCACAAGATCATGGACACCAGCGGCCGCGTCGACAAGTTCCGCAAGCGTTACGCGCAGAAGTAATCGCGTCGCCAGGTTTCGCGCACAACGGCTGCCCACTGGGCGGCCGTTTGCGTTTGGGCCGAATTCCGCGCGTCGATACCCGCACTGGTCCGGCGCGCCGCCCGCGTGCGTGGCCGTCGATCGCCTCCGCTCGAATCCGGCGCACGGGTCGGCGGCCGGATCGACACCGCCGGCGGAACAGCCCGGCCCGTCCCCGCGACCAAAGTCCGAGCCGGTGCTCCAGGCCGGTATGCGATAATTCGTGGACGCGGCGCGTCCGCGATTCCCTGTCCCCACCTCGCCCGCGGCCATCCCTGCGCGGCGCAGACATGAGGAGCTGTTCGTGTCCGGTTCTGATAAGTCCGCCCCTGATAAATCCGTTGCTGAGAAAGCTACCCCGAATAAACCCGCCTTCGACCAGGTCACCCTGGCCGCCGGCGACAAGAGCGTGACCCTTCCGGTCCAGCATCCGGTGCTCGGCGCCTCCTGCATCGACATCGCCAAGGTGCCGAAGGAAACCGGTCTTTTCACCTACGACCCGGGCTTCACCGCGACCGCCAGCTGCAAGTCGGCGATCACCTACATCGACGGCGACGAAGGCGTGCTGCTGTACCGCGGCTACCCGATCGAGCAGCTCGCCGAGAAGTCGAACTTCCTCGAAGTCGCCTACCTGCTGATGAACGGCGAACTGCCGACCGCGAACGAGTTCAGCAAGTTCGAGCACGAGGTCACGCATCACACGATGATGCACGAGGCCTTCCGCACCTTCCTGTACGGCTTCCGCCACGACGCCCACCCGATGGCGATGCTGGTCGGCATGCTCGGCTCAATGGCGAGCTTCTACCACAACGAACTCGACCTGGAAGATCCGGAACAGCGCCGCCTGGCCGCGATCCGCCTGATCGCCAAGGTGCCGACGATCGCCGCCGCCTGCCATCGCTATTCGATCGGCTGGCCGATCCGCTACCCCAAGAACAGCCTGGACTACACCACGCGCTTCCTGCACATGCTGTTCGAAGTGCCGAGCGAGCCGCTGGAGCTCAATCCGGTCGCCGCCAAGGCGATGGACCTGCTGTTCATCCTGCACGCCGACCACGAGCAGAACGCGTCGACTTCGACCGTGCGTCTGGTCGGCTCGACCGGCGCCAACCCCTACGTCAGCGTCGCTTCCGGCGTCGCGGCGCTGTGGGGGCCGGCGCACGGCGGCGCCAACGAAGCCGTGCTCAAGATGCTCAACGAGATCGGCCGTCCGGAGAACGTCAAGGCCGCGGTCGACAAGGCCAAGGACAAGGAATCGGGCTTCCGCCTGATGGGCTTCGGCCACCGCGTCTACAAGAACTACGACCCGCGCGCGGCGCTGGTGCGCAAGATGACCCACGACGTGCTCGGCGAGCTGGGCGTCAACGATCCGCTGCTGGAAGTGGCGATGAAGCTGGAAGAGGCGGCGCTGCAGGACGATTACTTCGTCCAGCGCAAGCTCTACCCGAACGTCGACTTCTACTCGGGCATCATCTACAAGGCGCTGGGCATTCCGGTGGAGATGTTCACGGTGATGTTCGCGATCGCGCGCACCGCCGGCTGGGTGTCGCATTGGCTGGAGCAGCAGAACGATCCGGAAAACAAGATCGGCCGCCCGCGCCAGATCTATACCGGTCACGGCGTGCGCGACTACGTCGGCGCCGACAAGCGCTGAGCCTGGCCGCAATCGCCCGCGAAACGCCCCGCCCAGTGCGGGGCGTTTTCGTTTCGGCCCCATTCTGCGCCAGCGCTTCCTGTAGGAGCGGCGCGAGCCGCGGCCGCGAATTCCGGCTACGTCGCCGGTTCCGAAGGGGCGGCCTTCCGTGGGAACTTCGACTGGCTTTCTGTGGGAGCGGCGTCCCACGGGGATTTCCTTCGGTCATAAGCCGCGATCGCGAACTCCGGCTATTGCGCGGGCAGGGCGGTTGGGGATCTGCTATTGCCCTTGCTCTGCATGGCTGCCCCGAAGGTCAACGGCTTCCGCCCGCTGCGCGTGCGGGTCACTTTCTCTTGCTAGCCCAAGAGAAAGTAACCAAAGAGAAGGGCTGGCGTGACCAACCCTCCCTTGCGAGACCGGGGCCGGCGCCGGGATTTTTCGAATGGACATCCCTGTCCATTCGAAAAACGGCGCTCGTCCTGCGCGCCGCCCTTCGGGTCTACGATTCATTGGTGAATGCGTTGCTATGGATTCCAATGCTGCGGCAACGGCAACGGCAACGGCAACGGCAACGGCAACGGCAACGGCAACGGCAACGGCAACCGCAACCGCAACTCGTAGGATGCGGTGAGCCGTAGGCGAACCGCATCGTCGCGCGCCCCCGGTACGGGGAGACGGCGCGTTGCCGTCGCGGCCCCGACCCGCGCCCCGCACCCAACGCGTTACCCTGATGCACCGCCGCCTACCCGTCGAACCCGCATGACCGCTACGCCCCCTCCCGACCGCGACACCATCGCCGCGATCGCCACCGCGCCCGGCGCGGGCGGGGTCGGGATCGTGCGCTTGTCGGGTCCGCGCGCCCTGGCGATCGGCGAGGCCCTGGTGGCGCGGCGCCTGCGGCCGCGCCATGCCCATCACGTGCGTTTCGTCGACGCCGCCGGCGAGGTCATCGACGACGGCATCGCGCTCTACTTCGCCGCGCCGGCCAGCTACACCGGCGAGGACGTGGTCGAACTGCAGGCGCACGGCAGCCCCGCCGTGCTGCAAACGCTGGCCGCGCGCTGCGGCGCGCTCGGCGCTCGGCGCGCGCGCCCGGGCGAGTTCAGCGAACGCGCCTTCCTCGAAGGCCGGCTCGACCTGGCCCAGGCCGAAGCCGTCGCCGATCTGATCGCGGCCGCCGACGAGCGCGCCGCGCGCGCCGCCCGGCGCGCGCTGGACGGCGAGTTCTCGCGCCGGGTCGATGCCCTGGCCGACGAGCTGCTGGCCGTGCGCGTGCACGTCGAGGCCGCGATCGATTTCGCCGACGAACCGCTGGACACCCTCGGCGGCGCCGCGCTGCGCCGCCGCTACGCCACCCTGTCCGCCGACCTGGACGCCCTGCTCGCCGCGGCCGAACGCGGCCGCCGCCTGCGCGACGGCCTGCACGCGGTCATCGTCGGTCCGCCCAACGCAGGCAAGAGTTCTCTGCTGAACGCCCTGGCCGGCAGCGAGCGCGCCATCGTCACCGACATCGCCGGCACCACCCGCGACCTGCTGCACGAAACCATCCGCAGCGACGGCGTCGAGCTGACCCTGGTCGACACCGCCGGCCTGCGCGAAGGCGGCGACGCGATCGAGCGAGAGGGCATGCGCCGCGCCCGCGACGAACTCGCGCGCGCCGACCTGGCGATCGTGGTGCTGGACGCACGCGATCCCGCTACCGGCCGCGCCGCGGTCGCCGACGCCATCGCCGGCGTGCCGGCGCGGCTGTGGCTGCACAACAAGGCCGATCTGCTGGACCCGGCCGCCGCCGCCGCCCTGGACGGCGAAGACCGAATCGCCCTGTCCGCGCGCACCGGCCAGGGCCTGGACGCCTTGCACGCGCACTTGCGCCGGCTCGCCCAGGGCGAGGGCGCCGACGCCAGCGAAGGCGCCTTCACCGCGCGTGCGCGCCACGTCGAAGCCCTGCGCCGGGCCCGGACCGAACTGGCCGACGCCGGCGTCCAGCTCGAACGCGAGGCCCTGGACCTGGCCGCCGAGTCGCTGCGCCAGGCCCACGACGCCCTCGGCGAAATCACCGGCCGGGTCCGTGCCGACGACCTGCTGGGCCACATCTTCTCCAGCTTCTGCATCGGTAAGTAGGACCGGCCGAGGGTGCCGGCCCATCCGGCCGCGGTCGTCGCCCGCTGCGGTCCGCGCCGCCGGCCCGGCGACCGCGCCGCAGCGGTCCCGCCACGTTGCGGAGTTTGGCCGCGCGAGGCTGCGCCGGCCTGAACCGGGCCGGCGCGGAACCCTGTCGTCCCGGATCGGTCACAATCCCCGATTCATGCCTGGCCGAGGCCGATTTTGGGCCCCCGGCCGCTTGACAAACGCGGCTTGCTAGCGCGTCCTATCCGGCGTGTGCTCGCTACGGCGCACTTCAGGGGAGTTTTGCCAATGACTGTGAACCAAAATGACCGGCGTTCACGCCGGCTGTCCGTCGTATCGCATGCGACCATCGCGCTGGCCCTGGCCTGCTCGCTGACCGCCTGCAACAAGGAACAACCCGCCCAGGATGCGGCGGCCACCTCCGCGGCCACCACGGCCCCGGCGGTAACACCGGAAACGGCCGTCTCGGCCAAGGTCTCGGCCTTGACCGTCGACCAGCTGCGCGAGGCCGCCCGCAAGGCCTATGCGGAAAACCGTCTGTACGCTCCGGTCGAAGACAATGCGGTCGAGTACTACCTCGCATTGCGCGACAAGGCGCCGGCCGACGCCGCCGTTTCCAGCGCCCTCACCGACCTGCTGCCGATGACCGTCATCGCCACCGAGCAGAGCGTCGGTCGCGAGGACTTCGCCGAAGCCCAGCGCCTGTCGGCTCTGTTGGAAAAGGCCGATGCCCAGCATCCGGCGCTCGCGCGCCTGAAAGCCAGCATCGCCGCCAAGCAGGCCGAAGTCGCCAAGCGCGCCGAAGAGCAGGTGCTGACCGCCGAAGAGCAGGCCAAGAAGCAGGCCGATCTCGAGAAGCAGCGCCTGGCCCAGCAGGAAGCGCAGCAGAAGCAGGCCGCGACCCAGCTGGCCGCCTCGCAGGCGGCCGAGCGTCAGGCCGCGGCGACCCGCGAAGCCGATCAGCGCGCCGCCGACCAGCGGGCCGCCGAGCAGCGCGCGGCCGAGCAACGCGCCGCCGAGCAGCGCGCGGCCGAGGCGCGGCAGACCGCCGCGGCACCGTCCGCGGGCAGCGACCTGCGCGCGGTGTCGACGCCGGCCCCGCGTTACCCGCCCGAAGCGCTGCGTGCCGGCCAGTCGGGCGAAGTGCAGGTCGAGTTCACCGTCGGCACCGACGGCTCGGTCACCGCCGCCCGCGTGGTCCGTTCCAACCCGGCGCGCATCTTCGACCGCGAGGCGGTCAACGCGGTGCGCAAGTGGCGGTTCCAGCCGGTGGGGGCACCGGTCACGACCCGTCGCACGATCGGGTTCAACCCCGGCGGTTAAGCGATCCAGGGACGGGCGTGCGGCGACGCACAGGGGACCCGTCCGCAGCACCCGCAACGCCCGGCTTCGGCCGGGCGTTGTTTTTTGTGCGCTTGCGCTGGGGCGGGAGCGATGCGAACAGCGATGTCGGAGCTCGAACGCAGCGCTTGCTTCGATGCGTTGGAGGCCTTCTCCGCTAGCGGTGTGCGCCGCTTTCTCCTGCCTTGGGCCCCCTCCTTTGGAAAAGGGTGAAGCCGTGCGTTTACGAACCGTAGATTCGTGCGCGGCTGAACGCCAGCAGGCTATGCCTGCGGGCCGGGCGGGTTGGGGAGGATTTGTTGTTGCTGTTGCTTTGCTTGGTTGGCACGAAGGTCAACGGCTTCCGCCCGCTGCGCGTGCGGGTCACTTTCTCTTGCTGGCCCAAGAGAAAGTAA